>DATNJC010000121.1:0-47541 GCA_035604115.1 Bryobacteraceae bacterium | reverse complement strand
AAACTCTTCTACCGCCTCGTGCAGCAGGCGGTTGTCGTCGATCCAGTGCCATACAAATCTCTGGTCAGGTGTGCCGCCGTCGGCTCAGACGCCGACCACAACCGGTAGGGGTCACCTGAGTGAAGTAAATACCCCACTCGCACGAAATCCGATCGACCTCCTCGGCTCGGGATTCGGACATTTCGAGGAGATCATGGAGATGTTCCTTATTTGCATTGTCGCCGAGGTTGACCCCGGAAAAGGGGCAAATCTCAAGGTCTTTTTGCTCCCCGGAGAGGTAGTAACCTGCCTTCGTGCTGATCTTGGCTTCAATGAGCGACGACTCCGCGTCCTGCACGACCAGTTGCGAAACGCGGTACTTGCGACCGTTGTAGTAGATAATATTGAGCGGACCGAACTCGCGTAGCGCGATTGAGCGTGGCCGTGAGATAAACTCGCCGGTCGTATTGCCGCCCGGTATGAAAATCCGGAGCGGCAACCGCGTGAAGTTGTAACCAGGCAGGAAACCTTCCGACGCAAGATAGCGGTAGGGGTAGAATTCGGATCGCTCGGCAGCGCCCCCGACATCGTTACGCAACAAACTGAGCTGTCGATTGGCCTGATCCTGATATCGTTTGTACCTCTTGTATTCGTCGCCGCCGATGCTCAGACGACCGCTCTCAATCGGCTGCGTCGCGCGCGTCAAAAGCGTCCGAGCCGAACGGTAGAGCCGCCGCCATCGTGTCATCGAAGAGTCAAGATGGTCCGCAAGTGTGCTTAAATTGTGGTCAATCCAGTCGTCAGAGTACCAACTACCCGCGCGAGTGGTGAGTTCGATCTCGAAATCCTTGATCACCCGCCGGAATGTAGCCTTAATGGACGCATAGTTTTCGGGAGGAATGCGCATGCCATCGCGAACTCCCGGCGCCAGAGGCATGTCGGCGTTGTCGTCGACAACGAGACGCATCAGCGAAGGTCGTTCGCCACCTTGGGGTTCGAGTCCGGGCAATCCGACCTCACTGATGGCGAGGGCGTTCAGGTGTGTCAGGAGCAGCTCGCGATTGCAGAGGTCGAGCCTGGGAGCCTGGACCACGCCTGCGACAAGTGCGGGCTGCTGATGAAAGTAGTGTCGATCGTGAGGGGAGTAACTGGAGCAATACGTAAAGATCAACGCACCTTGGCCACTGCGGCCCGCGCGGCCCGACCGCTGCGCATAATTCGCGGCGTTTGGAGGAGCATTCCGGAGGTGAACAACGCTGAGTCCGCCGATGTCGATGCCGAGCTCCATCGTTGGAGAGCAAAATAGCGCGCTGATTGACCCGGCTCGAAACCTTTCTTCCCGCTCAGTACGATCCTCGGTTTTTACGTGTCCGGTATGATCTTCGGCTCGGAGACGTTTCGATGGAGAAAACTCCCGGTACATATCACGAAAGAACAGGTTCGGTTTTGGTTTCTGGTCAAGATACGAGCGCCGTTTGATCACGTCCGGTTTCACCGTCTCGCCATCACCCAGCTTCCACAGCAACTTTTCGATCCTCAGGCGGAAGACCGGAACATCTTCGTTTTTCTCACTCCGCGCTGTCTGTTCAAAGAGATAGTCAGCGTCCTTGAGTTTGCGCATCAACTGCAAAATAAAATCGCGATAACGATCTCCTCGAAGGTCATCGAGATCAAAGTCCTTTTGTTTGGCGACATGCTTGATGTACTTTCCGAGGGCGCTGGCGGGCCCCATGCTCTTCGAGGAAAGCCTTGCCGATCTGTGAAGTGGATCGAGGCGGATGACGCACGGTTCACGAAGATCCTCGTGCAGATCGAGGGACCATGGCGGTCTGAGCCGCTCGCGAAAATCCTTTTCGCTTTCCTTCAGGCGCGATGCGGTTAGGAAATTTTCGCTATGGAGCGCGTATTCAAGACGAAAGAAGTCCAGAACTGTTGACAAGAAGTCGTGCCGATCGGTGCGGGATAGGTCGCGGACGAAAGGCGTGTCGGCCCAGAACCCCTCCTCCCCGGCTATTTCATCGAGGTGCGCGTAATCCACCGCCAGTAGGGCGCACTGTTCGAGGTTCGGAAGCACGATTCGCCAGCTGCGACGGAGGTCGGCTATGGCGCGATAGAAGAGGAAGGACTGGAGAGCATTTTCGTAGTCCCTGCGGACGGGCGCTAACGTTGGCTCCTCGTCACGGTTTCCGAAGTCGAGAAACGGCAAGGAGAGCGCCCTGAAGACTGCTTCGCCAATAGTGGCATATGTCAGAGTACGGTCTGGTGCACTGGCAAGTGCCTTGTGAATAGCTGTTCGCAGTTGCACGACCTGTACGAAGTCGTTGAAATGACCGGACTGAAGCGCGGCGTCTTGAACGTTATCGGTAAAACTGAGGAGTTTTTGATCTTTAGGATCATAGCCCGCATCGTTGAGTTGATTAAGGATTGAGAAAGCAGTGATCGTGGTCGACGTGCTGCGACCTTCGCTCCCTAGTTTCGTTAGTTTCGTTCCATCATTCGTCTTCGTATCGAAAAACACACCACCAGTAGGGTCAAAGAGAAGCGGCGCAGGCATGAACCAACCCGAGAAGTTCATCGGTCCCGCATCCGAGAAGTTTCCGTATTCATCGAAATGGATACGCCGTGGGAAACGGGCGGCTTTCTTGGAGTCTGGAACAGTTCCGCTTTTCGTTGTTCGAAGCCACGCTTCGGGCAGAAAGTCGAGATCGGTCACCGGGTCCCATATATTTTCGCCGATAATTAAATACCCATCATCCGCTCGCTCTTCCTCGTCCGAACTCTCACGAAACTCTCTTGGCTCCAATCGACTGCCTGCGAGAGACACACAGATGAAGGGATGTCCGCTTGACCGGCTAAAGACGTTTGGGAAAAGTGGCTTTTTGTTGCCCTCGTCCTTCTTATATATCCCCGGCTCAAGCGTGATGAAACGATTCTCGCCTTGATCGAGCGTCGTATAAACTGAGCCGGTCTGAGCGATGAACTGGTGAAGTTTGAACGGAAGGATCGTGTAACGCGACCCGGTGCTTCGGAGTCGCTGGTTAACAGTGCTAATCCAAAGCAGAAGGTCGGCAAGGCACGTCCGACAGATTTCCTCTGATTGTCCGGACTCTTCGGCGAGAGCGGTCACTACGCTACCAATCGGCTGCGGCCTCCGACGAACGAGTTGGCCTTCGAGTTCTTCGAGCGCAATGCGGTTCTCCAGCCAGACAGCAACCGGGTGCGACCGAAGCTTCGCCTCGTCAGCGCTGGTATCTATGCCCTCACCGATCGCCCTCGCGAGAGCCTTGCGATCGGGAACATCTCCGGAGTAGATCAAGGAGCGGGTCAGCGTCTCATTGATGATTTGCTCAGCACGAAACGGTCGACCGAACATTGTGGTGGCAACTTTCGCGACCTCCTCTCGCTGCGAAGCGAGGCTGCCAACTGACACCATGGTGGCTGATGTGCCGATGGATGTGATCGACTGCTTGCACTGAGCGCGAATGCGGCGGATGAGCATTGCGACATCGGCTCCCTGACGGCCCCGATAGGTGTGAAGCTCATCGAACACGAGGAAGCGCAAGTTGTCGTATATCGCTCCTCGGATGGACCGTTCCTGTAGCCGCGTCAACAGGAGTTCCAGCATCATGTAATTCGTTAAGAGAACTTGCGGCGGGTTCTGCCGCATCTTCTCCGGACCTCTTCCTTCTCCTGGCCTGTGTACTGACCGAAGCTGATTGGAAAGGTCTTGCCCGTGGCTCGCTCGTAATTCTCTTGGTACGTCCGAAATTCGTTTGTCTGGGAATTGATGAGCGCGTTCATCGGATAGACGATGATCGCGGTTACGCCGCTCAGTTGAGGTTCGGTCAGTAACTTTTGGAAGATCGAAGCGATGTAGGTTAGGGACTTCCCTGAGCCCGTCCCGGAGGTTACGACGAAATCCTGACCGTTGCTACCAAGTGTGATCGCTTCAAGTTGATGGCGATACAAGGAATAGCCCTTAAAGATGTCAGGTATGGCACCGTGAAGCTGGCCAGACTTGGCAATTTCCGTGACGCTACCGGCTAGCTCGTAAGCCGGGTTGAATTGCAGTAGTGGTTCAGGCCACAGCTTCCCTTTTTCAAGGGCGTGGTCGACTTCCTTGAGGATTCCTGCGTCCGCGATATTGATGAAACTGCGAATGTATTTGGCGTAATCGCCAACGATCTTCGCGTGGGTGTCGAAAACATTCATGACAACGTCCCTGAAGCGATCATCACGAGGCTGTACGTACACGCTGCCAAACCGCGCTCTCCCTGACCTACTTCACGTGCGAAACGTTCGAGCTTCCCCATATGTTCCTTCTTCAAGCACTGAACCCCTCGCTCTCCGATTCTCCAGCCCACGCGCCAAGGAACCCGATTCGTAGACATCGTGTCACCCTAGCGCCAGACCTCGGTTCGGTTCAAGCTTGTGTGAATCAACATTATCTCCTTTCTATGTTTTCATGGTTTAGCAGCTTCAAATCCTTTCTCCTAAGGGGCTTCGCCCCTGGCGCGGTCAAGGCTGACCCTTCGGCTTCGCAGCCGGTCTCCCCAAGCTTCCGCGCTTCGCTTGTGCAGCTCTCCGCTTCGCTGCGTCCTTTCCGCTCCGCTCCAAGGATGGGCGATCCCCCTCCGGCCGCTCCGGCCTGTGACCTTGCCTCCCCACTCTCGCCGCCGAGGGGCTCGGGGGTTGTTTTTTTTAAACAACCCCATCCACCAAGGAGACAAGATGAAAGACCAAAACGAAAGAGCGGACGTTTACCAGCGCGTAACCGACCAGATTATCGAAGCCCTCGAAAGCGGCGCGGGCGAATGGCGCATGCCATGGCACAAGGGAAAGGCCGACACCTTCGCGCCAACGAATGCCATTTCACGCAAAGCCTATCGCGGCATCAATGTATTGAACCTGTGGGCGATTGCGCAAAAACGCGGTTACGGCTCGGGCTTGTGGGCGACCTATCCGCAATGGCAGCAGCTGGGCGCGCAAGTCCGCAAGGGTGAGAAATCCGCCCTCGTAGTGTTCTGGAAGTTCAACGACAAGCCCGGCGACGAACCGCAGGACGGAGCCGAGCGCGAACCCGCGGAATCTTCCCACGACCACAACCGCCGGATTCTGGCGCGGGCCTACTACGTCTTCAACGCCGAGCAGGTGGACGGATTTTTGCCGCCGGTTGCCGACCCGCTGAGCGAAGAGGAGCGGATTGCCAAGGCGGAAGAATTCTTCTCCCAGCTGGACGCCGAGGTGCATCACGGCGGAAGCCGCGCCTATTATAGTCCGTCCGGCGATTTCATCCAGCTCCCGCCCTTCGAATCGTTCAAGGATGCTGCCGGATATTACGCCACCCGCGCGCATGAAAGCATTCACTGGACCGGAGCCCCTCACCGCCTCAACCGCGACTTGAAGAGCGGGTTTGACGAAGCCGCCTACGCCGCCGAGGAACTCGTGGCCGAGCTGGGCGCGGCCTTCCTCTGCGCGGATTTCGGAATCGCCAACGATCCCCGCCCCGATCACGCCGCCTACCTCGCGCACTGGCTGGGCATCCTTCGAGCCGACAAGCGCGCCCTATTCACCGCCGCGTCCAAGGCTCAGGCCGCCGCCGATTGGCTCCATGCCCGCGCGTCCGTGTCCTCTCCCGAGATGGTGAGCGCATAGCCGCTTTGTACCGGAGGCTGCCTTGTCGTCGGGTGGTCTCCGGTTCGCGGCGGTGGATGCCGGGTGGCGCGTCTGTTCCATTCGTTCTTTGTTCTGTGTCCGCTCCGCTGGCCTGCCGGTACACGGCTTGCAGCGCGCAGGCGTCCCGCCAGGACAATGCGCCTGTCATGCCGCCTGCCGGTTGCGCTCCCGCGCCGCTCCCCGGCAAATCGTCGCTCTGTCCTTTTCGTTCCGGCTTTTGGTTCCGCTTCGTTTGCGAAGGAACCAAACAAGCCTTCACCAGAAAAGGAACAACACATGAAAAAGAACGAAAAGACGGAACAGAAAACGAACGCCGCCCCGCATTGGACCAACCGCGTGACCCTCGTCGGATTCATCGCCGACAAGGCCGACCAGTACGATGGCTTCGCCATCCTGCGTCTCGCCACCAAGGTCTCGTGGAAGGACAAGACGTCCGGCGAGTGGCAGTCGCACACCGACTGGCATCGCGTCATCGCCTGGAACGGACTGGCCGACGCGGTGAAGGACTTCGGCAAGGGCGATCATGTCATGGTCGAAGGTGAGCTCCGCTCCAGCGAATACGACCGCGAGGTTCAGGTCGTCGGAGCGGGCAAGGCGGTCATTTCCACGAAGACGTGGGAAATCCGCGCCCGTGCGATCCGCAAGCTGGATCGCAAGCCGAAGGCCGACATTCCACCCAAGGCCGTCAAGAAAAAGGCTGCGTAGAGCGGCTTCGCGTCATCCCCCGGTTCCCGCAAGGGAGCCGGGGTTGATTCTTGCTACGTCGGGAAAAAGCCATAGCGTCCAATGGCCGATTTGCTGAAATGAATGTAGTTAATCTTGTCTCGGATCGCCATGGGCGGGTCTTCATTCTCCAGAATAAGCACTTGCTCAGTCGCGGGCGTCTGCGCCAATGCGACGTAGAATGCCTCTTTCACGTCGTCGGTGATTGCCTCGCCCTCGGGCACGTCAGGTTTACGGAACGTTACAAGGGGGGAATCTAGGATGACGAGACCAGGATGGGATAGTCTCCCAAGTTGGCAGTATTTCAGTAGGCCAACTGTAAATCCTGCATACGAAATCGCGCGCAAACCCTTTCCGTAACTACCTCGATTCTTGCCAGAGATTACAAGATCCTGTTTTTCTTCGCTAAACGTCACGCGTGTCAAATCTGGATACTTCCAGTCACGCAGAAACTGTTCGACCGTCTGGCAAAACTGATCCACTTCGCTCGACTCGACAACAATCGTATCTTTTGATCTCGATGACCGGGTTTTCAAATCTTTTTCGGCAACTTCTCTCATCTTCTTGAATTCGTCCAGTTCCTCGGCCAGTGCAGTTGCCTTCTGGAACTTGCCACGAGCCTCGATCAGTGAGGAAAGCCGCGATCGCGTATCGCGAACGGTAGGCTCCAGTATCTCTTTAAGACGACGCACCGCCGTATCGAGGACAACACTTTGCGCCTCGGCATCCTCGGCTAGGTTCGTCTCTTCTTGATGAAGGGTTTCAACCGTCTCGGCCAGATCGCGCAACAAGGAAAAATTTTGGTGCTCTCCGCCTCGCACGCTCCAAGAAGGCGTTGTATATCTTCGTCCTGCGGAACCCCGTCGTGCTGGTGTCCCCCTACCGGCGCGCCGCAGAGAGGACATTGTCCTACCTGAACCTGTTTCAGTACCTGACCGGCCTCGATGCTCGCGGAGAGCCGATCAAGGTCAGTCTTATATTGGCTTTCCAGCAGCGCAAATCTGCCGAGCAGCTCTCTGACCGAGATCGACCGTGACTTAATTCGCTGAATCTCTGTCCATGCATCGCGACGTTCGGACTCCCGCAGCGTCATCTCGGTTTCCGCGATTGTTGCGGACTCTGTGACATCCTGAATTGCCGAATCCAGCCGCTGAATCTGGCCAACGATCTCCGCTGGTGCGTTTGTGAGACTCGCCAAGGCTTGTTCTCGTTCGCCAATTAGTTGATCAAGGAGGGACATCCTCGAATTCAGTTCCGCTTTGCGGATCTTGGGATCTTTACCTGCAATTAATCCCGTGCTGTCATTTCCCGTGAGCAACAGTTTCAGAGTAGAAATGTCTTCGGTTCGTGATACGACTTCACCAGTCAAGACGGGTGAACCGGTAGTGATAATTCGCTCTTCTCCTACGTTCAGGAAACGTGCCAGAGGCCTGAAACTGATTGACCTAGTTTCGTTCCTGGCGTTACGCCGAATCTGTTTGCCAAACAACCCCGACAACTTGAGAAAAAACGCTGACACTGTCTGGTCGTCCGTTGGAGAATGTTTCCAAGCTAAGAGCGTCGGATCTACTCCTTGGAGGTGGTTCCAATCCGCTGGGTAGAGATTAAAGTCTCCACCCTCTTTATTCCGCTCCAGCGTGAAGATATCATTTCCAGAGCGAAGCCCCAGAAATATTTGATTGTATCCGTTGGCTTCTGGAATGGATCGCAGCGGGTTCTGTGCACCGAACATGAAATCGATGCAAGAAGCAACGAACGACTTCCCGGTGTCCGATGCCCCGGAAATAACGTTTAAGCCCGCGGTGAACGTGACTTCAGCGGGAGGCTTACCGATGCCCGTCATCCTCAGTCCTGTAATCTGGAATGCCATAGCGCCGCTAACCCGGAATCTCCCGAAACAGAGACTCAGTTTCAAATTCCGCTCCCCATTGATCGAGATTGGAGCGGAAATAATCGGCCAGAGAATTGTCCGCAAACCCGCCAAATGAGGAGATTACCCAACCCGCCCGCTGATACAGAGAGACGGCGTATTGGGAAGCAAGGCAATCTAGAAAAGGCGCTGCCGTTTCCGAAGCCACGTAAGCGATGCCAGTGGTTGAAAAGTGCCGTTCGATCAAGCCACGACTCAGGAATAACAGAAGGCCGGTATCCAGCAGCTCCCGCCTTACGAGTAACTCGCCGGAACGGTGAGGAGTGGCTGGATGTAGGCTTTCTGGTCCTCCCGCATCTTTCGAATGCACGAGCAGGTAGTCGTAGTACACCAATCGTTGAAGATCGCAGGATTTTGGATACGCCTCTACGAGGAGCACAAGCGCCCGCAGGCCACATTCAAGCGGGCTATTGAACGGTGACTGCCGTGAGACCGAGGATACTTCTGGCGCTATGGGACCCATTGGATCTTATCCTCATTGGCGAGTTGATGACAGATTCCGCCTCTAGCTTCGACTTTCACTCTTGGAACCAACGGATGGCTCGTTATCTGCAATGCGCGCGCTGTCTTGATTGTTTCGATGACACGAGCATATCCGTCGGCATGCTGGCCAGCGACTGTATCGACAACACCTGCGTGGAACTGGTTCTGAAGATTCTCATACTCCCCTGGTTGAAGGGTATCGCGAGAGAAATTGCGAAGGGTTTCAGCGATATAAAATTCCTGTCGAGCGCGATCAAAATGTGATCGGAGGTTCTGGTGCGGCACGAGATCGCCGACGTCACCCAAAGAGGTCGCGAGGTGATCTCCGTAGGCATTCAAGAGCTGTCGAACGTAACGAGTTTCCTGCGGCGCGATTTCGGCAGGTGGAATCAAATCCGGCGGCATGGGAGGCAACCCGCCGCCAAACCGCGCCGCAAACCATCCAGTTCTGCGATGCTGTTCAATTACAGACAAGATGGAAAGCGCCTTGAAAACGCTGAAATCCAGACCAGAGACATGTAGTTGCAATGCTCCTTCCAAGGGGACGGAGCCGGTCGCGGTGATCTTTGCTGCAAGATCTGAATTCCATGCCGCAACCAATCTCTCCTTCAATCGTGCGGGATTCTTCAGTAGAGAATGAAGCGTCGTTCCTACTCCCCGCGGCGCTACGAAAAAATACTGCTGTGGCCAGACGTATTCACCGATCGACGTGTAATAGCATGCCTTAGCGATTTCCAGCCAGACATCGCCGGGCTGTAGGGGATGATCGTAGTGCTTGCATTGATAATTGTCCCAGACGCCGCTGCTCGCTGCGCCGACGTAGCCGATGACATCCCTTCCCTTGTCACCAGCCCCCCCGCACCTCACGACATCCGAATACTGCGGTTTGAGACTGTGGGCCCACTCTTGGATGAACTCCTCCCATTGCGTGGAGGAAAACAACTTGATCAATTCGATTGCCGGATGAAGCATCCCGTTTTGCACTTGGTCGGCGGATAGGTTCGGGACGTTCGCCGGAGTCGCAAGAGGAACGGTGGCAGGCATGGTCTGTTTTTCGGTCACAACCCAACCTTCAAAGCATAAACTACGCAGAATGTTTGCGCTAGCACTTCGGAACGGGAGACCGCTCGCATTCGGAGGATGTCGGAACTAGCAGTCTTCATGGCATCCGCGATTTGAGCAATCAAGGGCCTCGGCGTTCAAGCAGAAACCATCTTTGCGTGCGATCCGCTCATGGAGTGTATCCTCCAACTCAAGAAGACTATGCCTCGAAGCGTCTTCAGTCTCAATGACATCGCAACAATCGTTCGTTCCCCTCAAAAACAGCTTGTCGCGCTTCCTGATACGCGCGTATAAACACTGGTCTTCCGTTCAGGCATGAACGGCACGGAACAAGTGAGCAGTTCCGTTCTTGACGAGAAATTCCGGGTTCTCACCCACCGGAAAAGAGAAGGAGGACACCATGAAATTCACGAAGCAGCTCAACCCGGCCGACGACGCTCAGCCGCCCATTTCAAAGCCCGTGCCGATGAAACCGACCAGCCCTTTGCCGGATGACAGCGATCACCTCGCCGACCTCCAGGCCGTGGCCCGGAGGCTCGGCGTCAGCAAACGTTTCGTGCAATCGCTCGTGCGCCGTAAGGCGATCCCTGTCATCCGGCTGGGTCGTCGTTGCAACCGGTTCGATCTCGATAGCGTAATGCACGCCGTGAAAAAGTTCGAAATCCACGAGGTTCGGTAGAGCGATTCTTCCCGGAGAACGCTCGCACGAAGAAGAACGGCGGCAGGCCGCGTTCTTCCTCGTGTGGCCTCAGGTTTCCCGAGGCTGCATTCTTTGGAGATCGAATTCTTTGCCTTTAATATCGTCTTGTCATGCTCACGATCCGAGTCATGCGAAACGGCTCCGGCTATGCCGCGAAGCACCTTGAGCGCAACGACTATTACGCCGAAGGCGAAAAAGTCACCGGTACATGGTTCGGCGTCGGCGCGGAGAAATTGGGCCTGACGGGACAGGTTCAGCTCGAACAATTCGAGCGGGTCCGGCAGGGGCTTCATCCCGAAACCGGCGAAAAACTTCGGCAGCGGGTGAGCAGCCCCACCCACGGGGCCGACAAGGAAAATCATGGACGCAATCTCTATGACCTGACTTTTTCCGCGCCGAAGTCGGTTTCGATGATGGCGATTCTCACGGGAGACGAACGTCTCACCGAGGCGCACGACCGCGCCGTCAAGGAAGCCCTGGCCGAAGTCGAGCGTCAGGCCGCCACGCGGGTCCGCGCCAAAGGCAAGGACGAAGACCGGATCACCGGCAACCTGGTCGCCGCCTGCTATCGCCACGACTCCAGCCGCCGCCTCGATCCGCAGCTTCATACCCATTGCGTCGCGGCCAACATGACGTGGGACAAGGAAGAAGAGAAGTGGAAGGCGTTGCAGGCGGGCGGCATCTACGAGCGTTCGGCGTTCTTTTCGGAAGTCTATCGCAATATCCTCGCCCGTGAAGTTCAAGCCCTCGGTTACGAAACCGAAAACCGCAAGAACGGTTTTGAAATCAAGGGAGTTCCTCAAGCGCTGATCGACGAGTTCAGCCAGGGCAGCCGGGAACGGGAAGCCGCCGTCGCTGAGTTCATCAAGAAAAACGGGCGTGAACCGTCCGACAACGAAGTCTCGGTCCTCGTCCGCGATTCCCGTCCCGATAAGCTGATCCGCATTTCCACCGCCGAGGTGCGCAAGCAACAGTTAGACCGCCTAACGGTAGAGGATTGGCGCACGTTGACGCACGTTCGCGAACAGGCCGACCTCCAGAAAGGACGCGTCAAGACGATGGGAGCCGAGGCCGCGCTTCAGCACGGACTCGATCATGTCTTTGAGCGCGTCTCCGTTGCGCCAGACTATGTCGTTCTGGCCGAGGCTCTGCGTTATGGACGCGGGCAGGTGCGCATAGACGACCTGACGCGCTGTTTGCGCGAACGGCAGGGCCGGGACGAGATCATTCGCGCCGGTGACGACATCGCCACCCGCGCCTCACTCGACCGCGAGCGGGAAATGGTCGAACGGGTGCGTAGCGGGCGCAACCAGCACGAACGGATGGGGAAAGAGGCCAAAGAGTTCAATATCGGCAATCTCAACGCCGAACAGAAACGGGTCGTCGAGTTCGTTCTCGATTCGCGCGACTTCGCCGTGAACATCGAGGGAGCCGCCGGAACTGGCAAGACGCAAACGTTGCGCGCGCTTGGGCGCGGGTTGCAGGCGGGTGGACGGTTGATGACCGCCGTCGCCCCCACCCTCAGCGCCGCCGAGGAGTTGAAGAAAGCCGGGTTTCAGAACGCGATGACGCTCGAAGCGTTGCTTCAGAACAAAGAGGCGCATCCTTTAGTCAGTGGCCGCGCGATCATCCTGGACGAGGCCAGCATGGTTTCGGGTCGGCAGATGGTCGAATTGTTGCGCCTGGCCCGGCGTTTCGACGCCCGAATTATTTTCTGCGGGGATACCAAGCAAATCCAGTCGGTTGAAGCCTCCGACTCGTTGCGGATTCTGGTCGATGAAAAATCAATCGCCAGCGTCGGACTCCGCAAAGTGCAGCGGCAGGAATCGAAACAATACCGTGAAGCGATCCAGGCTCTCCGCGTTGTACCCGACAAAGGTTTTCAAAAGCTTGAAAAGATGGGCGCGATTTATGAATCGGGAATGTTTGAAAGGCCCGAGGCCGTCGCTGAAGCTTACCGGAACGCCAAAGGCTCCGTCCTCTGCGTCTGCCCAACCCACGAAGAAATTGCACGCGTCACCACCGCCATCCGCGCCGACCGGCTCCGCCGCGGCGAGTTGGGCGCGGAAACGAAGCTTGACCGGCTGGAGCCGCTCAATTTTACCGAGGCTCAGAAGCGGGACGTTCGGAACTTCGAGCCCGGCCAAGTCCTCGTGTTTCACAAAGGCACGAAGGACGCTCACAAATATGAAGCGTTCACCGTCCTGTCCCAGGACGGCGACTCGGTGCGGGCGCGCAGCCTTCAGGGCCGCGAAATCAACATCACGAAGAAGCAGGCGAAGTGTTTCGGCGTGTTCGCCAAACGCGATATCGACGTGGCCGAGGGCGATTGGCTTTCCATCCAGTCGAATATGCGCGACGGCCCCTACCGGTTCACCAACGGCGAACGGGTCAAAGTCGCGCACATGAACGCGCGGAACGGCATCGTCCTGGAGGATGGACGCACCATCCCCCACAATTTCCGCTAGTTCACGCACGGTTACGCCGTTACCGCGCACAAGAGCCAGGGCCAAACCGTCGATGAGGTTCTGATTTGCGGCGACCGGATGAGCCGGGAGCTGTTTTACGTGGCCGCTTCGCGCGGACGGAAGAAGATCACCGTCTTCACCGCCGACAAAGACCAGTTGCGCGATTCGATCGGCGTTTCGGGCCAGCGAATGTCCGCACTGGAACTGTTGCGCAAGAATGCGCGCACCGTTGACCGGACGCGCACCGCCGAGCGCCCGGCGACCGTGGTCGAGACCATCGGCGACCTGTTGTACAAGCTTTGGGAAAACATTCCCCGCGTCGTTTTTGGACCGGAATACGCGCCGAGGCGTGAACACACACCCGGACGGCAAAGGACTCAGGAACGCGAAATGGAGATGGACCGATGATCAACGCAAAGGACAAAGAGCAAACTTACCGGACAGTGCCGGAAGGGACCTATTACTATGGCCTGACGCTCATCGACGGCGAGGTCTACCGGGTGTTGATGTGGAACGACCTGTTGAGCATCGAAGGAACCGACCGGATCGTCAAGATGACGTTCCGGCTCTTCGATGTCACGATCAAGGGCTCCGGCCTCGTCCAGCTCATCCGCGACGCCAAGCGGCACCGGATCGACATTCTCACTGTGACCCCGCGCCACCAGTCGTTCTCCGGCGGCGAAGGCGTCGTTGTGACCGATCTCTTCGTCAAGGAGATGCAGTCGTGAGCGCGCGTGTCATGGCTTCGTCCGTTCGTTGCTCCGGTTCGGTGGCGGGGTTCATGTCCGCTCCGGCCCGTCTCGCGGGCGCGCCGCTTATGCGGCTGGTCCGGGCTGCGCGCGCAGACGTCGCGCCAACCCTGCGGGTTGTCACGCCCTCTGGCTTCATCGCTCGCCCGTCGCCCACGGACGTGCCTTCGCTCTCCTTTCCCTTTCTCGGCGCTTGGTTTCTTTCTTTCAGCGCAGAAACAACAAACGCCTCGAAAGAGGGAAAGGAGACAACATGAACCTGCCCAACACCGAATCCGACGGCAACTGGGAGCCGCCGCCATTTCACCGCAACCTCGACCACGAGCGCTACGAACAGATTGCGTTTGACATCTCTCGCTTCACCATCGTCTATCTCTACTTCACGCTGAACTTTGTCTTGTTGGCGCTCGCTCTTGGCTGGCTGAGGCCGGAATTCATTGGCCTGACGCCATGAACCCCGCCATGCGCTCACTCGCCCGCCAGCGTCCCCTTCCTTTCCTACTCCTCGGGACTTGCCTCATCGTCGCGGCCTCGTGCGGAGTGCGAGTCCTCGGCTGGCTCTAGGCCATCCCTCGATCCGCGTCGCCACCGCCCTCCGCCATGGCCTTCGTCCCATCCTGTCTTCCTCCTGGAATTCCAGATTCTTCCAACACTGATTTAAAACGGGCCCGACCGGACCTATGCGTCAAGGCCCATGCGGAGCCGGAACGACATTCTTGATTGCAGAAGGAGTCAGATGGAGGAGGCACCGGAGCCAGACGCAGACTGAGAGAGGAGAAGAAAAGGAGCAATTCAAGCAGCAGAAGAGGAAAGCGGAGCCAGACTAAGAAGAGAGAAAATCTTCAAGGAAGATTTTATAGATAGAGAGACACCATCCCCTAAGCTTTGCTTGGGCACTTCGTGGCGCACTTTTTCAGCGCGCGCATGGTGAAGCAGAGAACGACGCCAGCAGGAACCAGCCGACCTAACGGCGCAGAACAACGCAGGCAATGACCGGCAGCCGCTTACAATGGTGGAAGTTTAAACTCGCCCAGGCTGCTTTGCAGCGTGCGTAAATCGACCCGGATTTTCTGGCCAAGAAGCTCCTGGTAAATCTGGCGAAGGTCCTTGATCTCGCCGCGTCGATACAGTTCTTCCAGAATCCCAACGCAGCCGACCACGGCCAATCCTTCCTCCAAAGCGAGCCTCCGGCCCTTCCATTCGTCCATGAGAGTTAAATCCGCCGCCAGTTCCCTCGCGAGGAAAACCGCGCCGATCTCTCCCGCGCCCAGGCCGGTCTTGACCATCGTTTTCGCCAGGCCATCGACGTCCCGCACCGCCGTCACATGAATCCAGTCCGCCTTGGAAACCGCCACCGCGCCCGGCATCCCGGCTCCGGCAATGACGACCTCATTGTAGACTTCCGTGGGGATGTGAACCGCCTCGTACAGCTTGTGCAATGATTCGAGATGCCCGATCCGGGCGAGGGTTATGAGCGGAGAAGCGTTCGAGACGACCTTCACCGTTGAAAGCGTTGGAATGTCTGCCGATCCGCTTCAAGTTCCGCCGTACCGTAGTGCAAAGGCACCTGACGCTGACCGGCGAACTCCATGAACGCTTCCACGGGCGTCTCGCACAGTTCAGCCGCCCGGCCAAGCGAGACCTTGTCTTCGCGGAAAAGCTCCAGTGCAAGCAGACGGGCCGCGTCGGCGGATGGATTGGAACGGTTCAATTGAGCCGCTTCAGCCAAATCTTCCGAAAGCTGCACTTGCACGGTCTTCATACTCTCAACCTACCACACGGCTGCTCGGAAACAAGCTTCTCTTGGAAGGCTGGAAATCAGCGCAGCCCTGGGTCGCCCCGACGTTCTTCGGAGGCCTGGATTTCATGCCAGCGCCTCAAAGTAGGGGCGAATGACGCGCGATACGCGGCAGACGCGAGCATAACGTTCGATCTCATCCACGGTCGCCTTCTTCCGCCTAAGTGCGCCTCTGAGCGCCTCAATGGCCACATCCAGCCCGATCGTATTCCGATGCTTGAAGCAATCGGCCACCGTTTTTGCGGGATTGAACACGCGGACCGGGACGCCTTCAATGTCATGGCTCTTCACCCCGGCCCTGAGCGCTTCGCCTGAAAAACGAATGATCCTTAGTTTGACGGAATCAACCGCCGGGGCCCACGATTTGTTTCCAATGGCTAACCATATTTCGGAGGGTTGCTGAGTCGTCAGCTCGTGGAAGCGAAGCGCGGAGAGCAGGCAAACGATGATTCGGGGAGTTTGCTTGGAGACCACAGCGAGACTGTGATGTTCCGTCGATTGTCCATCCGACAGGGAATAGATGCCGCGACTGAGCCGAACAAGCTGTCCTTTGCGCACGAGACGCAGAAGGTGCATGCTCGGAATCTTCCCAAGATCACGGGGACGGATGATCTTCCGCTCCCGCGCCAGGGCAAGGATTCTTTCGGGTGGAGTGGCCTCTTTCATAGATGTTGCGTTTCCTAGGTACTTTTGCACAATTACCGAGGTTTTGCAACATCCTTAATTTTGGAGATCGCTGGCATCCAGAGCGCAGTCGTTCTCAAGTCGGGCGGCTTAGGGGTGGTCTTCTCACTTCAGCAGCCAATCGTTCCGCACGAATCTGCCCGACAACGTCACTTTGATCCGGCCAGCAGTCCTCAATGAAACATTCCAGCCGTGTTAGGTCTTGAACCAACTCAATTCTCTCAGCAGGCCATCCGCGTTGCGCGAGTGATTCAATCTTATTGCGCAAGGTCATCCACTCATTTTGAATCTCATCCCAACGCATGCTTTCGTGACGGTCACGCCATCTGACCTCCGAAAGCGATGGGAACACAGAACTAGCATGTTCGCGTGCCGGACCGCTTAACTCGACTGATCTTTTCAAATACGCACGGGCCTTGGCCTTGATGGCCGTTTTTTCTTCATTCGTTTCACTCGTACTGATAGATCTAACAAGCTCTAAGAACTTCGCCGACAGTTCATCCACCGTCAGTCTTAGGTCTTCTGGATCGATCAAATCTTCGTCAGGATGCGTCATCGCTAGCCGTTCTCATTTTCTCAAAAGTTGGCCCTGCGATCCACATCGACAAATTACATCGTCGCCCCCATCCACTCCCAAACAATAGCTGGGCGACTTCTTCTAGTCAGATGGAGTCCTGGTCGTGCGCTCCCTTGTGCTCCGTTTGCGAGTTCGGTGCAGCACAGCGTGGAAACAGGCGCATTCTCTCTCGCCAGAACGAAGTGCAGGAAACGCTCTAGCGAGCTATCTGGCTTCGGAAGGACGTTCCGAACGCTCCATGAGGGTCTTCGCCGTCTTGATGTCGTCCACATCGACGATGTTGTAACGCCGTTCCATCGAATCCGTCCGGTGGCCGGTGATGCGCATACGGACGACTTGAGAGACCCCGGCACGCCGCATATTGCGGACTGCGGTACGCCGGAGATCGTGAAATTTCAGGTCGGGTACACCCGCCGTCTTGCAGGCGTCCTTCCACGCCGCCGCGAACTTCTTGATCGGTTCACCAGCGCGATTGAACACCTGGGAGCATCCATAGGACTGCTTAAGCGCCCATTGGAGCCAATCGCGCATTTCTCCCGAAAGAATCGGAACCACGCGCGCATGGCCGGTTTTGGTTTCCTGAGCGTGCAGCGTCACGAATCCTTGCTCCCAATCGACTTGATCCCACTCCCACGCCAGCAATTCACCGAGACGAACGCCGGTGAAGTAGGCCGTCACGAACAGCGGCTTGAGGTCGTCGGGCAGCGCATCGCGCAGCCTGTGGTATTGCTCATCGGTCAGGAATCCTTGCCGCGCGTTGTTCTCGGGAGTCATCGGAAAATAGGGAATCCGATCCACCAACGGAGGCGTCGCCTTGCGCCCGAGGTTGAACGCAATTCGCAGCAGCGAAAGCTCCCGGTTGCACGTCGTCGTGCTGACCTTCGACGTCGTCCTCCGTTCCCGATATTCCCGCAGCAGATCGGTCGTCACTGAGACGGCCTTTCGATGCCCGAAGAACGAGCGCAGGTTCGCCTCGACAACCCAGCGGTAAATCTTCGCTGTGTCCGGTCTCAGCGATTCATCCGCATGTCTGAGCAAACCGTCCAGCAGTTCGCCGCAGGTCACCTTTTCAATTTGCGAACCCGCCGCGCGTTTCAGGTAACGATCCCGCCACGTCCGCGCGTCTGAAAGCTTGGCCTTGCCTGTGGAGGTCCTGACCTGATGCCCGTTGACCCAATGCGAATAGTAGTAAATCCGGCCCCGCCGGTAGAGCGTTCCATCGCCTCTCGCCATGAATTCAGTGTACACGGAAGTGAGCATGGTTCGGGGCAACACCGGGATATTCCAGGAGAGAGAAAACAGCAAAAACAGGCTATTTTAGACGGAGTAAGACTGACGGAGACGTGCTAAA
The DNA here is from genome assembly GCA_035604115.1 of Bryobacteraceae bacterium. Taxonomy (GTDB): domain Bacteria; phylum Acidobacteriota; class Terriglobia; order Bryobacterales; family Bryobacteraceae; genus Palsa-187. Next base: position 29,361 of record DATNJC010000121.1, on the reverse strand, counting down.
CTAGATTCAGGTTCTAGTTCTCGCAAGGGAGTGGAGGTTCAAGTCCTCTCATCCGCACCACAATAAAACGAAAGACTTAGCGCCCTTTATCTCGCCCGCGAATGGAGCGTCTCCGAGGCCGAATGTGCGCCAGGCGTGTGCACTTTGGCCGGGAGATCGGGTTTGCGCGCCAGGTATGCGTGCAGGCGGCGGGCCGCGTCTTTCAAGTCCGCCGCGGAAACGATGTTGTAGCGTTCGAATACCGCGCGTCTTGTGCCGCTAATCACTATGGCCACGCGCTCCGGGACACCGGCACGAATCAGGTTCAGAATTCCCGTGCGCCGTAAGTCGTGGAAGAACTTCGCAGGCTCGCCCTCCGCGTTCACCAACCCGGCCTTCGAGCAGGCGCTTGCCCAGGAAGGCGGGCCATAACGCCATAGCGGCCTTCTCTTACATCGGCATCTACGCCTTAGTGCTGGTGGAAATCGTCACCGGCCTGGTGATGTTCAACGGGCTGCGCCATAGCGCGATTCTGGGTTATTTGGTGGGTCGGGTGCCCCGCTTGGCCAGCTTGCCGAACCCTCGGCTGATCCACTTTTTCTTGGTGTTCGTGTGTATCGCATTTGGGATCTTACACGTCCATCTGTGCCTGGTGGTATCGGCCGCGGAAAACCGCGGCCTGCTGGATAGCATCTTCACCGGCTACAAAATCATTCCCGTCGACGAGCTGACGCGTCCCGTCGGGCGTAGCGCTGCTGGATGGCGGAACTCACGGGCTGAGCCTGATTCACCACATCTCCGGTTTTTCCCGTCTACCGGTCATCGATGCGGTGAACGCCGGCGAAACGCCGGGCACGCTCCTGCGTTTCGCCGGGAGGGCGCTCGATGGACCGCCCGGGAAAGCAACCGTCCATCGGCTCGGATTCGCGGACTTGATGGTGGCAATGAAGTTGCTAGGAGAGGCACCGGAGGAAGTCGTGCTGGTAGGCATCGAGCCGGTCACGACAGAATGGGGCGCGCAACTGACGCCACCGGTACAGGAGACGCTCCCTGCACTGCTCGCCGTAGTGCTCGAGCAATTGCAGTTATGGGAGAAGAACCGTTCCCCGGCCGGATTTGCGAACGGAGGTACGGGATGAGTTTCGAAGTTCCAGGCAAGATTTTGGAGGAATACACAGTACGGAATAACCGGCTCGGGTTGGTTGAGTTTGGCGATACCTGCAGGCCCATTTTTCTCGACCTGGTGCCGGACGCCAAGATTGGCGATTACGTGCGGGTCCACGTGGGATTCGCCACCGAGCGTGTCGGCGCTGAAGAAGCCCTGCGGGAATACAAGGCGCTCCAAACCAGCGGACACATGCAGACGGTCGAGCTCGACATGGAGGCGGAAGAGGCTTTGCCCGCCACCACCCGCCGGCAGAAGCAGCGCTAGCCCCAGCAGAAAGAATCCCCAGGAGGATGGCATGGTAGTTCCTGAAGAATTCGTTACGATGGCTCAGACCTACCGGGTCCTGAGCGGACTGGATCCGCAGCAGTTGCGCAAACTGCTGCCTATCGCCCAGGACCGGAAGTTTTCGAACGGCGAGGTCATCTTTCGGGAAGGCGACAAATCGTCCTTCTTTCACCTGATCGTTTCGGGCGAGGTGGCCCTGGAGGAAACCGCCGGCAACCGGCCCGTCCGGGTGCAAACCCTGCACCCCGGCGACGCCATGGGCTGGTCCGCTCTTTCCGAGGACGCGCGAACCCACTTCCAGGCGCGCACTCTTTCTCCGGTAACCACGGTGGCCTTCCCTGGGGCGCGTATCCGTGAAGCTTGCAACCTCGACCCCGCGATGGGCTACGCATTCCTGAAGCAGCTTCTGGAGTTGGTGACGGAGCGTCTGGATGCGACACGGATGCAATTGGCGGGGCGGAGTGGAAACACGCACCCTGCGCCGGCGCATTGAGATTCAAGGCGCTCGCGCCATCCTCGATTCGCGCTGCATCTCGCCACGGCGCCCGCATTGATTTGACGCGGTAGCCCGTGGTATCGACCGGCGTTGGAACCACGCCGCGGGCGGTTCCGCTCCTTCGCAAAACGCCAGCAGAAAGGCCCTGCGAGTTCAACAGTAAGCGTTTCGTCCTTCGTCCCATCCATTGATGTTGATTCACGTTCATTCATGGCCAAAAAGCAGCCTTCCGCAAAAATCGCTCGAATCTCCGAAGGCCGCGGGCACATTCACAACTCCCGCGGCGATCCAAGAATCGTCGAAGATGCGGCACATGCGCTTAGTCGCCAGTCCCCACCTAATACAATTCCGCGAGCCTGCCGATCCATTACTGTTAAGGAGACTCCACTGCGTCATTTTGCCCAGGAACTCGAAGACGTCAACCGAGCCCTGCTGCAAATGGGGGGCCTGGTGGAATCCTCCATACATTGCAGCATTCAGGCGCTGGAAGAGGGCGACGAGCGTTTGGCGCGCCGCATCATCGCGGATGAATCGCGCATCAACCGTATGGAGATGGAGATCGACTCGCAGGTGACGCGGTTGTTGGCGTTGCAACAGCCCGTGGCCAAGGACCTGCGCTTCCTGACTTCGGTGCTCAAGATCAATGGCGATCTGGAACGAATGGGCCGCCTGGCGGTGCACATCGCGCGACGGACACTTTCGCTAATACAACAGCCGGAGGTGAGACCTGTGGTGGACATCCCCCGCATGGCCGCTCTTGCCGAAGACATGCTTCGCAAGAGTCTGGACGCATTCGTGAGGCAGGACGCGGTTCTGGCTGAGTCCGTGCTGCCGGCCGACCGGGAGGTGGACGAGTTGCGGGACAAGGTCTTCCAGGAACTAACCCACGTGATGCAGAGCCAGCCGGCCAGGGTTCTGGCGGCTCTCGACCTGATGTTTGTGGCGCGGCACCTGGAGCGCACGGCGGATCATTCCACCAATATCGCCGAGGATGTGATTTTCCTGGTGCGCGGCGACGACGTGCGGCATCGCGCCACGCGCTAGCCTTCCCCGCGAACTCTTTCTTCCCAATTGTTGAACTCGGGGCGGTAGCCGGGAATCGAATGTGCCACGCCAAGACGGCGAAAGCTGGTGCTCTTTGATAACGTCGACTTCCCCGACGCCGAGTGGCACACGATGCGTCAGCTTTGTCCCTCGACGGCCGCCAGCGCAATATCTGCGATCCGCCGGTAAGTGCTGGAACGGGTCAGATCGATGTCGCTGAACAAACCGGCCCTTGTCTTGTACTCTTCCAGCTTGGCTTGATCCGCGACTTCACGAACGATTCTCCGCAGAGCGGTCTCATAGCGTTCGAGCTTTTGCTGCATCCCTTCCGGCGTCATAAAATGATTCTACTCATATGGCGAACAGCCATCCGCGCTCGGAGGATCAGAGAATCACCGGGCAGGCCCTTATGCCGCTCGCAGCCTGCTTCAAACCCTTGTTGAAGTCTTGCAACGTGGGCGATTCCGACGCGCTGCGGACCACTGTTGAACTGGCCGACAGTGTGAGTCGTCAGCCCGAAGCTGGCCCACACCCGAATCGCGGTGGTATGCTTTCCAACATGATCCATCGAACTATGAATGTTGTCCTCAGCACCGCCGCAGTGATCGCTCTGGCAGCGTGGCCTTCCGCCAACGCGCAAACCCGTAAGCCCACGCCGCCCAAGTCGCTGCGGCTCTATGTTCTCGATTGCGGGAAGATCACGGTGGCGAACGGAGACTCGATGGGGTTCAAGCCGGGCGAGCTGGCCACGTCCAATATGGTCACCCCGTGCTTCCTGATCGTCCACCCCCGCGGCACTATGATGTGGGACACCGGCGAGATCCCCGACAGCGCATTTAAGAGCGGCGTCTCCCCGCAGACGGCGGGCGCGTTCACCGTGGATCGTCCGCTGCTGCCCCAGCTTGCCGCCATCGGCTACACTCCCGCGGACATCACCTATCTGGCGCTTTCGCATTATCACGGCGACCACGTGGCCAACGCGAACGCCTTCGCCGGCTCCACCTGGATCGTGCAGCAAGGCGACTACGATGCTATCTTCGCGCCCCGCCGCGACACCCAGAAGAAATTGGGAGCCGTCGGCGACGCGGCCTACTTCACCGATCTGGCCAAAAGCAAAACCCTGTTGCTCAAGGGCGAGGATCACGACGTGTTCGGCGACGGCACCGTGGTGATCAAGTTCACGCCCGGCCACACGCCCGGCCACCAGTCGCTCTTTTTGAAGCTTGCCAAGACCGGACCGGTGCTGCTGTCGGGCGATCTGTATCACTATCCCGAAGAGATCACCTACAAGCGCATCCCATCCTTCGATTCCGACAAAGAGCAGACGGCCAGGAGCCGGGCCATGATCGAGGAGTTCGTCAAGAAGAACAACGCCCAGTTATGGATCCAGCACGATTACACCGCCGGCATCAAGCGCAAAATTGCGCCGGAGTTTTACGAGTAGGCCAGCTTAGGCCGCGGGGCCCAATGCTTCGGAGCAACATCGGTCAGGAAGTTAACCGTCAGACAGTGCGAATCGCTTTTTGCGTCCCCACTAAAGCAAACCGCTTTCCACTGCATTGGGCGCGTAGCAACGAGGGCCGGCATACTTTGGCCAGTCCGCGGTTACCATGAGGCATGGACTCGCCCACACTGCAACGACTCGCGCAACAGTTCATGGTCAACGCCGTCCGGACGCAACCGGGGGATCGCATCTGGGTCGAATATCGGGGCCCGAAGGCCCAGGTGCTGGCGGAGGCGTGCGCAGCCAAGGTGGAAGAGATCGGCGGGCATCCGTTCTTGCTCGACACGGGCGCGGCGGTCATCAACAGCACCGTGGGGACGTTATCCGCCGAGGGAATCGCGGCGCTGGGCGACGAGAGGCTGGCGCAGATGAAAACCATGCAGGGGTACATCCGAGTGGATGACGACGCCGATCAAGCCAAGATCACCCTGCCGCCGGAGCAGATGGCGCGGTATAAGAAGGCGCTGCAGGCGGTGAACGACTACCGCGTCAACCACACCCGCTGGTTGGTGACCACGGCCCCGACCGAGGAGCTGGCGGCGGCCTGTGACATGAGTTTCGCCGATTTCGAAGCGTTCTACCGCGACGTCTGCCTGCTCGAGTACGGCAAGATGACGGAAGCGGTGAAGCCCCTCCAGAAACTCATGACGGAGGGCCGGACGGTGCGAATTTACAGCCCCTCGCAAGAGACCGACCTGAGCTTCAGCATCGAGGGAATCCCGGCGATTCCCTGCACCGGCACGCTCAACATTCCCGACGGCGAATGTTTTACGGCTCCGGTGAAGGATTCGATCCAAGGCGCCATCCGGTTCGGGCCGTCGGTCTATGACGGCCAGAAGTTCGCTTTCATCAAGCTAACCTTCCAGGATGGCCGCATTGAGAAGGCGCAGGCGGAGAACGCGGAGCGCACGGCGATGCTCAACCGGATGCTCGATACGGACCCGGGCGCTCGCTACGTGGGAGAGTTTTCAATCAACTTCAACCCGTTTATCCGGCATCCGACGGGCAGCATCCTGTTCGATGAAAAGATCGACGGTGGAATCCACATGGCCATGGGAAATTGCTACGATCAGGCTCCGAACGGGAACAAGTCGGCGGTGCATTGGGACATGGTGCACATCCAACGGCCGGATTACGGCGGCGGAGAGTTGTATATCGACGGCCGCCTGATCCGCAAGGACGGGACCTTCGTGGTACCGGAGCTGCTCGCATTGAATCCGGAGAACCTGAAAGCAATGCACTGAGAAACCCGGCAACATGCGGGAGCCGATCCTCGGCAGATGCTCGCCGTCTCGATCAGCTTGCCAACACCGGCTCGCCCAGCTTCACCCGCTCGATGCCGCGCGTTCCCTTCCTAGCCACCAGCCCCGCGCGATACTCCGCTATTGCAGACCAGCCATCGGACGATGACACGCCAAGAAGAATCTCAATTCCCTCTCCTTTCAGTCACTTCCCCCGAACCACCCACAAATCCCTTCTACCGATGCTTCATCATGGGTGCGGGAAGGGTTTTTGTTTTTTGGCTGGCCAGCCATTTCGTCTAGCAGTAGAGTGAACTCCGCCGCCCGTCTGGTTGAGAGACAGGCGGACCCGGCGGTGAGAATCGGTTCTCAAGCGTGACAAGCGTTCGTTCAAAGCAGTGTAAGCCCGGATTTGACCACAAGTTTCCGAAAGCCAACGCCCGCAAGCGCTCCTGGGGCGGAGCCGCCAAAAGGCAGTACTAACGGAAGCTTTTGAAAAGGTCCGCGGTTAACGCAGTTCGGTAGCGATCACTCCGGTGGATTCCGGCGAAGCGCAAGCCCAGCCGGAATCCACCGCGAGACGAACTTGTCAGAACTCCCACAGCCGAAGTGTCTCTATTACCCAATATCGTGGCGCAGGCACTCATGCCTGCCGTGTCGAGACTCGTCTCGACACCTCCGTCCGAGAGCAAATCCACCCCATCGTCGGCCTGCGGCGCGCCTCAATCCAAACTCAAGCGAAAGTGCAAAACGAACCCAAGCCCCCACAGGCGCCCCGCAACAGCATTACCAAACGAACCCAAGGTTCGAGTTCCCCCCTGCTGCCTCAATCACTTACGACGCGTTACTGCGGCTGCGTCACCAGATCATCAATACCGGCTCACCCTTCTTCACCCGCATCACTTCCTGGTGATAACCGCGGTTGTTGTGCATGCTGGTCAGCAGCGGAATCTTGTGATGCGCCGCGGTCCACAGCATGCCCGGAGAATAGCTGAAGTCATCGTCGGTCTGGACGTTGATCCTCCCGCATACCGGTGTGCGGTATAATTTTCCGAGGTGATCAAGTCCTTCGGAGATAGGCAGACTGAACGGCTGTTTGAGGACGCAGCCGTCAAAGCATTTTCGGGATTTGCCGCCAGAGCAAAGCGGAAGTTGGAGGCGATCAACGCTGCCGCACGGCTGGACTCGCCTGTCGGTGCCACCGTCGAATCGGCTGGAGAAGCTCGGAGGGAAGCTGAAGAACTTTCATTCGATTCGGATCAACGATCAGTGGCGGGTGATCTTCCAATGGACCGGAAACAACGCCTACGCAGTTTCCATTGTCGACTATCACTAAAGGAGGCGCATGCGCAAGACTGAGTTTTCTCCAGTGACTCCCGGTGAAATGCTGCACGAGGAGTTCCTGGTCGAATACGGGCTCTCGCAGAACCAGCTTGCCAAGGCGATTGGAATCTCGCCCAACCGGATCGCGGAGATCGTCAATAATCGCCGCCGCATCACCGCCGATACGGCCGTGCGGCTAGGGCTCTATTTTGGAAACACCCCCGAGTTTTGGATGAATTTGCAGGCGCACTACGATCTGAAGACGGCGCAGAAGGGATTGAGCGCGGCGGAGCGCAAGAGGATACAAGCCCACCGGGCCGCGTGCACGGACGCCTAAATACGTTGGTAGACTTGTCCGCGTCGTTCGATCATCACGACATTCAACAACCGATCGCTGTGGTTCACAGAGAAGATGATCCGCCACCCGCCGACCCGCGATTTGCGCAACCCCTCCCGGTTCGTGAGCGGACCCGACAGGCGAGCGTCGTAGGGTGCTTCGGCGATTTGCTCCAGACGTTGGATCATTCGCTCCTGCACGTCGCGGCTGAGCCGGTCGAGATCCCGTGACGCGCGATTGGAGAGCTCGATCCGATACTTCACACTCCGCGGGTCCGTCGGTACTCATCGAGTGAGATCGTGCGGCCATTGCGTATATCGTCGAAACCTTCATCGATAGCAGCCTGAGTCTCGGCGCTGAGTTCGTCCGTGTCGCTAAGCTCGGCGAGGTAATCGAGTACGTCCGACAAGCGGTCTTCAGGGAGCGCGTCAATGAGTTGGTGAACGTTGTCGCGAACGGTCATCGCGGCCTCTCTTCCATGATACGCCTTTAGAAGAACTCCCCTATTCACGGCTTCAACGCACCCGACGAAGAGTACCAGAAGGTAACGGAACGTTGTTACAACCGAAAATACGAATCGAGTTGCAATCTTCTGTTTCTACTGGATTCAGCAAATCGATTTGCTCTTTGCCCTTCCGATTGCGCCAATAGCCTAAAGATCGAGGTACGACGGCAAAATTGTCCGCGCATCCGTCTTTGCATTCCAGAGTTGACCCGACTTCATGTATTGCGCGGCAGTGAAGTTTGCGCCGACGACGAGTGCGTTCTTGAAAGACACATCCGCGAGCTTTGCGCCTGTTAGGTCGGCGTCCGTGAGGTCCGCACCTGCGAGATCGCTGCTGTTGAGATTTGCGTAGCGAAGCTTCGCCCGACAAAGTTTGGCTCCCCGCAAACATAGGCCTTTGTATCCGTGCTCTCTGCCAAGGTCTGCTGAAGTAAGGTCTGCTTCGGTGAGGTCTGCGTTAGACAAATCCACCCACGAGGGACCCGAAATTCCATTGTGGGCCTCACCATCGCCGAAGATCGCACCAATAAGGACTGCTTTGCGGAGGTTGACTCCCTTCAGATCGGCCTGAGTGAGATTGACGTATTGCAAGTCCAGGTCTTGAAGATCGGCACCTGCCAAGTCCGGTTTGAAATCGTATCGTTGCGCCCTTGCGAAGTTCCACTCAGCAGTGCCGAGTTTGAGGAGACGTACGTGCTTTTCGTTTGCCACAGGGCTCGTCTGGGCGTGCTGGAAGCTACCGCGGCTGCGTGACCAGATCGATCAGCACCGGCTCGCCCTTCTTAACCCGCTCGATCCCGCGCTTCAGCGCCGGAGCCAGATCGTTCGGATCGGTGATCGGCCCCTCGGCGTACCAGCCGTAGCCTTGCGCGATCTTGGCGTATTGAATGTCCGGATCCCACAGCTTGGTGCCGATATGGGCCCGGTCGGCGCCGCGATTGTGCAGGCTGGCCTGCTGTTCCACGAACATCACTTCCTGGTGATAGCCGCGGTTGTTGTGCATGATGGTCAGCAGCGGAATCTTGTGATGCGCCGCGGTCCACAGCACGCCCGGAGAATAGTTGAAGTCGCCGTCGGTCTGGACGTTGATGCTCAGGCGGCCATACTTGCGGTTGGCCAGCGCCGCGCCCACCGAAGCCGGCAGGCCGTAGCCCATGCCGCCCGCGCCTTGCCCGCCGATGTAGTGATACTTCTTCTCCATGTTCCACAGGCGGTTCGGCCAGTTGCCGAAAAATCCCTGCGGCGAGACGAAGGACCAATCCTCGTTCTTCACCAGCGGCCACAGCTCGGCGGCCAGGCGGCCGAGGCTCACCGGACTCGCGGTCCAACCGAAGCTCGCATCGCTAACGGCCTGCTGGCGAGCCTTGAGATGCGCCGCCGCGATCTTGGCTCCGCGATCCGCGAGCGCGCGCTTCCGGTCGGCGGTGATCAGCTTCTTGCACGCGTCGATCAAGTAAGGCAACGTGGCTTCCGGGTCCGCGCCGATATCGAGATCGATGTCCACGTAGTGGCCGAAATCCTGGATGTTGCTCTTGTGCATCAGCGCGGTCGAGGAGATGCTGATGGTCTTGGCTCCACGCGCGCGGGCGCCGCGGCCTTCGTTGAGCAAGTCGTTCACTTCCAGGCACAGCGTGACGTCTGGCTGATAGCCGGCGCCGCCGTTGCCGGCCAGCGGATGGCGGTTGGGAAAGTTCATGCGCTCGGTGCTGTTGACCGGAGCCTGCAACGTCTCGGCCAGCTCGACCAGCAGCTTCACGCCATTCTCAGTGCGCACGGCGCGCTCGCACTGGATCAGCGGACGCTCGGCCGCAACCAGCATCCGGGCCGCTTCGGCCACCGCAGCCTGATCGCCCGCCGGAGGAGCGGTCATCACCAGCTTGGGGATTCGCGGGCGCTCGGCCGGCATCGGATGCGCCTGGATCTCGTTGTTGGCCACGATCAGCACCGGCCCCATCGGAGGCGTCATGGCGAACTTGTAGCCGCGCAGAGCCGAATCCGCAAACGCGCCGAGTGAGTAAGGTTCGTCGTCCCACTTGGTGTAGTCGCGCACCATCGCGCCCAGGTCCTGCGCGCTGTGGATCGACTGCACCCCCGCCCCGCGCTCGGCCTCGTCGGCGTGGTTGCCGACCACCATGAAGATCGGCACGCGATCGCAATAGGCGTTGTAGATCGCCATGCCGGCGTGTTGCAAGCCGATGTCGCCGTGAATCAGCGCCATCATGGGCTTGCCTTCGATCTTGTAATAGCCGTGCGCCATGGCCACGGCGTTTTCCTCGTGAGTGCAGGTGAGGAACTCCGGCATCTGATTGTTGCCGTAGTTGATCAGCGACTCGTGCAAGGACTCGTAGGTGGAGCCCGGGTTGGCGGCCAGGTACTCGATGTTCAGAGTTTTGAGCACATCCACCATGAAGTCCGAGCCGGGATGTTCAATGACGCGCGCCGAAGCCCCCGGCCGCGCGTTTCCGTTCTCGCGGGCCAGCGTCGCTCCGCTAGGCGTCTGAGCAGCGCCGCCCGAGCCCCGCGCGCCCGCGGCCTGACCTGCTTGCCCCTGCGCCTTCGCCGCCGGAGTCTGCGTCACGAGTGCGCCCATGCTGATGGCGGCAGTGCCCGCAGCCGCGCCTTTCAGGAAACCTCGACGGTCCACGGAGCTCTTTGCTTTGGCCATGGTAATGGTGAAACCTCCAACGGTATCAAATTATACACGATTCATCCGCGCACCCGCGAATTGTCGTACAATCGCGATCAATGTTTGTGCCTCTCACACCGCTGCGGTGCTTGCATCGGGCTCTGGACTTGTTCGGCGCGAAGACCGGGATCGTCTCGGGCGGCCAAGAGTTCACCTACGCTCAATTCGGCGATCGCTGCGAACGTCTGGCAGCCGGATTGACGCGCCTCGGAGTTGGCTCGGGCGACCGCGTCGCCTACCTCAGCTACAACAATCATCAGTTGCTCGAAGGCTACTACGGCGTGATTCAAGCCCGCGCTATCGCGATGCCGTTGAACGTCCGGCTCTCGCGCGGCGAACTGGCGGCGATCCTGCAACATTCCGGCGCGCGCGCGGTTTTGTTCGAAGACGAATTCACGCCGCTGGTCACCGAATTACGTAACGAGTGCCACGTAGTCGAACGCTGGATCTCCATCGGCGAGCGCGTGCCCTGCGCCGATCTCACCTACGAGGAACTTCTCGCCGAGGGGCATCCCGAGCGCGCCGATATCTTCGCTTACGACGAGATGTCCATCGCCGAGCTGTTCTACACCAGCGGCAGCACCGGCGTGCCGAAAGGCGTGATGCTATCGCACCGCACGCTGTATCTGCACGCGATGTGCGTCGCGCTGCATTACGAGGACAAGGATTCGGCGGTGGATCTGCACACCATCCCGCTGTTTCACGCCAACGGATGGGGCCGCCCGCACGCCTCGACGATGCTGGGCACACTGCAGGTGATAATGCGCCGCTTCGAGCCATCGCACGTGTTTCAACTGATCCAGAAACACGGGGCCACCGACATGAGCCTGGTTCCGACCATGGCCAACGCTCTGGTGCACGCTCCGGACCGCGACCGATGGAACCTCTCCTCCATGCGGCGGATCACCGTCGGCGGCGCGGCCAACTCGCCGCAGTTGGTGGAACGCGTGGAACAAACGTTTCCCAACGCCGAATGTTTCAGCGGGTATGGTCTCACCGAGACCTCGCCGCTGGTCACGATGGCCCAGAACCGGCGCGCCGCGGCGAAGTACGGAGACCAGCGAGCGCAGCGCCAGGCGATGACCGGTGCGGCTCTGGAAGGCGTGAGTCTGCGCGTGGTGGACCCGGAGATGCGCGACGTCCCGCGCGATCTGGAGTCCATGGGCGAGATCGTCGTCCTGAGCGACCACGTGATGGACGGGTACTATCGCGATCCCGAAGCGACTGCCGCCGCGATGACCGGACCGTGGTTCCACACCGGCGACATGGCTGCCTGGGATGCCGATGGGTACGTTCAGATTCTGGACCGCAAGAAGCAGATCATCATCTCCGGCGGCGAGAACATTTCGTCCATTGAAGTGGAAGCCGCGATCGCCGCGCATCCCGCGGTGCTGGAGTGCGCCGTCGTTGCCGCGCCCGACGCCAAGTGGGGCGAGGTGCCGGCGGCCATCGTGGTGCTAAAACCCGGCGCGACGCTCACCGAAGACGAACTGCTTCAGTTCCTGCAGCGGCGTCTGGCCAAGTTCAAACTGCCGCGCATTTTCGAGTTCTCCGCGGAGCCGCTGCCCAAGACCGGGACCGGAAAGATCCGCAAGCTGGACTTGCGCGAGCGGTTCTGGGCTGGCAGAGAGAAGCGCGTGCAGGGTTGAGCATGGTCTCGGTCCACATTCCCGTGGAGCCTGAGGACTACGAAGCTCTGATCGCCGCGCTCTACGAGGCGGGAACCTTGGGCGTAGTCGAAGGAGATGGATGGGTCGAGGCGTTCTTCGACCAAACCGAGGCCGCACAAGCGTTCGGCGAGCCGCGCGAAACGGGCGATATCAATTGGGTAGCCGCGACACAGAATGCCTGGCCACCGTTGTTGGTCGGCGAGAAATTCTTCGTGGTCGCGCCCTGGCGCACCGAGCCCACGCCGCCGGGGCGCTTTCGGTTGGAGATTAACCCCGGGACACAGTGCGGCACCGGACAGCATCCCTGCACGCAGCTGTGCCTGGAAGCGATGGAGCGCCTGATTCGCCCGGGCGATTCGGTGCTGGATGTCGGCAGCGGCTCGGGGATCTTGTCTCAGGCCGCGAAGTTGCTGGGAGCAGGACGCGTGATTGCCTGCGATATCGACCCAGAAGCAGCGGTCGCGGCTCCGGTGCCGTTCTTTGTGGGCAGCGTGGGCGCGGTGCGATCGGGCGCATTCGATGTCGTGGTCGCCAACATCAATGAGGACGTGATCGGCCCCTTGCGCGCGGAATTCGAGCGCGTGGCGCGCACTCGGATTCTATCGGGCTTTCAAGACGAGCACGGCGAGTGGGCCTGCGTCACGCTCTGATCTACGCCGGCTTTTCCGGCCACTTGTGCTTGGGATAGCGCCGCGACAGTTCTCGCCGCACCTGCGGATACAAGCGTTCCCAGAACCCCGCCAAATCCGAGGTCACCTGCACCGGCCGGTGATTCGGAGCCAGCAAGTGCACCACCACCGGCACTCCGGCGACACGCGGCGTTTCCCGCACCCCGAAGAAGTCCTGCAAGCGCGACTCGATCCATGGCGGCTTGCCGATGTCGTAGTGTACTTTCACAGTCCGACCACCGGGGAGAGTGAGACGCTCGGGAGCGAGCCGCGCCAAGTTCGGCGGCGTGAGCGCGGAAAGCAATCCGGCGGACTCCAACTCGGCGAAGCTGGTTCGGCCTTCGCACAGCCGGCGCAGCGCGCTCTCCGGATCGATGGCGATGCCTGCGAAACTGCTGCGCGCGCTCAGTTGCTCCAATGCCGCGCGGTCCACGAAACGATCGATGCCCGCTTCGAGAGCCTTCTCGGCCAACATCTGGGACGCGTCTTCGCTCGCCGCGGCCGGTGCTCGAGCCTCTTCGACGACCAGTTGATCGTACATCAGCGCGGTCGCCTGTTCGACCCGTGAGGCGTCGCGATTCCATTCGAGCGTGCTTCGCTCAGTGGCGCGATCGAGCAGCCATTCGGGTTCGATGCGCGCCGCTAATCGCACTAAAGGCAGGCCGTGCTCGCGGCGCTCCTCTACATCCAGGGCCACCAGAAATTCCCAACGGCAGTCGGGCAGGCGCGCCGAGCCGCCACCCGAAAGCAGCAACTCGCCGTCGCGCCGGTGACGGGCCACGCGATCCGGGAACGCTGCGAGCACAGACTGAAGAATCGCGGCATCGGCTTCCGCATGATGGGCGAAGGTCCGATCGCGCCCGCCCACGCGGCGGCGCAATTGATCGAACACGCGGCGCGTTTCGGGTTGCCAGTCGGATTCGGCAAGTGTGAGCAAATCGGCGGAGCCCCGTTCGCCCGCGCTCAAAACCGCCGCGACCTCACAGCCTTTCTCCGGAACCCCGCGGCGGCGGGCTTCGATTAGCAACTTGGCCAAGCGTGGAGCCAACGGCAACTCCGCCATCTCGGCCGTGACACCCAATCGATCCAGCAGCGTGTTGGCCGCTTGGATCGCCGATTGCGGCGGGGAGTCCAGCCATTCCAACTCGCGCGTGCCCATGGCGCGCAGGTGCAGCACCATCTGCGACAGTTCCCGGCGCAGGATTTCCGGCACGCCCGCCGCTGGCCGCCGATGAAATTCCTCCGCCGTGTACAGGCGAATCACTCGTCCGGGATCGGTACGTCCGGCTCGTCCCGCGCGCTGTGTTGCCGAGGCCTGGCTGATGCGTTTTACCTGCAGCGAAGGCAGACCAGACCACGGCGAATCGACAGCCACGCGTTCCAAACCGCTGTCGATCACCGCACGCACGCCTTCAATCGTCACCGAACTTTCGGCGACGTTAGTCGAAAGAATTACTTTGCGCCGGTCGGCGGGCGCGATGGCGCGATCTTGCTCGGCGGGAGAAAGGTCGCCGTACAGCGGCAATACCAGCAGATCCGCGCTCTTCGCCAGACGCTCGATGGCCCGCGACGCGCGGCGGATCTCGGCTGCTCCGGGGAGAAATACCAGGACGTCGCCGGCGAGTCCGGAATCAAGCAACCGGCCGAGAGCAGTCGCGACTTGTTCTTCGAGTGACGCGGCGGAGTGCGGAGTGTATTCGATGGCCAGTTCGTACAGCTTGCCTTCCGACCGCAGCACCGGGCACCGCCCAAGATATTTCGCCACCGGAGCGCAGTCAAGAGTGGCGGACATCACGACGATCCGCAGATCCGGACGCGTGGACTTCTGCAAACGCCGCACCAGCGCCAGCGCGAGATCGGTTTCCAGATGCCGCTCGTGAAATTCGTCGAAGATCACGACGCTCGCGCGGGCCAACCTTGGGTCGGAGAGAAATCGTCGCGTGAGCACGCCCTCGGTCAGGAACTTCAAGCGCGTGCGTGGGCCGCTGGTGTCTTCGAAACGGATCTGGAAGCCGACGGTTTCACCGACTCGCTCTCCCAGTTCACTGGCGACGCGGCGTGCGGCCAAGCGGGCGGCCAACCGGCGAGGTTCGAGCACCAGGATCTCGCCTTGCACCCGATCGAGCAAGGCCGGCGGCACTCGCGTGGTTTTGCCCGCGCCGGGCGGCGCTTCGATCACCAGGCTGGGGTGACGCTCCAGCGCATTGACGATTTCCGGCAGGAGAGAATCGATCGGAAGCGGCGCCAGCGTCATGCTTCCATCACATCAGCGATCACCGCGCGAATCGTCTCCGGAGCGTTTCCTTCCAGGCGATTGTTGACGAAGATGTAGGCGGCGCGGCGTTCCTCGCGCATGCGTTGAATTACGGCGCGAAGCGCGTCGCGGGCCTCCGGATTCTCTTCGCGGATGCGATCGTAGGGTTGAAATTGTTCGACGGCTTGCTCGTAGGAGCGTCCTTGCCGCAACAGTGCGCGTACGACTGTGAACGACGCCGGGAACGCTCCGGGAATCGCCAGATGTTCGGAGAGCAGCGGCATGCGCGTCCACGCATTCAGCACGTGTGCGGCGCCGTGCGCGCGGAGACAATCGAAATAGCGCGGCTGGAGGTATTCGCGGTTCCGCACTTCCACGGCGTACGGAAACCGCGATGGCAGCGCGCTTAGGAATGCGTCGATTCGCTCTACGAATTCTCGCGGACTTGCTCCCCGCGCTCCGAATTCGAAGATCAGCGCGGCGATCCGCTCGCGGTAAGGTTCGAGCGGCTCCAAGAACAAGGCCGCCAACCCATCCGCACTCAAGTATGAAGGGTTGTCTTGCCCCGCGCGGGGACCGTAGCGCGCATGCTTGGGGAACATCTCCACGGTCACTTCCTCGGGAACCTTCAGCGCGAACTTGAGCGGCGCCGGGGCCTGAGAGAACAGCTTGTGCCAGTAGTCGGGGGAAGGGAACTGATAAAAGGAGAAGTCTCCGCAAACGATCGGAAATGTTTCGGCGTATTCGCGCAGGCACTCGGCTTCAAAACGCTTTCTCGAGAATTTGCCGCGCGTTAGATAGCGCTCGGGCTGGTAGATCTGGTTTAGCCAGCCTTCGTATTTCCAGGAGCTCGTCCCGATGAAGATTCCGTCGCGCGCTAGCGCGCTCAGTCTAGCGGCGAGGGCTGCCCGATCGAACTGGTTTGCTTCCGGTGGATCAAAAAGCGGGAGGTTCACTCACCACGCATGCGCCGAACGGTTGTAGAACGGATCGGCCCCGGCCTCGATCCCGCCGCCGGGAAGCATCTTGATCAACACCGGCGCCGCGCCGTTGTTGAAGCGCGAGCGCCACTCCAAACGGTGGCCGCGCGCCGCCAGATCCTGAAATACCTGTGGCGAAATGCGCTCGTCGAGCAACAGGTCGCCGAGGTTCCAGGCGTGATTGTCCAGGCTGGCCACAAGATGCCGGGTCTGGAATCGGGGTCCTTCGATGGCCCGCTGCGCGCTCTGGTTGAACTCGATCACGTTCAGCATGATCTGGATCAGAGACTGCTCCTGGTTGTCCGCGCCCGGCGTCGACAAGGCCAGGAACGGCCGCCCATCCGGCTGCGTGACGATGGTCGGGCTCAGCGTGACGCGGGGACGCTTGCCCCCGGCCAACTCATTGGGATGGCCCTTCACCAGGATGAAGCTCTGCGCGCGCTGGGTCAGCGGGATTCCGGTGTCGCCCGCGATCACGCTGGGCATCCACGCGCCGGAGGGCGTCGCGGAAAACACGACGCCATCATGGTCGATGGCGTCGACCGCCGTGGTGTCATGCGCCATCAGCACGTCGTCGATTTTGTAATGCGTCGCCATCTCGGCGAGCGCCGGGTGCATGCCGACCTTGCCGTTGATCGCGCCGGGGCGGAACTCCAGCGACGCGCGCTCGGTGATCTGTTTACGGCGTTCCGCGGCGTATTCTTTGGATAACAGTGTGTCGGCGGGAATCTGCGCGAACTTCGGGTCGGCGTAATAGGTGTCGCGGTCGGCGTACGCCAACTTCAGCGCCTCCACGGTGCGATGAATATACTCCGCCGAGTTCTGCGCGGGCTTGCCGTCGAAGCCTTCGATGATGTTCAGAGCTTGCAGCATCGCCGGGCCCTGGCTCCAGAAACCCGGCTTGTAGACGTGATAGCCGTGAAACGTGGTCGTGGCCGCCTCTTCCGGCTCCAGCTTGAACGCGGCCATGTCTTCGTAGCGCAGCAGGCCGCCGTTGGCTTTCACGAACGCGTCGATTTTGTGCGCGATGTCGCCGCGATAGAAGTAATCGCGCACGGCGTCGATCGCGGCTTCGCGCTTGGCGCCCTTCGCCAGAGCCTTCTTTTCCACGTCCGCCATGGCGCGAAGCGTGCGCGCCAGGTCGGGCTGCCGGTAGATATCGCCACTGCGCGGCGCCTTGCCGTCCGGCATGAAATGCGCTTTCGAGCTCGGCCACATATCCAGGAACTGGCGCGACGCGGCGATGCTGTTGGCGCGCATTTCGTCGATGGGGTAGCCGTCCGCGAGATCGAGCGCCGGCGCGATCACATCGTTGAACGATTTGGTTCCGAATTCTTTGAGCGCTACCAAGCCCGCGTCCACCATGCCGGGCACCAGCGCCGGCATCAAACCAGCGACCGGGATCACACCCTTCAAGCCGCCGGGATCGCGTTCCAGAATCTCAAACGGCTGGATCTTGCGGGTGCGAAACATGTCCGCGGTGGCGAGCTTGGGCATCGTGCCGACGCCCGCGATCGAATACACCTTGCCCGCCTTGGTGCGAATGAGAATGGGCGCCTCGCCGCCCCATCCAAAGTGCGAGAACTCGGTGACGGCCGCGGAAAACATCGTCGCCACGCCCGCGTCGACGGCGTTTCCGCCGTAGTAATAAATCCGCATGCCGGCTTCGGTGGCGAAGTCGGTGCCGCCCGCGACGGCTCCGTGGGCTCCGCGCGTGTTCTGGCGGACCAACTGTTGGACTTGCTGTTGCTGCGCGGACCCGGGATTCACCGCCGCTAGGGCCAGGGTCAGGAAGACTGCGAGTTGCCGTTTCTGCATTTTCGCTCCCGGCCTCATTATAATAGACATTCGACCCGCCAGCGCACAGGCGCAGTCCGTTGTGCGCCTACAAGCATGAGCGAACTCGCCGATTTGCTGGAACGTTTCCGCCGCGGCGCGGAGTTGCTCGCCTCCGCTACCATGGGCGCGGCCGGGCCGGAGTTGGATTTCAAGCCTGGGGAAGGGCAGTGGAGTGTCCGGCAAATTGTCTGCCATTTGGCGGATTCGGAAGCCGTCGGCGTGATGCGTCTGCGTCAGATCGCGGCCGAGGACAACCCCACGTTGCGCGGCTTCAACGGCGAAGCTTGGGCCGATCAGCTCGATTATCATAAGCGCAAAGTGTCGCAAGCGATCGAAACGTTTCGCCGGCTGCGGGCCGACAACTACGAGCTCTTGAAGGAATTGCCCGAGGGTACCTTCGCGCGGACCGGGAATCACACTGAGGCGGGCATCCTTACGCTGGCCGATCTGGTCAAGGGCAACACTGAGCACGTCGAAGAGCACGTGCAGCAGATCAAGCGAACTCGCGCGGCCTATCGAGAACAGCGTGCGCAACAAGCCGCGCAACCGGTGGCGCCCCCTGCCGCGCCCTGACCTCAATATGAAAACCCGCGCGGCGCTAACCCAGTTTGCACTGGCGATGATCGCGCTCGGCTTTATCGCCACCGCCATGCTGTTCGTGCCGCGCCTGGGCATCGAAGCCGACGAAGCCATCGTGGGCAACGGCATCTACGAGCACGGAGCACCGTGGTATTCGTGGCACTTCGGCGAATCCGAGTTGCCCATCATGATGATCAGCTACCTGGGTGCGCTCAAGACCTGGTTTTACAATCTCCTGTTTTTGGTCGTGCATCCCCGGCCGGTCGCGCTGCGGCTACCCATGGTGCTGATCGCCGCGGTGACTCTGTGGTTGTTCTTCGCGCTGCTCGATCGGACCATCGGGCGGCGCGCGGCTTGGATCGGCACGCTACTGTTGGCTACGGACTCCAGCTATGTGCTGATGAACGCGGCGGACTACGGCCCGGTAACTTTGCAATTCCTGTTCAAGCTGGGAGCGCTGCTGCTGATTCTGCGATTTCACCGGCAGGGCTCGCGGGCGGCGCTGGCGGGTGCGTTCTTTCTGTTCGGTTTGGCGATGTGGGATAAGGCCATCTTCGCTTGGGTGCTGTGCGGGTTCGCACTGGGCGCCGCAGTCGTGTTTCCGCGCGAGACGCTCCGTTATCTGACACCGCGAAATCTCGCCGCCGCCGCCGTTGCCATGCTCGCGGGCGCGCTGCCGTTGGTGATTTACAACGTCGCGCGGCCGCTTGAAACGCTGCGCAGCAACGTCAAAGTGGAGAGCGCTCCCGTGCTGGCTAAGGCGACGCTGTTGGCTCGCACCATGGACGGCTCCGTCATGACCGGGTTCATGATCGCCATCGATTCCGGACCCGATCCGGGCCAAGCGCGCCGCTGGTATCAATCTCTCGCGATTCGATTCAGTAGGTGGACCGGACATCCGCGGCGTAACCTGACGCTGTGGGCCGCGGTGGCGTCGCTGGCCGGATTGTTTATGAAGGGAGCCCGCCGACCCATTCTGTTCGCCGCCGTGGCGAGCATCGGAACCTGGCTGCCCATGGTGCTCACCGCCGGCGCGGGAGCCGCTGCGCAGCACGTGATTCTGCTGTGGCCCCTTCAGTTCATCGCGATCGCCGCGGCGCTCGCGCAGATTCCGGTTCGATGGGCTGCCGGTGCGGTGACCGTTGTGCTCTGCGCGGCCAATCTCGCCGTCACCAACCAATACTACGCCGACCTGGTGCGCAACGGACCCGCCCTCCGCTGGACCGACGCCATGGATCAGCTCGACCGCACGCTGGCCGATCTGCGCGCCCCGCGCATTTTCGTCGCGGATTGGGGCATTATTGAAACCATCAACCTTTTGAGCGAAGGAGAGACGCCGGTGTACTATGCGGACGCGGGCAGCGCCGTGGCCCTGCACCAGATGTTCGACTCGCCCGGGACGGTGTTTGTGACGCACGCCCAGGGCGCTGCATTTTTTCCTGAGCAACGCGCCGCGCTGGAGCAGTACGCGGCCCACGAGGGCTACACGCGAGAAACGATCGCGGAGATTCACGACCGCAACGGGAGGCCGGCCTTTGACGTGTTCCGCTTCCGGAAACTTCACCTGTAATATCTGCGGCGCGGAGTGCCAACGCCCCACGGGCGGGTTCGGGCGCGAAGTGGAGAGCTGCTCTGCGTGCCGCTCCACGGTGCGCGTCCGCGCCTTGATCGCGGTGCTCTCGCGGGAATTGTTCGGCGCTTCTCTGGCACTGCCGGATTTTCCTACGCTCAAGGGATTGCGCGGCTTCGGCATGAGCGATTCCCCGGAGCTGGCCGAACGTCTGGCAGCCAAGTTCGACTACACCAACACGTTCTATCATCAGGCGCCGCGGCTCGACATCACGCAGCCGTCGGCAAACGATATCGGACGGTACGATTTCATTATTTCGAGCGAAGTGATGGAGCACGTTCCCACGCCGGTGGAGCGCGCCTTCGAGAACCTGTGCCGCATGCTCAAGCCCGACGGCCTCCTGCTGCTGACGGTTCCCTACACGATCGATGGCCGCACCGTTGAGCATTTCCCTCAACTGCATCGGTACGCACTCGCCGCACCTGGAGGACAAACTGTGCTGGTGAACCGCCGCGCAGATGGAGCGCTCGAAGTGTTCGAGAACCTGGTGTTCCATGGGGGCGACGGCTCGACGCTGGAGATGCGCGTGTTTTCCGAACCCGCCTTGCGCGAGACGCTGCGCGCCGCGGGCTTCGATTCGGTCGACGTGGCCTCCGCCGATGTTCCCGAATTCGGCGTCGAGCATGCGGAAACCTGGTCCCTCCCCATCGCCGCGCGCAAGGGCCGCTTGCTGCCGCCCATCTCCGAAATGGCTCTAGGCACGCGCGAGGCTCACCGCCGCGTCGTCGCGCTGGAGCACGAACTCGCCGCCGTGCGCGCCGAGTATCAACGCTACACGGAATTTCACCAACGGTCGGCGGAAGACTCGAACCGCCAGTTATCCGAGCGCGCCGAGTGGGTGCGCAAAGTAGAACGCGATTTCGAGGAGCGCAGCCGTTGGGCCTTCCAGCTCGAACACGAGCGGAACGACGCGCTGGCGGCCTTCGAGCGCTCACAAGCCGGTGAGGCGCAAGCCCAACAGCATGTAGAAACGTTGGAGAAGGAACTAGCGGAAACCCGCGCTGCACTGGCGCATCTTCGGATGCGAATGTGGACGCGCGTGGGCCGCAAACTTGGCGCGGTGGAGTGAAGAACTACTTCTGCCCGTCGCCGAACAGATGATCGATGTCCTTGTTATTCTCCGTGCACACGTACTCCAGCAGATCCTGGCCCACGATCGCTCGGGCTGCGCCTTGGTTCACGGTCCACGGCTTGGTGTATGCTTTGGTGTCGTCGAAGGTGATCGAAACGTCCATCGCGCCGAAGCTCCGGCGATGATACCGCTCGATGGTGCGGAGCGCGTCGCTGTGCGGGCGGCCCGCGTTGTCCATCCACGTCTTGTCGTTGATTCCTACAGTGTCCACCACGAACGTGTCGCCGTCCCACTTGCCCACTGAATAGCCGATCCAAGACGGCGCAGGATCCTTCGGCAGCTCGCGCCCGTCGGTGAAAATCTGCCGGAACGTGGTGAAGCCTTCATACAGAATCACGGTCACACCGGGCAATTGATAAATCTTGTAAGGATACGGCAGCACGATCAGCTTGGGCATTCCCGGTACGCAATACGCCGCGGGATCGTCCTTGCCCTTGGCGCCATTGGCGCGTTCGTCGAACACTTTCTTGGCCCAGGGTTGATAGGGAACGTTTTCAGGCTTGATCTCGAAGGCCAGGTCCTGGAGCGAGCGCCCGTTCGCCTGCCAAATGCCCGAAAGATCCGGGTGTCCGTCGGCGGCTTTGGGCGCGGGAGCGGCCATGTCGGGCTTGCCGTCCGCGGTGCGCGGGACGCCCGGCGTCGGCACATGCAACCACTGCGCGGACAGAGGCACGGACAAAATCGCAAACGCCGTGAATAGAATTCTCATGTTCAACCAACCTCCCTATGCGAAAGTGGCGCGGGCGTTAGCGTGCAACGGAGGCTTCAGTCTTCCGCTCTGGGCGGGTGCTAAAGCACCCGTTGCAGGCTGAAGCCCGCTCCACACGAGCTATTTCCCCCGGACGTGCGGCAGATCCTTCTCATTTTCCAGACACACATAATCCAGCAATTCCGAATCCGGCAACAAATGATGCTTCAGCGTCACCGTCCACGGAGCCGTGTACGCCTTGGGATCGTCCACGGTGATCTCAATCTCCAACTGCCCAAAGTTCGGACGGCGGTAGCGCTCGGTGATTTTGGCGGCCTCGGTCAGCGGACTCCCTTTGCGATCCAGCCACCCATCGTCGCGGAATCCGGCCGATTGAACCACCAGTGTATCGCCTTCCCATTTGGCCGTCGAATATCCATTCCACGAAGGGTTCATGTCTGCGGGCAGCGCACGGCCATCGGTGAAAATCTGGCGGAACTCGGTGGAACGCTCACTTAGAATGACTAGCAGCCCTGGTACTTGAACAAACTTGCGGAGCAGCGGCGTCGTCAGCGACTTCACGATACCGGTCGGCAAGCAGTTTGAGCCCGGATCGTCAACCGCGCCCGCCGCTGCACGCTTTTTCTGCAACGCCACGGCCCAGGGTTGATACGGAAGACCGCCTTTAAGGCTCCAACCGATGTCCAGGAATTCCTGGCCGATCAGCATGTCGTCGCAGCCCACGGGCGGACAGGGGCGGTTGTGCTCGATGTCCCAAATTCCGGAGAGATCGGGATGTCCGTCGGCCGTTCGGGGCGCGGGTGCGCTCAGCTTGGGCTTGCCATCCGGCGTGCGCGGGATGCCCGCGGTCGGATAGTGAATCCACTGCGCCCACACGGGCGCTCCGAGCGCCAGGCACAGTGCAGCGATGGGTCTCATTTCCCCACCAGATGTTCCAAATCCTTATTGTTGTCGTTGCAAACGTATTCGAGCAGATCCGTGTCGGGCACCAGCCTTAGCGGCAGAGTCAAGTCCCACGGCCGCGTGTACGCCTGGGCATCCTCGATGGTGATGTCGATATTCATGTGCCCGAAATCTTTGCGGCGGAAACGTTCGATCACATGCAACTGCTCGGTGCCCGGATGGCCTCCGTTGTCCAGCCAACTGTTCTCGTTGAAGCCCGTCGACTCCACCACGAAGGCGTCTTTGTCCCAGTGCCCAATCGAATAGCCCTGCCAGGTGGGGTTGGGATTTTTCGGCAGCGGCCGCCCATCGGTGAAGATCTGGCGATAGCTGTGCACGGCCTCATAGAGAATCATCACCATGCCTTTGGCCGGAATGATTTTGAACGGATACGGCACGGCGTCCGAGCGCGGGACTCCGCCGGGAATGCACCAACCGGTGGGATCTTCCTTGCTGGCCGTGTCCTGCCGGTGTTTGTACAATGCGGCTCCCCAGGGCGTTAGCGGAACGGCATCGGCCTTCAGATCCTTGGCGATGTTGCCGATGTACAAGCCATTCGGTTCCCACAAACCCGAGATGTCGATCCGCCCGTCGGCGGTTTTGGGCGCGGGTGCCGTGAGGTCCGGCTTGCCGTCGGCGGTGCGCGGAGTGCCTGGGGTAGGATACTTCAGCCACTGCGCCGCCAGCGGCGTGGTCAAAGCCAGCGCCCCGATCGCCGCGGCCACCGCGACTCTAAGCATTCTCACTTCCCCACCATGTGCGTTGCGTCTTTTTCATTCTCCACACAGATATATTCGAGCAATTCCGTGTTCAGCGAGATCGCCAGCCTGATCGTGGCCGTCCACGGCTTGGTGTACGCCTTAGGATCGTCGACGGTCACCTCGATCTGCATATGGCCGAAATCCGGCCGACGGAAGCGCTCCGTAATCTTGGCGGCGTCGGTCAGCGGACTCCCGTTGTAATCGGCCCACAACCCGTCCTTCAGCCCGTTGGTCTGGACCACTAGCGTGTCGCCGTCCCACTTGCCCGACGAATATCCTCCATAGGTCGGCTGCGGGTCCGCGGGCAGCGGACGGCCGTCGGTGAAGATCTGCCGGTATTCCGAATCGCGCTCGAACAGCGACACGATCTCTCCCGGCACCTGCGTGTACTTTCGCAGGAAGTTATGCGTGTGGGTCTGCAGGATGCCCAGTGGCAGACATCGCACGTCGGGATTGTCCTTGCTGTTGTCGGCTCTCCGTTTCTGCATGAGTTCGCGCGCCCAGGGTTGATACGGAAGCCCTCCCTCGATTCCCGTGCCGATATCCCAGAATTGCCCGCGACCGGGCTGCAATGCAGCGCGAGGCTGAGCGTTCGCCACGGGGGGCGGCGCGCCCCGGCGGTCCTGCTCCCACATCCCCGACAGATCCGGATGACCCTCGGCATCGCGAGGAGCCGGCGCCGTTAGATCCGGCTTGCCGTCTTTGGTGCGGGGAACATCCGCGGTAGGATAGCCGATCCACTGCGCCGGCAGCCCAACGCTGAACAGGAGGAACACAGCGCAAGTACCGTGGGGCCAGCCCTTCCGGGCTGCCGCCGCGCTTCCGCGCGGCGTCTTCCCTCGCTGCAAACCAGGTGAAGCGCCGCCTGAAAAGGCGCCGGCAGGCTCAAAGCCTGACCCCACACTAATGCCCCGGAAGATGCGGAACGTCTCGATTATTCTCATTGCAGATAAATTCAATCAGCTCGCTGTCCGGGAGCAGGTGCAGTTCCTCTTTCACCGTCCACGGCTTGGTGTACGCCTTCGGATCGTCAATCGTGATCGCCAAGTCGATGTGCCCGAAATCCCTGCGGTGGAACTGCTCGGTCACGTGCAGCGCCTCGGTCGCCGGATGCCCCACCTGATCGAGCCACGTCTTTCCGTTGAAGCCAGTCGTGTCCACTACCAGAGTATCGCCATCCCAGTGTCCCACCGAATAACCCAGCCACGTCGGTGTCGGATCCTTCGCTAGCTTCCGCCCGTCCAAAAAGATCTGCCGCCAGAGATTGAACGCTTCCTGCAGAATCGCCAGCTGACTGGACGTCTGGAAAATCTTGAACGGCGCCGGCGCGGCGTCGATCTTGGGCACGCCCTGCGGCAAGCAATTCGCGTCGGATTCCTCGCCCGCGCGCGCCCCGGTTTTGCGATCGTTGTAGACCGCTTCGGCCCACGGCTGCATGGGAACCTCGCCGGGCTTCATGTCGACGGCGATGTCGCGCAGATACTTGTTGGCGTTGGGCTCCCACAGTCCGGAGAGATCCGGATGCCCGTCGGCAGCTCGCGGCGCGGGCGCGGTCAGATTCGCTTTGCCGTCCGGCGTGCGCGGAATCCCCGCGGTTTTCAAGTTCACCCATTGCGCCCCAACCGGCACGCCCAGAGCCAGCAGAACAGCCGGAATCAAGCTCATCCGCAGTAACATGAAAGGCCTCACAATCTCCGCAAATTATACACGAGCGGGCCCCCGGACAGAATCGCAGTGCTACACCAACCCAGCCCGCTCCATCAGCGCACGAGGGTCCGGATCCCGCCCCATAAACGACCGGTACAACGCCGCCGGGTCCTCGCTATCGCCTCGGGCCAAAATCTTATCGCGATAATCGCGCCCGACCGACGCGCTGAACACGCCCTCGTTGCGGAAGCGCGTGAACGCGTCGGCGTCCAGCACCTCGGCCCATTTGTACGAGTAGTAACCGGCGCCATACCCCACCGGACTGGCGAACAAATGCGTGAACCCCGCGATCATCCCGTAAGGCTCCGGCAGCGGCGCCGCGGCAAAATCTTTCAGGATCGAGCGGGTGAACTCCAGAACATCCTTCGAAGCGTCCCACTGCCGGTGCAGCGCCAGGTCCACCATGCCGAATCCCAACTGCCGCATCTGCGCATTGGCCGCACGAAAGGTTTTGGCGCGCTTCATTTTGTCGAACAGATCCTGCGGAATCGCCGCGCCCGTCTCCCAATGCCGCGCGAAGCTGTCGAGCGCCTCGCGCTCCCAGCACCAGTTCTCCATGATCTGCGACGGGAGCTCGACGAAATCCCACGCCACGCTGGTTCCGGCCAGGCTGCGTACCTCCACGCGGCTCAGCAGATGATGCAGCAGGTGGCCGAACTCGTGGAAGATGGTCTCCACCTCCCGGTGCGTCAGCAGCGCCGGCTTCCCGTCCACTGGCGGCGTGAGGTTGCCACAGATCAGCCCCAGATGCGGACGCCCCACGGCCGGATTCCCGGTCAGGAGCGCATCCATCCACGCGCCGCCGCGCTTATTTTCGCGAGGGTACCAATCCGCGTAGAACGAACCCAGATGTGCGCCCGTCGTCCCCGCTCCGGAAGGCGCGTCATGCACCGCGAACGTTTTCACCGCCGGGTCCCACACCGGAACCCCCTGCTCCGTGCTCACCCGAATGCCCAGAATGCGTCCGAAGATCTCAAACATTCCGGCCTCGACACGTTCCAAAGGAAAGTACGGGCGCAGGGCTTCTTCGTCGAAGTCGTAGAGTGCCGCACGCTGCTTTTCGGCCCAGTAGCCGACGTCCCATGGCTCCAACTTCAGGCCCGCGAACGCCTCCAGTTCGGCATTCTCCTGGGCAAAGCGTGACGATGTTTTAGCTCGCAAATCTTCAAGAAACGTTTGAGCCTTGGCGCCGTCGTGCGCCATGCGGTCTTCGAGCACCAAGTCCGAGAAATCGCGGAAGCCCAGCAGCCGGGCTTTCTCCCGGCGCAGTTCCAGGATTTTCACCATCAGCCCGCGATTGTCGAACGGGTCCGCCGTAGCGCGGCTGTTGTACGCGCGCCACACCTGTTCGCGCACCGCGCGGTCGTCCAGATACGTCATCACCGCCATGTAGCTGGGCCCCTGCAGCGTGAAACGCCATCCTTCGACGCTCTTCGACTGCGCCGACGCCCGGGCCGCCGCCACCGCCGGCGGAGGCAACCCCTTCAGTAGGGCCTCGTCCGCGATCACCAGCTCCCAGGCGTTGGTTGCGTCCAAAACATTTTCGGAGAATTTCGTGGTGGCCTCGGTCAGCGCCACGTCGATTTCCTGGAGCCGCTTTTTACCCGCCGGGTCCAGTTCCGCGCCGTGCCGCTTGAACGAGTCGATCGTCTTGGTCAGGAACCGCCGCCGCGTCGGATCGAGCGAGCCCGCCGCCGCGTTATCCCTGAACCGCCGGATCGCCTTCCACAGTCCTTCGTTTAACGGGATACTCGAATAAAACGCGCTAGCCTTAGGCTGCACGGCATTATGCGCGGCTCGCAACGCGGGTGTCGTGGCCACGCTTTCCAGATGCCGTACGACATTGAGCGCATAATCCAACCGCTCGGTCATGGTGTCGATAGCGCGCAGCACGTCGTCGCTGGCGATCGCCGCATCCACTCGGCCGCCGGCATCCGCCAGCAACTCGTCGACGGCCGGTTCCACCTCCGCGGCGTCGATCTGGTCGAAAGGAACACGAAATTGAATCTCAAGCAAAGGGTTCATAAGTGGTCGTATGTGGAGCGGGCTTTAGCCTGCAACGGAGGCTTCAGCCTCCGCGTCGAGCGGGCGCTAAAGCACCCGTTGCAGGCTAAAGCCCGCTCCCCTTATTTAGTTCTGCAATACCAATCGCCATCAGCACAGCCACAGTCAGCGATACCGCTCCCCAAATTCGCGCCGCAAGCCGCGGACCGCGCATGTAAGTGCCCAGCAGCGCCAGAGTCGCCGCCGCCAGCCACCACTTGGCCGCCGCCGCGCTGCGGATCGCGTTGATCATCGCCGGAGTGGTCTGGCGCAACGGCACATCCAGAATCCGGAATTGAGCCACGTTCTCCAGCACATCGAACACGCCCGCGCCCACTCCGCAAACCGCCGCCGCGATTCCCGCCATCTGCACCCAACCGGCTTCCCGCGCCAGCGGTAAACTCAACGCCAAAAACAGCGCCACATAAGACGCTATAAAGCAAAAGTCAAAGTAAAGCTTGATGCGCAACACCTCGCGGTCCGGGCTCGGAGCGTCCCCCAGCACCGCATCGATATCCTCGATGCCCCGCGCGAACTGGATCGACAGGTTCGGGTCCCCGAACGCTCGCTGGGGGATCGACGCGTTGGTGTAATGCGGTTTGCCCATCTGCAATCCGAGCATAGCCGCGCACAGAACCGCCAGCAGCGCTGTGGCGCGGGGCCATGCCCCGCGATGGCCGCGCCTGGCGCCGCCCCACCGCTTAACCCAAGACACGAGCCGCATCGCGCGCAAAATACGTCAGGATAAAATCCGCACCCGCGCGGCGAATGGAGGTGAGCGTCTCCAGCATCACGCGTTCGTATTCCAGCCAGCCCCGTTCCACCGCCGCCATGATCATGCTGAACTCGCCCGAAACCTGGTAGGCTCCCAGCGGCACCGGGAAGCGGTCGCGCGCCTGCCGGACCAGATCCAGATAGGGCATGGCCGGCTTGACCATCAGCATGTCGGCGCCTTCTTCGAGATCCAGCTCCATCTCATGCATGGCCTCGCGGCCATTAGCTGGGTCCATCTGATACGTGCGGCGGTCGCCGAACTGGGGCGTGGATTCGGCCGCCTCGCGAAACGGCCCATAAAAGCCGGACGCAAACTTCGCCGCGTACGACAAGATGGCCGTGTTCTGAAATCCATGCGCGTCGAGCGAGTGCCGGATCGCCGCCACGCGCCCGTCCATCATGTCCGACGGCGCCACGATATCGGCCCCCGCCCGGGCATGCGTCACCGCGGCTTCCGCCAGCCAGGCCAGCGTGGAATCGTTGTCCACTTCTGGACCAGCGGGGCCGTCGATCACCTTGCCGCAGTGCCCATGGCTGGTGTACTCGCAGTTGCACACGTCGGTCATCAGCAGCAATTCCGGCAGCTCGCGCTTCACGGCCCGCACCGCCCGCTGCACGATCCCGGTATCGGAGTAGTTTTCCGAAGCGGCGTCGTCTTTGGTGTCCGGAATCCCAAACAGAATCACGCCGCCGATGCCCAGCGCATGCGCGCCCTGGCACTCTTTGACCAACTCATCAATCGAAAGCTGGAAGTTGCCGGGCATGGAGCTGATGGGCTTCCGCACGCCCTCGCCCGGACACGCAAACAGCGGCAGGATGAATTGACTAGGCGCAAGGTGGGTCTCGCGAACCAGCCGGCGCATCGATTCGGAAACCCGCAAGCGGCGCTTGCGGTGGATGGGGAAGGGCATCGCTACCAATTGTAAGCCGCCCGATCAATTTGTGTGTGTTGTGGGGCGGGCAATGGGTGTGCGACCTACAAGGTGCGATCCAGCAGTTTTCTTTTTTTGTGGATATAATCCTAACGTATGTATACGTTAGGACTGGAGGTGCCCTTTGCCTTACTCCCTCGCCGCTCTCGAACAGCAACGTTCCAGCATCCTTA
>DATNJC010000120.1:0-3738 GCA_035604115.1 Bryobacteraceae bacterium | reverse complement strand
AGCGCGCACATGCCACGCACCAGCAGCTCAATGTCTACTCCCGCCTGCGAAGCGCCATACAGAGCGCGGACAACATTCACGTCGAGAAGGGCGTTCATTTTGGCGATAATGCGCGCCGGACGGCCCATGCGGGCATGCTCGGCCTCCCGTTCAATCAGCTTCATGCACTTGTCGGCCAAGTCCAGAGGCGCTACCAGCAACGTCCCGTAGCTGGGGTGCTCGGCGTAGGCGGTCAGAAAACTGAAAACATCGTGCACTGAACTGGTAATCTCCGGGTCGGCGGTGAGCAGACTGAGGTCGGTATAGACTCGGGCCGTGGTCGCGTTGTAGTTGCCGGTGCCCAGGTGCGCGTACTGACGGGTGACGCCATCGGGATCGCGCCGTACGAGCAGACAAAGTTTGCAATGCGTCTTCAGACCGACCAGCCCATGGAAGACCTGCACGCCGGCATCTTCCATATCTCGCGCCCAGCGGATGTTGGAGGCTTCATCGAAGCGCGCTTTCAGTTCCACCACGGCGGTGACTTCCTTGTGTTCCGCGGCGGCCATCAGAGAAGGAACAATCAGGGAATGCTCGCTCGTACGGTAAAGAGTCTGTTTGATGGAGAGGACGCGCTCGTCTTCGGCGGCCGATTGGATGAAGGACAGAACCGCGTCGTAAGAGTCGTAGGGATGGTGCAGCAAAATGTCGTGGCGCCGCACCTCTTCAAACAGATCGTGGGACTTCGCGGTCAGTCGCAATTCACGCGGGACATAGGGGCGGAACTTCAAATCCGGCCGTGCCGCTCCGTCGTAGATATTGAACAGGCGCGAAAGATTCACCGGGCCGTTGACCGGGAAAATCTGCCAGCGGTCAAGTTCAAACACCGTGCCCAGGCGCTCGATAATCTCCGGGTCGGCCTCGGACTCGATCTCCATCCGCACCGCGTCTCCCCTGCGGCGGTTGTGTAATTCGGCGCGTACCGATTCCAGCAGACTGCGCGATTCTTCTTCCTGCAGGTAGAGGTTGCTGTTGCGGGTGACGCGGAAGGCGGCGGAAGAAACGATGTCGTAGCCCTGATACATGCGCACGGCATGGTGGACGACCAAGTCGGCAAGAAAAATGAAATCGATGGTCCCCTGGGACGGCAGACGGACCAATCGCGGCAGCGCCCGGGGAACGGTCACGACTCCGGTATAAGTGAGCGAAGAGCGGCGGCGGCGGCGCAGCAACAACGCCACGCACAGCGCTTTGTTGATCACACGAGGAAAGGGATGTGCCGGGTCCACCGTGACCGGAGTGAGCAACGGATCAAGTTCGCGTTCGCAGTAGTCGTCCACGAACGCCAATGCTGCCTCATCCAGTTCGTCGATGCCGAGGACGCGAATTCCCTGCGCCGTCAGTTCGGGCCGCAGGCGCTCGTTCCAGCAGGAATATTGTTCTTCGACGAATTCGTGAGTTGCGTCTTTGATCAGTTCGCGCTCCTCCACCATGGTGAGCCCGTCGGCGGTGGTGGAGTTGTGGCCGTCTTCGAGTTGTTGCAACAGGCCGCCGACCCGGACCTCGAAGAATTCATCCAAATTGTTGGCGGAAATGGCCAGAAATTTAACGCGTTCGAGCAGCGGATTACGGAGATCTCCCGCTTCTTCGAGCACGCGCCAATTGAATTTCAGCCACGATGCTTCGCGGTTCAGGAGGGTGGCGCGATTGCTGAGAGTTTGCCGAACCATATTTCAAAATCTTTGAGCTAGAGATTCCAACGGCGCCAGCATCCTCACGACCGCCGCAGCGGCGGTGAAACCGCAAGTTCCAAGTACGGGATCTTCGTAGTGGATGAGGGTGTTTACTGCGACTATTACGACCTGACCACGCGCTTTCTCGACCCGAAATAGTATACCAAGCGGCTGCTGGGAAGGCTGCGGGAGGAGAATTTTTCGCCCAGGGAACTGCAACTCGATGCACATTCCGGCCTGGCCGGCCCTCCGAGTGACTCCCGTAAGGTGTTTAAAAGACGGCGTTTGGCTAATACTCGCTATCGGCGCCGATTGGAGCGAGGTTTGCTATTCCCATAATGTAAATAAAGTCGATTAACACTATAGACTTTATGACATAATTCAACAACCGCCCCGGATGCGACTCGGGTTGCGAAACAGCTTCTGTTGCTCCCCTGGAATCTGTCGTTCGACGAAAACTCAAGAAGGAGAGGATTGCATTTTATGAAATCCACCAAGTATCTGTTTCTCACCGTCCTGACCCTGGCGGCACTTCTCGCTGGCGCCTGGGCACAAACCTCGGATTCCGCCGCACCGTCTCCGAAACACGAGGCCGTAGCAACGGCGCCAGCGCCGCCAGCGATCACCGCTGCCGACGTCCAGTCGTTGAAAGACGCTCTCGCCGCCCAGCAGCGGCAGATCCAGCAACTCAACCAGCAACTTCAGCAGGCGCAGTCCGCCGCGGCCGACGCTGTCAGCAAAGCCTCCGCAGCTCAAAGCCAGGCCAGCCAAGAGCAGCGGACGGTGAATGAACTGAAGAGCGATGTGGCCGATCTCAAAACCGTGAGTACCGCGACGCCGAACAACGTCCAGGATAACAATGCGGAATTGAAGAACGCTGTTCTCTCGCTCCAGGACCCACCGCAGA
This sequence comes from Bryobacteraceae bacterium, assembly GCA_035604115.1. Lineage (GTDB taxonomy): Bacteria > Acidobacteriota > Terriglobia > Bryobacterales > Bryobacteraceae > Palsa-187. Next base: position 1,119 of record DATNJC010000120.1, on the reverse strand, counting down.
TATCCAGCGGCGAGCCAACGCAAGTGCTCAACCCACAGATGGAGAGCCCGATTACGATCCGTTTCCGAGGTATCAACATTACGCCGGGCGGATATGCCGCGGCCGAATTCGTGCGGCGGTCACGTGCACTGGGTGCGGACCTGCCTACGCCGTTTAACTCTCTGACCATGCCGGGCGCTTCGCAGAGCCAGTTGTCCGAGTTCTTCGGCTCGGGCCGCCAGTCGAAGAGCACAGTCTTCGTTGAGGGCCGCGTGAAGAACGTTGATCTTTCCAGCTATATTTCCGGCGACTTCCTTTCGGCCGGCGTCACCTCCACCTCGACCCAGACCAATGGTTACACCTTCCGTCTGCGCCAGGCGTGGGCGCAGGCCAAGTTCGATAATGGCTGGAGTTTCCTCGGCGGCCAGACTTGGAGTCTCGTGACCGAAGATGTAAAGGGAATTGCCCCGGACGACGACATGGGCAAAACCAACGACGTTCGGCCCAAGACGATCGACCCGTCCTATAACGTCGGCTTCAACTTCGCGCGACAGTTTGGCATGCGCCTGGCCAAGAAGATCAACGACAAGGTGGCAGTCGCGGTCGCAATCGAGAATCCACAGGCCACGCTGACTACACACGGGAACGTGAGCAATTTCCTGGTCGGCGAGACCGGTGCGAGCAACAGCTACAACACCACTACGAATTACTCCTTCAATCCCTCGCCCGACATCATCGCCAAGGCTGCCTTCGATCCCGGCTTCGGACACTACGAGGTCTTCGGGTTGGTTGACCGCTTCACTGACCGTGTCTTCCCCTGCGTGGAGTTTGCGTCGGGCTCGCCCCTGTGCACGGCCACGGGCGCGACTTCCGCAACCGGGGCTCACAACGCTTCCAAGGAAGGAGGCGGCGTAGGCGCGAGCGCACGCTGGAACTTCGCCAAGTACATTACCTTTGGTTTGAAGGGTTTCGGCGGCAGCGGAATCGGACGGTACGCTCCGGGAGGGCTTTCGGATGCGTCGACTAATGCCGACGGCACCATTCATCTGATCAAGAACCTGCAAGGGCTGGGCTCGCTCGAGGTAAAGCTCAAGAAACTTACGATCTATAGCTACGGCGGGGTCGAGTACGCATCCCGGT
>DATNJC010000119.1:0-6581 GCA_035604115.1 Bryobacteraceae bacterium | reverse complement strand
TCAACCGCCGCCCCCTTCCCCTGGACCCCATCCCCGCTCGCCAAAATCGCAGAAAGGAGCCCCGCCAGCTTGCCTATCCTTCAGGCTCATCCTTCAATGAGAAAATGCTGATGGACCCGTCCAGCCACACCGCGGGTGGGTGAAAATTGCCCTCCCCGATGATCAGCCATCCGGGGCCGGAGTGGGAAATGAGCACGGCGGCGCGGCCTGTGCCGGGCGGCGGTTGGAATTGACGCGTCAGGGATATCGATTCGCCAGGGTGGAGTTGCGTGTTGAAGGGTACTTGGCGCGGATTGGGGAGCGGATCGAAGTGGCGGCCGCGGTCGTCGGCTAACTGGACACTCACGCCGTTTTCCCTTTGGTCAACTCGCCGGGCCCGGCTGCTGATGCGGAACTCCACGTTGTAGAGCGGGCCTGCGGAGGCGGGCGTGACCGAGGATCGCGTAACGGCGATGCACCAATCGTCGCTGCAGAGATCCTCGCCCAGATGGAGCAGGCGCTGGGGCTGGAAGAGATTCGCCGTCAGCGTGATCGCGAGATAGACCGCCAGGCCGGTGCCCCAGTTGCGCAGCAAACGGAAAGCTGGGGAAGACTGGCCGCGCAGGGCCAGGACGGCGGCAACGATCAGCGCCGCCACGGTGGAGAAAAAGACCGCCAGAAACAGGAGGTCGAAGAGGGTCATGCGACGGGCTCCTTTGGCTAGTGACAAGTACTTTGTATCAAAGAGTACATCCGCTTGTCCAGATGATTTCGCCGGGCGGGCGGTGTTGGTTAGAACAAGACTCGGCCGGGCGCGTTGCCTTAATCTACTAGGAGCATGCCCGCATCCACGCCACGGGAGATTCACTTGCTCTTCGAACGCGCCTTCAATAGCGGAAATGTCGAAGACCTGGTGGCTCTGTACGAGCCGGGCGCAGTTCTGGTTTCCGGCGGCGAGCTGGGCGACAACCGAGGAAGATGTTGAGCGCAGTCTCGCAGCGATCCTGCGAGTGGCGAAGGGGCGGAAAGCGTAGCTCCGGAAGTGAAGCGCCGACGGAGCCAGAAGTCGGGTTCCCGGAGTAATCGATGGCCTCAGTATCGGGGATTCAGCGCCAACCGAGAGCAGGGGCGACGGCAGTCAGAATTGCCTCCATGACATGAGCATTGTAGGCAACGCCTAGTTGGTTTGGGACGGTTAGCAATAGCGTGTCTGCCGCCGCGATCGCCTCGTCTTTCCGCAGCTGTTCGATCAAAACATCCGGTTCCGCTGCGTAGCCACGGCCGAAAATCGCTCGTGTGGTTTGGTCAAGAAAGCCGATCTGGTCATCTTCCTGAACTCCTCGTCCGAAATAGGCACGATCACGATCGTCGATCAAGGCAAAGATACTGCGGCTGACGGAAATCCGCGGAGTGCGGACGTGGCCAGCCTCCTTCCAGGCTGCACGAAAGGCGCGAATCTGCGCGGCTTGTTGGATGTGGAACGGCTCACCGGTCTCGTCGAATTTGAGGGTTGAGGATTGCAAATTCATTCCAAGCTTGGCGGCCCAAGCGGCTGTGGCATTAGAAGCCGCCCCCCACCAGATACGATTGCGCAGTCCTTCGGCGTGCGGCTCAAGACGCAACAGCCCTGGCGGATTGGGAAACATCGGACGCGGGTTCGGCTGAGCGAAGCCCTTGCCGCCCAGTAGCTCGAGAAATTCTCCGGCGTGCCGCCGGCCCATGCCTGCATCGTCCTCGCCTTCAACCGGGCGGTGGCCAAAATAGCGCCACCCATCGATTACCTGCTCGGGAGAACCGCGGCTGATTCCCAACTGCAGGCGCCCGCCAGCGATGAGATCCGCAGCGCCGGCATTCTCCGCCATATAGTGAGGGTTCTCATACCGCATGTCAATCACTGCGGTGCCAATTTCAATGCTTCGCGTCTTAGCTCCGATCGCGGCGAGCAGCGGGAACGGTGACGCTAGTTGCCGCGCGAAGTGATGAACACGAAAGTACGCTCCGTCCATTCCCAGACGTTCGGCCTCCACGGCGAGGTCAATGGACTGCAGCAGCGCGTCAGCCGCCGATTGCGTTCGTGACTGCGGAGAAAGTGTCCAATGGCCGAATGAGAGGAAGCCAATTTTCTTCATGCAAGATAAGTCTACTGTTTTATCCGTTCACGCTGGGAGAAGTATGTTCGTACCCTCTCTAAGTACCAGGTTGACGAAGGATTGGCCGCACTCGGATTGACCGTACTCAGACTACTGAGGGCCGCACTTTCGCCGCCGTACCTGGGCTCCCGTTGCCCCATGCCCTGGGTACAATACTGGCGGAGGCGCGTATGCGCTTCGAAGCGTTCTCTTTCGGTTCGATCCGCATTGATGGGACCACCTATGAACATGACGTTGTGATCGACCCATGGGCAAGTCCTCAAGCGCAAGAAGAAACCATCCAAAAGACTCCACGACGCGTTTGGACATACATCGCTATCTGTGGATGAAGAGATACCGCGCCTCACAGACATCAGTGACATCCCGGAGCTGTTGATATTTCCGGGGTTCCCTGGCGAGTTTGCGTTCAAGGCTTTCCTTGGATTTGACGCGCGTCTCAGTCGAATGGATTTGAACCGGCCGATCTGCAAGGAGCGTTGTCAGCAGTCTCTTGACCTCCGCTGCAAGCAAGTCAAAATCCTTGGACTCGCCCGCATACTCCTCCAGGATAGAAATGCCCTTCGCCATAGGGAAATAGTAACTCTTGGGAAGGTCACCCAACACGGCTTTCCTGGTGTGATCTGGTGCTCCGCAGAGTCGACCCGCCTACTGCCGCACCTGTGACAGCATGATTCCCGGAGAAGCTGGAATTATTGAGAGGCCGCGCTAAACCAGCACAGTGAAGGCCGTCTCGGTGCGTTCCACGGGCCGATATAACGTATCGCACTCGAACGGCTCCCGCCCAGCCTCGCGAATCAGCCGGTGCAGCTCATTGCGCCGCAAGCTCTGCGTGGTCGTCGCGCCGGCGTCGTGATAAATCTTCTCCTCCACCACCGTCCCATCGATATCGTCCGCCCCGAACCGCTGCGCGATCTGCGCCACCCGAGGCGTCATCATCACCCAGTACGCCTTCACATGCGGAATGTTATCCAACATCAGCCGCGAAACCGCGATCTCCCGAATATCGGCGAACCCAGTCGTGGACGCAATGTGCTCCAGCGGCGTGTGAGCCGGATGAAACGCCAGCGGGATAAACGTAGTGAACCCCCGCGTCTCATCCTGCAGCGCCCGCAGCTTCACCAGGTGATCCACCCGGTCCTCTTCCGTCTCGATGTGCCCATACAGCATCGTGCAGGTCGACTGCAGCCCCAACTGGTGCGAAGTCCGAGCCACGTCCAACCACTGCTCCCCCGTGATCTTGTGGTCGCAGATCACCCGCCGCACCCGCTCGCTGAAAATCTCCGCGCCCCCGCCGGTCTGCGATTCGAGCCCGGCATCGCGCAGCCGCACCAGCACCTCCCGCGGCGAGATCTTAGTCCGCTGCGCGAAGTACCCGATCTCGACCATGGTGAACGCCTTCAAATGTACCGTAGGAAAGCGTTCCTTCAACCCCCGGAGCATCTGGCAATACCAGTCCAAACTAAGCTCCGGATGCAGTCCCCCGACGATATGAAACTCCGTGATCGCCTCGGTCCATCCCCGCCCCGCGGTATCCCAAACCTGCTCGAGCGACATCGTATAAGCCTTAGGATCCCGAGCTTTCTTCCCAAACGCGCACAGCTTGCAACTAGCCACGCAAACATCGGTAGGATTGATGTGCCGATTGACGTGATAGTGCGTGCGGTTCCCATGCAGCCGCTCCCGCACCCGGTTCGCCATCCACCCGACCCCGAGCAGATCCGCCGAGCGGTACAGCGTGAGGCCGTCCTCAAACGAAAGCCGCTCGCGCGCCTCGACTTTCGAACGGATCGCCTCCAGGCGCGTGTCTTCGAACTGTGGAGTGAATTGCATGACGCTACGTGCGGACCTTGGCGGATTAGGATGCTGAGAGCCCAAAAGGAAAGAATATCACGTAGCGCTGAGCGCGGCCCCGGCTCGCCTTTTTCAAGCCGGGACGTAGCGCTTGACGGCGATATCCCGCGCATGGGCCCGCGTTTTCGCCACGTCATAGGCGAGCTGCATGCTTAACAGGTGGTTCATGTCCGGCCCGAACGCTTTTTCGATACGCAGGGCCATTTCCGGTGTCAGCCCGGCCTTGCCGTGCAGAAGATCCGAGAGCGTCGCGCGGCGCACCTGCAAAATCTCCGCCGCTTTCGACACGTTAAGGCCCAGCGCTTCGATCACCTCGGTCCTGATCAGATCGCCAGGGTGCGGGGGATTCTTCATGGGCATCGCAGACCTTCTAATGGTAGTCGATCAAGTCAATCTCACTGGCCGTGTTCGCCGGTTCGTCGTAGCGGAACATCAACCGCCAGTTTCCGGTCACGGTCAGGCTCCAGAACCCCTTCAAGCCGCCCTTCAGCGGATGCAACTTCCAGCCCGGAAACCGTCCGAGCTGCTCCAGCGTCGCGGCCGTTTCGAGGGCGAACAGAAGCTTGCGCAGTTTATCCGCCATCGCGGGCGGCACGCCCTTGGCGTTCCCGTCTTCGTAGAGCTGCCTTAGCCCTTTGTGGCGAAAGCGGACGAGTTGCACGTCACCTCGTCATAAATCAGTATGTACGGTCATGCCGTACACGTCAAGGGTTGTGTTCAAGGGGGGAAATCCTGGCCGGCTACCGGATGAAGATATCAGCAGCCCAGAATACAAAGAATATCACGCTAACATAGCCGTTCATCGTAAAGAACGCCGCATCGATCCGCGACAAGTCACCCGCCCTAACTAACCGGTGCTCCCAAGCCAGCAGCGCCCCCACCGCCGCCACCCCCGCCGCCGCCACCGGACCCAGCCCCAGCGATCGCACCAGCGCCACCAGGCACACCAGCATGCAAACATGGAACACCCGCGAGACCCACAAGGCAGGCCCGATCCCCAGCTTCTTCGGGATGCTGTACAACCCCGCCTGCACATCAAAAGCGTAATCCTGGCAAGCGTAGATGATGTCGAACCCCGCCGTCCACAACGTAACGGCGGCCGTCAGCCAAAGGATAGGCAGCCCCAGCGACCCTCGAACCGCGATCCAAGCCGCAGCCGGCGCGATCCCCAAAGAGAGCCCCAGCACCACGTGCGCCAACCAGGTAAAGCGCTTGGTGAAGGAGTAAAACATAACCACCGCCAGCGCCACCGGCGCCAGCTTAAAACACAGCGGATTCAGCTCCCGAGCCGCGAAAAGAAACACCACCGTCCCAGCCCCGATAAACCCCCAAGCGAACCGCGACGAAAGCAACCCCGCCGGCAGCGCCCGGTTCCGAGTACGCGGATTCCGCGCGTCGACATCCGCGTCCAGCACCCGGTTGAACGCCATCGCCACCGACCGCGCCGCCACCATCGCGACAACGATCCACAGCAGCTTCAGCCCCATCCCCTCCCGTGGAAATCCCGCGTCCCGCCAAGCCAACAGCGCCCCTGTCAGTGCGAAAGGCAGAGCAAACACGGAATGCTCGAACTTAATCATTTCGAGCGTAAGCCGCAAGCGATGCAGGAAGGCCGGCACGGGGACGTATACTATTCTCGTACACGGCGAGAGGCTTGACACCCCCACCGGCCCGAGGCCTAAAATTCCAGATACAGGAGATCACGTTTATGTCCCTACGCATCAATGACGAAGCCCCCGATTTCACCGCCCAAACCACGCAAGGCGAGATCCGCTTCCACGAATGGATCGGCGATGGCTGGGCCATCCTGTTTTCGCACCCCAAAGACTTCACCCCGGTCTGCACGACTGAGCTAGGCTACATGGCCAAGCTCCAACCCGACTTCGCCGCCCGCAACACCAAGATCATCGGCCTCAGCGTCGACCCGGTAAGCAGCCACGGCAAGTGGGCCCTGGACATCGAAGAAACCCAGGGTTACAAAGTGAACTATCCCATGATCGGCGACCCCGAATTGAAAATCGCCAAGCTCTACGGCATGCTCCCGGCCGAAGCCGGCGACACCTCCGAAGGCCGCACCGCCGCCAACAACGCCACCGTAAGAACCGTGTTCATCGTCGGCCCGGACAAAAAAATCAAGCTAACGTTAAGCTACCCCATGAACACAGGCCGCAACTTCGACGAGATCCTGCGCGTTCTGGATTCGATGCAGCTAACCGCCAAGCACATGTTGGCGACGCCCGTAAATTGGAAAAAGGGCGAGGACGTAATCATCCCTCCGGCCGTATCCGACGAAGCAGCCAAACAGAAATACCCCGGCGGCTGGAAGACGCTAAAGCCCTACCTCCGCGTAGTAGCGGAGCCGAAGTAGCGGGGAAACCTATTTAAGCCGTTAATGGAGGTGAATACATGAATGTGGGGTATTTACTTCACTCAGGTGACCCCTACCGGTTGTGGTCGGCGTCTGAGCCGACGGCGGCACACCTGACCAGAGATTTGTATGGCACTGGATCGACGACAACCGCCTGCTGCACGAGGCGGTAGAAGAGTTTCCCTCGGTTCCGGGATCGGCGTCGGTTGAACCGAAACGTGAATTCATCCAGG
>DATNJC010000118.1:0-54196 GCA_035604115.1 Bryobacteraceae bacterium | reverse complement strand
CCATTGGCGCAGGCTCGGTGGCAACAGCAGCTCTTGCTCAGGAAGGTAGGCCCGGTAGCCCTTTGGCATAAAACATTATGTGCCAGTTCCGTTCGCTCTGTTCCCTCGATCTTGCGGGATTCTCGGACAGGCTCCTAGCCGCGAACCGCCTCGACTACCACCATGGAGCCAACGCGCCTTAAGATCCCATTAGCCAGCCAGTCAGGCGTCCGGCGCTCAATGGCGACTTTTGGGGCACACCTCGGAATGGGGTACAGTTCAGCTTTCAGGCCAACCACCGAGATCTTAATGTCTCGGAAACAATTCGACAGAAGCTTCTGTAATTCCGATTTAGTGAAGGTACGCGCATAAAAGCCGTCGGTTGAGTCTTCGTAAATCTCCGCCAGACGCCGCCGCAAGAGTTGACCCATCAATATCCCACGGATCACGCCACAGTGAAGATAGTATACGAGCGACGGCCGATAATACACCATGATCATCACCCGTCCGCCGGGTTTTAACACGCGGGCAATCTCCTCAACGCAGCGCTCCGTGGACCGGCTGTGATGGATCACGCCCCAGGTCCAAACCACGTCAAACGAGCCATCGCGAAATGCCAGGCTTTCGGCATCCTGCGGCAGCACCGTGGCGTCGAGTTGCTTGAGCGCGAGGCGTCTCTGAACCGATTCGATCGCGAACCAGGTTTGATCGACAGCGACTAGGTGCGCTCCGTTACGGATCAACATCTCGGCGTGAGTACCCATACCGCAACCGATTTCCAAGACGGTCTTTCCGTTCACTAGCTCGGGCGAGAGAAATCGTCCGAACGGGGTCCCGGTCTCGGTTTTCGCATAGTAAGCGGACTCGAGAAAGCGCCGATCGATTTCATCGAACCATGCCGCGGTCCGCGGCTTTATGTTTAGCGTGCCCTCCCAATCATAAATCATGGGATTCGATTCCCACCATTGGAGATTCGAATTCGGGGCCGAAGACAGGGAAGTGTTGTCGGGCATGATTATTCTGCTGCCGGTCTCGCTCATTGACTCAATTCTTGCAGCAGGCTCGAAAAGCGGACGCGGAAATTCTCCGGTGAAAAGTGTTCCTCCAGGCGCCGCTTTCCGTTCTCCCCGAACTGGGCGCGCAGGCATGGATCCTTCAGGAGTTGAATGATCTTAGAAGCCGTGCCGTCAAGATCACCTTGATCGACCAGGAATCCGGTCCGGCCATCTGCAATCACCTCGCGGGCGGCATCGTGGACGGAACCAATACACGCCAGATGGTGGAACATCGCTTCCAGGTAGACAATCCCGAAGCCTTCGTAGAGGCTCGGCATGGCAAACATGGATACGCGGTCGTAGACTTGACGCAAGACGCGGTCGTCCAGGAACCCCGTGAATAACACGTGCCGTTCCACGCCTACGCGATCCGCTAAATCGCGAAGCTCGTTCACTCCATCTCCGCGCCCCACGATCACCAACTGGGCCCGCGGGACCTCCCGCAGAACGGCCGGCCATGCACGGATCAGCTCAGCATGACCTTTGTGCCGCTCGCTCTTCATGATCCGGCCAGTAATTAGCACCGACTCGGGACGGATGAGTTTTAGAACCTCACAGGGGCTTGCGGCGGTCTCTGCTTCGATCGCTTCGGGCAAAGACTCTTGGGCCAGACTTAAATGGCAGACTTTTATGGGGCCGACACCGGCGTGCGCGGATGAAACTCGCGCCGCCGTGTAGTGTGAGTTTGCCACGCGCAATTTCGCCTGTTTAAGAGCGGCCAATCGACCGCGAGTGAGCGGCGCCCAAGCTTCGATGCTGTGGAGGAACACGCCGTACGGCCGCCGAGCCGCCTTGGGAACCACGTTTTGCGTTCGCGCCAGTCCAAGGTGGTCGAAGAAGACGACGTCACAGAGGCCTCGAAACTGCCTTTGAGCCACAGCCGTTGAAAAACGCAACTTATCGGAGGGCGTCACTTCACCTGTGGGCGACGAAGACGCGATCAGGCGTTCACAGTACCCGGGAAAACATTCTTGAATCGTTTGCCACACCAGGGAGGAAACCCGCGCGATACCACCGTGGCCGGGCGCGTCCGTGATGGTACAAAAAAGGATTCGCGGGCGCATTCTTCGCGAGTTTTTAGGTGACCGACACCGAAGGTACAAGTTCCGCGCGCGCCCGTTGCCGCCGCTGTTGCAGTTGATACAGGATCACACGATTGAGGAACACGGCGACGATCAGGGCGGCGCCCGCCGAGGCGCTGACCTCCACCATGGATCCGCCAATGTTGAGCAAGCTCATCGCCGGCAGATACCAGATTGTGAAGGCCTGCCAGTTCCCGTTGCGGAGATGCCTGCCGGCCTGCGCATCGACAATCCCAAGAATCCCGCCCACCAGGAGAAACCACACCCAAACGCCAGCCGATCCAAAGTTGGCGTACCACTCCATCACCTGCCCGATGCCGACGCTGGTGCCCTCGGCAAAGCGCAGGCCCGTAAAACGCGCGACCAGTCTTCCGCTGCCGGCGCTGACCGGTTTGTCCGGCCATATGATGCGCGGAACCAATGCGAGCAGCGCGTCGCGAATGGTCTCTCCGTTCGCGAAATTGTCCCGTCCTTCTAAGAATTCGACCGACCGGCCCACCAGGTAATCCTGATTGAGGCGTCCGTCGATTCTCCGCGCGTGGTCGTCGTTCAGCGGATTGAACCATTCCAGATTTCTCAACATCGTGGTCACTCGATCGGTGCGCTCTTCCCAGGATTCGCCGCCCCACACGCTGTCGCGAATCGCTTTGCGGTCCCGCATGTAACTCACGTACAGCGAGAGAAACAGCATGCCGAGAATCACGGCGCTGGCGGTAAAGCGCCATAGCGAGCGCACGCTGTTGGAGAGAAAACACAGGATGGTGAACGACGCCATGGCGCCAAAGCCCAGGAATCCTTGGGTAAAAATCGTAAAGAACGGAAGCAGAAACGTCGCGACCGACCAGATTAGGATTCTCGGGGTGTCCCGCTGGAGCCAGGCTTGGCGCAACCGCAGGCAAATCGCCACGATTAGGAATTGCTCGCTGACCGAACTGGCAGCCGCCATGCTGGGTAGCCGGCCCAAGACGCTGCCTGCGACGTAGGCTCCGCACCCCGTCACCAGGTACGCCAGCGGCAGATCGCGGTGGGGTTGGTGAGTGATCTCGACATTTTGCCGCGTCCGAAACAATCGCAGAAGGACAGGAGCAAGAAGCAAAGAGCCGGCGGCGAACGCCAGAACCGCATAAGTGCTTTCCCGGAGGCCCGCCAGGACCACTGGCAATGGGGAGGCGCCGGGCCATTCCCGAAGGTAGAACGCCGCACCGACCCAGTGCAGCAGCCACAGAATGAAAAGGAAGGCATACACCAAGCCCACTGAAGTGGCGCGCCGCTTCCAGCGCAGGAAGAATACGGCTGCGGCTCCGGCGATCCACAGTGCCAGCCAGAAGCTTAGAGGAAATTCGTCATTCACGGACGTCCTCCCGTGGCCTGGGTCATGCTCTGTGCTAGAACTCCCCGCGCGATCGTTTCAAAGTCGTGAGCGACTTCCCGCCAATCTCGAGTGGCGTGGCTGCTGTGAACTCGCTCGACCATGGCTGCCAGTTCCGCACGGTGATGGTCGCACCAAACCAGACGTTCCAGGAAGGTCTCTGGCGACCGGATGGGCAAGATCCATCCGGTTTCCCCTTCGCGGACTATATCGGGTCCGGCACAGTTCGTGGTGCAAAGCAGCGGAAGACCGCTGGCCTGCGCCTGAGTGAGCACTGCGGCGAATCCGTCCTGAATTGTCGGTGAGAAGAACAGATCCGCCCAAGCATACTGCGTTGAAAGTTCGTACTGCGCCTGCCTGGAGATCACACGGGCCGCCTGCCGAAGAAGGCGCACCTGGTCGATCGCATCCTTCGACACCCCGCCCACAAACCGAAATTCAAATTGTCCTGGAGGAACCGCATGAACCAGCGCAACCGCGTCACGGATCCCTTTCTGATGGGACAACGTGCCAACGTAAAGAATTCGTAAAGGAGCGCCCGAAAGAATCCGCCGGCAGCGCTCGCGGACAGTTTCCTCAGACGGCCGGAAGGCCGCGCACTCGACACCCAGGGGAAGCAGAGATAGCTTCTCCGCGGGGACGCCCTCATCGATAAAACTCCGATGAGCAAAACTCGATAGGACCACGATCCGGTCCACCAGTTCGTACTCCTCTTCTTCGCGTGCAATGATCGCCGAGCTGGGCTGCTCGACGGGAACGCCGGCCCGGACCTGCTCTTCGGCCAAAATCCGCGCCTGAGTCCGGATATGCGCCGAGCCCCGCATCAGTTGCGTGATTCCGCGGCTGTTTCCGTGCTCGCGGATCAATTCCAGAGACACCCCGCTCCAGCAGTGAATCACGTCCCAACGCCCGCGTCTGATTTCCTTGGCGGCCCAACGCCCGAAAGCGGCATCCCAAGGCGCCTCGACTCGATATCCGAAACGCGAAGCCACTCGCGACGCCACGCCGTGCTGCCAATAGCTTCGAACACCGGCCGATCCTACTCCATAGCGCCATACGGCCCATTCCGGATAGTTCGTAAATAGCGTGACTTCATGGCCCCGGCTGGTGAGCGCCCTCGCAAGATCGAAGGCGTGAAACCGTCCCTGCACTACGATGGCGATTTTCACGCGGTAGGAGCCCTCTCCACGGCGGCCGCCATCATGCTGTGCAGACGGTCGGCATACGTATGTTGCCCGGTCACGATCAGGCGGTGAGTGGCATGCCTCAAGCGCTCGCGCTCCGCTGCATCGGCAAGCAACCAGCGAGTCTTCTCCAGCATCTCCGGAATGCTGGAAAAATATCTTACGGCGCGGCCTTCTTCTCCGAACAACACCCGATGGTCCTCGGTGTCCTCCGCCAACATACATCCGCCGGACGCTGGAATCTCAAAGCTGCGCATACAGTGCCCGTCGCGATTGGCCCGGCGGACCAGGCACAGGCTCACCTTTGAGCGGGACGTGATGCGGCTTAGCGCCTCCGGATCCGCAAAGCCCATCGCGTATGGTTTTGTCGCGCCCTGCCGGTCCCAGTAGCCGCCGTACAACCCGAGTTTGAATCCCTCGCGAATCAAAGCAGTCACCCACGGCAGACGATCGCGATCCGCTCCACCGACGAAGACCACGTCGTGATCCACGTCGCGATCGCGGTCGCCGGCCGGGCTCGCGGCCGCGGAGTCTTCCCAGAAGTGGACCTTGGGGTTATACGCGAACGGCAGATACGAGACCTGGCCACATCCGGCGCGCAGAAACTCATCCAGGTTCGCCCGGCGCGGCGAAAACACGTGGTGATAACAAGGGAGCCCTTCCAGGAACCAAGGCGCCCGCAAGGCCGGGTTCCAGGGGTCGTCGGTAGAATAGTTCGCGCAAGTGATTCCCATCGCTCCGATAGCACGCAAGACCTCCGCTTCCACCGGCGCATGACCCGTCGTCAGCAACCAGCGCGGTTGGAGAGCGCGGCACTTCTCCAGGAGTTGTTGGCTGAAGCGCTTGATCCGCGCCGGCCGGCGCCCGCGCAGCCACCAGTTATATCGAACGGCAATTGCCGGTCCCTCCGACGCCGCGCTGGCATCCACAATTTCCGCCGGCAACCCCAGCAGCTTCGAAGCGCCATACAAATGAGCTCCGACATGGGTGGACCCTGGATTTCCGCATATCAGGAGGTCCGTCTGGTTCATTGCGGTACACGCGGGAGGCTCACGCGGCCGGCCACAGCGTACCGGGACCGCTGGTGACAGCGCGATATGCCGCGGCGATTCCGGAAGCGGCTTTTTCAACACTGTACTCGTCCGCGGTCTTGCGGCACTCGATTCGAATCTCCGGACGGCGAATCAGCGCGAGCGCTCGCTCGATGGCCGCCGCCAGACTTGCCACGGACCCGGTCTCAAAAACTTCTCCAGTCAAACCCGGCTGGATCAGATCCGGTCCGCAGCCCACACGATCCGAAACAACGGCGGGAAGCCCATGCACCAGCGCTTCATTGACTACCAAGCCCCAAGTCTCCTCCAAGCTCGGCAGCACCAGCAGATCGGCGGCATGGTAATACCGGCTCAACCGTGTTTGGTTCTGGAAGCCCAGAAAACGAACTTCGATGCCGGGCGCGGCGGGGGCGAGTCTCTTCAGGTCATCGGCCATTTCACCGTCGCCCAGAAACACCACCACGAAATCTTCCGTCCTCCTGGACCGGAGCGCCTTCACGGCCCCCAGCAACCCGTCTGGGAATTTACGCGCTATGAGCTTGCCGGAGAGCAGCAAGACAATTTGGGAATCTCGGAGTCCCATAGTCTCACGCGAATCGACACGCAGCCGAACTCGATCTGCGTCGGAGGATTCAAAAGTGGAGTTGTCCACGCAATACGGAGAAAAAACCAGCTTATCTTCCGGGCACTGGAGATCCTTGAAATGTTGGTGGGAACACTGGCCCACGTACAGCAGGCGGGAGCAACGCTCGTAGAAGGCTTGCAAGGCCATTCGGCGCACACGGGACTTCCACCGGTTGCGCGCGCCCACGCGGTCGTTGGTTTCTCCCCGAAACAGGATCGGCCGCCCCAGCTTCCAGGCGTGGTAAAACGCGCGCTGGTGAAACCGGGGGCTATAGCCCGTGAGCAGCACCGCGCTCGGAGCAACCGTGCGCAAGGCTTCCGGCAATCCCATCGCGGGCCCGCCTTCCTGGGTCCTCGACAGAAACAGCGGCGTGTAGCCGGTGAGCAGGTCTGTGTCCCAGGAAAAATGAGCGTTGAATCCCGGATCATGGTAACCCGCGACGCTACAGTCCGAGCCATAGATGGCGGTGGTCGGGATACCGAAACGCTGCTGGAGCGAACGATACACTGGGGCGTGATACTGAATCGGATGGGTGGAAATGACAGCCAGCACCGTCACGCCCCGATCGCTGCCAACACGGGCTCGAACTGGCGCTCGTAATTCCATTCCCGCTCGATTCGCTGCCGGCCGCACTCTCCCATGGCGCGCATTCTGTTAGGATCGCCGATCAGGTCTCGCAGCGCCTCAGTGACGCTGGCCTGGTCCTCGGGACGGCACGCGACGCCGTAGCCGCGGTCGACAAACATGCCGCGCCAGTCGGGAAGGTCGGGAACGATCAGGGCCAGTCCGCAAGCCAGATAGTCAAAGGCCTTGTTGGAAGCGCCGGCCATCGCCTGCATATTGGAATCGTTGGAGTCGCGTGGCAGTAACGCTAAGCCGATGTCGGATCGGCGGCAATATTGAAGGAGCTCGTGTCGCGGCATGGCTCCCGGAAACTCGATGCGGTGTAGGACGCCGATCTTGCGCCCGACCTCCTTGATCTGTTCCGAATAACCTTGAGAGCCGATGGTTTCGTATCCAATGACGCGCAGCTTCACAAATTCCGGTAGCTCGGCGAGGGCGTAGAGCACCGAGAGCGGCAACAGCTCCCCTGAAATCGAGCCGTGATAGTGAAGCCAGACACCATTTCCCAGTGCCGCAGGACGGGGTTCTGCAATCTCTTCGCGGCGGGGACAGTTCCACACAGTGACTACTTTGGTTTCGCCGCCGGCCTCGCTAAGAAATCGCTGGGCGCGGTACGGGTTCGGAAGAATACACAGTTTCGCGCGGCGGGCTAACCGGCGCCGGCAACGCATCACGACACCGAGAAATCCGCTGCCGGTAGCCGTCGCGGGCGAGTCATGCTCATGGTAGAGGATTCTAATTCCCGGGATGAAGCTCAAGACCAGCGATACCGGGCAGGACAACGCATCCGAAGCGTAAACCCAATCGGCCCTCCACACCAGCACCGCGAACACGACCCAGAAACAGAACCATATGTAATGCAATTTTTGCCGCAGCCCAGGCGGGCAATAGTTTAGTTGCCGAATCGTGATCGAGGGATGCGGCGGGAATCTCAGGGCCGTTGCGCCTAATGCGCCGGTCCCCAGGAACAGCACCTGCCAACCGCGTCCGGCCAGGATGCGGGAACTATGCTCCAAAGGAGGATAGCCGCCGGGGTTGGTGTATTGGACATAGGCGATTCGCATCAGGCCGGGGGCCGTGCCGATTCACGCATAGACCGATTCAAGCATAAGCATGCGCCGGAACAAATCTTCGATAGAGGCGGTCGATTTCCTGTGCGGCTTCGGCAATGCGGCGCGGCCGGCGAATGTTAGAGCGCAGACGCGTGAGGCCGGCGGACTCCGTCGCCAGCCCGCGGATCGCTGCGGCCCAAGCGCTGACGGATCGGGGCTCCACGAGCAGGCCGTCCACATCATGCCGAACCAGTTCGGCGATGCCTCCAAGATCCGATCCCATCACGGGCACCCCCGCGGCGAACGCTTCGAGCACCACCAGAGGGCCCGTTTCGAGCGACTGGGACGGAACTGCCAGAATATCGTACTCGCGGATTGCCGGGATCACCTCCCGAGCCGGAATCGGCGCCAGGAATCTGATCCGCGCGTCGTGGCCCGCCACGTTCTTGAGCTGCGCCAGGTACGCTGCACCACTCGCGTCCTGGCGCACGCCGAAAATGTCGAGATGCACATCGAGATCCGGCACGGAATGCAATGCTTCCAGGAGTACATGAACGCCCTTAGTCGGATCCAGCCGCCCAAGAAAGACGATTCGCAGCCGATCACCTTCGCGGTCTTGCTCCCGTGATGGTGGAGCGTCATCCAGGACTTCCTGCACGAGTCCTTGGCGGCAGAGGGAGATCTTTTCCGCGGGCACGCTGTTCCGCAGCAACACCTGCTTCACCCACTCGCATAAGGCGATGACGTGATCGGCTTCCGCCATCAACGACCGGAATGCCGCATGTCTCAACTCGATTAGTTCCGTCATGCGCAGCGCGGTCCAAGCGCCGCCGGTGAATCCCATGTTTCCCAGAAATCCGCCCGCGGCCGGAGGCAGCGAGCCCACCAGCCGGCTCGCAAACTGGTTCAAACCCGCCGCATGAAGAGCGCATTGGGCGCATCGGCGAACATCCAGCGCTCCATCGCACACCTCGGAGCCCCAGCGCAGAAGCGTGCCCCGCTGGCAGCTCACCGTGGGAGTGTGATAACTGAAAATCACTGGAATCCCGCACTCTTTCGCGGCCCGCACGGCGCGCAGCGAAGCGGCCGCGGTAAACGCGTGCATGTGGACCAAATCCGGCTGCGCGGCTTCCAGGATGCGGATGAAGCCCTCGGCGGCGATCGCATCACCGTCGCCGTATAATTCACGGATGTCCCGCACCGCGGCATCTATGGGAAAGCGCCACACCGGCAGCCCGGCGTGTTCGTAATGCGCCTCCTGTTGGGCCGGCGCGGCAACGAACGCGTCGAGACCGCCCGCGCGCTGGGCCCGCGCGAGAGCGTCCACGTAGACTTCGGTCCCGCCGGCGGCGTCCGGATAGAATGTGTACGGAAGGTGCAGAACCTTCACGCGCGAACTCCTGCCAGCGCCCGCTTGGTTTTCCGGTACCAACGGGCAGCCTGCTCCGCACGCCGATACCCGATTAGCTTCGAGGCGATGCGCAGATGCGGTGGCCCTTCCGGCGTGTACGAGCCGCAGCCCAGACGCTCCAGGTCGGCCAGCGCCTGCTCGAACGTCTCCGGATCGGTCTTGAACGAAGATCGCGCGACGTTGCCGAGACAGTGTTTCAATGCGTTTCGCCTGGGCTCGGCGATCCCGCCGTGCTCGCTCCACCACGCCTCCACCTGCTGCGCGTTCCGATACACGTCGCGCCAGAACGCCACCGGATTCCGGCGCGACAGCGACCCAGCTTCGTGCGCGCGATAGTACGCCGCGATCCCTGGCGTGTGCACGAACCGGCCGCCAAGCAGAGCACAGTCCAGAGCAAAGCGTGCGTCCTGGATCACCGGAAGGCTCTCGTTCCAGCCGCCGGCCTGGTCCACAACCCGGTCCACGATGCTACGGCGAAACAGGTACGCCGCGGGCGGACACCAGAAATCGCCGAACAGCGCGATTTCGGCATCGCCTTCGATGACCCGCGCCACCACTTCTCCCGGCACGAAGTCATCCCCTGAACCCGGTGCGGGCGACGGCACAAGCTTCTGCCAATCGCCGTAAGCCACATCCGCCCCGGTACGTTCGAGCGCCTCCACCTGCGCGCCGATTTTACCCTCGGCGAGCAGGTCATCGGCATCCAGGTATTGAATAAATTCACCGTGCGCCAGACTGGTGCCGAGATTGCGAGCCTGGCTGGCGCCCCGGTTCGGCGTGCGGACCAGGTGCACGAAGCTGAATTCGTCGCGAACGATCTCGGCGCTGTTGTCTGTGGAGCCATCGTCGATCACAATGATTCCCAAACTCTCGCGATTCTGCGCCACGACGCTGCACAGCGTGTCGCGAATCCACGCCGAGTTGTTGAAACACGGAATGATGACACTCGTCTGAGGCGCCATTGATTCTCAATTTGCGCGCAAATGATCGACGACGGAGAGCCTCTCCCGCGGTACTGCAAGGTAGTTCTTGACCTCGGGATACTCGGTGCGCCGGGTGTGAGGCCTTACGCGCCCGTCTTCCTCAAACTCGAACCATTCGTAGCCGCGGTCGGCCAGATAGTCGACAGTATCGACAGCGGCTCGACCCCACGGGCGCGTCACCCAATCCAGTACTTCGCAAATGATCAGTGGCCGATGGCGGGCGAGCACTTCTGTAGCTCCCCGAAAGACGTCCAACTCGCCCCCTTCGGTGTCCACCTTCATTAAATCGACCCGCTTCAGCGTTCTCTTCGCACAATACTCGTCGAGTGTTGTCACTTCGATGGGGACCTCGGTGGTGGGCTGATCAATCGCAGGTGCTCGAAGGCTGTTCATCGACGTATATCCCGAAACCACGACGAAGAGAGAGCTTGTTCCGGAGGCCGCGCCCAAGGCGTACGGCTCCACCGTCAGCCCGCGAACCGCGTTCAGCCAGGCGTTGAGTTCAAGCCACCGTCGGTCCCGCGAGGAAGGCTCGAAGGCCACCACCATGCCGGACCGCGTTACCCGCTTGGAGGCGATCAAAGAATATATTCCCCGGTACGCGCCGATATCGAGAAAGGTCATATCCGGCTCCAAGAAGCGCCATGCGAAGCGCAGCTCCGCATTATCCTCAGTGATGAATTCCAAGAATCGCGATCGATCCGTGAAGCGGGGCATGAAACACGGGGATACAAACCATTGGCTCACGTTGTCAATTAATAGTCGGTGCGGTACTGGAAAGAACGGCAGTTTAGCGAGCGTATATCGAGTATGAAAGCGAATCGAGCTGGACTTTTCCCGGCCTGGCTTTCTGAGGAAGCCGGTCAGACGGCGATAAAAGGACATCGGTGCGCTGTGGGCTGGGGCGATGACGGAGATCATCACGCGGGAATTTCCGGCTGCGAGACGATCGGACCTTCGATAGCCGCCCACGCGGCTTGGCAGAGACCACGCAGGAATCTCCAGTGCCGCCGGAAAAGCGCGGCAGGCGATGTGAGCGTTGTGCGATTCAGGGCGTAACCGCGATACTCGGTCCAAATGGAGGAAACCATCCTGGAAGTTCCAAATGTGGCGCGATGTTTCACCATCAGCAGCAGCCGCAGCCGATTCAGTTCTCCGCGGACGCGCTCATCGTGCGCCGGATCGCGGAACCCGCACCCGCCGGTCTGAAGCGCCAAATGAACCAGGCGCACCCTGGGATCCAGCACCAGCTTGTATCCACTGCGCCCGATACGAAGACCCAAGTCGGTGTCTTCGCAATATCCCAGGCCGCCAAACCGCTCATCGGCCCACCCCGCCTTGAAGAACGCTTCCCGGCGATAGGAGCTGTTGCAGCCCACTAAGGACTCGACGCGAAAGCAACCGTCGGCGAGCGGCTCCCGCATCCCGAACGTCGCCAAGTCTCGCGTGAGCACCGCGGCGTCGTCGGACTCGCCCGGTGCCAGCGTGATGCCCATCACACCGCCCACCGAAGCATCGTGATACCGATGCACATGCGCGGCGACGTATTCCGGACCCACAATCACATCGTCATCCATGAATACGATGATTTCACCCCGGGAAATCCGCACGCCCGCATTGCGCGCCGCGGGCAGGTTCGGAACCTCGCGCCGTATGTAGCGCAGGCGCGATCCCGCATTTTCTACAAACGCACGAACCGCCGCGGACGGCTCCGGAGTTTGATCCACCACAATCACTTCAAAGTCCGGATAGTCCTGCGCCAGTGCCATGGCCATGGTTTCGCACAGCACCTCACCCCGGTTATAGGTCGGGATGATGACGGAAACCGGCGGATTACTCATGCGCGGATAGTGGGCTGTCGAAGCACATTCTGGCGGATTTCATAAGATTCAGCATAAAACGGCCCTGCCGAAACAGCAGACGTGCGGGAGCCCGCAGCAGGTCTCGATTGAGCGCGTAGTTGCGATAGGCGAACCACAAGTTCCGCATCACCATGGGCGTCCCGATCGCCGTCCAGTTCTTGACATTAAGAAACAGGTACATCCGGCATTGCTCGGCGCGCCGCCGTTCTTCGTCGCTACTCTCGCGAAAGGCGCACCCGCCGCTGCGCAGCGCCAGATGGATCAACCGTACCCGGGGATCGAATACGATGACGTAGCCCTGATGCCTGATCCGCACGCATAAATCCGCATCCTCTGCCCACCCGCCCGAGAATCTTACGTCGGACATGCCCGCCTTGAGAAACGCGGTCTTGCGAAACGAAAAATTACACCCCGCGCCCCATTCCACCAGGCAACAGCCATCGTCCAGATTCTTCGTCACATTGAAGAGACGCAGTTGTTGTGCCAGCACCTCCTGCTCGCTGCGCTCATCCGGCGGAAGCGCCGGCCCGGTAACGCAGCCCACCTGATCGTCCGAGTAATGACGCAGGTGCGAAGCGGCGAAGTCCGGTTCGATCACCACATCGTCGTCGATGAAGACGACGATCTCGCCTTGGGCCGCCCGCACTCCCGCATTGCGAGCGGCAGGCAGATTCGGCGTTTCCCGCCGTATGTACTTCAAACGCGATCCGGCGTTCTGCACGAACCTCTGCACCGCTTCGGGAGGCTCCGGACTTTGATCCACTACGATCACTTCAAAGTCCGTGTAATCCTGCGCCAGCGCCATCGCCATGGTCTGGCACAGAATCTCCCCACGGTTGTAGGTCGCAATGATGACGGAGACCGCGGGGCCGCCGGGGGCCACGCTCTTATTTGCCGGCATGGACCACAGAGCCTCCGGTGAGCCGGTCAATTCTTCTGCGGACGGCCCGCCCCAAGGCGGCGGTTAGCTGGCGGCTCAGACTGCGCACACTCTCGTGGCGTCCGAGTACGTAGGCTTGCACCCATTCGATTCCGAGTCCGTCTTCGTCCATGCGATATGCGTCCAGCTCCGGCGTGTTCCGAATCAGCTCTTCACACGCATAGACAACGGTATTCTGCCGGTAAAACGATTCGATACGCCGGTCCGTCAGGATTTCAGGCCGGATTGGATCGAGCAAAACATAACCGTGCCGTTTGAACAATCGTCGCCAATACGCGGGCATTTGCTCGTTGATATGGTGGGTTCCGCCCTGACCGGGCAGCGCCGCGGAAAACAGGACGGCAGGCGCGGCCTTGACCAGATTCTCCACCAGATTGCCGGCCATCTCGTGCGGCAAATGTTCGGCCACTTCCAGACACACCGCCAGGTCGTACCGCCCCGGCACTTCAAACGGCTTGCTCAAATCGGCATTCGAGAAGCACTCTTCCGCGATCAGAAGTTTGGAGCGATCGACGTAGTCGCCGTCGATGCCGCGAATCGTGCGCACGCCCCGCTCCTCAAAAGCGCGCAACCAGGCGCCGCGTCCGCACCCGATGTCGATGACGCTTTCCGTTTTAAAAAGCCGCAGCACGATCGGAACCACCAGCCGCGCGGACCGTAACGCGCCATCCTGCTGCCAATTGAAAAAGGCGTCGGAGTAAGGAACGGGCGCGTCCAACGTTGATTGAGGTGCAGGTTGAGGATTCATGCGCGACATGATTCCGCGGTTGCCGGAACGGCCTCTTCTGTTACCGAAGAGTTCTCCACAAAACGCCAAGCGACCGGCAGGCGCATGCTGCCGATGATGTGGGACGGCGCGTTCACGTGTACGCCGCTAACTTCGGCTTGCAGGACCTTGGAGAGCTCACAGTAGTCGCAAAATGCATCGCCCAGCCACAACGAGATCAAGTAGCGGTTGGGCCGGAGATGTTCGGTGGGGATCACCACCTCGATCCGTCCCGAGCTTGCCGAAGGCATGGTTTCGGCCGGTGGCTCTAAGCGCGCGTTGGTCCCGCACACGGGGTTACCAACGGGATCGTAGATGACGAATCCTAATACCGGAGGACATAAGGGAAAGGGCGACTGAAAGTCCGCCGACAGCACCAGGAAGCCGTCACGCTCTTCGACGCCGGCACGCGTTATGGCCGGTTCCGAGCTAGGCGCCGGCGCCAGATAAGTCGCACTTTGCCCGCCCGACAGATACTCGCCCACCGCGTCCATCGCCGGGGCATCCATCCGCACCTTGCCGCCTTCGAGGACGATCACGCGTTTGCACAGCCGCTGAATCGACGGCATGGAGTGGCTCACAAAGAAAATCGTCCGGCCTTGTTTGCCAACTTCGCCCATCTTGTTCAAGCACTTTTCCTGGAAGCGTTGATCCCCCACCGCCAGGACCTCGTCCACGATCAAAACTTCGGGTTCCAAATGCGCCGCGACGGCGAAAGCGAGCCTCACGTACATGCCGCTCGAATAGTGCTTCACCGGCGTGTCGATGAACTTCTCCACCTCGGCAAACGCCACAATTTCGTCGAATTTGCGCAGGATCTCGGCTTTCTTCATGCCCAGGATCGCGCCGTTGAGGAAGATGTTCTCGCGGCCGGTCAGCTCGGGATGAAACCCCGTGCCGACCTCCAGCAGCGAGCCCACGCGCCCGTGAATCTTCGCCTGACCCTCCGTGGGTTCGGTGATGCGGGAGAGAATCTTGAGCAGCGTGCTCTTGCCCGCCCCGTTGCGCCCGATGATGCCGATGACTTCGCCGTGATTGACTTCGAAGGAAACATCCTTCAGAGCCCAGATCGTCTCTGACGGCGGCTTGCCGGAGCGGCCGTTGCGCAGAAATCGAAACGGCGCAGTCAGTGTGTCCGTCAACGCGTCGCGCAGAGTCCGGTAGCGCTCGGGCGAGCCGATGCGGAACTGCTTGCCCAGGCCTTCGGCTCGAATGGCGATTTCGCTCATTGCAGTTTTTTAGGCGCCGTCTTTCAAGCGCCGACTTTCAAGCGCCAACTCTCAAGCAATGTCCGCGAACGTGGACTCCATTCGCCGGAAATACATCAACCCGCCGAACAGCAGCACGATCACGGCGCCGATGGAAACCCACAGCAGCGGCCCCGGCGCGCTGGACTGGCCCAGCAGCGCCCAGCGGAAGCCGTCCACTACTCCGGCCATCGGATTCAAGCCCAGCAGCGGACGCCAGTGGGCCGGCACCAGGCTGCTCGGATACGCCACCGGCGTGGCGAACAACCAGAACTGCGTGAGGAACGGAATGGTGTAGCGCACGTCGCGGAACTCCACGTTCAGAGCCGAGAGCCACAAGCCCACCGAGAGCGCCGTCGCCAGCGCCAGCACGATGAACAGCGGGAGCAAGGCCACGGCCCACGTCGGAACGATGTGGTAGTAGAGCATCAGGCACAGCAGCACCACAAACGAGATCCCGAAATCCACCAGCCCGGCCAGCACCGAAGAGATGGGTACCACCAGCCGCGGAAAATACACCTTCTTGATCAGATTCTGGCTGCCCACCAGGCTGTTGGCCGATTCCGTCAGCGCAAAAGCGAACAGTTGCCAGGGCAGCAGCGCCGCGAAGACGAAAATCGGGTAGGGAACGCCATCCGAGGGCATCTTCGCCAGCCGCCCAAAGAAGATGCTGAACACCGCCATGGTGAGCACCGGTTGCAGCACGGCCCACGCCGCTCCCAACGCGGTCTGCTTGTAGCGAACTTTGATATCGCGCCAGACCAGGAAGTACAGCAGTTCGCGGTAGGCCCACAGCTCGCCCAGATTCAGCTTGAGCCAGCCGCGCGTTGGGCGGATGATCAGGACGTCTTGTGCGGGCGCGCCCGCGGCGGTGGTCATGCCCGAGCCCCCAGCACCACCAGCGACCACGCCCGCGACCAGTGCAAACGGTCGCGCTCGAACGCCGACCACAGTTTGCCCACCGCCTTGCGCTCCAGCAGGTCCGTGCTCATGGCCATCTCGCGCATGGAAACGGCGCGTTGGCGCATCCATTGCGCCAGCGGGAAGGAGAACCCCAGCTTGCGCCGCCGCGAAGCCTCCGCGACCAGCGGATCTCCGATCGCATCCACCAACAGCGGCTTGTTCATCAGCGCGCGCGTTTTCTGATGATCGGGCAGCGCCATGGCCAGATCCACCACGTCATTATCCAGATAAGGCACCCGCACTTCGATCGAATGCGCCATACCGAAGACATCGGTATCGCGCAGCAGTTGGTCGTGCAAGTAACGTTTCATCTCGATGTAGTTCACGCCGTTGGCATTCGTGCCCGCGCCGTTCAGCGCCGGGGGACGCAGCCGCGCCAGATGTCCCGCAATGTAAGAAGCCGTCTCCTTATCCGAGACGCCCATCAAACGCTGCATTTGTTCGACAGGGAAAAACCCGCGAAACGCCAGGTACAATTCTTCCGGGTCCACGGCCGCGCGGAGCGCGCCCAGCCGCATCCAGTTCTCCCGCCCACTCAGCCGGCCGGCGGCAACCGCAGCTCCAATGCACGCTTTGCGGACCACGCCCGGCGCGCCGGCGAACAGGCGCAGCGAACGCCGGTTACGCGCCAGCCAGTGATAGTGCCGGTAACCCCAGAACAACTCGTCGCCGCCCAGCCCGGAAAGCACGACAGTCAACCCCGCTTCGCGCGCAGCCTTGGCGACGAAGTAAGTGTTGACACCGTCGTTGGTAGGTTGATCCATGGCGGCCAACACACGCGGAATCTCCCGTGCGAAATCGGCGGCCGAAACCTGAATCTCATGGTGCTCAGTCTCGAAATGCCGCGCAATGCGGCGAGCTTCGACAGCTTCATCGAACTCCGTCTCGGCAAACGAAATCGTGAGCGTCTTGAGACACGCTTGCGCCGGGCGCGCCAGCGCTACCAAGCCCGCCGAATCGACGCCCCCGCTCAAAAAAATTCCCAGCGGCACGTCGCTGACCAGATGCCGCGCCACCGCGTCCCGCAGGACTTCTCCCAGTGGGGCCTCAGACCCACGACTGTGCTGGAGTGGAAAATCCCAGTACCGCCGGCTCTGGACTGTCCCGTTCTCCGCGACCAGATAATGCCCCGGCAGCAGACAGCGCACATTCCGCCGCAGAGTCAAAGGCGCGGGCACCGACCCTTGCAGCAGGAATCCCGCCAAAGCCTCCCGGTCGACATCGCCAGGCTCCAGGTCCCCGGCGAGCAAAGCCTTCACCTCCGACGCGAAGACCACACGTCCAGTCTCGGCGTCGTGCGAATAATACAGGGGCTTGATCCCCAACCGGTCCCGCGCCAGAAGAACCCGCCGCTTGGGACCGTCGTGAAGCGCGAAAGCGAACATCCCGCGCAGCCGCCGCAACAATCCCTCCTCGCCCCATTCTTCGTAGCCGTGAACCAGCACCTCAGTGTCCGACTGTGAACGGAACCGGTGTCCAGCCGATTCCAACTCCCGCCGCAGTTCGCGGTAATTGTAGATCTCGCCGTTGTAGACGACCCAGATGGAGCCGGTTTCATTGGACATCGGTTGATGTCCGGCCGGCGAGACATCGATAATCGACAGCCGCCGGTGCGCCAGCGCAACTCCGCCTTCCGCGCGCGCGCCGTCGTCATCCGGTCCACGGTGCCGCAACGCCGCCGACATCCGGTCCAGCGCGTCGAACTCGCCGGGTATCAGCTCTCCGCCCAGCTTCGCGATTCCAGCAATGCCGCACATGAGGTGGCACAGGCTTCAGCCTGTGAATCAGTCTCCGCCCTGCGAAACCACGGCCCGCCGTTGGGCCACTTCCGGCACCAAGGCCGTCAGTTTCCGGGGCAAGTGCTCGCGAAGAATCCGCACCATGGGCGCCACCATCAACCCGTCTTCGGACGCGTCAAAGCGGCGCATCAACTCGGCTTGCCCGCCCTCCGGCAGCGGAATCGACACGGTCCAGCGCGGCACTTCCTCGCTACCGGCCAGTTCATCCTCCAGCACGCGCCCCCGAAAGTAAATGTTCACGCCGTCGAACCCAAACTTGCGGCATCCTTCGGTCAACTGGGTCCAGCACTCGTCCACAGTCGTAGCCTCGCTCAACGCCTGCTCGAAGTGGCGCATTTGTAACTGCGCGTCCAGCATCCTCTGAAACGACCCCGTCAGAAGCATGCGGCTAGCCACGCTGAATTCGACGTATCCCAGGTGCTGAATTCCAATCCAGGTGGTCGCGCAGAACACCAACACGATCAGCCCGGCGTACTGCTGGGCCGCGAAGGTCTGCGCAATGGAGAATAACGCACCCAGAGTGCAAGCCCCATACAGCAGCAACACGGCGCCGCGAGGCGTCAGACCGCGGTCGAGCAGGCGATGATGGATGTGTCCCCGGTCCGCGTCGAAGATCGGTTGATGCCGCAAGAACCGCCGCACCACCGACAGCCCCACGTCCAGCAAGGGCACGAACATGGCCATCAGCGGAGCCGTCATACCCAACAGCGTCGCCGACTTGTCCGACCAGATCACGCCGAAGCACCCCAGCAGGAACCCAATCAGCAGACTGCCGGAATCGCCCAAAAAGACGTTGGCGGGGTTGAAGTTGTACCGCAGGAATCCCAACAAAAACCCGGCCAGCGGCAAAGTAACCGCGGCGAGCGGCAGGCTGTGCTGCAGGAAGGCGGCCAGCACCATGGTCAAGGTCGCAAACAAGCCCACTCCGGTCGCCAGCCCATCCACGCCGTCGATCAGATTGAAGGCGTTGGTGCACAGGACCAGCCAGAACAAAGTCAGCGGAAGGGAGAGCCAATGCTGCGCCGTGAATCCAGCCGCCCCGCTCACCTGCAGCCCGGCCAAATAAGCCCAACCAGCGCCCAACAACTGCCCGGCGAACTTCTGCCAGGGCTTCAGCGAAATCCAGTCGTCGAGCAGCCCGGTGAGAAAGACGATGCCCGCGCCCGGCAACACTCTCCAAGCCAGATCCATTCCGGCCATCGGCTGGATCCGGCCGCGCAATAGGAGGCTGACCACATAGGTCGACCCCAGCGCCAGCACCATCACTACGCCGCCCACGCGCGGGATCGGTTGGCTGTGAATCTTCCGGTCCGCGTCGGGATGATCGAACACGCCCCATTTCCGGAACAAGTCCCGGCACAAGGGCGTGTAGACCAAGGAGAAGAGGAATGTGCAGAAAGCCAGCAACAGCAGCGGTTGCATAGACTGACCTCAAGCCGGAGAAGCTACCGGCCGCGTCGTGCGGTTATGTGGGGCAGGCTGGCAGCCTGCGGCGGGTTGTCAAACCCGCCCGAGCGCCGGTTAACAACCCAAGCGCAGCCAAGCTGCCCACCAGAAAACAAGTGTGTGGAATTTAGCCGGAGTTACGGTAGTATTTCGAGTAACCCCGATAGTAAGTGCCGCCGTAACCGACAGCCCCTCCCGTAGGATCCCAGTCGTTCAAAATAGTGCCGAGAACCGAAGTGCCGTCCTGCTCCAACTTCTTCAAAGCCGCCAGCGCAGCGTCGCGAGTGGTTCGGCCGGCCCGCACCACCAGAATCACGCTATCGCAATGCTGGCCGAGCACGCGGGCATCGGCCAAGTGCAGCATGGGCGGAGTGTCGATCAGAATCGAATCGAACTCACTCCGCAACGCGCCGAGCAACTCGGCCAAGCGCGGCGAATATAGAAGATTCGAAGCGTTCGTTGCGATCGGCCCGCTGGGCAGCACCACCAGGCCGGGCACCTCGGTTTCCACAAAGTAGGCCGACTGCGGACGCGCCCGCACCGCCGACCTCTCGTTGAGCAAAGTGCTCAGACCGATTTCGTTCGAGACGCCGAAAATCTGGTGCACTCTAGGCCGGCGCATGTCGGCATCGACGATCAACACCCGCTGGTTGATCTGGGCCAAAGCAATCGCCAGATTGCTGACCACCGTGCTCTTGCCTTCCGACGGACCCGCGCTGGTCACCGCCATCATGCGCGGCCGCTCGCCGTGGTGCGCCGAGAACAGAATCGAAGTCAGCGCGTTCTGGAACGATTCCGCCAGCATGGACGGCTTCCGCTTCAAGGTGGCCAGGGCCACACTGTTGCTGTTGTTGGCAGCCGCGCCATCCAGGCCCCCCGCGTCCGGCCCCGCGCTCAAGCCGCCGCCTAAACCCCCGCTCAAACCCCCACTTAAGCCCCCACTTAAACCCCCACTTAAACTTGGTTGCGCTCGCCCGCCAGGCCCCCCCGGACTGCTCGCTTTGTCCGAAGGAATCACTCCCAGTTCGGGCACATCCAAGTACAGCGATAGATCGCCCGGCTGCTGCAGGCTCCGGTCCGCTCGTTCCGTCACCAGCACCAGGGCGATCCCCAGCAGCAACCCGCCGAAGCCCCCCAGCATCGCCATGCGCGACGGCACCGGTTTGTAAGGAGCCCCCGGGACCTTAGCCGGATCCACCACCCGAAAACTGCTGGCGCGCATGGCCGTGGCGATCCCGGCTTCCTTCACTTTCTGCAGCATGGCTTCGTAAATCTGGCGATTGGTATCCACTTCGCGTTTGAGAATGTTGTAGTGGATCGCCTTGGCAGCCTGGTCGTTCACCACCTTGGCTTGCTCCCCATACTGGGCCGAAAGCAGATCCTCGCGGCGTTGCGCGGATTGGTAATCGTTGGCAATGCGGCTGACCACGTTATCGCGTTCCTTCTTGAGCGCCGATTCCACTTCCGTGATCTGCGCCTGCAACCGGATCACCCGCGGATTTTCCGGCGTCAAAGCCGAACCCAGGTCCGCCATCTGCCGCCGCAGTTCCGTCAGCTTGGCCGAATAGTCGCGCAGAGAAACATCGTCGAGCACCTGCGGCAGCGCGTCGGCGGGACTCTTCGTCACCAGTTCAAACTTGGATTGCGCGGCCACCCGCTCGCCGTCGGCCCTGAGCAATTCGGTCTGCAGCTGCCGCAGCTTATCGTCGGCGACATTTTCTTTAGCGCCGTCCTTGCCTTCGCCGCCCGCGAACTGCAAGCCCACCGTCAGGGCATACGTCTGCAGTTGATCTTCCGATTTTTCCAGGCGGCTTTTCAGATCTTCCAATTGCCGCGCCAGCCACTCGCTGGTATGCTCGGCCGAGTTCAACCGCGATTCCACATCGTCCGCCATGAACTCTTCCACCAACCCGTTGGCGAACTCAGCCGCCAGCTTGGGATCCGGAGAATCGCACGTGAGGTCGATAATCCGGGTCGTCCCGGTGGCCTTGATCAACACCGTGCTCGCGGTCATCTCCACGGCCGATTCGCGCGACGGCGGCTCCTTGCCTGCTAGCCCCAGCGCCTTTTTCCACGCCTCCAGCCGTCCGGACGGGAGGGTCACGCCGGCCCCCGGCTTGGTCTTCAGCTTCTGAATCACCCGGTCGCGCAGGCGTTCGCTTTCCAGGATCTTGACCTGGGTAAGAATATCCAGCGAGGGATCGTCCGATGCCACGGTGGAGGTCGGACTGAGATCGCGAATGTTCAGAAAATTCTCATTCAGCCCCTGTACCTCTACCGTCGTGTGGGCTTGGTAAATGGGCGTCTGCGGAACCGTAAAGACGAATCCCGCCAGCACACCGAGGAACGTCACCAGAAGCACCACGCCTTTGCGGCGGCGCAGAATGTTCCAGTAGTCGATGAAGCCGCGGGTCCCGGAATCGCCGCCGTCGTTGTCGAGGCCGGCGGGCGGCAGACTGGTCGCGGGCACGGCACGGTCCCGGTAGATCACTTCCACCGGACGCGCCGGCAGTCTGCTTTCGCCCGGCCCGCCGTTGTCACGCGGCATGCCACCGTCACCCGTCAAGCCGTCACGGGGCGCGCCGTTGCCGCCGGGCCCGCCGTCGCCACCCGGCCCGCCGTTGCCACCAGGCATGGCGCGCGGACTCGCCTTGGGAACGCGTCGCGGTTTGGGATCTGTACTCACTGCGGTTAGCCTTAGGGGACCCGGTAAATCACCGCCGCCGGTCCGGAGGCCACGATAGCCTCCAGCGTCCGCAGCGCCACGTCTTTCTTAATGCTGGAAGGAACAAACAGAATATCCGACGGCTGCATGGCCAGATCGTTGGCCTTGCCCTCCAGCGCCGCTTTCAAGTCGATCTTAACCTCCTGGCGCGTGGTCGACCCCGCCACCACCCGCATGATCCGGCACTCTTTCGGCTTCGCCGTCTTGCCGAACCCTCCCGCCGCCGCCAGCGCCTGCAGCACCGAAACCGTATTGGCTCCGCCCAGCACGATGTTGCCGGGCTTGTTGACGTCTCCAATCACATACACCATATCCGCGGTGGGCACTGTGATGACGTCCTCAGGCAGAATCGCGATATTGGCCGCCGGGTTAGTCGCGTCGGTAATGTCGCGCAACGGAACCTCCGCCACACTGTACTGGCCGCTAGCGTCCTGCGCCGCTCCGGGCAGGGGAATCGGGCCCCGTTCGATCCGCCGCGAAATCTTGACGCTATAACCGGCATCCGGCTTCAATCCGCCGGCCATCGAAAGCATTTCCACCAGCGTCTTGCGCCCTTGCAGTTGATGCACTCCGGGCGTGCCCACCGCGCCGATCACCGACACCGGCTGGCTGCGCATCTCCGTGACGGATACCGCCACGTGCGGCGATTTCACGTAAGG
Organism: Bryobacteraceae bacterium; assembly: GCA_035604115.1. Classification (GTDB taxonomy): domain Bacteria; phylum Acidobacteriota; class Terriglobia; order Bryobacterales; family Bryobacteraceae; genus Palsa-187. The sequence continues at coordinate 31,373 of DATNJC010000118.1, read as the reverse complement.
CTTCAGGCGCGTCTCGAGCTCGCCTTCAAGCTGCTCCGTGGTCAACCCGGCCGCGTTCAGGCGGCCCACCAACGGCAGATTGATGATACCGTCCAGTCCGATCCGGATCGGCTTATCCGAAATTTCCTCGGCGTCCAGGGCGCGGATATTGATCTGATCGTCCGGACCCAGAACGTAGCTTGAAGGCCCGGCGGCGTCGCCCACCGGAGGCGCGGCATGGCCCACTGACGCTGCCGGGCGAGCGGCATCCTGAGCGAAGGCCAGCGGCCAGGAGCCCAACATCAGCCCCACCCCGACCAGCCCGACGCCAACAGGCCCGACGCCAACAGGCCGGACGCCAACAGGCCGGACGCCAACCGGCCGGACGCCAACAGGCCGGACGTCAACAGGCCGGACGCCAATAGGCCTAACCCGGCTTTCGGTGCCCTTCACGCCGGCACCCTCTCCGCCAGCAAATCCGCCAGCCGTTTTACTTCCCGATCCAACTCCTGCATCCGTCCATCCAGCGCATGAACCCGGTTCTCAATCCCGCCTCCGTCCGCCCCGCGGCCATTTCCACTACCATGGCCATGCCCGTTGCCGGACATCAGCAGGTTGAAAACCGCATCCCGAGCCAGATCCGAGATACTTCTACTGCCACGCTGCTCGCATAGCTTCAGCAGATCCTGATATTCCTGTTCGGATAGCCGGAAACTCACCATCTTGGAACGACGTTTGATCACTGCCATGGGATGACCTTCGGAAGGTTTGACGTTCAGCCGGAAGTTTTTTAAGCGATCAGCGCCAGGCGATCAGGCGTCCCGGTCTTGCCGCAGCCGGAACGCCGTTCGCGGAGCGCTGCACGATGCTGCCCGTGAAAGGCTTGCGCAGCGGGGTAACGGACTCGCGATCCACCTCTACCGCCACCGATCGCTGCAAGAGACTGACGGATACCACCAAACGAAACCGGTTCTTGACCTCGATCAACAGCCCTTCGACGTCTTTGAGCGGCCCGCGTTCGATGCGCACCCTTTGCCCGGCTTCCAAAAACGGCCAAGGTGCGGTAGGCAGACCGTTCCGGGCGATGGTCTGAAGAGCTTCGATCTCGGCGTCTTCCACCGGGTGTGGCGTCTTGCCGATCCCTACAAGTTCTATAACTCCAGGGATGGTAAGTACAGGCATCCGCTCGGCCGCGTCCAGGAAGCAGAATACGTAGCCCTTGAACAGCGGAACCTCGGTTTCCACCAGCCGATCCGACCACTGTCGGCGGGTTACATAGGTAGGCAGGAACCGGGGTAAACCTTTGCCTCCGAGAGAAGCCGCTACTATATTCTCCCGATTGGATTTAACTCGGATTGCGTACCACCGCTCCGGCCCGCTCAATAGATCCCCTTAGGACAAGCTACCGCCCCGTGCGTCCCAGCCGATTTCCTCCGACTGTCTCTCGGCGCACCTACTCCATCGACACCGGAGTGTCTAAACATCATCACCGATCTTGAATACAAATGTCAACGAGGAAATCGGTCAATGTAATACAAGTTGTAAGACCAGATGAGTGCTAGTTCTACCAGGGCGGCCGAGTTTCCTCCAAACTAAAGCAGCAGCATCTTGGTGTCTGACAAATTGATGACACGATTAGACTTCCTGGTTCAGCGACAATTGACTTTGCCAAGCCTCGATGATAAGCTCAACCTACCTCCGTCTGGAGTGGATGTACACAACCACGCCGCTCCGGACGATGGTAGACTTAAAAGTTCGCGCGGGGGTTAGTGACGCCACGGAGCGTACCTGCGTATCGTCTTAACGCATACCGAGTCGAGGGGACATAGTATTTCTGGGCTGTTTGAAGGAGGACGTACAACTCTCGTGCGCGTAAGCAACGTTCTAGGACTGTCCCGATTGTTGCCTAGCCGAACTAAGACCATCCTTCTCGGCGTCGTCGTGTTCGGACTCGCGATGATCGGCGTCAAGCCCGCCACCGGCCAGCGGAGCCAGGTTCCGGTGATCGTCGGAATCCCCGAGGACTGGAGCCATCACCACGTAGTTTTCAGCCAGCCCCGGACTGCCGAGGAAGCCGTGCGCTTGCAGCAGGAGCCGCGCTATTGGCACCAGTGGTTCCGCCGCAACGTCCTGCGGCAGCTTCCGGCACAACCGGTTTCCGGTCCGGCCCCCAGTCCGGCCCCCGGTCCAGCCCCCGGTCCAGCCTATGTTAGCGCCGAGGATTTTCCGCCCATCACCTTGCCTGAACTCAAACGTGGGGGGAACCGTGGGGCAAGGTCCGTGTCTCTGCACGGCCTCTGGGAGAAACAAATGGGGCCGAGCGCCAGTTCCACGGGCACTGCTGCGGTTTACCCGGCCAAGTTCCAATTCCTCACGGCCACCAACACGGCGCTAGCGGATTGCAGCAAGGACTTCATCGTGTTCCCCACGGGCGTTGCCGGAGCCACCACCACGGTAGCCAGCATCGTCGCCTACAACAACATCTACACCGGCTGCGGAGGCACGGTACCGTTGACCGCTTGGGCGGTGAACCTCAACGCTGGAACCGTCGTGACTTCCCCGGTCTTATCGCAGGATGGAACGCAAGTAGCCTTCGTGGCCACCTTCGGCGGTGTTGCCAATTTGGTCGTCCTCACCTGGAAAAACGCCGCGGGTATTGCCCAAATTACAGCCAGCAGCGCCACCGTGAATAACGGTTGCGCGACGCCCTGCGCGGCGTGGGTCTCGCTGGGAACCACCGACGGCGTTGCGGTCACCGGCGGCTTCGTCGGTTCGTCTCCCTTCTACGATTACGCCAATAACATTGTGTACGTAGGCGACCACGCCGGCAAGCTGCACAAGATCACCAATGTGTTTGCCCATTACGGATCCAACATCACGCCCATCGCCAACATCAACCCCCCGGCCATCGATCCGTCCGGTTCCGGTTTTCCGGCTACCGTGAGCACCGCGCAGCTCACTAGTCCGGTCTACGACAGCGAGGGCGGTTACATCTGGGTGGCCGATCAAACCGGATTCATCTCCGCGGTTCGGGCCTCATCGGGGGCCGTGACCAAATCCACTGACGAGTACGCCCACGGCGATTTCTTCACCGATGGGCCCCTGATAGATTCGTCGGCGGAATTCGGTTACTTCTTCTCGCCTAAGGACGAAAACGATTGCGGCGGCTCGCCGTATTGTGCTGCCGTGATCCAGGTGAAACTGACAACCGCCGGGTTTCCTACGACCAAACTGGAGTCCGCATTCGCCAAGATCGGCGTGGACACCACCGTCAGTACTGACACCCCTGTCTACGCCGGGGCATTCGACTCCACGTATTATGGCGGTTCGGGGGGGAACCTCTATGCTTGCGGAGATCCGTACGGCGTTCCGACCCTGTATCAAATTCCAATTTCCGCGACAAACACTTTCGGCACGGTCACTGCCGGACCCAAACCGTCCAGCACCAGCCAGGCAGCCTGTTCTCCGATCGCCGAGGTGCTCAACGGCGCCACCGATTACATCTTCGTGAGTGTCACCGGCACCGGTTCCGACACAGGTTGCGCAACGGCGGGTTGTATCTATTCCTATAACGTGAGCGGCCCAATCACCGCCGCGAATTTTGCGACTCTGAAAGCGACGGCCGGTTTGGCAGTTACGGGCGGGACCGGCGGAATCGTGATCGATAACACGTATCCCACCTCCAGTATTCCGACCAATGGTTCGTCGGCGGGAGGTACGTCGCAAGTCTATTTCTCGAATCTGACCTCGCAAACCTGCACGACGGACTCCGCGGCGGGTGGTTGCGCGATCCAGGCGTCGCAATCGGCTTTCAAGTAACGGGCATGAACATGACTGCTGAAAATCGAAACAGCCCGAAGCCCCGCGAAACGGTCGAAACCGTAGCCAAGAAGCCCTACACCAAGCCCGCCTTTCGCTTTGAACGCGTGTTTGAAACCCGCGCGCTCTCGTGCGGCAAGATGCAGGACACCCAGGAGTCCTGCCACCACAACCGCCGCGCTTCCTAGCGCCCCGCCCTCCCGTGGACCCCGCGGCCCCAGCTTCCGGCGATTCGGTCAAGCTGGAACTGGCAGCGGAAACCGCCCGTAAATTCGGAACAATCAAAATCAAAGTAACCGGGGACAGCATGCTGCCCTCGGTGTGGCCCGGCGACGTGCTCACAGTGGTGCGCCAGCCCCTTGCCCGCTTCCGCCCCGGCGACTTAGTGCTAGCCGCCCGCCACCGCGCGGGAGACCCTCCCCACGCCCTGGAATTCGTCGCCCATCGCGTCGTTCGTAAAGAGGTTCGTAAAGACGTCCCCAGGCAGAGCCCGTGCCTGATCACCCGCGGCGACTCCCTAGCGCACCCCGACGCGCCCTGGGAGGAGCACGAAATCCTAGGCCGCGTAGCCGCGGTGACCCGCAACGGCCGGCGTATCGACCCGTCGCTAACCCCGGCCCGCCGCATGGCCGCATGGGTTCTGCGCCGCTCGGAGGTCTCTGTGCGGGTGCTGCTAAGGTTCAATCGCCGCCCTACAGGCTCGTGACTCTGGGCGACCGTCTAGACCGGTTTCATAGATGACGTAGTCCCGGCCGTCGGCCGCTTATCTTGACAACACTGTTCCTAGCCCCATGAAAAACTGGTCTATGCGAATTCAGAAAATGGTCTAATGCTGAATCCGCCCGCGTTCGAGGTCGCTCAGACGCTCCTCGAGCAGAGTGAGTCGTTCTTCTTGGGCAGCGAGCCAGCCCTGATGGGAGCGGAGCTTGATTTCGGTGGGCCGGGCCCAACCGTGGAAGGCGCGGAGAACCTCGGTCTGCATGTCGCGCGTGGCTTCGATCACCTGGTCGAAGCGCGCGTCAACCTGGGCAAAGCGTGCGTCAACGTGAGTGCGCAGGTCTGCGAGGTCTTGCTTGGTGTGAGCGCCCAGATCTGCCAAGTCTTGCTTAGTGGCGTAGTTGTTGTCTGACATGACCGCCTGCCATTATTCTAGAACACATCTGAACGGTGCAAAACACCGCTGTCGTCCGCACTTCGTCTCCTGTTGACTTGTTAAGCTGTTATATTAATGCCCCGTGTCCGCTTCGCCCCGTCGCCGACTGGGTATCTCCACATCGGCAGCGCCAGGACCTTCATTTTCAACTGGCTCTTTGCCCGCCACCACGGCGGCGCCATGATCCTGCGCATTGACGACACCGACGTCGAGCGCAACACCCAGGAGTCGCTCGATTCGATCTTCGACGGCCTCAAGTGGCTCGACCTGGGCTGGGACGAGTTCCACCGCCAATCCGACCGCGGCGCGCTGCACTCGGAAGCGGCCAACGCCATCCTCGCCAAGGATCTCGCCTATCGCGATTTCACGCCCGCGTCGCCCAACGAATCCGCCGGCGACTACAGCGGCGGCCCGTGGCTCTTCAACGCCGCCATGCGCGAGCTATCCCGCGAGGAAAGCGACCGCCGCGCCGCCTCGGGCGAGCCGTTCGTAGTCCGCTTCCGCGTCCCCCGAGAGACCCGCGACAACGTAGCCTTCAGCGATTTAGTCTACGGAGATCAGTCCAAGGCCACCGCCGACATCGAGGACTTCGCCCTGCTCCGCTCGAGCGGCGGCCCCACCTATCACATGGCCTCCTGCGCCGACGACGCGGACCTAAAGATCAGCCACATCATCCGAGGCCAGGACCATCTCACCAACACCTTCAAACACGTCCTGATCTTTGAAGCTCTGGGCGCAACGCCGCCCCAGTTCGCACACCTGCCCTTGCTGATCGCGCCCGATGGGTCCAAGCTCTCCAAGCGCAAGCACGGGCCGGTGGTGAGCGTGCTCACCTATCGCGACGCGGGCTTCCTGCCGCACTCCTACGTGAACTTCCTGTGCCTGCTCGGCTGGTCGCCCAAGGACAACCGCGAGATCATGAGCCGCCAGGAGCTGATCGACGCCTTCACCCTGGAAGGCGTGAACCGGTCCAACGCAGTGGTGAATTTCTCCGACGACGATCCGATAGATCCGAAGGCCATGTGGCTGAACGCCGAGCAAATCCGCGGCTTGCCCGTGGACGCGCTGGCGGAACAATTGCTGCCCTTCGCCCAAGCCGCAGGCTTCGACGCCGACCTAGCCCGCATGCGCCGCGTGACGCCCCTGATTCAGGAGCGCATCCGCACCCTGCGCGACGTAGCCACCACCGCCGACATCTTTTTCGTAGACGAGCTGCCGCCCTACGATCCCGCCGAGCTGATTCCCCAGAAGGGCGATACCGCACTGGCGGGGCAGGTGCTCCACCGCGCGCAGGAGATTCTGTCAAGCGCCGGCTTCACCCACGACGAGTTGAACGCCGCACTACGCGCCGGAGCCCAGGAATTGAAAGTGAAAACCGGCCAGATGTTCCAGCCCATTCGTGTAGCGGTATGCGGACGCAAGGTAGCCCCCCCATTGTTTGAAACCCTAGAAGTCCTAGGCCGCGAAGCCAGCCTAAAGCGCATCGGCCAAGCCATCCAGCTCTTGAACCAGAATGGAGCCGCATGAGGATGTGGGGCAGGTTGCCAACCTGCGGCCGATTGTCAATCGGCCTGTGCGCGTGCCCACACCCCGCAGGGAGGTTACCAACCCCCCACAGGATGACATCCTGCCCCACATGCCACAACATCACTAAAACGCAATGAGCACTCCTCAAAATCCATCCGAACCCGCGGCCGGGAACGCCCAACCGCCGGCCCAATCCAATTTCATCCGCGACATCATCCTGCATGATCTCGGCACCAACAAGTACGCAGGCCGCGTCCACACCCGCTTCCCTCCCGAGCCCAACGGCTACCTACATGTAGGCCACGCCAAATCCATCACCATCAACTTCGGCTTCGCCCAGGAATTCAACGGCCAGTGCAACCTGCGCTTCGACGACACCAACCCCAGCAAAGAAGAAACCGAATACGTAGAATCGATCATCGAAGACGTGCACTGGCTAGGCGGCGATTTCGGCGACCGTCTGTTCTACGCCTCCGACTATTTCCAACAGATTTACGAATGGGCCGTCCAGCTAATCCAATCCGGCAAAGCCTACGTCTGCGATCTGAGCGCCGAAGAAGTCCGCAAAACCCGCGGCACTCTGACCGAACCCGGCGAGCCCAGCCCGTATCGCAACCGCACCATCGAAGAAAATCTCGAGCTGTTCGAACGCATGCACCAAGGCGAGTTCCCCGACGGCACCCGCACCCTCCGCGCCAAAATCGACATGGCCTCGCCCAACCTGAACATGCGCGATCCGGTAATGTACCGCATCCTCCACGCCGAGCATCACCGCACCGGCAAGAAGTGGTGCATCTATCCGATGTACGATTTCGCCCACGGCCAGTCGGATTCGATCGAGAAGATCACCCATTCCATCTGCACTCTCGAATTCGAAGACCACCGCCCGCTCTACGACTGGTACGTAGAGCAGTTGGGCATCTATCATCCCCAGCAGATCGAGTTCGACCGCCTGAACCTAACCTACACCCTGCTCAGCAAACGCAAGCTCCTGACGCTAGTGAAGGATAAATATGTCAACGGATGGGACGATCCCCGCATGCCCACGATCAGCGGCATGCGCCGTCGCGGCTATTCGCCCGAGGCCATCCGCAATTTCTGCCGCCGCGTAGGCGTGTCGAAGACCAACGGCACCACCGAACTCGCGTTACTCGAATACTACATCCGCGAAGACCTGAACAAGCGCGCCCCCAGAGTGATGGCCGTCCTGCGGCCTCTGCGGGTGGTGATCGACAACTACCCCGACGGCTTGGTCGAGCAAATGAAAGCCGTAAACAATCCCGAAGATCCCAGCGCCGGAACCCGCACCGTGCCTTTTTCCAAGGTGCTCTACATTGAGCAGGACGATTTCCGCGAAGTCCCTCCCAAGCAATACTACCGCCTCAGCCCCGGCAAAGAAGTGCGCCTGCGCTACGGCTACTTCGTGACATGCTCCGGAGTCACCAAGAACGATAAAGGCGACGTCATCGAGATCCACTGCACCTACGATCCCGCCACGCGCGGAGGCGATTCCCCCGATGGCCGCAAGGTGAAGTCCACCATCCACTGGGTGTCGGCCGCCCACGCCGTAGACGCCGAAGTGCGCCTGTACGAAACGCTATTCACCCGCGAAAACCCCAACGAAGTAGAAGAGGGCCAGGAATTCACCGCCAATTTAAATCCGAATTCCCTGGAAATTCTAAAAGAGTGCAAACTAGAGCCCAGCCTGAGCGAAGCGAAGGCCGGCGCCCGCTACCAGTTCGAGCGCCTAGGCTACTTCGCCGCCGACCCCGATTCCGCCCCCGGCAAGCCAGTCTTCAACCGCACAGTAGCGCTCCGCGACACCTGGGCCAAGATCGTAGGGCGGGCCTCCGGCCTGCTTCCGTCTAAATAATCATGGTGATCCTCGGCCTCGGCGGTCTCCTCAGCAACGCAGCCTGCGCCGTCCTCAAAAACGGCGAGATCCAAGCCGCCATCGAAGAGAACAAATTGAGCCGCATTCCCGGGCGCCCCACCAGCCTCCCCGAGGCGTCAGTCGAAGAATGCCTCCGCCTGGCGAAAGCCTCCCACGCCGACGTCGAATGCGTAGCCGTAGTCCGTCCCTTCGCGCGCGGCCGCGAATCCGATTTCCACCTGGCCCTGCGCAGCCAATTCCCCAACGCCGAGATCGTGGTCGTCGAGCACCACCAGGCCCACGCCGCCTCGGCCTTCTTCGCCTCCCCGTTCGAGGAGGCCACCGTCCTCACGCTCGATCACGCCGGCGACTTCCGCTGCGGCGCGCGCTGGCACGGCCAAGGCAGCCAATTGTTCGTCGAGCGCGAATGGTACTATCCCGATTCCCTCGGCCGCTTGTACGGAGCGGTGACCGAACTGCTAGGATTCCGCGCCGGCGCCGACGAGCATAAAGTGCAGTGGCTGTCGACCTCCGGTGACGGCCAGTTCACCTCCGCATTCCGCGAGATCGTCTCCGATGCCGCGCGCCTCGATCCGTCGTTCTTCGACGCCAACCGCAGCACCGCCGGCGGCTTCAGCTCCAAACTCTTCGCCCGCCTGGGATTGAAAGACGAGCATCACATCCCCCCGGCCCTCGCGCCCGCCGTAGCTCATGCCCTGCAGCAGACCATCGAAGAGACGGTCACCAGCCTGGCCGGCAGTGGCGAGAACCTGTGTCTAGCCGGAGGCCTCTTCTTCAACGCGCTGCTGGTGGATCACCTCGAGCGCTGCGGCCATTGGAAGAACGTCTTCGTCCAACCCGCCGCAGGCAACGCCGGAACCGCGTTGGGCGCGGTGTTCCACGTGTGGCACCAGGTGCGCAGGCATGCCCGGCGGGCCAGTGGCGGATCTCTCCTCTTAGGCCCCAGCTACGGCCCCGACGAAATCAAGCAGGTGCTCGAAAACTGCAAGCTGCCGTTCCGCTATCACCGCTCCACCGACGAGTTGCTAGCCGGAGCCGTGCGCTTGCTAGGCGAACGCAAAATCGTAGCCTGGATGCAAGGCCGCATGGAGTTCGGCCCACGCGCTCTAGGCAACCGCAGCATCCTGGCGTCCCCGCTCGATCCCTTCTCCACCGAGAACCTGAACGTCTACATCAAGCGCCGCGAGCCGTTCCGCAAATTCGCCGCATCGGTGCCCGTAGAATTGGCCGCCGAATATTTCGACACCCGCCCCAACGCACGCCATCTCGCCACAGTAGGCCGCGTGCATCCGGCCCACCGCAAGACCTTCGAGTCGGCGATCCTCGGCCAGGACGCTTCCGGCCAAGACATCGTGCGTGTGCACACCGTAGCCGAGCAGGACAATCCGCTCTATCACCGCCTGCTGCTCGAAGCCGGCAAAGCCACCGGCCTGCCGGTACTCTACAACACCAGCTTCAACCTCTTCGGCGACCCGCTAGTCTCCACCCCCCGCGACGCCGTGCGCAGCTTCTACTCCTCCGGCATCGACGCCATCTTCGTCGGCAATTTCCTGCTGGAGAAGTAACCGCGCGGCTGCCCCCTACAGGTTCAAGAGATCCCTCAGCTTATCCGCGACCGCACTCCGCGTGGAGGCGTCGATCGCTCCGAGATATCGCGCGAGGCTCGAAACATGAATGGTTGCCAACTTGTGCAACCGCACCACCGAGCTGGTCTTTAGGTGCGTGGATCTGTGCTCGGGCCGTGCAGGATCAAGAAGTAAGTCGGCTGGAAGCGGCTGCGCCGGGATCACCGAAGAGATGTACGCGACCACAACCTCGGGGATGGGTCCTTTGAGTCCGGTGAGCAACAAAACCGGCCGAAGCTTCATGCCGGAGCGTCCCCGAATGGGAACTTGGCTATTGAGTCTCGCAAGATACAGTGACACGCAGAGGGAGTTGTGGGGCAGGATGGCATCCTGCGCGCCGGTTGCCAACCGGCGCTGGACGGCCTGTTTTACAAGCGTCGGGAGGCGAGTTACCAACTCGCCGCAGGTTGCCAACCGTGCCCCACAACGGCACGCTCCGTCACTGTATTTTGCGAGCCTCAATAAGAAGATCTCACCGGGGTCCATTCACCGGCTGTCCGTCGTCCAGCGTGTAAAGATCTTGCCGCGAGTCCCCCAGTTCGTCCGCCCATTCGGTGGCAACTCCACGCGCCCAAGCGCCGCCCGCATCATCCTCGTCGGGTAGGAGCAGGATCAAGCGAACCGGGCCCGCCGGGACTCCCCGCGGGACGCGAGCCCGCAATCGGTGCTGTTCATCGATGTCGCCGACTAGCTCCACGGCCTTCATGGGCGTACTGTCCATTCACGGATCTCCGAACATCCAAACGATACCAGAGCCTCGCGCACTACCCTCTTGTGATAAATTATCGGGTTGGTGCGGGAGGCGCACATGTCGAATCTCAAAACCTGGACTCCAGTAGCTGCCGCGATGATTTTCTCCGCGCTCTCCATGGCGCTACAGGCCCAATGGCCCGACTATAAGCTGGCCGGAGCCCCCCGAACACCCGACGGCAAGGTCGACTTCAACGCCCCGGCCCCCAAGACCGCGGACGGCAAGCCGGATCTCTCCGGCGTCTGGATTAATTTCCGCCAAGGCCGAGGCCCGAACAGTCCACCCGCCGCCGGCGGCCGTGGCGGCGCAGCCGGCGCAAACGCTAACGCCCCCGCCCCCGCGAACGCCAACGCCCCCGCGGCCCCTCCTGGTTTCCCCACCGCGCCCTCCGGCATCGCGGGCGACCCCGCTCCCGCCCCGCCACCCGACTTGGCCACTTCCGGACCGCCCCTAGCCACCTTCTTCAACATCGGCCAGAACCTCAAGGAAGGCGTGCCCCTGAAGCCCGCCGCCGCCGCCCTTCTAAAGTCCCGCACCGAGGAGCACAGCAAGGACAACCCCGACGCGCACTGTCTCCCCCTGGGCCTGATGCAGCTGCACCTGCACCCCCAGCCGCGCAAGATCGTCCAGACTCCCGCCGACACCATGATTCTCTACGAAGCCCAGGCCGGCATCCGCGACATCCACACCGATGGCCGCCCGCTGCCCCCCACCGACGTGCTCCCCTGGTGGTACGGCTACTCGGTCGGGCACTGGGAAGGCGACACGCTGGTAGTCGAAACCACCGGCTTCCGCGACGACGTATGGCTCGACGTAAACGGAACCCCGCTGACCAACACCGGCAAAATGACCGAGCGCTTCCGCCGCCCGAATTACGGCACACTCGAGATCGTAGTCACCGTCGAAGACCCCTCGGTCTACACCAAACCCTACACCGTCCGAGTAGTCCAGCGCCTGATGCCGGACACCGACCTAATCGAATTCATCTGCCAGGAAAACGACCGCAGCGGTCCCCACCTGGTCGGCAAATAGGGTAACTATTTACTTGACAGACTACACTGAAGGGTGCAACGATTTCGACCGCTTCAAGTTGGCGCTTCGCAGATGGTGGGTAAGCGCCTCACCTGGAATGAGGCCACTGGCAAGAATCACGAACCGGAAACGTATCCGAACTGAGAAGGAACGGAAACGCCAGAAGCGCGGGAAGAGAGGCTAGCTCTTGGGGCTGGCTTTTTCTTTTTACGGCGCTTGCCGAACGGGTCTGCATTCGCGTCCTTCGGCGTCGATACCAACTTCTTGGCCGCTTCGCGGAATCGCTCGAATGCCTCCGGCCCTTCGATCATCACTGCCATTCCTGTCTTCATGGTTTAAGTTTAACCGCGAATCCGTCCATTGTGCGACGTACCAATATATCCTCCAGCTTAGGAATTGCTCCGTTTCTGGAGATCCAGTTTCTAACCGGTTTTGCCAGCATTCTAATTCCATCGCGATCAATCGGTATGGTCACATGCTTGGTGGTTTCAGAAAGAGCCTCTGCTAGAGGCTCAAACCCTTCGGGCAGACTGCCGGCCAATTCAAGCTTGCGCGAGGCCCACGCAATCGCATCAGCCGCTTGCAAGGCCGGAACGTCGGTATCAGAATCCTCACCGAGAGCCCCGGTGTGCCTGAAGCCACCGAGTGCTTCTTCGAACCGAACAATAATTCGGTGCGCTTCTACAAGTTGATCGTAATGACCGAATCCGCGATCCACCAAGTAGGAGGCCTTAAACGGCCCCGTCTGGGCGCTTTCGGACATGTATTGATGTCCCAGAACTACCGAGAAGAACGCGAACGCATACGGCCCGATCAGAGCCTTTCTAACATCCTCCTCGATCTCACTTTGGAAATCTGTTTGCGAAATCGCAACAGAGAGACTGTAGAATTTGTGCTCATTGATCAATCTAACAACGTCCCTGAAAAGTGCCCTCTTGAATTCTGGGCGCAGGCCAGCGTACTTTTCGCTCCCAAGGAAGTCCGACATATGCAACGGCGGTTCTAGGGTGTATCCGCTGAACTGGTTTCGCTTGTACATGACGCCCCAGCGCTCGGAAAACCCTTTAAACTGGGCGCGAGACATCGCAAGGCCACCACAGGTCACCAATGGAGATCCGTCGTCACTGCCGCTATCATCCAGGTACCATCTAAGTCCCACCACAAGACGATCCTCGCCTTCTGAGTGGTGGAGCAGAAACCACAAATCGTCGATATAATCCGACTGCGCTTCGATCCGTAAATGTTCTTGAACCGCGAGCATGATGCCGTCTCCGTGGTACACTAATAGCGACCCACCGGAAGCCCCCGAGTGCTGATTCGCCGCCAAGCAAAAGCCAGCACAGGGACGCGATCCTAAAACATTTCCACTCTAGAATGTCACCTAGAGTGTACCATTGTCGTGGTCTATCAAGTAAATAGTTGCCGCAAATAGTTCCAAGTAGTTCAGGGTTCAATCACTCCGCATCCCATTCATACTCCCGGAAATGAGACACGCGGAGGCAGAGTAGAAAGGTACACGCCAGGCACATCAACACCGCGGTGATCCCGCGGCCGAGCCACTGGGAGGCCCCGTATCGGGCAATGGATCGGGCAATGGTTCCGAGAGTGGATCCGGCAGTCGATCGGACCATGGATCGGGCCGGTGCCGCCGCGATGGTTCCCGCCAGGAGAGTAACCAACGGCACCAGATAGATTCCCGTCCGGCCCATCGGCAGTGGCAATCTTGCGAAGTAAAATGCGAGCCCATGGATCAGCAGCGACAAGCTCACGATTCCGGCCAGCGCCGCCGCGAACGCACCCGGCCATCGCGCCCAGACATCTTTGAGCCGGGAGCCGTCGAGCCGGGTCGCCACCAGCCGCAAGAGACAGAGAATGCCCAAAAGAGGCAGCAGTAGCGGCTTCAGAAAGCTCATGGCCTTATACAGCCCCGGCCCCAACAACCCCGGATCGAGCCGGTAGAACGAAGACTCGATCAGGCTCCGAGTCATCTCGCTGAACGAGTGCGCACCCCACCACAGTTCCCCTTTCTTCCAGTGCGCCAAGGAATAACCGCACAGCAGGAGCGCCACGAACAGCCCCGGCAGCACGCAGAATTCGACAACCTGGACCATGGACTCCGATTCGCGATGCCGCCTGACCCACGCGAGCGCCCAAATCACCAGGCCGAGAAACGTGGCCATATCGACAAAGGCGAACGAAAAATTCGCGGCGAACGACAGCCCCAACGCCACCGACGCCAAAGCACAGGATGTTCTCAGCGAAAGCCTCCCGTTCACCGTATGCCACACCGGAACCGCAATCGCCGCCAAAAGAAATGCGTTCGCCAAACCATAGCCGCGCGCTGCCACCATGTAATCGCAAATCAATGGATTGAACGTTAGACACAGGAAAAGAGGGAATTGAAGACTGAACCGGTGGGTAATGCTCCGGCATAAAAAAATGCATGTCGCAATGTACAGGATCGCGCCCAGCAGGGTAGGCAGGCGGACCGCGATATTGGACACGCCGAATGCGTGCGTCGTCCCCCACATGAGCAGCGAATTCAGGATATGGTTGTTCGGGTAAGGATACCAGAGGTTTGGTCTGGCGATAGAGAAGAGATAGGTTTGCGCTTCGTCCATGGTGATGGATTGCACGCCAGCCCGCACGGCCGCCCAAACAAACGCGAACGTACCGGCGATCAGCAACAGCCACAGTTGAAATACACGTCGGTCTACATGCGGCATGACTGGGGGATCGAACAGGCTTTCCGAATGGCGACTACAACTACCACGTCCTTATCGTCCCACAAAAGAAGTCTTCTTAAGCGGAGCAGTCACCACTCAAGCGCCGCCTCCATCTCCCAAACTTTCAACCACTTCCGCCTCGCCGAAGCCGAGCAGTTCACTCTCCCCGCGGTAGCTTCAGAGCGAGGAGTTTCCGCATGAGTAAGAAGAAGTCCGAAGCCGCCCGCATCAACGGCGCAAAATCACGAGGACCGGTGACGCCCGAGGGCCGAGCCCGTTCCTCCCAGAACGCTCTCCGTCACGGCCTGTCCTCCGCGGTAGTGGTGTTACCCCACGAAGACCGCGCCCAGTTTGAATACCTCCGCGACTCCTATATGGAGAGCTTCCAACCCGCCGACCAACCCCAGCACGACCTGATAGAAACCATGGCCGCCGCCCGCTGGCGTCTGAACCGCCTGCAGGAAATCGAGGCCAACCTGTTCGAAAAAGAAATGGTCCTCCGCGCCTCCGAAATGGCGAAGGAACTCAAAGAAATGACCGAAGGGGAAAAGCTAGCCTGGGTCTTCGACCGCATGGCAAACCAAGGCAAATCCCTAGCCATGCAGATCCGCTACGAAGGTAGCCTAAACCGCACCTACGAGCGCGCCTTCAAGCAGCTCCAAGTTCTTCAAAAAAATCGCCCCATCCCTCCCGAAGCGCAACCAAAGGAAAAATTACAAAACGAACCCAAGCCGCACCCCGCCAGCCCCGTAGTCAGCCCGTATCGGCCCCCGGAAGTCACTCCAATCGCCCCACCGGAACCGTTAGAACCCAAAACTCCACCCGCTGGAGGCCCAAACTCGGCAATCTAGCCGCCAATTACCAGTCTTTCTCAACGCGCCCACACGACCAGTGTGCCTCCGATGCCATGTGATGTGCTGTTGATGTGATGTGCTGTTGATGTGATCTGTTGTGCTGTGATCTGTTGTGCTGTGATCTGCTGTGCTGTGATCTGCTGTGCTGTGACCTGCTGTGCTGTGACCTGCTGTGCTGTGATCTGTTGTGATGTGATGTGGAGCACGCACTCGTGCGTGCCACGTCGGCACTCGTGCCGACGCTTGGCATGTTTGTTCCTGACGAGCCGCCGCACCCTATTGCAGCGGCTTGCCGTCCAGAGCCAGCACCAGCAGTTTCGAAGGCAACGCTGGAGCCGCCGGAGCCGCCGGCGCACCTGCTGGTGTACCCGCATTGCCGCCGCCACCACCGCCTCCGCCGCGCCCTCCGCCGCCAGGAGGCCCACCCGCCACCGCGACATACTGCTTCCCATCCAGCAAGAACGTCATCGGAGGACCCATCTGCGACAACCCCGTAGGCAGATCGAGCACCTGCTCGCCGGTATCCGCGCGATAAGCCACCAGCTTCGAGTTGACGCTCGAAAACACCAGATTCCCCGCGGTAGAAAGCGTGCCGCCCTGATTGAATCCCGCCGCCCCGCCCTGCGCCCTCCAACGTTCTTTTTGGACGACAGGGTCCCAAGCGATCAGAATGTTGCCGCGCCCCTCCGGCCCAATAGCAGGCAGCCCCGGAGCAGGCGGACCCGCCGGACCGCGTCCGCCACGGCCACCTCCCGCACCAGCACCCGCGCCCGCGCCACCACCCGCGCCCGCACCAGCTCCACCACCCACTCCGGCGCCACCGCCTGCGCCCGCACCAGCTCCGCCTCGCGCGCCAGCTCCGCCACCCGCGCCGCCACCTGCGCCAGCACCTGCACCCGCACCAGCACCGCCGCCCGCACCGCGACCAACTCCGCCCCCCGCCGCGGCAACCGCCGGATCAAGCCCCGGCGCAACACCGCCGCCCGCACCCGCGCCCACACCACCACGCCCTCCGCCCCCGCCCCCACGCCCCGTGCCCATGTTCATCTGCCCGCGCCCCGTCGGCCCGATGTCCGTCGGAGCCGGCACAAAGTTCGGGTCCGCCTGGAACGTGTACCCATTCCCGCTAGTACTCGGAATGTACACCAGCCCCGTCTGCGGATTGTACGACCACGGCGGCCAAACGTGCCCGCCTCCAGGACCCGGCATGATCTGGATACTATCGGTCCCATACCGAGCCTCCGGATTCACCTGCGGCCGTCCAGTCTTCAGATTCACTCCCGTGGCCCACGAGACCTGCACCCAAGGATCGGCCGCCAGCAACTCGCCAGTCATCCGGTCGAGCACGTAGAAGAACCCATCCTTAGGCGCATGCATGATCACCTTGCGCGGTTTGCCGTTGAGAGGCAACTCGGCCAGCATCAAGTCGGCGATGGAGTCGAAGTCCCAATCGTCGCCCGGCACTTCCTGGTAATACCAGACCAATTTTCCGGTAGCCCCGCGCACCGCGATGATGCAATCGGTGCACAGATTGTCACCCTTCCCGCGAGCCACTTCGGTCCACGGCCCCGGCTGCCCCGTGCCCACGTACACGATGTCGGCGTCCGGATCATAGGCCATCCCGTTCCACACCGGAGCGCCGCCGCCGATCTTCCACCACTCGCCCGACCACGTCTTGGCCCAGTCGGCGAGCTCAGGCTGCTCGAAGGGCTTCGCAGGATCGCCCGGCACCGTGTAGAACCGCCACGCGAGCTTGCCGGTCTTCGCATCGTACGCCGAGAAGAACCCGCGCACGCCGTACTCGCCGCCCGACACGCCGATGATCACCTTGCCGCCCTTGATCACGCGAGGCGCCATGGTGATGGTGTAAGCCATATTCTCCGGCGACACCCGCACGTCCCACAGAATCTTCCCCGTGCCCATTTCCAGAGCCCGCAATCTTCCATCCACCACCGGCGCGATGATCATCCCCTCGTACATCGCGATCCCGCGATTCACCACGCCGCAGCAGATTCGCGACTGCCACACCGCCTGGTTCACTTCCGGGTCCTGCCGCCAGATCTCTTTGCCCGTCCGGGCGTCGATCGCATACACCACGCTCCACGGCGAGATGCTGTAGAGCACGCCATCGAACACCAGCGGCGTCCCTTCCTGTCGGTTCTGCGCGCGCCCCGGAGCGGCCGGAATTTCAGCCGACCACGCGAGGCCCAGCTTGCCCACGTTCGCCGCCGTGATCTGGTTCAGCGGGTGTAGCGCTGCTCGGACCAGTTGACGTTGTAGCTGATCCATTCCGCGCCCGTCTTGCCGGCGTCTTTCAAAGCCGCGTCGTCGACCGTGCGGGGCTGTTGAGCGATCGCCATCCAGCCCGCCCCCAGCCCGGCCATAGCGATCAGCGAATAGTGCACACGCGACATGACAAACCCCCAAACTTAAGCTTACAAGTTGCCAAGAATAACACGGCGTGTCTCCTTCGGTTATCCTGAACCGCATGGGAACCACACCACAATCGAAACTCGTCTGCTGCGCACTCGCCGCATTCACCGTTCTGGCGGCGCCCACGTTGATGCGCGCCCAGGTGATCACCACGGTAGCCGGTACCAATACCAATTCCTACTCCGGCGATGGCGGACCAGCCACCAGCGCCTCGCTATCCACGCCCCTGGGAATAGCGACCGACTTCACCGGCAATCTCTTCATCGCCGATTCCGGCAACTTCCGCCTCCGCGAGGTGACCACGGCCGGGATCATCAACACCGTGGCCGGCAATGGAATGGTCGGCTTCGGTTTGGGCGGCGGCAATATCGGCGACGGCGGACCGGCCACCAGCGCCGAACTCGGTCCGGCGTCCGTGCCGTTCATGGCAGGCGTGGCCGTCGATCTGGGCGGGAACGTCTACATCACCGACGTCGGCAACTACCGCGTTCGCAAAGTGGACCCCTCCGGAACCATCACCACCGTGGCGGGCAGCGGATCTCCTATTCCCGGCGGCGATGGCGGCCCGGCGACCAGCGCCGGATTCATGGAGCCGACGGGCGTGGCGGTGGACCTCTTTAGGAATATCTACATCGCCGATGCAGTCAACTTCCGCGTCCGCGTGGTGAATGCGGCCGGAACCATCAAAACATACGCCGGCAATGGGACTGTGGGTTATTCGGGCGACGGCGGTCCGGCCACCAGCGCCCAACTCTCCGTTCCCGTCGGCTTGGCCCTGGATCTCCAGGGGAACCTGTATATTGCAGAAGCCGGGAATGTGGTGTACGGGTCGCGCATTCGCAAAGTGGATACCTCGGGGATCATCACCACCGTGGCGGGCACTGGGACCATCGGTTACTCCGGCGATGGCGGCCCCGCCATTAACGCTCAACTGGGCGGAAACCTGCAAGGGGTCGCCGTCGACCACGCGGGAAATATCTACATCGCGGATTACGATAACTATCGCGTCCGCAAGGTGGACAAATCCGGGATCATCACCACCGTCGCCGGCACGGGCAGTATCGGCGGCAACCATGGCAGCAACGTCGACGGCGGACTCCCGACCATCGCCTTCGTGCAACCCAGCGGCCTCGCCCTGGACCCCGCGGGCAACCTGTATATTTCCGATGCCACCTCGTCCGCCATCCGTAAAGTAACGTTCGGCGCCACCCCGCCGGGCCTTTCGGTGAGTGCGGCGTCCCTGTATTTCGCGGGGAGCACGCTCCACAATACCGGGGCTCCCAGCCAGATCCTAAGCGTTTCCACCGCGGGCCCGCCGCTCAGCTTCACGATCACGCCGTCCACGACGTCGGGTGGCCCTTGGCTCGGAACGAGCACGATCACCGGCACGACGCCGTCCGGCATGACGGTATCCGTCGATATTTACGCCGGGACCACGACCGCCCTTCCCCCAGGGACTTACAAAGGCGCTTTCACCATCACGCCGACCACGCCCGGCTACACCACGTCCGTCACCGTGCCAGTGACCTTGGTTTTGAGCGCGACGGTTCCGGCGAACCCGCCCGCGATCAGCACGACCAACGGCATACTGAACGCAGCCAGCAACCAGCCGGGAACGGGGATCGTGCCGAATTCCTACGTGACCATCAAGGGGACCAACCTGGCCTCGACCACCGACACGTGGAACAGCTCGATTGTGGGCGGGCAATTGCCGACCTCGCTGGACGGGGTGACGGTGACGTTCGAAGGGAGGCCGGGATACATCAGCTACATCAGTCCCACGCAGATCAATGTGTTGGTTCCCCAAATCGACCTGGGTTCGGCTTCGGTTTCGGTCAGCAATAACGGGGCGTTAGGGCAAAGCTCGTCCCAAACGGTTGGGGTGAACCAGTATAGTCCGGCGTTCTTCTTGTTCAGCGGCAGCACCCAGGCGATCGCCACGCGTCAGGATTACAGTTATGCCGCCAAGGCCGGCACGATCGCGGGGTTGACCACGACTCCAGCCAAACCTGGAGACGTTCTGATCTTGTGGGGCACTGGATTCGGTGCGACCACACCGGCGACGTTGCCGGGTTACGTGACGCCGAGCGACCGGGCGTATTCGACCACTCCGGTTACGGTCACCATCAACAACGTGCCGGCAACGGTGTACGGCGCGGCGCTGGCGCCGGGCTTTGCGGGGTTGTATCAGGTGGCGATCCAAGTACCGGCGTCGCTGGCCAACGGAGATTGGCCCATCGTAGCGACGGCCGGCTCCGCGACGTTAGATAACCTCACGTCGTCGCCGAGCGGTGTGATTCTGTCGGTCCACAATTAGAGGTTGGCAGGCCGACCCCTTGCTACGCCGCGGTGCGGCCTCGCCCCCCGGGCCAGCGGGCGCGAACGGCCGGGTCAGGCGACCTGGTTCAGACCAGGCGGTCCCTCGGCTTTATTTTGGCGGAGTCTTGCGCATTTCCTCGCTTTCCCGGTTGACCTCCGTGAAAAGAGGCCGCATTTTACCCGTTGACTCGTAAAACTGTTTCTGACATACTCCGGCGCGTACCCTGGCGCCTGTGCCGGGGCAGCCGTCAACGCGGGAAAATTCGAGATCGAAAAGGAGACATTTATGGGAATCTGGCAAGGGTTAGCGAATCAGCCGACCTTCCCGGTCAGCACGATGATTCTTCTGTCCGATGGCCGAGTCATGGTGCAGGAAGAAGCGACGCCGCATTGGCATGCGCTGACGCCCGACGCCTTCGGAAGTTACGTCAACGGCACTTGGTCCACCTTGAAGGACATGAGCTTTTGGCGGCGCTACTACGCCTCGGGAATGCTCAAAGACGGGCGCATCGTGCTGATCGGCGGCGAACAAAGCGGCGCCGGTAACGACACCAACAAGGGCGAAATCTACGACCCGGTCGCCGACACCTGGAGCCCCATGCCCTCGCCTCCGGGCTGGCCCACGGTGGGCGACGCGACGTGCTGCATTTTGCCGGACGGCCAGCTCATGATCGGGGCGCTGTGGCCCTCCACCCAGTGCGCCAGTTTCGATCCGGTGACCGACACCTGGGCTCCCGCCGCGAGCAAGGCCACGTCGCCGAACGAAGAGTCGTGGATTCTGATGCCGGACGGCACCATCGTCACCCTGCAATGCTTTGCTCCGTTCCAAACCGAAAAGTACATCATTTCCTCCAATACCTGGAAAAATGAGGGTGCCTTGCCGTTTCAGATGGTGGATCCATTGATGAATGAAATCGGGCCGGGCATGCTGATGTACAACGGGAAAGTGATCTTCTTCGGCGCGGCCAATACCGGGGGCAACGGGAAAACGGTGCTCTATACGCCGCCTGCCAGCCCGATCGGCACGGGTACTTGGACGCCGGGTCCGGACATCCCCCATGTGGCCGGGAAGATCATGGTCAGCAACGACTGCCCAGCATCGCTGTTGCCGAACGGACACGTGCTGTTTTCGTGCGCGCCCTTCCTGAACAAGAACTGGGGGTCGCCGGTTTCCTTTTTCGAATACGACCCCGTCACCAACGCCATGATTCCGGAAACTCCGCCCGCCAACAACGGGCAGCAATTGTACTGGAGCCGCATGTTGCTCACGCCCAGCGGCCAAGTGCTGTTCGGCGCGGGGACGAATGACATCCACTGCTACACGCCGCACGGCGGTCCGCACGACGCCTGGAGGCCGGCGATTCACGCGGTTCATTCCCTGGGCGGCGGACAATACCTGCTGAAGGGAACGCAGCTCACCGGGCTGTCGCAGGCGTGCGCGTACGGCGACGATTGTAATCCGGCCACCAACTACCCGCTAGTCCGGCTGCGCAACGATGTGACGCATGAGGTTCGCTATTGCCGGACTTACGACTTCAGCACCCGGGCCGTGGCGACGGGCGGGGCCCTGGAGTCGGTTCGTTTCTCCGTGCCGGGCGGTCTGCCTCACGGGCACTACGACCTGTGTGTGGTGGCGAACGGCATCAGCTCCCACTGCGTGGACTTCGGCCATCATCGGAGGAAGCGGCACGAGCATGAGGCCGGCTGCGGGGAGGAGGCATGCGGCTGTAAGTGCTGCTGCGAGAGGGAATCCTGCTGCTGCCGGAAGGGCGCCTGCTGTTGCCGGGAAGAGCATCCGGAAATGGAAGAACTCAAGGACGAGGTGCGGAGACTGCAGAACAGCGTCCACCGCCTGGCTTCCATGGTTCATCGCGAAGAGGAACGAGAGGAAAAGCACGCCACTGTCGAGCGCGAGGGAAAGCACGACCGGGACCGGGATCGGGACAAGGACCGGGACAAGGATCGGAAGTCGGACAAGAAGTGAGTGTCGGAGGCGGAGCGGGCGGCGCGAGGCGTGCCGGTCCCGTTCCGCCTCTATTGTCTTTTCGGCCCGCCCGTCCACCTGGTAGGGCACCTTGATCCGCGCCGGGGCGGCATCGCCCTGCCGGCTCACGGAGCGTGAAAACCGGGTCTGGCCACCCGGTGAGGACCGGAAACCAGGTGGCCGCCGCACGCCAGGATCACAGCTACTCCGTCAATGACGGTTCGATTCGCTTCGGCGGCTACCGACACATCCTGCCGGACCGCATGCGCCAAGGGGAGAGCGCCGCTCGCGCCGACGACTGGCCCATCGTGGCGACAATCGGCGGCGCACTAGCTTGCCTGCGGCTCACGTGGTTGACCATGCGCTCAGTAAAAAGTGGGAGAATCACCGGGCCGCGATTACACTTTGGTATACGTTCTACAATTCTTACCGCGGCCAAGGTCTCTTCGCACGACTCCGGCGACGGCCGCCGGGATCGCAGACCTGTTTGGGAGCTTGCGGGATTCCCGGAGGCGTAAAATGAAAAGGCAGAATGGCAAACCTTAAACCAGCCTTCAGCACCGATCTGGGATCGGTGTACAACCTCGATTGCATGACGCTCCTAGCAACTGTCGGCGATGGCCGAATTGATACCGTGTTTGCCGATCCGCCGTTCAATCTTGCCAAGGACTACGGTAACGGCAAGGACAAGGACGACCTGGACAACGGCGATTACCTGAACTGGTGTTACCGCTGGATGGATGAATGTATTCGAGTGCTGAAGCCGGGCGGCTCAATGTTCATCTACAACCTTCCCCAATGGGCCTTCCACCTGGCGGCTCATCTTGAACGGGGCGGCATGACGTTTCGTCACTGGATAGCCGTATCCATGAAGGGAACGTTTCCGCGTGGCCGAAAGCTCTATCCGGCACACTATGCCCTACTGTATTTCACGAAGGGCAAGCCGACGACGTTCAACCGGGTCCGTCTTCCGGTACCCTCCTGCCGCCACTGCGGGAAGGACGTTAAGGACTACGGCGGGCACCGGAAGTTCCTAAATCCGCTCGGATTGAATCTTACGGACTTTTGGGACGATACTGCCCCAGCCCGTCATCGCAAGTTCAAAGCCCGCTGGCATGTGAACGAATTGAAGCCGGTCATTCCAGGGAGGTGCATTGAGATGTCTACCGGCGAGGGCGAGATCATTCTTGATCCGTTCGGCGGGGGCGGCTCGACGTTTGAGGCGGCTCAGAAACTCAAGCGCCACTGGATCGGATCCGAGATAGTGGATTGTGAACTGATCCGCGAACGGTTTGAGCGGAACCTTCCCGGTGTTCAGCGTGCCAAAACTCCGGCCGCAATATCTGCTATATTCATGACTCCCAATCGAAAAAACATACCCGCGCATTCATGCCCAAAATCGTTAGCGAACAGTCCTTCGATGGAGCAGAAGCACTCATCCAGAGACTCGGCCTTGATGAACTATTAGCTGAGGTTCGGCAGATCGTAACTACGTTCGAGCTTCTGGTTGAAGAGCGCAAAGACGCGAACGGAAGCAAGGTTCTTCGGGCTCTTATCGACCAGCGATTCAGCGCCGCCGGTGGATGGAAGCAAAGGAAAACGGGCGGCGTCGATTGGATCAAACAGCAAGCGATAAACGGAAGGCCGCGTCACATTTGCGTAGGCGTGGAAATCCAGGTGTCCGGCCGAAGCGACATGCTATCGGTCGATCTCATTCACCTCCGGAAGCAACTCCTCCAGGGGAACATCGATCTGGCCGTACTCGTGGTTCCGAGTGACAGGCTGGGTTACTTCTTAACGGATCGCGTTGCCAAGCTGTCTGAGGCACACCGCCACATTGAAATGGCTAGGGCGGACGACATGCCCTTCGTGCTGATAGCCATCGAACATGACGGCACCGGCCCCGCTCTTCCTAAACAAGGGAAACGATCCTCAAAAGATGAACCGAAGCCAGGGACACAGATTTAGCGCGCTGCCAGCACCTGCGGACGGCGGCCCACAACTGTTAAAATGCAACCTTAGTCCCCAGCTCTCGAAACACTACACACTGCTTCAAGGAGAAACCATGAGAATCGCCCAGACATTAGGGATCACACTCGCGATATCCGCGCTCGCACTGACGGTCGGGATCGCTTCCACATTTGCCCAGGACAAAGGCAAGGGCAAAGGCCCGGCCGGACCCGGCATGACGCTCACCAGTCCGGCGTTCGCCGACGGCGCTGAAGTCCCCAACAAGTACACGCAAGCCGAGCAGAATCCGCCTTCGCCCAAGCTGGAGTGGACCAACGTCCCGGCGGGCGTGGTCACCTTCGCGCTGATCCTGCACGATCCCGACGTGGCGCTGCAGAAAAAGATGGACGACGTGCTGCACTGGGCCGTGTTCAACATCCCCGGCACCGCACGCGAACTGCCGGAGGGTGTTCCCGCCAACGCCATGCTCTCGGACGGCACCATGCAGATCAAGAATCTGCGCGGCGGCGTGGGCTACATGGGCCCGGGCGCTCCGCCTCCCGGACCGCATCATCACTACACCTTCGAGCTGTTCGCTCTGGACACCAAGCTCGACCTGACCGGCGATGCCTCGCGCGCCGACCTGGTGAAGGCGATGGACGGACACATTGTGGCCAAGGCTGTGTACGTGGGCCGGTTCCACCGCTAAGAATCGCCAACCGAGATGAGATGGGGCGACGCCGCTTTTCTACGCTGGGCCGCCCCACCAGTTTGCGACGGGCCGACCCCGTCAGTTCGAGGTTAAATCCAGAGTATGACCAAGCAGTTTGGAAAGTCGGTATTCATCGCGGCCACGCTGATCGCGACCACGGTGCCGTTCCTGCCCACGCGCGCGTCGGCGCAATTTCCGGCGGAGAGCACCATCCCTAAGAACAAGCGCAAGGGAGGGAAGAAAACCGCACCGGCGTCCACGGCTCCGGCTCCGCGCACCAAGGACGGCAAGCCCGATCTATCGGGAGCGTGGGGTTACGCGGGTTACACGTCGGACATCGCCAAAGATTACGACGTGGGCGAAGTCCCGATGACGCCGCTCGCCGACCGGTTGTTCAAAGAGCGGCAGGCCAACCTGGGCGTGGACGATCCGGAAGCACGGTGTCTGCCCACGGGCGTGCCGCGGCGCGATCCTTATCCCACCAAGATCGTGCAAACCGACAAACTCGTGGTGATTCTGTTCGAGGGGAACATTCACAGCTATCGCCAGATCTTCCTGGACCGGCAGCATCCGAAGGAAGTGAACCCCACCTGGTATGGCGACTCGGTGGGGCACTGGGAAGCCGACGAGTTGGTGGTGGACACCATCGGATTCAATGGGCTGACGTGGCTCGATATGGCGGGACATGGCAGCTCCGACCAGCTGCATGTGATCGAGCGGTATTCGCGTCCCGATTTCGGGCATTTGAAGAACGTCATCACGATTGAGGATCCGGTGTATTACACGCGCCCGTGGAACGTGACGGAGATCACGCCGATGCTGGAGGGCGACATGATCGAGTACATCTGCCAGGAGAATGAGCGCGACGTGAAGCACTTCCTCGGCACCAAGGAAAAGCTGGAACAGCAGAAGAAGTAGCGCTGGCCGCGCGCCAAAGCCCCCAAGCCGCGTGTGATCCTTGGCCAACCAAGCGCCGAACCCACGCCGCGCCGGCGCTTGCCTCCGGACGGTTGTTTAGCGCGCCTGCTTCACGCGTAAGAGGTCATAGGTTCCACTCCTGCCGCTCCGATCCGCGCGAAGGGGACTGGTTGCCGCTCTAAAACACAGCGCAGCGCGCGATCACGGAGGCGTGCGGAATCCTTACACTTGAAGAAGCAAAACTTGCTTCGGCCGATCGAATCGAGGCCGCGAAGATGCTCCTCAGTTACATTTACGATTTTCTGGGAACAATGGAATCGGACACGGCCATCCGAGACCGGCGGACGGCTCTTGGCCGCCTCCGGCTGCTTGGCCTGACAGACTTTTCGGCGGTTCTGTGGAGCATGCCGCTAGTTCAATATCCACGCATCTCGTCCCTGCTGCCGAGAATGGCTAGCGAGGCCGCGCAACTCCAGTGGACCGGCGCGACCGGCGCTACACTATTGGGACAGTCCGTGGCATTCCTTCGATCTGTAGCTTGCAACTATTCGAATCTGACGGGGAACATACTCTCCGGAAAACGGATCCTTGATTTCGGCTGCGGATACGGACGGCTGACGCGCCTTTGTTATTTCTATTCAGACGACGTGTGGGCGGTCGATCCGTGGGACAAGGCGCTGGATCTGTGCCGCGAGGCCGGTCTGACCGAGAACGTCCTTAAGTGCGATGACCTTCCCAATGATTTACCGGTTCCGGACGACTTCGACGTGATCATCGCTTTCTCCATTCTCACGCATACGAGCGAGCGTGCGACGAAGACCGTTTTAAATGCTATGCGCGCGCGTCTCCGGCCCGGTGGTATTGCCTGCGTGACGATATTGCCGATCGAATACTGGCAACACTGGAAGACATTTGCCCACAGGAGACCTCCGCTGTTTACGGCGGCGGAACTGGAGCGGCAGCATCGCGAAACCGGTTTTGCCTTCAGCCCCAAGCCGCTCGAGCCGGTGGATGGAGAAGTCATTTTTGGCGACACGTCAATGACGACGGACTGGTTTGCGAACAACATTTCAAAGTGGCGCATCGCGGCGTATGACCGTTCCATCAACGACTTTTTTCAAAGGTACTTGTTTCTGCAGGGAACCTAAGGTGTTGCCGCCGACGCCGTGCTCGCCGACGGCTGCCTCATGCGCGGGCGAGGGCGCGGCGCACCGCGGCTGGTTCTCTCGCTATGACGGTTAGGTACGCGCGCGCGGCGGAGTCCGGCTGGGCGTCCGCCCTGCTCCCACTCTTGCAGCGCGCGTTTGCTGATGCCATAGGTCCGTGAGAATTCGGACTGCGACATTTTCACCCGCCTGCGGATCGCCTTCACGTCGATCGGCTTCGGCCAGACCTGTTCCATCTCGATTTTGCCGCGCTGGTGCGCCAGGACTAGCTTCATTCCCTCCACGAGGTCCGCTCCAAAGGTTGTCTTCACCATTGAGGAGTGTACCGCATTGCGTTATAGACTCTCTCGTGGGTGAATCGTCGAGCGCCTCAACGAGCGCCCGCCGTGTGGAGCGCGGCCGAGACCAGATCGAACGTGTCGTCCTCGGCCAAAGCGTCGGTCTGTTTCCAGCCTTCCGGCGTCTTCGCGAGCGTGGCGTTCAGAAACGTCGCGTCGCCGTCGTCGTCCAGGCCGAGAAGGAACAAGACCATGAATCCGCGGATTTCGACCGACGCGGTGATCGCCACCTTCCCGGCATTGCCGTAATAATCGCGGATGCGCCTCACCGCGGCCGGATCGGCGAGCTGCTTGCCAACGCCCTCGCGTTCCGCGGACACGAAGTTCTCAACCATCCAGGAGACATCGCCCGCCAAATTCGCCGAAAGGATGGATGTCATGGCGCGTTCCGGCGTGCTCCAGTCGGCTTCGGTGCGGCGCACCAGATTCACCGGAGCGGGAGGTTGCAGGAGCCTACCCGGCAGGGTGACCTTGACCAGATCGTCGGGGGCTTTGTTCTTGCCGAAGGAATTGGACGGCCGGCGGAGGTCTGAAACTTTGGCCTCGAGGGTCACTCGGCCCGGAGTGGAATTGCAGGACGATTGCGCGAGCGCGGTAGCCAGTGCCATCACCAGAACCGCGCGCCGCCCCATTGCCTGGCTGCCCATCTCCACGTTGCCGTCAGCCCGACCAATATAGCACTCACGCGTCTCTGAGCGGAGCCTTGGCAGCGTCCGGTTTCCGCGCCCCATGTTAATCTGGAAACGTACTCGCGGAGCCGCCTTCGGGCGCGTAGCTCAGTTGGTTAGAGCGCCTGCTTCACACGCAGGAGGTCGCAGGTTCGAGTCCTGCCGCGCCCACCATAAAATCAATAGTTTAGGGCCGCGAGACGAGAAAACAGCCCTTCCATTTGCCCTTCCACCCCGCATTTGCTCGCTGAAGCGAAGCCACGTATACTGCGGCCATGGCGGACGACGCTACCCTGGCTTTCAATTCCGCACGACCACCTTTGAACGATCCCGCCCCGGCAGATTTCGTCCGGAATCTTGGACGCCAGTTACCCCGCACTGCGGCGCCGGAGGGCTGGGTGAAAAGAATCGATCGCCGGCGCACAGGCAGAGTTTGGGTCGGGTTTTTCCATCTTTGGACGACCGACGCCCACGGTCGGCGCGTGCGTAAATTTAAGGAGAAGACTTTGGGGCCAGCGTCGATGCCCAAGCACGACGCACAGAAGAAACTAGCTGATTACATCGAAGAGTACACGGGCCGGCTCACAAAACAGGACCGCTCGATCACTACGTTCGGAGAGCTTTGGACAGCATTCTCCGCCGTGAAATCTGGTTGTTGGTCCAAAAAAACCAGAGAGGATCTGAAGTATCTTTTCGGCAAACACGTGCTCCCCATCGTCGGCAACCAGCCGCCAAGGCAAGTTACCTTCACGAGCCTCCAGTTGCTCCTCAACAAACTGGCCGCCGACGGCTACGGCGAGACCTCCGTGGGAAGAATTAGGACCTACATTAAGGCTTGCTTCGAGTACGCAACCGACGAGGATCTCGTCTCAAAGAATCCCGCGCGCAAGCTGGAAATGCCCACGATTCGAAAAAAGGTATGCGAACGCTTTCTCAGCCTGGAGGAGATCGGCGCGCTCCTTTCTGAGGCGGCACCTCGTGAGCATCTGGTCTTACACATTCTAACGGCCTGTGGTCTTCGGCCGGCCGAGATCCTCGTTCTTCGGATGGAAGATTTTGACGGAACGAAGCTCCGAATCGACGAAGCCCTGAAGGATCGCGAAAAGGGCGAGGCCAGAATCGGCCGGACCAAGACCAAGGAGAGCGATAGCTCCGTCCCGGTGCCGCCGGATCTCTCGCGCGAGATCGCAGCCTGGATTGCAGCGCATCCCGAGCGCACCAATCCTCGAGCGTTTCTGTTTCCAAACCGCAGAGAAACTCCGTACAGCGTAGGGAACTACCTGAAGCGCTACTTGAAGCCGTTAGCGGAGCGGGTTGGAATACACGATCTTACTCATCAGGCATTTCGGCGCACCTCTTCCACGCATATTCAGGATTACGCCAGCGTCAAGGACCTACAAGGCCACCTCCGCCACACCAACCCCCAAACGACACTGAAGCACTACACGAAAGTGATCCCAGAGAGCCTGCGCGCTGCGGTTAACGCTCTGGACGAGAACATCGCCGCCGCGGCGAACGAGTCCAAACAACGCAGGTCGAAAGGTCTCTCGAAGGAAACATCGACCGACAGCAAAGGGCAGAGAGCCGGGTCAAAGCGTGTCGTGTCGATTGACGCGTGGCGCAAGCGGACCTGATATACGCGCTCTGGTGGCGTAGAAGCTCTTTGCGGTCTGCTCTTGGACTTCCGGACAGTGCGCCCGATACTTCCGCCGGGCAAGCCATTTGACCCAAACTCGGTCCTGCTGTAAATAAGAACCACGCGAGCGCGCAAGTGAGGCAACATGCAACGATTAAACGGGCCCGAAGCCGGCAGTGTTTTGGCACACTTTCCGGCCGAGATTCCCCCAGTCCGCCAGTTGATTAAGGCAAAGGATGTCGCACTGAAGCTCGGAGTCAGTGTTTCCTGGGTGATCCAGCACGCCTCCGGCAAGCGTCAGCCTTATCTTCCGGCAGTGAAGATGGGACCTGGCCGGAGTCCCTTGAGATTCGACCCGAGAGACGTCGAGAAGTTTATCGATCAGTGCAGAGACCTGGCCGGTTCACGCGTCCGTAGATCGAAACCGGCATCGTAATACTAAGCACTGCGGATCCTTGGAATGCAACCAAACTCCCTCGCCGGGCCGCTCTTGACGCGACAGCTTCGATCAGGCGGCTGGAGCTATTTCGGCTCTCAACAATCGAGCGTAGAGGCCACCTCCTTGGCGGTGATGGCTTTGAGCACGGAATCGCCGAATGCAGCTCGATCTGGATTCGATCAGATGCTCGATCTGCAGAGGCGAGACGGGGCCTGGCCGGCCTTCGTTGGGGACTCCGAAGCCAGTTGGACAACGGCCCTGGCGTTATGTGCTCTGAACGGGACCGGTGAATTCACGAGCGCCCGTGAAAAGGCGTTTCATTGGCTCGTGGAAGAGCGTGGCCGAGAGGCGCACTGGCTCTGGCGCTGGAAATTCAAGACAACCGATCGGAACGTTCGCTTCAATCCGGACAAGTATGGCTGGCCTTGGATCTCAGGATCCGCAAGCTGGGTCATCCCCACGGCGTTCAGCGTCATAGCCATCAAGCAATTCACGGTCTGCAATCGTTCCGACGCCTCGGAAGAGCGAATTCGTCTCGGCGTCGAGATGCTTCTGGATCGTGCCTGCGTAGACGGCGGGTGGAACTCCGGAAACAGCGTTGTTTACGGAGTGCCGCTGCGCCCGCATGTTGAGGCGACAGCGGTCGCGCTGCTCGCTCTCCAAGACGAACAGCGAACCGAAATGATTCAAAAGAGCTTGTCATGGCTGCGACAGAACGCAGCCAGCGTCGATTCTGTTTCCAGTCTTGCCTGGTCCATTCTCAGCTTGTTCGTGTACCAAGAGCCTATTGGAGGCCTAAAGAACAGATTGGCGACCGTCATCGGAGACGGCCGCAACATCCGGAATAATGCAACTCTCGCCACCGCGATTCTCGCGTTGAAGTGTGGCGAGATGATTCATCCTTTCGAGGTGCTGCGATGAAACTCGATCGGCGACGATTCCTTGGCTCGTCAGTAGGCGTGGCCGCGGTAGCAGGGGCGACGACCGAATGGGTTTGGCCGAAGTACACGGTCTCATTCCTGAGACCTCATTCGTCTGTTGCGGTGCTGAACGCGGCCGAGTACTCGGAGAGCATCGAGGGGCTCCTTCTGGATGGTTTGCGGCTGTTCCGGCTACAGGTACTGGGGCGGTCCATTCTTCTAAAACCAAACTTGGTGGAAGACTTGCCGGGTCCCGTGAACACGAACTCGACTTTGATTGGCGCCGCGGCGCGATGTTTCCTCCGTCTTGGCGCCGTGCGGGTTGTGATTGGCGAGGGTCCTGGACATCAACGCGACACCGAACTTGTAGTGCAGGCGGCAGGTCTCAAGCCGCATCTCGCGGAACGGCAGATCGAGTTCGTGGATCTCAACCGAGACGAGCTCAGAAAAGTGAAGCTAAAAGCCAATTACAGCGGTCTAGGCGAGCTCTGGCTGCCGAGTGCGGTTCTCGAATCCGACTTCGTTGTTTC
>DATNJC010000117.1:0-5044 GCA_035604115.1 Bryobacteraceae bacterium | reverse complement strand
TCTCGAGACGCGATCCGAAGTTGTGGGCGCACTGGCAGATGGGTGTGCAGCGTGGCTCCATGGCGGGAGCCGTATGAGCGGAGACGTTCACGTACGGTTCTGAGAGAGCCTCGGGGTGAGACTCCCCGGAGCTACTCACCTTTTCACCATCCGCCCGGAGTGGACCGTAGCTTACGCGGCCGAAATGAAGCGCCGAGGCCTCCGCGTACCCTTCGAATGCATCACGCGCGCCGACCGCCTGGACGCCCGCACCGCCGATGCGCTGGCCGAGCTGGGCTGCTTCCGCGTATGGATCGGCTCGGAAAGCGGATCGCAGCGAATCTTGGACGCCATGCGGCGCGGCGTTCGCGTGGAACAAGTCCGCGAGGCCGTCCGCCTGGTGCAAGCGCGCGGAATCCAAGCCGGAATGTTTCTGATGTGGGGCTACGAAGGAGAGGATCTGGAAGACATCGAAGCCACGGTCGAACACGTGAAGGCGTGCCGTCCGGATACCTTCCTCACCACCGTCTCCTATCCGATCAAGGGCACGGCGTTCTACAACGACCTCGCCGATAAATTGGTGCGCCTCGGAGAATGGCGCGACTCCTCCGACCGCGACGTACGCATCCGCGGGCGTCATAGCCGCAGGTTCTATCAACACGCCGACGACCTGCTGCGCCGCTCGATGGATCAACCAACGGACGAGCGTCGTTTGGCCTCAGTACGGAGCGCATTGAGAGAAACGTATTCCGAGGTGGAGGCATGAGCCAGCCCTTCGACGCGCTCGCGCCCTCGTACACCGAACTTTGGAGCGGCACGCCCGAAGGCCGCAGCCAACGCCAACAGGTTTGGGACGAGCTCGACAAGATCTTTCGCGCGGGGAACACTGCCGGAAGAATGGTCTTGGATCTCGGATGCGGCGTCGGCGACGACGCGCTGCATCTGGCGGCGCTGGGCATCAACGTGGACGCCGTGGACGCGTCGCCCCGCATGGTGGAGATTTCGAGAAACCGCGGCGTCGCCGCGCGCGTGCTTGCGATCGAAGACCTGTCCCAGATCGACGCTGTTTACTCCGTTGCCTTATCAAACTTCGGAGCACTGAACTGCATTGCTGATCTTCACGGCGTCGCTCGCGATTTGGCCAAGCTGCTAGAGTCCGGCGCGCCGCTGGTAGTGTGCGTCATGGGGCGCTTTAGTTGGCGCGAGACCATCCGCTCGCTGGCCGCTCTCGATTTTGCACGCGCCGTGCGCCGGTGGAGAGGCCGGGCCCAGTGGCGTGGAATCGAGGTGCGCTATTGGAGCACGCGCCAGATGCGCGCTGCGTTCGGCTCACACTTCCACCTGCTGCGGCGTGTCCCAATCGGCGGCGGCGATCATCAGCTCTACATGTTTCAGAGCAAGCTGCGCGGGAGGACCTCGTGCTGACCGCCTCGCGCCGCCAGTTTCTCGAAGACTACGCCCGCATCCGGTCCGCTGAGGGCCGAGCGTCCGCCAGCAGCGATTATTATCGCGCGCTTCCCTTTGCAGACCTGACGGGCCGAAACACAGCGCAGTGGCGCATTCGCGCGCGCAGCTTTCGCTATTTCGTTCGCCGCATTTTGCCGCCCAAGCCCTGCGCTGTTCTGGATTTGGGCGCGGGCAACTGCTGGTTCTCGAACCGGCTGGCTGAAATGGGTCATTGTCCCGTTGCCGTCGACATCTTTTCCGATGCAGAGGACGGCTTGCGAGCCGCGCGGCATTATTCCGTGCGCTTTCCGCGAGTGGAGGCGGAGTTCGATTGCTTGCCCTTCGCCGGGGGCCGTTTTGATTTGGTCGTGTTCAACTCGTCGATCCATTACTCGCAGGATTACCGGTGCACCTTGGCCGAAGCGCTGCGGTGCGTGCGCCCCGGCGGGCAGGTGGTGATCGTGGATTCGCCCGTCTATTTCAAACGCGAACACGGCGAACGGATGCGCGCCGAACGCCATGCGGGCTTCGAGCAGCAGTACGGTTTTTCTTCGGATGCCCTGGGCAGCGTCGAGTTTTTCGATCTCGAAATGCTCGGCCAGCTTTCACGCGATTTGTCTCTGACCTGGACCATTTACCGGCCCTGGTACGGTTGGCGCTGGCACCTGCGTCCCCTGATGGCACGCCTGCGGGGGCGGCGCCCGCCCTCGCGCTTTTGGATTCTCGAGGGACGCGCCGCGGAGAACGGCGGGGCTGGCGCGAGGCGGCGCGCATGATCATTTTGCTCCATCCTCGCAGCACGCGGCCCAAGAATCGGCGATTTCCGCTCTCGGTCTTGGCGCTCGCCGCGGTTTTGGAAGGCCGGGAACAATACTCGATCGTGGACGGAAACGTCGAATCCGATGCGTCCGCGACGATCGATGGTTTGATGCGCGAACACCGGGTGGAAATGCTGGCCGTCTCGGTGATGCCGGGACCCCAGATGGTCTCGGCGATGCATCTGTCACGCCAGTTCCGCGCTCGCTATCCGAAGATCCCGATCGTTTGGGGCGGCTACTTTCCATCGCTCTATCCCGACGCCGCGCTCAATACCAAATATGTCGATGTCGCCGTGCGCGGCCAGGGCGAGGACACGTTTCTGGAGCTCTTGCGGGCCATGCGTGACGGTGCGCGCGATTTCCGATCCATTCCCGGCGTCTCCTATAAAGACCAGTTCGGTCTGCACGTACACACTCGGGATCGCGCCATCCGCTCACCCGGAGAATATCCGGGGATGCCGTACCATCGCCTGCGCGAACCGCACAAATACATTGCGCGAACGTTTCTGGGCGCGCGCACGGCCGTGCATCACGCCAGTTACGGATGCCCGTTCCGCTGCAAGTTCTGCGGTGTTACCGGCGTCGCGGGGGGACGGCAGAAATCCGAGCGTCCGGAGCGTACCGCGGCGGTGCTCGAACAGTTGCAGCGCGACTACGCCATCGACGCGGTCCAGTTTTACGACAACAACTTCTTCCTGCGCGAAGATGACACGGCGGAACTGGCCGCTCGCATAGCGCCGTTGAAGCTCCGCTGGTGGTGCGAGGGCCGCATCGACATTCTGCTGCGTTATTCGGACGAGACGCTGCGGGCGCTGCGGCGATCCGGCTGCACCATGATCTTTCTAGGTGCGGAGTCAGGGTCGGATAAGATCCTCGCGGAGATGGACAAGCAGCTCACCGGCGCGCAGATTCTCGACCTTGCCGCGCGCATCCGGCAGTTCGATATCATCCCCGAGTTTTCCTTTGTCATCGGCAATCCGCGGGAACCGGACCGCGATCTGCGGGACAACATGCGGTTCATCCGGCGGCTGAAAAAGCTCAATCCGCGGGCCGAGATCATCATCCAGCACTACACACCCACGCCGCATCCGGACGGCATGTACGGCGAGATCGATAACCAACTCGAGTTTCCAAAATCTCCCGAGGAGTGGGCCTCCGAACGCTGGTACACCTTCACGGTGCGGCGCGATCCGGCGTTGCCGTGGCTGCCGCGCAAAACCAAGCGCCTGATCGACGCGTTTGAGACCGTCATGAATTGCCGCTGGCCGACCATACAGGACGCTCACATGTCGCGATGGGCGCGTGCAGCACTGGTGGCGTTGAGTTCCTGGCGATACGCGCTCGACGTTTACGGGTGGCCGTACGAGTTGGAGGCAGCGCAAAAGCTTCTGGCTTTGCGCAATCCTAAAGTCGAAAGCGTATGACGGCGCTGCTCGCACAAGCCGCTTACCGAATTCTGGCTCAGGATTACGACACGCAACCCAACGCGTTGCTGAACCTTGAGGAGCGCACGCTCGGCCCGTTGCTGGATGATCTCCGCGGCCAGCGCGTGGTCGACGCCGCAGCGGGAACCGGTCGGTGGGCGCGTTATTGCGAGCAACGTGGCGCTCGCGCTGTTTCCGTGGATTCGTGCCGCGAAATGCTAAATCACACGGAATCGCTGGCCGTCGTGGCGGATGTGAACCGTCTTCCCCTTAAGGACGGCTGCGCGGATGCGACGATTTGTGCCTTCGCGCTGGGATATGCTCCCGCCTGCCTGGCGGAGTTGTGCAGGATCACGCGGCGAGGCGGTGTTGTGTTCGCGAGCGACGTGCACCCCGACGCGATCCGGCGCGGATGGACGCGCACGTTTCGGTCCGGTGGGGAGCTTGTCGAGGTCGCCCACCATCCCTACTCATTGAAGGATCTGCGCGTCCCAGGGCTTGAATTGACACTCCTGCTAGAGCCATGTCTGGGGCCGCCCGAACGCGAAATCTTCGCGAAGCTCGGGCGCTTACACCGTTTCGACGAAGCGGCGCGAGGCCCCGCGATCTTCGTCGCGCGCTGGGTTCGCACATGACGACTGCGACGACCACCGAATGTGCGGAGTTGGAGCTCAGCGGCCTCGAAATCCTGCCGGGGCTGACTAACGCGCACGACCATCTGCAATTCGCGTTGTTTCCTCGTCTCGGCTCTGGACCGTATCCCAACGCGACCGCGTGGGCGCGGGACATTTATCATCCAGAGCACGAGCCGGTTCGCAGCCAGCTTCGCGTGCCCAAGCGTCTGCGCCTGCTGTGGGGCGGCTTGCGAAACCTGCTGTGCGGAGTCACCACCGTCGGGCATCACGATCCGTATGATTCGGTCTTCGACGATGACTTCCCGGTCGAAGTGGTCAAGCATTGCGGTTGGGCGCACTCACTCGAATTCTCGCCGGACGTGCGCGAGCGGTCTGACGCAACCCCGCCGGGAGCGCCCTTCGTGATTCATTTGGGCGAGGGCACGGACGACGGCGCGGCCCAGGAACTGTTCCGGCTCCATGAACTGGGAACTCTCGACCGGCGGACCGTGCTGGTTCACGCTGTTGGACTGAGCCGGGCGGGGTGGGAACTGGTGGCGCAAACGGGAGCGTCGGTGATCTGGTGCCCCCGATCGAACCTGTTCACGCTAGGCCGCACACTCGATCTAGTACTTACTTGCAGAAATAACAGTTAAGATGTAGAATCGGGCATGGCCCGATCATTGAACGCCGGGATACGACTGACGGAGCAGGAAGAGGCGGTGTTGCGAAGTTGGACACGCAAGAGCAGTTCCCAGCAGCG
>DATNJC010000116.1:0-4946 GCA_035604115.1 Bryobacteraceae bacterium | reverse complement strand
TAACTCTTCCAGGCTCTCTTCCCCCTGCTGATGCGCCTCCAACAACTTCCGTCGTAGATCGTCAGAATAGGCCTTCGCCATCTCTTGCTTGCAGCCGGATCGCCAGAGCTGGTCTATATTATCTCAGAAAATGGTCTAAACGTTCTGTAAGGTCGAGACGTCTACACTGGCGCGGCCTCCCTTTCGGAGGCTCTCCTGCGGGTGACATAGAGCGGGTCACTGCCTTGCCGCAGTCCGTTCCTGAATCGTCCCGCATTCGCAATTCGCATTCGCCCGTTCCCACTGCAGCGGCGGGCCCTGCGCGAGGAATCCTCTCGCTATTGGACGAAGTGCATGACTTCTACAGGAGAGGACCGCCAGGACCCGCTGGCAGCCTCGACCGGCCAAGACTTTTCGGTGATCCTGCGCACGGCGAAAGAGCTGACCGCCAACAGCGTCGTCGTGCTGTTTCTAGGCGGCGGCCGTATCGAAGCCACGTACCTTTGGAGTGAGAACGGCAACGCCGATGTTGCCGCCCCAGCGGCGATATCCGGCGGTCCGGAGTTGCATCAGATCCTCTCTCGCGGAGGCGCCCTCCAGGCCGGGACCGCCGCGGCTTGCGCCCTCCGCGCCGCTGTCGCGCCGGCTGCCAATTCGTTCCTGCTGTTCACGCGCCAGATCCGGAAGTGTACGGTGGTGATGGCCTTCGGATTCGCTGCGCGACAGCCGCCGCATGCGTCCATTCCCCCGGCCGCCGCGGAACGGCTCGATCTGGTTGCCTTCGCGACGTGGTCCTCCCGGCAGTTGGACCGGCTGCAAACGGAATTACAGGTGGTCAACCAGAAGTTGGCCAGCCGGAAATTGGTGGAACGAGCCAAGGCGTTGCTGCAAACCGAACTGCAAATCGACGAGCGGCAAGCCTACGAACACTTGCGCAAGACCAGCCGGCAGCGGCGCATCACCATCGCCAAACTGGCGGAAGAAGTCCTCCGGCGGCCGGCGGCCGAACTCGGCACCCAGTCCAAACCGGAGTGTCCCAAACCGGAGTGTCCCAAACCGGACTGTCCCAAGCCGGACTGATCCAAACCGGACTAAAGAACTCGCACCGCCGCCTCGCGGAGAATCCTGCCGCCGCCACGCGGTGCACCCTCACCCATCGCCCGTCTCCACGGTTGAGACCCGAACCTTCGAGGCCCTGCGACGGCCTCGCCGTGGAGGCTCCGATGAAGCTGTACCGCGTCATCCTGTTTGCAATCGTTTCAACAACCGCGGGAGCGCAGGATCCCGACCCGGTCAGGCAGCGCACGGTCGTCACGTGCTTTGAGACCTTCCGGGACCCGATAACCTTGCGCCAGGCAGCGGCATTGGCGGATAAGATCTATGCGGGTATCGGAGTGGAGGTGCAGTGGCGCTACACCATGCGCTCGTGCCCCGCGGACGCTGTCGTGGTCAACTTCAGCGAGGGCACACCCGTCCACATCCACCCCGGAGCGCTGGCTTATTCGAAACCGTTTGAAGGAGTCCATGTGGAGATCTTTTGGGACCGGATCTTGACAATGGTGGAGCCGAAGACCGTGCCGATCTTACTGGCCCATGTTCTGGTGCACGAGTCCACCCACGTCCTGCAGGGCACGGCGTACCACTCGGCAACGGGCATGATGAAGGCGCGGTGGACCGAACACGACTTCAACGAGATGGCCTGGAGCCCTCTTCCGTTCACTCCCACGGATGTGCTCCTCATTCATCTGGGAATGGACAAGCGAGCCCAGCGGCTTATTTCCAGTCGGCGGTAAACACGTTGAACTCGTACGGGCTGGTGGACTGGTACGCCGAGATGAACACGATCTTCTTGCCGTCGGGCGAAAACTCCGGAAACGCGTTGAAGCCTCCGTAGCTGGTCACCTGTTCGAGGCCCGTGCCGTCGGGATTGATCAGATACAGCTCGAAGTCATTCGTGTCGCAGTGGTGCTTGTTGGAGGAGAACAGAATCTTCTTCCCGTCAATCGACCACGTCGGCGCGAAGCTGGCGCAGCCGTAATTCGTGATCTGCCTGGCGTTCGAGCCATCCGCGGACGCCACCCACAACTCCATCTTCATCGGCGTGGTGAGATTGTCCTTCAGCAGGCCCTTGTACGTCGCGATCTTCTCCGGCGTATCGGGATGAAACGCGCGCCACACCATCATCTTTCCATCTCGTGAGAACACAGGGCCGCCGTCGTAACCGAGCGAGTTGGTGAGCTGCTTCTTGCCCGACCCGTCCGTGTTCATGCTCCAGATATCCAGGTCGCCCGAAGCGAGCGAGGTGTAGATGATCTTGTTGGTCTTCCAGTTGATGGTGCCCTCGGCATCATAGCCCGCCGAATCGGTCAGCTTCTTGATGATCTTGCCCTGATCGGTGGCCTGATAAATGTCGAAGCCCGGATACACCGCCCACACGTAGCCCTTGCTGCGATCCGGCCGCGCCGGGCACGCCGGACCGGCCTCATGCGTGGACGCGTAGATGATGGTCTTGTTGTCGCTGAGGAAGTAGCCGCAGGTGGTGACGCCCTTGCCCGTCGAAACCATGTGGACGTTGGACCCGTCGGCGTTCATCACGTAGATCTGGTCGCACTCGTTGCCGTCGCGCGTGGATTGGAAGATCAGGCGCTTGCCGTCGGGCGCCCAATAGGCTTCGGCGTTTTGCCCTCCGTGCGTCAGTTGCTTCAGATTGCTTAGGTGCACGGTTTGCGCGCAACAGAAGACATTCATCGCCAGCGGGAGAAAGCAGACCAGGATTCGCATACGAAGTATTGTAGCCCCGATTTCGGTGACGAACCGGTCTTCAGTTCGCGCCGCAGGCAGCGCCATGGACGAGTTAGAGGCGTCGTGCCGTATGCAAGATCCTTTATCTTGCTCTATCCGCGAGCGCCAACGGCGGAACGGAGACCGCGCCGGTTGCCAGACGATTTCATACTTGATCGTCTATCAAGAGCGCGTCCAACACGATCGGTCTACAATACGTTGATCGTGAGTAATGCTAGTTATGCCTGAATCGCGAGCCAAGAGAGAATTCAGGGGAAGCCAGCGGGTACCCCAAGTGGACCGCTGGCGCGGCTTACGAGCCAGTGACGCGGTGCAGGGGCTTTCCAGAATCACAACACTTCTAGCACCGCAGCGACGGGACTGTGATGCAGGCGGACCTCGCCATCTCGCTTGCTGCCTTTACTCGATCCGGCAGCGGCTGGGTGCAGATAACTCGCGCTGGAAGGCCCAGCTTGTCGCCAGAGGAATAGGGAGGGCCGCGTATCGGTCAATGGAGCCGACGCCGCGGTACATATTGTATGTCCAAGACTGCGTATAAAGAGGGTCTTGGCCCGTGACATGCCCATTCGAGTCATAGGTGGCTCCCGAAGCGCCGATCACGCCGCCGTCAGCGGTGGCGATTTGGGGCGTTTCATTGTGCACGACCCATCTTACGCTGCCGGAGGCGTCGAAGGCGATCATGTTCTCGACGCCATCATTGTCGTAAAACGTCCCAAGGAAGGAGCCGTCCTGCGCTTGTAATATGGGGACAGCCGCCCCTCGTTGGTTGGGTGCCATCGGGGCGCCGACCAGGCTCACGCTGGTGCCGTGGGTCACTGCCATGCCTAGGAAAGGCAAATACGTGGAATCGTAAGGCGTGCCTGGCGCTCGATGCACGGTGCGGGTCGACGCATCCGCATATTGGCCTTGCCAGGTTAGCAACACACCAGTGTCGGCATTGGTGATTAAATTTACGGTGAAATTGAAAACGCCAGTGGTGCTGAAGTCCTGGACATGAATTAAATTGGCATCTCCCGCGCTATCGAACCGCAACAGTATCAGGCTCCCCGTCGCCTGCGAATTGTTTGTCGCCGTCGAATTAGATTGGTAGGCGATGTAGGCGTACCCGTCACCGGCAACAATAGGACCAGCTACGATTCGGCAATTGACACCGCTGCTAGTGCAACCCGGCAGCGGCAACGCAAACTTCGGGTTGCCCGAAGTAGGATCAATGCCCACAATCGAGTAGTTACCACTACCATTTTGCAAGCTCCCGAAAAATGTGCCGTCAGTATGAACCGCGAAGGTTCGTAGAAACTGACCCGACGGCACACTGAAGGTAGAGACTACGTGCCCGGTCATTCCGTCCAAGGTCAGCACGGAATTGTCACAGTTGACCAACACCAGGCCGCCCTGGAAGTTCGGCACAATGTCCTGGGCTTTGCTGGCGTCCGCGCGCCAAGCAGTCATACCTTCGCTATCAACGGCCAGGACCGTGCCATCACCCATCATCGCGAAAACATCCGCGACGCCGCTTGTGCTGGGCCATGCGGGGAGGAGGAGCCTGACCCCGGAGCCATCGCCGGAGTTGGACCAAATTATCGTGCCGAGAGGCAGGCCGCCTGTTGTAGAAACCGCAGAAACGGTGACGGTGGCGGAAGCAGCGCCGGCCGCAACGATCACGCGTCCGGCTTTGAGCCCCGTGAGAACCGGCGGGTCGGTATTCGATAGGCTGACGACGGTGGGATCGCTGGAGGCCCAGGTCAATCCGATCACATCCCGCGAGGACGAATTGAGAGCCTGAATGGGTCTGACTTCGCCAACGACCATGTTTATCAGGCTGGGATTGAGCGTCACCGTTTCGCCGGTGCCGCTGAGCTCTTGCTTCGCCTGTCCGAACGCCAACATTCCCAGTAAGATCCAAAGCGTGATTAGGCGAATATTAGACACGGTTACACCTCTTGCCTATTGTTCAAATCGTCCGCAGGGAGGTGTTACTTCATAGGTCGACTCACGATTTCGGATCCCGCGTTTTCGAATCTGATTAAGTGGGGTATTTACTTCACTCAGGTGACCCCTACCGGTTGTGGTCGGCGTCTGAGCCGACGGCGGCACACCTGACCAGAGATTTGTATGGCACTGGATCGACGACAACCGCCTGCTGCACGAGGCGGTAGAAGAGTTTC
>DATNJC010000115.1:0-16413 GCA_035604115.1 Bryobacteraceae bacterium | reverse complement strand
GAGATGGGCCTGATGGTCAAGCGTGGAAATCCGCTGCGGATCGTTTCGATTGAGCAGTTGCTCGATCACGGGGTTCGGTTCGTAAACCGCGATCCCGACTCGGGTACCCGCTTGCTGTTCGATCAGCTGCTGACGCAGCACGGGCTCGACGCTTCACGCGTCACACGTATCAATGGCTACCAGCAGGTCGAATTCACCCATGCGGCCGTCGCAGCCTATGTCGCGAGCGATATGGCCGATGTGAGTTTTGGTGTGGAGGCCGCGGCCCGGCAATTCGATCTCGATTTTGTTCGATTAGTCACGGAAGATTATTTCTTCGTCTGCCGGAAGCAGCTCCTGGAGTTGGGCCCGATCAAGCGTGTCCTGGCGATCATGCGGAGTGAAGAATTCCAAACGGCGATCTCGCAGTTGCCAGGGTATCAATGCAAGGATGCCGGGGTGGTGAAGACCGTTCAGGAGGCGTTCCAGCGACCCGCATAGCGGGCGCGACTGGTTCCTTGCTCTAGGAGGTGGGCTGATACCACGCGGGTGACGGCCCAGCCGCTTGCTCGATCTCGGGAACAAAACTACGGTCGAGTTCACGAACCATCGCCGCGAGATTTTCCACGATTTTCTGCCACTGGGCTGCGTCGCCAATTGGGTAGTGCCCGTAGGCAGCTTCGTCGGCAGCCACAGGAATTCCTAGCGACGCCTTAAATCCGGCGCCCTTGACGTGAAAAATCGCGGACACCTGATGGCTCCACGTGCCGACGTCCAGATATAGCTCCACCGTAAGATTTCCCGAAGTCCGACGGGTCAAATAAAACTGGCCCGATCCGCCGCGGCAGCTATAGCCCATCGGCTTGAACGCGGCTTCGAGCGCAGGTTTGCGCGGACCAGCGGTCACCCCAGTATTCTGAGAACGAGCATCCGCGGCCGGGGGTAAACTGTGCGGTAAATCAGCCCCCGCCACAACCTCTTTTATGCGCGCGCGGTAACCGGCGACAATCGCCTTCACCGCCTCAACGTTCGCGGGAGGGGTGGACCCGACCAATCCCCCGCCTTCCGCCCGGATCGGTACTTGTTCCGTTCGCCTTACTTTCCCGCAAGCCTTGATCACGGCATCGACGGGCGCCGGATTGGGCGGCAGTTTCTTAGCCCCTTCCTCCGCTTCAACCACTGTGTAAATCGAGAGCGCACGATGACGCCCGCTGACCCACCGGTTATCGGTGACCATCACCCCTGGCAACGAGTGCCCAAATTTCGGAAGCCCGATCAATCTTTCGCCAAACGCGGGCGCGTGGAAGTGCAGGACCACCGCGCCAAACGGGTAGGATCGCGGCACGCCGGCCAGGATGGCCTGGAGCGTGGAGGATTCGGCGGGCTCGCCGGTGGCGGAATTTGAAAGAGACCGTGTCTCCGAGGTTCCCACGATGTGCACGGCGAAAGTTTCGAACCGCTTCATTTCCGGATGGCGTTTCAGCACCCGGTCGATGGGTGAATGGCCGGCTACCAGCCCTTCGCCCATGAGGGTGAAACGGATCGCGGGTTCGCCCAGGCCGGCGTCCAAAAACGCCTGCCGGATGCGGCCGGCCAATTCAACGAGCGGTTCTTTCTTACTCGCGGCAAGGGTAAGGTTCATCGCAGCACGCATGGCTACCCGAATATCGGATGAATTTGAAAGGTGCTGCAGAGTACCGCTCCCTGGGTCACGGCTCCGTTCCGAGCCGCCATGCGTTGGCATGCGGTGCTCTACAGTAACTAAACTGCCGAGTCGCCGTGATTGCATCAAGGCAGGTCGTCCAACGGCAGCGTCTCGCCCCTTTCGTCCTCGTCAATGGCTTCCCGCGCCATGCGTCGGATCACGTCGCGTTTCTCGTCAAAGCGCTTTTTCCAGGCTTCTTCGTCGGCCAGCGATGCCAGAATCGGGGATGCGATGGCATCCTGCTCATCTGGCGGCAGAGCGACAACCTTCTCAAGCGCTTTCTCGAGGAGCGAGGACATGCTGCCATGTTATCAGCGGGCTGGGCCAGGCGCCGTTCGGCGACCGGTGATGCAGGATACAATCTTGCTCATGGCTGAATTTGCTTCACTCCACAGCTATTGGGACTTCGAGCAGAGCGTAAAGGCCCAGGGCCAAAAGCGTCGGGGAGGGCGCCGAGCTTCTGCGTGGCGACCACGATGAAAGGACTAAAGAGTTCTTGAGAGTCGTCCGCGAGACCAGTCGGAAGCGCGTGAGAAAAATATCAAAGGATCGGATCTTTTTCAGGGCGCAAGGCGGATTCACCTGGAAAACCGAACCGCGGACGGACGAAGACGGAAAACAGGTCGAGACTAGAGATGCCGCAGCCGCCCACCCACCGGACCGCATGGTGCCTTTCGCAGCAGTCGGGGCCGGGCGTG
Source organism: Bryobacteraceae bacterium (assembly GCA_035604115.1). Classification (GTDB taxonomy): domain Bacteria; phylum Acidobacteriota; class Terriglobia; order Bryobacterales; family Bryobacteraceae; genus Palsa-187. The sequence goes on along the minus strand of DATNJC010000115.1, from coordinate 14,031 downwards.
TCAACCGGAAGGGAATTCCGTGCCTCTACCTGGCCGACCGTGCAAGTGCCGCTATGTCGGAAGTGCGCCCGTGGGTTGGGTCATCCATCACACTCGCGCAGTTCAAAATGGTGCGCGGCTGCCTGGTGGTCGATTGTTCTCTCAGCACTACGGTGAGCCACCTCCTGGAGCCGTTTAGCCTTGACGCAGAAGAGCCGAGCGTAGGCGCTTCCACAATGGAGGACGGTGTCTGGGGCAGCATAGGCTTCGCTTTTTCGAGGCCGGTTAGTCGGGATGACGGTAGTGGGTCCGTGCCCACTACATCGCTACCCAAGTGCTGGCCGAGGAGTTTCGGAGCTACGGATTCCACGGCATCATCTATAAGAGCCTGCTCGATGACGCGGGCTTTAACGTAGCCCTGTTGGACGTGGACGCGGCGAAACCGACAGGCTGTTGCCTTTATACGACGATGTCCGCAAAATTGGAGTTCGGGCTGTCCGACGGCCTCCAGTATTCGTCGTGCCCCGAATCCATCTCGTCCGAGCTTCGACGCGGGAAGGCGTTCACAATCCTTGGGCTCTCACGAGAAGGCGACTGCGCGGAAGGCGATTAGGGGTACCTGTACTACTCACGTAAGCTCAGCCAAACCTCACCGCGCGCCGGGATGATTCTCTTTAGTGTCCAGGGCTGCCATGAGCTGATCAGCGGCTTCCGCGGTTTCCGAGTCCTCCAGAGGACCAGAATCGAACGGCGTCACCCTGCGAAGGAGTTCCACCGTGAAGACCTGCTTCTCCGTCTCCGGCAGAGCGTCGAACGCTTCAAAGAAGTTGCGCCGTTTGATCACTCATGTCTTAAGGTTAGCGCCTACCTCGCCGGCACGGGCTCCCGTTCCGGCAGCAAGACCCCGCCGCCGAAGCTCATACGCTCTGGTGGTGGCCCTCCGTTCGTTACCTTCACCGCACAGTACTTAAACTCCGGAATCTTCCCGAAAGGATCCAGCACCGGGTTAGTCAGCATGTTCGCCGCTGCCTCGTAGAAGCAGAACGGTACGAACACGGTCCCTCGCGGCGTTCCATCGTCGGCGCGCGCGTAAAGTGAGATCCGGCCACGCCGCGATTCGATAGTGACCGTTCCACCGGGCGCGATGTTAAGCCCCTCGAGATCGAGCGGATGGATCGACGCCACCGGCTCCGGTTCGAGGGAGTCGAGCGCCGACGCGCGGCGCGTCATCGCCCCGGTATGCCAATGTTCCAGCTGGCGTCCGGTGATGAGCACCATCGGGTACTCCGCGTCCGGCCGCTCCGCCGCGGAGATAAGGTCGGCGGGAACGAACTTGCCGCGTCCCGATTCCGTCGGGAAGTTCTCGATGAACACCACCGGATCCCCCGGATCGCCCTCTTTAACGCACGGATAGGTTACGGACGATTCACGTTCCAGGCGATCCCAGGTGATGCCGGCGATCGAGTCCATGCAGATCCGCATTTCGTTGAACACTTCGCTCGGGTGTTCGTAATACCAGTTCACGCCCATGCGGCGAGCCAGCTCGTTGAGAATCCAGAAATCTTCCCTCGCATCGCCGGGCGGATCAATCGCCTTCCGTCCCAGCTGCACCATGCGATCGGTATTGGTGACGGTGCCGACCTTCTCGGGCCACGCGGTGGCGGCCAGCACCACATCCGCCAAATACGCTGTTTCAGTAAGAAAGATATCCTGCACCACCAGGTGATCGAGGGCGCACAGCGCTTCGCGGGCGTGATCGACGTCCGGATCGGACATCGCGGGGTTTTCGCCCATGACGTACATGCCGCGAATCTCACCCTTCTTCGCGGCGTGCATGATTTCGACGACGGTGAGGCCCGGATCGGGATCGAGCTCGGTGCGCCACAGTTTCTCGAACCGCTGCCGCGCCTCGGGCGCGCCAACCCGCTGATAGTCGGGATAGAACATCGGAATCAGCCCGGAGTCGGATGCGCCCTGCACGTTGTTTTGTCCGCGCAGCGGGTGCAGGCCCGAACCTGGCTTGCCGATCTGGCCGGTCGAAAGCGCCAGCGCGATTAAGCACCGCGCGTTGTCGGTGCCGTGAACATGCTGGGAGATGCCCATGCCCCAGAGGATGATCGACGCCTTCGATGTCGCGTACAACCGGGCGACCTCGCGAATGGTCTTGGCGTCGATGCCGCAGATCGGCGCCATCGCCTCCGGCGAGAACTTCTTTACGTTCTCCGCAAGCGCTTCGTAACCGGAAGTGCGGTCGCGGATGAACGCCTGGTCGGCCAGGCCTTCCTCGACGATTACGTGCAGCATCGCGTTGAGAAACGCCACATCCGTGTCGGCATTGAACTGGAGGTAGTGGGTGGCGTGCCGCGCCAGATCGCTGCGGCGCGGGTCGGCCACGATCAGCTTCACTCCCGACTTCGCTGCGTTCTTTATGAAGGTCGCAGCGACTGGATGATTCACAGTGGGGTTGGCGCCAATTACGAAAATCACTTCGGCATTCGCGACGTCGCGCACCTGATTCGACACCGCGCCTGAATTGATGCCTTCCATGAGCGCTGCCACGCTCGATGCGTGGCATAGGCGCGTGCAGTGGTCGACGTTGTTGGAGCCGAAGCCGGTCCGCACCAGCTTCTGGAAGAGGTATGCCTCTTCATTCGTCCCCTTGGCGGAACCGAAACCGGCCAGCGACCGCTTGCCGTACGTATCCCGGGTCTCACGAAGTCCCTTGGCCGCGGCGTCCAGCGCTTCTTCCCAGGTGGCCTCGCGGAAGACCTCCCGCCAGTTTTCGGGATCGACCACGAAGTCCTTGTGCTTCGGGACTCCCGGCTTGCGGATCAGCGGCTTAGTCAGGCGATGCTTGTGCTGAACGTAATCGAAACCGTAGCGTCCCTTCACGCACAAGCGGCTGGAGTTCGCGGGGCCGTCCTTGCCCTGCACGTAGAGGATCTTGTTGTCCTTGATGTTGTAGGTGAGCTGGCAGCCGACGCCGCAGTACGGACACACCGAATCGACCTGCTTGTCAGGCGCGACCTTTGCGACCTCGCGGGCGGGCATCAGCGCGCCGGTCGGGCACGCCTGGACGCACTCACCGCAGGCCACGCAGGTGGAGTCGCCCATCAGATCGTCCAGGTCGAACACGATCTTCGAATGTCCGCCGCGGAAGGCATAGCCGATAACGTCGTTCACTTGTTCTTCGCGGCAGGCCCGCACGCAGCGCTTGCACTGGATGCAGGCGTCGAGGTTCACCGCCATCGCCGGATGTGAGAGGTCCTCTGCCGGCTGATGGCGCGCGGCGAAGCGCGGCTTGCCGATGGACAGCTTCTTGGCCCAGAGATCAAGCTCGGAGTTGAGCGTGTAAGATGTCTCCGGGACGTCCGACAATAGCAGCTCAATCGACATCTTCTGGCTGGTCAAAGCTCGCGCGTTATTGCTGGTGACCTCCATCCCCTCCTTGGGATAGCGGCAGCAGGATGGCGCCAGAACCCGCTCGCCCTTGATCTCCACCATGCAGGTGCGGCAGTTGCCGTCCGGCCGCATTCCGTCCATGTAGCACAGGCGGGGAATCTCGACGCCGTGCGCCCGCGCCGCATCCAGGATCGTCTCATCGGAACGGCAGACTACCGTTTTCCCGTTTAAGGTGAACGAGACGGACGGTGGGGCGGAATCCTTGTGCTTTCCGTTCAAGGTCAATGGGACCGGCGTCGTCTCCAGCAGGGCAGTATTTTTCTGGTCCATTACTCGACTTCCTTGGGAAAGTATTTCAAGACGGTGAGCACCGGATTCGGGGCGGCTTGGCCCAGACCGCAGATGGATGCGTCCATCATTGCCTGCGAGAGTTCCTGGAGCAGTGGGGCGTCCCACCGCTTCTGCTCCATTAATTGAAGCGCCTTGACCGTGCCGACGCGGCAGGGAGTGCATTGGCCGCAGGACTCGTCGGAGAAAAACTTCATCAGGTTACGCGCCGCGCCCGACGCTGTGTCGCGGTTGGAAAGCACCACGATCGCCGCCGACCCGATAAAGCAGCCGTATTCGTTCAAAGTATCGAAGTCCAGCGGGATGTCGGCCTTGGATGCGGGCAGAATTCCGCCCGACGCCCCGCCCGGAAGATATCCGTACAATTCGTGCCCGTCGAGCATGCCGCCGCAAAATTCGTCGACCAGTTCCCGCAGCGTGATGCCCGCTGGGGCAAGGTGTACGCCAGGCTTCTTGACTCGGCCGCTTACCGAGAACGACCGTAGACCCTTGCGGCCGTTGCGTCCCTGGCCGGCAAACCAGGCCGCGCCCTTTTCGAGGATGTCGCGCACCCAGTGCAGAGTCTCCATGTTGTGCTCGAGCGTGGGGCGGCCAAACAGGCCGACCTGCGCTACATATGGCGGACGAAGGCGCGGCTCTCCGCGTTTGCCCTCGATGGATTCGATCATCGAGGACTCCTCACCGCAGATATACGCGCCGGCGCCGCGGCGAAGATGAATCGCCGGGATCGCGCACGGCGGATTCGCTTGGAGCGCCGCGATCTCGCGTTCGAGGATTGCGCGGCAGCCGTGATATTCGTCGCGGAGGTAAATATAGATCGTGTCGATGCCCACGGCCCACGCCGCGATGAGCGCACCTTCAAGAAAGCGATGCGGATCGCGCTCCAGATAATAACGGTCCTTGAATGTCCCGGGCTCGCCCTCGTCGATGTTGATCGCCATCAGGCGCGGGGCGGGCTCGGCCGCCACGATCTTCCATTTGCGGCCCGCCGGGAAACCTGCGCCGCCCAGGCCGCGCAGGCCGGAGTCTTCCATCACCGCAATGACGTCGGCGGCCTTCTTCTCTCCGGCGATACACGATGCGGCGAGTGCGTATCCACCGGTGGCGCGGTAGGCGGCGTAATCAACATGGCCTGGAGTGACACTGCAAACGTCGCTAGGATGAGTCACGCGACCGGCCCGGGCAACATCCGCCACCCACTCCGCAGTTGCGTGCGGGATTGGATTTTGGCCGACGACGGCAACCGGCGCGACCTCGCAGCGGCCCACGCAGGGCGCATGCAGCAGACGCACGCCGGCGCCGAGCAGCGCAGGCAGCTTGGCCATCAACTCGCGCGAGCCGGCCAGCTCGCAGGCGATCGAGTCGCAGACGCGCACGGTGATCGGGGGCGGCGCAGTCTCGCCTTCCTTGATCACGTCGAAGTGGTGGTAGAACGTCGCCACTTCGTAGACCTCAGCCATCGCCATCTTCATCTCGTCCGCAAGCGCGACCAGATGCCGGGCGGACAGGCAGCCGTAGTGGTCCTGAATCTTATGCAGCTGTTCGATCAGAAGATCGCGGCGGCGCGGGGAATCTCCGAGCAGGGCCAGGACATCCTCACGCGCCTGGGGATCGACTCGCCGCCCTTTCGGTGTCGAACGTACTCCCCCGCGGCCACCACGCCGCTTCTTTTTCGAGGGCGGCTCAGGCGTGACAACTGTGACGGAATCGCTCATCGGTCTCCATCACAAAACAATCGAATTCCTTCGGTATTCATTGTGTTCAGGCGTAGCTAGTTCGTCCCAGCGGAAGTCTAGCGACCAATTGTCATGCTATCATCTCTTTGAGGCCGCTCGCTTATGCAAGTTGAGTTTTTCGGCGTTCCCCGCCAGCGTGCCGGCATCTCCGTATTGGAACTACAAGCGGATACCTTAGGGCAGTTGCTCGGAACGCTGGCCGTGCGGATTCCGTCGCTGGGCGAGTTCATCACCGTGGACCGGTTGCACCCCACATTTGTCGCCAACCTGAACGGCGATAAGTTCGTCAGTGACCCGGAGACACCGCTTGGCGAAGACGACCGCCTGCTGATCCTCTCCGCCGACGCGGGGGGATAAAGTGGCGCGGGGGGATAAAGTGGGAAGACAAGAGGAACCGATGCCTTTCGGTTACCACGGCTGTTATCTTCGGATCGACGTTTCGTCCGGAACTTCCGAACGCATGCCTTTGCCCGATGCGGTCCTGCGCCAATTCATCGGCGGCAGCGGGCTGGGCGTAAAGCTGCTGCTCGACGAAGGTGCTGCGCACGTCGATCCCCTTGCTCCCGAGGCTCCCCTGGTTTTTGCTTTCAGCCCCCTCGTGGGTAGCCCGCTGACAACCTCGGCGAAGTTTGCGGTGGTCGGCAAAAGTCCTCTCACTGAGCGCATCAACGACTCGCTTGCCAGCAGTGGTTTCGCCATCGCGGGCAAGGGCTGCGGATGCGACGCCATCGTAATCGTCGGACGTGCGCCCGAGCTCTCAGTGCTCATCATTGAAGACGCTGGCATGCATCTCGAACCCGCGGCGGAATATCGCGGCGCAACATGCAAAGAGACGGAAACGGCGCTGAAAGCTCGCCTCGGGGCTGGTTTTCGCGTAGCGTCAATAGGCCCGGCGGGTGAACGCCTGGTTCGCTACGCCACCATCTCGCACGACGGCCGCCATGCCGGCCGCGGAGGCAGCGGAGCGGTACTGGGCGCCAAGAACATCAAAGCCATCGCCGTGCGTGGAACGCAGCGTACCCAGTGGGCGCATCCGAGCGAGCTGACCGCGCTCAGTAGGTCCCTCTCCAAGCGGTCGTTCGGTCCCGCGACGGCGAAGTACCGCGAGCTCGGCACGGCTACAAATCTGCTCACGTTCAACCGGTTCGGGGCGCTGCCGACGCGCAACTTTCAGAGCGGCACGTTCGAGGAAGCCGCCAGTATCTCGCCCGAGCAGTTGAGCGCGACGCGTTCCAAAACTCGCAAGAGCTGCATGGCTTGCACCATCGGTTGCGAGCACATCTATTCCCATGGCGGGAGCGGCGTGCGTGTCGAGTACGAAAGCCTGTTCGCGCTAGGGTCGCTGTGCGGAGTGGGCGACGCCGACGCCGTGCTGCGCGCATCCCAACGATGCGACGAGCTGGGCCTCGACACGATCAGCACGGGAGGGACGATCGCGTTTGCAATGGAGTGCGTGGAGCGCGGATGGCTTGATAAAGGGCTCGATAAAGGAATGGATGCCCCCTGGCTCAAGTTCGGCGACGGCGATGCGATGCTCCGGGCCATCGAACTGATCGGCTCGCGTGAGGGGCCCGGCGACCTTCTCGCCGAAGGCAGCCGCCGCGCCGCCCACGTCATCGGGCACGACAGCATCGCGATCGCGCCGCAGGTCAAGGGCCTGGAGATTCCCGGCTATGAGCCGAGGGCGCTGCAAACGATGGCGCTCGGTTTCGCGGTGGGCGCGCGCGGCGCGGACCACAATCGCAGCGGCGCATACGAGGTCGATTTCTCGGACAAGGTCGATCGCCGCCACGTGACGCTGGACGCCGTGCGCCATGCCATCGACACCGAGGATAAGGCCGCGCTGATGGATTCGCTGATCATCTGCAAGTTCCTTCGTGGCGTGCTGACCGATTTCCATGCCGAGGCTGCCGAGATGCTGCGGAACGTCACCGGCTGGGACGTGAGCGCCGCCGAGCTTCGTGACACCGCCCGGCGCATTGTCTCCGCCAAGCGGCATTTCAATCTTCTCGCCGGGTGGACGCCGGCTGAAGACACGCTGCCGGAGCGGTTTCTCACCACGCCGCTACCCAACGATCCTGAAGCTTCACTTAGCCGTGATCGGCTCGACGCCTTGGTAGCCGAATATCATCGCCAGCGCGGTTGGTCGGCGGCTGAGACTGCTTTGCAAAAACTTTGATCGAGGACACGATCAGAATCACGCCGAGCAGCGCTTTAAGCAAGCTGGAAGGGGCTAAAGAAGCGAGCAACCCGCCGCCGATACCGCCGGCGATCGCGCCCAGGCCCATGGGCAGAATCAGCCGGGTGACAAGCGCCCGATCGTGCAAGCTCCCGGCACGGTAGTGCCTTACAAACCCCGTCAATACAGTGGGAATGCTCACCATCTGACTCAACGATCCGGCGGCTTTGATCGGCGCGCCAAATCCCAAGAGTAAGGTGGGAATAATTATTTCGCCGCCCGCCACACCCAAAAGCCCACTGATAGCGCCGATCACAAGACCCAAGGCAATCCCTGAGACGACTCTGAGAAGCCTTCCATCCGGCAGTAAGCCAAGTGGGGCGAACGACACAACTGACTCTGAAATCATCACCAGGCCGAGCGCCAGCAGTAGCACGAAGACAGCTCGCGTCAGGGCGGCTGATGAAAGGCGCCTCAGCCAACTCACTCCCGCAAAGGCCCCTACAACCGCCCCCAGTGCTAAAGCCACCGTTTCGTACAGGAATGGTGTAAGGCTCGCCGTCTTAAGCGTGTAAAGGCGTGTTGGCAGCGCGGCGAGAAGCGTAATCAGGCTGACCGCCAGATTTACCGATATCGCCTTTTTCAAGGGAAGGCCCAGTGGGCCGGCCAGATAAGGAAGCCTCAGTTCCGCTCCACCTAATCCGACCAATCCGCCCGCTAAGCCGACAACGAATCCAACGAATGCGTTGAGGGCGATGCGACTGGGCGTGCTGTCCTTCACAGGCCGGCCTCGGAGAGCGCCGCCAAATAATCCTCGCGGGTATTAAGATTCCGCAGCGTGCGGAGCTGCGGATCGACTGAGACCATCTCCTCCGGCCGTACTCGACGAGTACGCACGGCATCGAATAGAAACACGGGCCGCAACCTGTCTTTCTCTAGGAGCGATTCGATCTGCGGTAGCGTGGCGCGCCGGTACACCGCCGAGAGGGGATGGGAAAACCCGTCGATTTCCATCACGGCGATGTCATGATCCCCCAGCAGCTCGATCATCCGTTCCACGAAACCGGGAACCAGCAACGGTACATCGCAACTGGTGGCATACGCGATGTCGACGGAAGCCGGGAGCGCGGTGAGCCCCGCACGCAATCCTTCCAGTGGTCCTTTTGCCTCCCGTTCGTCGCGAGTGACGATGACGTCATCCGGCAGCTCCGGCAGCAGCTGCTCGCGCGCGGCGACAGCCACGATAGGGGAGACAACGGCGCCGAGTAGCCGCACTACGCGTTGCAGCATTGTCTCGGGGCCGAAGGGCAGGGTCGCTTTGGGAACACCCATTCTGGTCGACTTGCCCCCACACAAAACGATTCCGCCGGCCAGCTTGGTTTCAGAACTCATGGCTTCATTCCGAGCCGTGCCAGCGCCTCCCGCGTGGAGGCTTGCTGTAGCAGCGCCTTAAACGCGACCACGCCCGGCCGATTCGCGCGCGACCGCGGCACGATGAAATCGTATCGCTCCGCCTGTACCGGCAGGAACCCGAGCCCGGCGCTGCGCGCGATGGTGTCGAGCGTCATGCCCCAGTCGGCTCGGCCTTGCGCCACCGCGGCCGCCACGGCATTGTGATTCCGCGGCTGCACGGCATAGCCTGGTGGCCGAGCGTGCGGCCGGACGCCTCCCAGCAGGCGATCGATCAGTGCGCGCGTGCCGCTTCCCTGGTTGCGATTGACCATCATGCACGCGGGATCGCCGATAGCCTCCGCGATGGCGTCCTGTGCGCTCCGGCCTTCGAAACGCGCGTCTCCGCGCCGGAAGACAATGCCTTGCAAGCGCCCGTAGCCGGGGATGAGTTCAAGCTCCGAGGTGAGGAACGGCCGATTGTACTCGTTGGTTTTCGGGTCAAGCAGGTGGACGCCCGCGACATCGCATTCGCCGCGTTTGGCGGCATCCAGTCCGGCGGTGCTGCCCACTGCGAGAAACTTTGAGCGCACGCCCTGCCGCTGGAGCTCTCCAAGCAGGTAGTCGAGGGCGATGCAATGGCTGCCGATTACAACCAGGTCGGCGAGTTGCAAATCGCGGCCCAGAAGCTGAACGTTGACGATGGTCCCGGCCTGGACAATCTCTTCGTGCCGGCCGATGGTAGCGAAGCCGTCGGCACGGCTGAACGTGGTGACACTGCCCGAGCCCTGCCCCATCGGGTACGCCGCAAGCGACGTACCCATCACTTCATCCACCGTCTCGACCAATCCGACTAGGAGGTACTCCGTCCGCCCGATCTCGCTATTGACCTTGACGGCGAGTCTGGCTGGCACGATCGTCCGGTCCTCTGAGCCGCGCCCCGCCAGCAAGCGAATCACCGGCGCCACGAACTCGTGGAAAGTGAAGATCGCCGAAGTCGGGAAGCCCGGAAGCACCACCACCGCGCGGCCGCCGGTCGCGGCGAGGCAAATCGGCTTGCCAGGCTTTAGCGCCACGCCGTGCGCGACGATGCCGGGATCCTCGAGTTCGGCGACAACGCGATAAGACACATCCCCCGCGCCTTTACTCGTTCCACCGGACAGCAGCACGATATCCGCGAACTCCAGGGCGTGATGCAGTCGCTCGCGCAAGGCCGCAGGGTCGTCGCGAGTGATGCCAAGCCGCCTCGGCTCGCCGCCCAGCTCCCGCACCGCGTCGGCAAGCACCTGGGAATTTGAGTCGTAGACCTTGGCAGGCTGCATCGGATCGCCGGGCGCGATGATCTCGTCGCCGGTCGAAAGGATCGCGACCACCGGCTTTCGCCACACATTGACATTGGCCACGCCGATCGCGGCGAGCACTCCCGTGTCGCGGCTGGTCAGTTGCCGGCCGCGGCGAAGCACCGTCTCGCCCGCCGTGATATCGGTTCCGGCAAATGACACCCCGCTGCCTGCCGTAACCGCCCTGGCGATTCGAAGCTCGCATCCCCGCACCTCGGCGTTCTCCACCATTACAACCGCATCGGCGCCCCGTGGCACCATGCCGCCCGTGGCGATCAGCACTGCCTCGCCGGGATGAATCACGGTCGCCGGGACGATGCCGGTATGAATTTCTTCGTCGCCTAGGCGCACGCAGCGCGGCACTTCCTCGGAAGCCCCAAACGTGTCTTCCGCGACCACTGCGAAGCCGTCGACATTGGAGCGATCGAACGAAGGCACGTCAACGGGCGATACGACATGGGCCGCCAGCACCCGGCCCAGTGCGGCATCCAGCGGAACTTGCTCAATGCCGCGAGGCGTGAAGTTGATCGCGTCACGGAAGCGCCGCTCCGCTTCATCCCGGTCGAGAACCTGGAGGAACTGATCTTGTTCAGGCATACAACCAGACCTCGACCTCGGCGCCGGCAGCGAAGCCCTCACTGTCGTCGCTGACGATCAAGAATCCGTCCGCCCGCGTCGTGGACGACAGCATCGACGCACCGGCCACGGACAGCGGCTCGATCAACCCATCCACTATCTTCACCCGGGCATAGTCGAGACGGCCGATTGGTGAGCTGATCTTGCGGCTCAATTTGGCGCGCATCGCGCGATACGGCCACGCCTTGTCGCGTCCGCCGAGTGCGCGGATCGCGCGGCCGGCGAAGAAATCGTAGGCGCATAAGCTCGATACGGGATTGCCGGGAAGCAAGACCACCAGGCGATGCCCGATGCGGCCAAGTCCGGTTGGACTGCTCGGCCGCATGGCGATTCCGTGTACGGCTAGCTCGCCATGTTCCGCGACAAGCGTTGGCGCCAGATCCTCGATACCCACGCTGGAGCCTCCGGAGACGATGACGATGTCCGCGTCGGCGTGAAGCGCCTCGAGTATGGAGTCGCGATCGTCGCGAACCAAACCGGGGAAGTCGACCAGACCTCCGTCGCGCTCGATCAGCGCCGCGAGCATCGGTCCGTTGGCATCGGCGATATGAAAACCATGTGGGGGTGAGCCCGATGGGAGAAGTTCATTGCCGGTGATGGCCAGGCGCACACGCGGCCGGCGGACCACAAGCGTCTCTCCCTGGCCAACGGAGCTGATGACGCCCAGATCTTGTGGGCGCAGCACCCGTCCTGGCTCGAGTAACGTCGTGCCGCACGCGATATCTTCGCCGCGCCTTCCCAGATTCTTTCCAGGCGAGACGGCGTCCAGCGCACTGATGCGCTTCGCACTGCCGGGCTCCGCTTCCACCCATTCGGCCGGCAACACAGAGTCTGCGCCGCGCGGAATCGGCGCGCCTGTCATGATGCGAACCGCTTCACCTGCGGAGACAGAGCCTTCAAAAGGCCGGCCAGGCATCGAATCGCCGATGACCGTCAGCGGCAGCCGGTTGTAGGCAGTCGCACCTTCCGTGCTATCGGCCACCACCGCGTATCCGTCCATGGTTGCGCGATCGAATCCGGGCACGTCCACGCCGCTGACGACCGAAGTTGCCAGCACGCGGCCGGCGGCGATCCGCAATGGGACGGCTTCGGCGGCCATCGGCCGCAGTTGTGCATCCAACCAGGCCAGGGCGTCGTCCACCGTGTGACGCTGCGCGAATCCGCGCATTCGCACATCGTCGGCTGTTCCTCTGCTGATGTGGTGCATGCGGGATCGGACTCTCGCTTAAATGTTAACGCACGGTCCTTAAAGACACGGCAGGTGGGTGTCGACGCCGAGCGGGCACTCCGCACGTGATCAGCGACGGCGAACAGGCCGGCGATTTCTTCGCGGCTTGTCTTGTGCTCCTTGAGCTGCCAGAATTTGAGCCAATCTTGTAAGTTCGTGCTCATCGCCAATTAAGAAGATCTTCTCGCCGGCAACCACGCTGGAGATGAAAGGGTGACCTTCGGCAAGTTTACGACAGAACTCCTCGGTGGGATGGACCGAAGGGTTAATCTCGCGCCCAAGCTCGCGCTGCGCTTGCGCGATTGCCGGGACGATATCCGAAAGAAAAAGCTTTTCGCCTACGACCATGACATCTACATCGCTCATCGATGTCTCCGTTCCCTTCGCAATCGAGCCAAAGACGAATGCAACACGGATGCGGTCTTCGAGCGGCGTCAAAGCTTCATTGAGCACGCGGGCCACGCCAAAGGTTTTGCGAACGATGCCATGCAGTTCCTCAAATAGGCTCTGAGCAGGAATCTGTAGGGCCCCCCTGGTTTTGCAGGGCTTCCGAGAAGAAGCTGATTTCGGTAGACTCGGCAGGGTGAGGGAGAGCGACTTCACCAGGATTCTGGATTGGCCGGGATACCGGGTCTATCGGCACGAAATCAAGGAGAGCGAAAAGCGGCTGCGACTATGGGTGCGGCGGAAGCGAATGAACGGGAAGCTGGCGTGTTCCGGTTGCGGGCGTAAGTTTCTGAACCACCACGACGTGAGCGAGCGAGAGGTGCGAGACCTGCCGTGGGGAGAGTACCTAACCACTGTGGTGGTGGAAGTGTACCGGGTGCGTTGCCCGGACTGCGGAGTGAAGGTGGAAGAGATTCCGCAGTTGCCGAGCAAAGCTCCCTTTAGTAAGCGCTTCGAGGAAGCAGTGGGACAAGCCTGCGTGAGTGCAGCGGCGCGGCAGGTGGCGCGGCGGATGGGCTTGGCGGAGAGCACGGTACGAGCGATTGATCTGCGGTACTTGGAGCGCTGGGAGGCGAATCGGCGAAAGCCGCCCCTCCGGCATATGGGCGTGGATGAGTTGTACAAGGGCAAGCAGGACAAGTTTCTGACGGTGGTCTGCAACCTGGAGACAGCGGAACCGTTGTGGTTCGGGAAGGAGCGGAAGAAGGAGACGTTGGATGAATTCTTTCGCAGCCAGTTAACGAGCCGGCAACGGAAGCGGATCGAGGCAGCTTGCGTGGACATGTGGGAGCCGTTTCGGCAGAGCATCGCGCAGTGGGCGCCGAACTGCCGGATCATCTACGACAAGTTCCACATCCTGCAGCACGCCAATGACGCGGTGGATGAAGTGCGGCGGGCGGAGTTCTTCCGACAAGGAGTCAAAAAACGCGGGCTGATCAAAGGGAAGCGATGGTTACTTCTGAGTCGATGGAAGAACTTGGTCGGCCAGCAACGCGGGGAACTGAACCGGCTGTTTCAACTGAATCGGCGTGTTTTCAAGGCCTATCTGCTCAAGGAGAGCCTGGAGCGGTTGTGGGACTACCACTACGAAAAGGCCATGTTCAACTATCTCCAGCAATGGATGGATCAACTGAAGTGGCAGCGATTGACGCCGTTCGACAAGCTCGCCGACATGTTGCTGAACCATCTGGATGGCATTCTGAATTATTGCCGCACCAAGGTTCGCTTCGGAGTGGTCGAAGCCGTCAACGCGAATCTTCGTTTACTGATCAACCGCGGCCGCGGCTACAAGAACCTGCGATACCTCCTGCTGAAAGCCAAACGGCTGGCCGCGGCCAACCTCGAATT
>DATNJC010000114.1:0-16409 GCA_035604115.1 Bryobacteraceae bacterium | reverse complement strand
TTGGCTCGGCATTATCAGAGGTTGTCAAGGAAGGCGAGCAATGCATCGCCGGGCTGGAACCGCCGGAAGCCTTTGCATGCCGGCGCCACATTTTGAAGCGCCTGCTCTTTGGTTTTCAGGTCCGCTTCGACGTAGATCTGTGTGGTCTCCGGACTCTCGTGGCCTAGCCATAGTGCGATCACGGTGATGTCGACTCCAGCCTGTAGCAGGTGCATCGCCGTGGTGTGGCGCAGGACATGTGGCGAGACGCGCTTTGTCGCAAGGCTTGGGCACGTCTTCGCCGCCTCCCGCACAGCAGCCTGCAAGACGTAGTTCACGCCGTCCCGTGACAACGTCGCCCCGCGCGCGCTCGGGAACGCCGGGCCGTCGGGCGGTGCTGGCGTGGCCTCTAGCCACAGCTTCAGAGACCGGGCCGTCGTTGGCCATAGCGGAACCTCTCTCTCCTTCCGGCCTTTGCCATGCAGATGGAGGAACGAGGTAGCGCCGAGCCGAATCTGGCTGCGCTTCAAAGAAGTAAGCTCGGAAACACGGGCCCCGCTGTTGTAGAAAGTGAGCAGAAGCGTGTAGTCCCGTTGCCCATCCCAGGTCTTGCGGTCGGGAACGCCGAGGATCGCGTCCATCTCCGGACGGGTCAGATAGCCAACCAGTCGCTTGTCGGCGCGCTTGAGAGGGATCGCCAGCACGCGGGTCACGAACTGGATGCTCGCCGGGTCCCGCAACGCGACGAGCCGAAAGAATGAGCGGATCGCAGCCAGACGCACGTTGCGGGATTGGATCTGATTCTTGCGCTGCTGCTCGATATGATCCAGGAAACTCAGGATGGCCGGTGCATCGAGGTCGCCGACTCGCAGGCTGGCCGGTTCTTTGCCGGTGCTTTGCTGGAGGAAGTGGAGCAGCAACCGGAAGGTGTCGCGGTAACTGTCCACCGTCTGCTGGCTGGCGCGCCGGTGGGACAGCATGTGATCGGTGAAGAAGTATTGCAGCAGCGGGCCGAGAGGCGAGGAATCGAGGGCGTTGCCACTCATAACGGGCCTCCCGTTTCCGCATACCGGTCGAACATTTCGCCGGCGATGGTCAGCAGTTCCGGCGTGGCGGATAAATAGTGGTACGTTTCCAACATCCCCAGGTGACCCATATATACGGAGAGATTCGGCAACTGTGTTCGCACGTCGCCTCCTGCGCGGTACCAGGCGAGCAGGCGTGCCACGGCAAACGAATGCCGCAGCGCGTGCAGAGCTGGTCCTTGGTGCCCAGCACCTTCATCTTTGACGATTCCAGCGAACGTTTGAGCATGCAGAACCGCTTTGCGGACCCTGTTGTAGCGCAGCGGACGGCCGTGATCATTGATGAAAAATGTGTTGGCGGTACGTGCGTGGAGGTGCTGCTTCCGCTCCAGAAGATACTCCTTCAGTTTGGCCGCCGCGGTGGCATGAATCGGCACGAGGCGCGACTTGTGGAACTTGGTATCGAGGATCTCCAGGTAGGGAGGATCGTGATCGAGATGGGCGTGATCCAGCGCCAGTCGAAGCGCCTCTCCGATGCGCAACCCCGTGCTGGCGAGCAATCCGATTACCGTGCCATAGGTCTTCTGCCGAAACGAACCTGGCTCCCAGAACCAGTGATGCCCGGCTTCCATCATCCGGCTGATCTGTTCTGGCGAGTACAGGTGCGCCCTGGGCCGGCGCGGTTTGGCAACGAGTCCGGGCGAAGGGATTTCTGTCTCCGGCTCGAACGCCTTCAAGTGAAGGAGGAAACCGCGAACCATCCACAAGCGGCCGGAGGCACCAGTGCGGTAGCAACGGGCGGAGGCTTGGCGAGCCCAATCCAACGTGGTTGCCGCGCGAATAGGTTCTGGCTGGCCGTGAGTTGCGAGGTAGTCCGCGAAGTCCCGCAGCACATGCTGATGCACCGATGTTTTGTAACCGAGCGAGCGGCGGAGTTCGAGATAACCGTCGAGGCGAACCTTCAATGTTTCGCTGGTCACTGTGCACCTCCGGGCCACGGCAGCGCAACCTTGGCCAGTGAGGCCAGATCCAGTTTGGCGTAGATGCCGGTCACGCCGAGCGTCTGATGGCCCAGCACGTCAGACACCGACTTGAACGTGGCACCGCCGCAGACCATGTGAGTGGCGACCGTATGGCGAAACACGTGAGCACCGGGACGAGTTGTAGATACCCCAGCCTGCCGAAGTGCTTGTGTGGCTATCGCCCAGATGGTTACTGAACTCCCAAGGGGACGATGCGGGTAACACAGGTTGAGGAACATCGCCCGCCGGTCAGCGGAGGGACGGCCGTCCTTCAGGTAGTTGGTCAGTGCCTCACCAACATCTTCCGGTAGCGGCAGGACGCGTTCGCGATGGTTCTTGCCAGCGCGCACTAATAGTTTCGCCTGCCGCCACTCGACGTCCTCCAGATGAAGACGGAGCACTTCGCCAGCGCGCAGGCCGAGACGAGCCAACAGCAGTATAATGGCGCGGTCGCGAAGGCCTTTGACTGTGCGCTCGCAGGGCACGGCGAGCACTTTGCCAAGTTCTTCCGGAGAAAGTGCAGCCGGTAAGGAGGCATGTTTAAATTGCCGGATAGGCGGAATCGCGTATTCCAGGTGAGCGGAGAGCAACCCCTCACCGGTCATGTAGCGCAAGAACGACCGCATCGGCGTGATCGGATCGCGACGGCAGGTAATGGGCAACTTTGCCGCGCGCAGCGTGATGTAGGACGCCACATGCTCAGGGCCGATCTCCGTCCAGTGCGGATCGGAGTCTCCAAACACATGCTTGACGAAGCCGCGCACTTCCCGCAAGTATCCAATGCGGGTTGCGCGAGCTGCACCGCGAACGCGTTCCAGATACCGATCAAACTCCTGCAACGGGCCGGTACCGCGCGGTGCTGGAGCGACGACTGGTGGCAACACGCTCGACCCTCGGAGCAGATCCAGAAGCCGCGGAAGGCCGCGAGCGTTGTGGGGACGGTACCCCTTCGAATACCCGGCGCGAGCGGAGCGATGCAGGTCGCCAATGTAGCGCCCGACCAAGTCGTCAGTAATCTCGGCCGCTGTCAGGTTCTGCTCAGTGAGCCACCAGCCGAACGAATCGGCGTTGCGGAGTTGCCGGCGGATGCTCTTACGTGAATAGTCTTGCGACTGAAGTTCGGCGGCCAAGGGGCCAAGGTAGGGAGCCATCGGACCGGCGCGCATCCGGTCCAGAACATGGGGCGCTGCGAAATAGGTTTCGATCAAGTCCTTCTCCTGCCGGCCCAGTTGGCCGGTAGGAAAACGGTCTCAGGATTATGCCGAGCCGCGCAATCGCCGAACCCCCGCCATCACTGGTTCGAAATCGCGCCAACTCGCTCCACTCGTGGTTATCCGGTACTCGGCATTAGTTTTACAACTTCTTCTCTCAAGATTCCTTAATGTTTCCTGGGGCCCACCATGGATGCGAACCCGACTCCCTGCGCCGAAGATAGACCTCAGCGTGCGTCGAAATCTGCCTCTTTTCAACGGCTTCTGTTTCAAGCGGATTCACCCCCGCATCTAAGAGGCAACCTACGCCGCATTTTCAAGCGTCGCCGCGGAGACCTTGCATGGCGCGAGGATCCCTAAATCAGCCAGGCGAACCTGAGCCTGGAACGGATCTTGATCGGGCGATTCCCAGAGATCGACAGTCTGGACATCCTTGCTGCAAATCGCGGGTTCACGCAGACTCGTGGGGGCCACCGGGGCTCTGGTTCACATGGCGATTTTACGTGGGTTAACCCTGAGCGAAACGCGGATGCTCCAAAGCCGGGATAAGCAGCCGCGAACAGTAGGAGGCGGAGTATCCACATTGCCGGGCCAGTACTTCTCTGGCCCGCGAGCGCAAGCGAGGGGGAGCCACGCGCCCTAAGGCGCAAGTGGTTCCCCCGGTATCGGTTTTCCAATACATTCCTAAGCGAGGCTGAAGAACGGCACCGCCGGGATAGGCCACGGGAAAGTGGGTATCCGAAAGCGGATGATTGCCAACCTTTGGCAATCAACGCAAGAGCCGCTCATATCAGCAAGGCTCGATCCGGCGGCGCGGCTGGGCGCCAAGCCTCTAGCGGGACTCGGAAGAAACCAGGGGATCGTGGGGCCGGTCGGGTTCTTTTTCTTGCAAGTGGTGCACATACTCTGGGCGAGGCTCGATCCCGCGGCGGGGTTCGGCGCCAGGACTCTAGCGAGATTCGGAGGAAAGAACCAGGGGATCGTGGGGCCGATTGGGGGCCTGCAGGTGCCGCAGTTACCACCCAGATCGGCGAGGCTCGATCCCGCGGTGGAGCTCAACGCTGGCATCCATAGCGGCGGGACAGGCCCGGGGAAAGGGCTGGGCAAAGTGGGGCCGCGCTTGCAGGTACTGCAAGAACCGCCCGCATAGACGCTGCTCGATATAGCGGTGAGGCTCAGCGCCAACATCGTCAAGAAAATGGTGCGTTTCATGTTCGGACTCCTTTGTGGTTTCTGGAAGCCTTCTTGGCTCCACCTAGATAGGCGCAAACCGGACGCAAGACCTATCAGGGGGCTGCTTTTTCCGGTCAGCGTTCTCTTGACGCCGCTCTTGAACATGTAGACGCCCGGTGCCTGTTGAAACGATCACAGGGGTTGAAAGTTGAGGCGGAGCAGCGGTGAAGGCACTCCGATGGTCGAAATGGATGTGCCGAATGCCGACGGAGCCTTGCTGCCGGGCATGCGATGCGGAAGTGGATTTGAATAGCCGGCCACAGGGGCATCTGCGGGAGGTTGAAATCGGGCGGGACTACGGAGACTCGTTGGAGGTCGCAAGGGGGGAGGATGGCGAGACGATGATCGTGAATCCCGGAGACGCCGTCCGGGAAGGAGCCAAAGTCGATCCCGCGGGCTGCCGCGGAATCCGCGCGCTGAAAAGGGGGAGGCTTACGGACAGCCGCCCCCTCGGTCCAAGGCTTATCGGACCGCCTCAATAGCGATCCGCCTCAAAGGAAGTGATTCCAAAACTGGCGTAGCCGCCGCCCTGCGCTTGGACTACGATGTAGTCGATACTGCTTGCGGCAGACGACGAGAGGCCGACTCCGCCGAGACCCTTGTTAAAGCTCGAAAACGGGAAATCCAACGAGAAGGGATTGCCGTTCGGCGGCAGTACGAATTCCAAGTCATAATAGTCGCCCGTGTGCGGCCAGACCGTGATGACCACGGCAAGACTCTCGGAACTGGCGACGCCTGCAAAGTTCAGCCGAAAGCGCGTATAAGAGCCGAGGTTCAGGGCTAAGGGGACCTGCTGCCCGGAAGTCGTAAACCCGTAGCTAAGCATCACAGCGGGGATCGCGGCGAATCCAGCGTCCACGATGCAAACACCGTTTTTAACGGACAACGTGCTCGCTTGGGCGTCCGGATCTGGCCCGAGCGTAAAATATGTGTAACGAGCCGCGCCTAGGGGACTGCCGGAGGGCAACGGTGCAAAATGGGTGTCGTGCGATCCGGGAGTCACGAGCGATACAACGTGACTCCCCGAAGTAAAGTTGTCCAGTGTGAGCGACGTGGGCGAGGGGATGCTTACAGTCCAGGTCCCGGGAGATAGGAGCAAGACCATCGCCCCCGTCTCGACGGAGTTAAGAGTGACGGTCGACCCGTCGCCGGGGCGGCACGAATCAGGGGGCAAAATACAGTTGGTCTCATTGCTCGTCTCTAGGGAGGTGAAATTACTTGGGAACACGCCTTGGGACACAAAGATGGTCCATGAATTGATCCCCCCGGTGGAGCTGGTGCCTACCTTGAATGTGGCGCCGGTCTGCGTCACCGAATGAACCCCGTCCGTGAAAAAAAACGTAAGCGGCGTAATGGAGGTTTCAGGCGAGTTGGGGGCCAGAGCCGTAGCGAGGGTGAAGTAACCCGTAATCCTGCATTCACCCGCCCCCGTACTGCTGCACGAATAGTCGTTATTGTACGTGGCGGCGTAGGGGCCAGTGCTATTGCCCGTGTAAGTATAGGTTACCTGCGCGCTAGCCGGCAACGCCAAAGCGATCGCGAATAGAATCGCCGTCGCTCTGCTGATGAAAGCGCGACGCTGCTCGAGTGCGTGGTTCGACAAAATGGTGGGTTTCATGTTCGGACTCCTTTGTGGTTTTTGGAAGCCTGCTTGGCTCTCCACATGGATAGGCGCAAATCGGGCGCAGGAACTATCACGAGGCGGCTGTTGAAGATGGATGCCGGGCGAGGCTCGCAAAAACAACACCAACCGCGCCGGAGCGCCGGCGCGGCTGATTGTCCAGATTCCCTGCGGAGACCATCCGAAGCTTACCGGACCGCCTCAAAGGAGGTGATTCCGAAACTGGCGTAGCCACCGCCCTGGGCTTGGACTACGATGTAGTCGATATCGCTTGCGGCAGACGACGAGAGGCCGACTCCGCCGAGTCCCTTGTTAAAGCTCGAAAACGGGAAATCCAGGGAAAAAGGATTACCGCTTGGCGGCAGTACGAATTCCAAGTCATAATCGTCGCCCGTGTGCGGCCAGACCGTGATGACCACGGCTAGGCTCTCGGAGCTGGCAACGCCTGCGAAGTTCAGGCGGAAGCGCGTATAGAAGCCGAGGTTCAGGGCCAAGGGGACCTGCTGCCCGGAGGTCGTAAACCCGTAGCTCAGCATCACAGCGGGGATCGCGGCGAATCCAGCGTCCACTATGCAAACGCCGTTTTTAACGTACAACGTACTCGCTTGGGCGTACGGATCTGGCCCGAGCGTAAAGTATGTGTAGCGAGCCGTGCCTAATGGACTGCCAGAGGGCAACGGTGCAAAATGGGTGTCGTGCGATCCGGGAGTCACGAGGGATACAACGTGACTCCCCGACGTAAAGGCGTCCAGTGTGAGCGTCTGGGCGGATGCATTCAAACAGGCGACGCCCAGGACGGATAGAGTCGCTAGCGCTCTGGCGAGGTTGTTGATCGACATCGTTTCCTTTCGATCTGTGAAGTTGCAAACGACAGCGCGACGCTGCTCGCTTGTGTGGTTCTTCAAAATGGTGCATTTCATGTTCGAACTCCTTTGAGATTTGTAGAAGCTTTCTCGGCTCCACTTAGACAGGCGCAAAGCAGACTCTCGACCTATCACCGTGGCTGCGTTTTATCGTGGTGATATAATTCAGCGCAGAAGCGATGCCGAGCGGAGAGCAATCCGGCGAGCCGGCGGAGGATGTAAGCGCGCTCCTCCGCGCCTGGAGCGATGGGGACCAGGGCGCGCTCGACAAGCTGACCCCCGTCGTTTATAAGGAACTCCACGGCCTGGCAGGCCGCTACATGCAGCGCGAGCGCCCCGGCCACAGCCTGCAGACCACGGCATTAGTAAATGAAGCCTACATGCGGCTGGTGGATTATAAGCGCATGCAGTGGCAGAATCGTGCCCATTTCTTCGCTGTTTCGGCCCAGTTGATGCGGCGCATTCTGGTGGACCACGCACGGCGCCGCAATCTGAAACGCGGAGGCGGCGTGCAGCATGTCGCGTTGGAAGAGGCACCCGAGGTGGGCGGCGATGGGGCCGCGGACCCGGAGCTGGTGGCGTTGGATGACGCCTTGAACGCGCTTGCGCGGATCGATCCCCGCAAAGCGCAGGTGGTGGAAATGCGCTTCTTTGGCGGACTCAGCGTGGAAGAAACGGCCGAGGTGCTCAAAGTCTCGGCGGTCACCGTGATGCGCGATTGGAGTACCGCCAAGGCCTGGCTGTATCGTGAATTGAGCAGTGGCAAAGGCGATGGATTCCCGACTATGGAAAAAGGTCGATAGCCTGCTGCAGGCCGCCCTGGAGCGTCCGCCCGAGGGGCGCGACGCGTTTCTGCGCCAGGCCTGCGCGGGCGATCAGGCGCTGGAGCGCGAAGTCCGGTCTCTGCTGGCCTCGCAGCAGAAGGCGGGAGGGTTCCTGGAGAGTCCGGCGATGGAAGTTGCCGCCCGGGCCCTCGCTATCCAGAACGACAACGACGCGCAGAGAGCCGCCGATCCCCTGATCGGCCAGACCATTGCCCATTACCGCATTGTCGGGAAACTAGGCGCCGGCGGAATGGGCGTAGTCTACAAAGCCACGGATGAAAAGCTGCACCGCAACGTGGCGCTCAAGTGCTTGCGCACCGAAGACAGTACCGCCGCCGAGAGGAGCCGGTTCCTGCAGGAGGCCCGCGCGGCCTCCGCGCTCGATCACCCCAATATCGGAGTGATTCACGGCATCGAGGAACTCGATGACGGCCGGCTCTTTATCGTCATGGCGTATTACGAGGGCGAAACGCTAGCGGAACGGCTCAAGCGAACGCCGCTGGACGCCACCGCGGGCGCGGATATCGTCCGCCAGACGGCGCAAGCCCTGGCCGAGGCCCACTCCAAGGGCATCGTACACCGCGACGTGAAACCGTCCAACATCATGATCACGCGGCCGGGTCTGGTGAAGCTGCTGGATTTCGGGCTGGCCAAGCTTGGCAATGCGGAAACCCTCACGCGGAGCAGGACCACCATGGGCACGGCGGCCTACATGAGCCCGGAGCAGGCGCTCGGCCGCGACGTGGACCGTCGCACCGACATCTGGGCGCTCGGCGTGGTGCTGTACGAGGTCCTGTCCGGTCGACGTCCGTTCCAGCGCGACAGTGTTCCCTCGACGCTGCTGGCCGTGACCCAGTATTCGCCCCCTCCGCTGGAGGGGGTTCCGCCAGATCTGCAAGCGGCCGTCGACCGGTGCCTGGTGAAGGACTTGGAGCAACGCTACCAAAGCGCGAGGGATTTAATCCGCGACCTGGAGCCGGTATCGCACAGCGGCGACGAGCCCAGCATCACCCCGCTTGGCGAGATCGGCCCAGATTGGGCACGGGTGGCAACCGCGCCGGCGACAGGCAACACCAAGCCCCAGGCGACACCGGACATCGCCAAACGTTGGAAGCTGATGGTTCCCGCTGCCGCCGCGGTGCTTGTGCTGTCCGCCGCAGGGTACTTCTATTTTCACCGTTCGCCAAAACTCACGGACAGGGACACGATTGTCCTCGCGGATTTCGAGAACAAGACGGGCGATCCGGTGTTCGACGACACGCTGCGCCAGGGACTGTCTGTGGACCTGCAACAGTCTCCCTTCCTCAACCTTGTTTCGGACGCACAGGTCCAGCGGACGCTGACCCTGATGGGACAGCCGAAACTGGCGCGGCTGACGCCGGAAATCGCGCAGCAAGCCTGCGAGCGAACCGGAAGCGCCGCGGTTCTGGAAGGCTCCATCGCAAGCCTGGGAAGCCAATATGTCCTGGGATTGCGCGCTAAGGACTGCAATACGGGAAGCATTCTGGACCAGGAACAAACGGTGGCGGCGAGGAGAGAAGACGTCCTGAACTCCCTTAGCCAGATCGCGAGCAAATTCAGAGCCCGGGTGGGCGAATCGCTGGCTACGGTGGAAAAGCACTCCACGCCTCTCGCTGAGGCTACCACACCTTCACTCGAAGCCTTGAAGGCCTACAGTACCGGAATGAAAGTGGTCGTCTCCTCCGGCGGTGAAGCGGCCATACCTTTGCTCCGGCGCGCTGTCGAAATCGACCCTCAATTCGCGATGCCGTACGCCCAATTGGGGGTTCAGTACAGCAACATCGGAGAGTCCTTGTTGTCGGCCGAGAGCACCACAAAAGCCTGGCAACTGCGGGATCGCGTCAGCGATCGCGAGAAGTTTTTCATCGACTTTACCTACGACCGGCAGGTGACGGGAAATCTGGAAAAGGCGTACCAAACCCTCGAATTGTGGTATCAGACTTATCCTCGCGGGGAGAATCCAAACGCCCAGGGTTTCTTAGCGGGCCTTGCCACCCATGGGACCGGCCGTTATGAAAGAGCGATGGAGATGTCCCAAAAACGAATCGCGGCCAATCCCGAGGAGGTGTTCGGGTACTCCGGTCTTGCCTCCAGCTATTTTTTCCTGGACCGTTTCGCCGAAGCTGAGACCACGCTTCAGCGTGCGTCCGAGCGCAAACTGGAAACCCCGGATCTTCTCTTCCTCCGATATAACATCGCGGTGCTCAGGGGAGACCAGGAGCAAATAGACCGGACAGCAGGACTGGCGAGAGGAAAGCCCAGAGCGGAACACGGGATAGCTCACGACGAGGCCCTTGCACTGGCTCGTTCCGGCCGCCTACAAGCCGCTCGCCGGTCGTCGAGCCGGGCCATGGATCTAGCCCTGCAAGCAGGGGATCGCGAGGTAGCAGCGAGTTACCAGGCCGCGCGAGCGGTGTGGGAAGCGGTTTACGGGAATATCGGCGAAGCGAAAAGGAACGCCCTGGCGGCGCTCGCGCTTTCGAAGAGCCGGGATGTCGAATACGCCGCTGGCCTAGCCCTGGCGTTTTCGGGAGACTCGACCCGATCGCAACCGCTCGCCGATGATCTGGAGAAGCACTTCCCGGAAGATACCTTCGCCAGGTTTACTTACGTGCCGGTCCTTCGCGCACTATCGGCACTGGATGGGAAGCCCATCGAGGCCGTCGAGCAACTGCAAACCACTCTTCCCTATGAGTTGGCAGGGAACGGCCTCAACTTCAATCATTTTTATCTGGGCGGTTTGCACTCGGCGTATGTGCGCGGCGAAGCTTTGATGGCCGCGCACAAATACGCGGAGGCGGCAGTCGAGTTTCAGAAAATCCTCGATCATCGCGGTATCGTAGGCGCGGATCCCATCGGCGCTCTCGCGCACTTGCAGCTCGGTAGAGCGTTCGCTTTGTCGGGAGACAAGAACAAAGCCAAGACCGCCTACCAGAATTTCCTAACGCTGTGGAAAGACGCCGATCCCGACATTCCGGTCCTGAAGCAAGCCAAGGCGGAATACACCAAGCTGCAGTAAGCGACGAATCGAGGATTCGATCCTTTCCCCCACCCGAGCACGCCAGAACTATTTACTCTCACCCCCCAATGGATTGCTTCGATGGCCTCTTCTTCGCTGCCTTCATCCACATCCGCATGGCAGCCATTGAGGTAGAGCCGGAAGATGTCGTCCTCCTGCCAGCCTCCGTCGCGCTAGACGCAACATTCGTGTGGACCGTTGCCCGTGCTTGTGAATCTGGTCGATGCCCCTTCCCTTTCCCCTGGCCGCTTTAAAGGAAATGTCGGTAGAGCTTCCGGCGGCGCCGGCAGCGGCGCCGCTAGCGAAAAGACAGGGTCCTGTACGGATCAAACGAAACGACCCGAGCGACCTGGGTACCGCCACGTCGTTGAACTCCAGGGAACTGGCGGAATTCCTATTGGCCCGCGGAGCCAAGTTCGACGCCAAGAGCGATGACGGTGAAACCCCGCTGCACAGTGCGGCGTGGGCAGGGAGTAGTGCAGGGGCGGAACTGCTCTTAGCTCACGGTGCCGATATCAACGCCAAGAACTCCAGCGGCGAAACACCCCTTCAAGTGGCGGAGGGTGAGAGGGAGGCTACTCAACTTCTATGGCCGCGCCGCATGAATAATTTGACCCTACGAGTAATCCGACCAGGTTCTTCTCAATGTCCCGGCGCGTCCGCCGAACTAGCTCTTCAGCTTCCACTGCCTTCTTTGTCAGCTATTGGATTGCCCGGATATCTCTCTTCTTGGCGGACCGGATCTGTTCATATTCGTTGGCCGCGTCTCATTTGTAGTTTGGACGTCGAAGCCGCCTGCAAATCATGGCGACGCTCCGATTCCACAAGCCAAATCATGTCGCAAAAGCCGGAACATCATCAAATTGGAAATTGAGCTTGCGGACAGGGCAAAACGTTCGCGACTGGAATCGCGAGCGGTACAGTCCGTTGTTCGGGATCGAGTTAGGAAGCCAGTTTACTGTGGGGCAAGCCCATCTGGAAACGCATCTGGTCGTATTTAAGCAGCGGTTTGAAAAAATCGGGTTCTTCGAGCGGCCAGATTTCAGCCCTGGGCGCGGGAGACATGGTATCGGCGAGGATCGCGTTGACCGCGCGCCTGGCTGCTTCGTTTGCCGCCTCCATACTAGCGACATCGGTGAAGGTCCGCACGTAATCCGAGGCGAGAAACAGATTGCGAAGCTCCGTGTAAGCTTCCGGCCGGTACTGATAGGATCCGACCGTATTGATTAACAGCGGCTCGGAATTCGTAACGCCGCGGAAGCCAGAAAACCGAATTGCCGGATCGAGAAACCAGTAGAGCAATTGCGCCTTGTCAAGTTGAGCCACTTGCTCTTCGTTCAGGTGGGCCCGAATCTGAGCCCACACCTCGGTCTTGATTTCCTCAGGTGTACAGCTTGAAGCTGGCTTGCCGAAAACCATACCGGGAGCTTCCCATTCCGAGATGCAGGCAGAAAGGATTCCCCGGACCCGGCCATCCCCGTAGCCTTCGAGATCAAAATCTTTCCAGAACTGCTTCTGGGAAACCGAGGTCAGCGCCCAGGGAGAGTCGACGTATACGCTGTGGCCATGCGTAATCGGAATATCGGTGTCCAAATAGAACTGAATGCCGTTCATCCAGGCCGTCTGAAGAGAAGCAAGATTCGACACAGAGGGCGCCGCGGCCTTGAGTTCGTCCGTCAGCAATGCGGCCATTATTTCAACCGGTACGGCGCAAATGTAGTAATCCGATTCGAACTGAGCCAACTGGCCGGATTGCTCGATCGTTACTCGTGTGATCTGCCCTCCGTCAGTGTGGAGAGTGCGCAGAACAGCTCCTGTATTCATCTCGACCCCGAGTTGCTTCAGGTAGGCCACCCACGGATCGATCCATACATCGTTGGTAGGTCCGTTGAGAACAAGGTCGAAGCTGTCGCCAAAGCCGATCAAGCCGGATATCAACTGCAGGAAAATGTAGCCCAGAGTTCGGGTACTGCACCGCTCGGCGCGCGCCGCTACGAGCGAGCGCGATTGCCCCTGCGCTAAGACGCGCCGATAGTGGACGGATTTGTTGTCGGCGTCGAGAAAATCCCACCAGGAGAGGTTTTCGTATTCCGCCAGACGCCGCTCCGGACAACTCGTCATTAGAATCAGCAACCGGTCAATGAAAAACAGGGTCTCACCGGCTGGGATCGCCAGATCGGTCGCGAACAACGCACGGAGGGTGGTTACCCAATCGCCGGGGTCTCTGGGGAATCGTGCCGACAGCACCAGCGCTGATTGGCCGGCGCGCGCGAGGTGAGCCCTAGTAGCGGCCACCAGATTGTCGAACACCGTTCCGGGGCTGGGGCCAAAGGGAATGCGTTTCATCGTATCAACCACATGTTTATAGAAGCTAGGGAAGAATCGGAACCCATGCTCGCCAGGCAAATCCTTTCTCCCATCTACCCCGGTGTTGGGAACGGATATGCTTCGGGCTTTTCCGCCAAACACGTTGCTGGCTTCGTAGATCGTGACGTCGAAACCGCGCTCAGCGAGTTCCTGGGCCGCGCTCAATCCGCCGATACCTCCGCCGAGGATTATGACCCTCTTTTTGCGCATTGGAGGGACCGCGACGCCAATGGAAACAATTCACCGCTATTAACCCGTTGGTTCATGCCATTTCGTTCATGAATCAGCGGTGCAAGGATTGTGCTGTTGGCATCAGCAAAATCGTAACACACAGACTGGTTTTTCAGCACAAGAACTCTAGTCTGGGCCTATTAGGGGAGGATTGTGAACGGGCTGGTCGACCCTGTCGTCGAGATCGAACCAGGAATGTGTCTTGGCTCCGACTCCGTCATCGTTGGTCGCCGCTTAAAGGCGCCAGAACTCGCTCCCTTTCATCCCGCCGCCGACACCGGATCGAATGTAACTGATGTTTGACCGCTTCGTGACGAAGAAGACGCCGGGCCAGTTCAGGATACGCGCGATCCAGGAAAGCGTACATCGAGGCCTTCATGCGCCATACAAGCAGCGCGGGTACCAGCAGCATTATTGCGAGCGTCAATCCGATCGCGAGTCGTTCCGGGGCCGCTGAGACGGGCCGATCTTTGGCGGTGTTGATGGAGTGGGGCTTGACCAGGAACGACCGTGCCCAGGCGAGTACCTTAAGTGCCACCGGGATATCGGCTGTGAACAAGAAGCTGTTCGCTTTGCGTTCCATGGTGGTTCTCCTTTCATTGCTCGCGGGCTCTGTTGCATCCCGCTGCTTGTTGCCTCATTCAGGTAGGCGCGGAATGCTCTCGGGGCCTATCATGCAAGGCTGAAATTTGACCGACCTGTGCTTCAGCAGCGTGCGGCCGGCGAAGGTGCGTTGTATGAGACGTAGCTACCGCTCGACTTCGAGGCGATATGCATGTGAGTTGTCCAGGATGTAAAGGTTCTGGTGGTATTGGTAAGTCTTGTCGGCCATAGCATCCTCCACAACAATCCGCGTAAGACGCCGGCGTTTAGGATGCGGAAGGTCCGCAGCGTGGAGCGCAAAAAGATTGCTGGCCGGCCACGGGTTCCGCAAAGGCCCGGCGGGCGGGCTGAGCCAGTGCCGAACGAAAGCACGATCCCGCGCACGCCATGGACCGGAGCGGTTTGCATCCGGATCATGGAAAATCAGTAAAGGTCGCCGGTGACCAAGCGCTAACCCCCTGAAGTCCTTCAAGTCCGTGTCCTTCAAGTCCGTCGGCGCCTGACTTGTGATGCGTTCGCATAAAACAGGTTGGTGACAATTGAGGATTCGCCCGAGCATCCGTCGAAATCTGTTGCTTCTTGGTGCCGCGTGCATAGCGATTGTCGTCCTTTCGGCATGTTTCAAGCTGAAACAGGCGCCAGACTTCTACATTTTCGAGAGCGGCGCCAAACGAACGCGGACCAGAACAGCAGCCCCGTGATAGGTCTTGCGTCTGATTTGCGCCTATCTAGGTGGAGCCAAGAAGGCTTCCAAAAATCACAAAGGAGTCCGAAAATGAAACATACAATGTTGTTGACGATGTTGGCGCTGAGCCTTACCGCGGTATCGAGCAGCGTCTACGCAGGCGGCATCTGCAATCCGTGCAAGCAAAAGCAAGGTCCCTCTTTGCCCCACGGGCCGATACGCCTGTCGGCCCTGAGCAACACCCTTGGATCGAGCCTCGCCGAAATGCAAGGCAACTATGGTAAGAAAAAGAACCCGACCGGCCCAACGATCCCCTGGTATCCCCCGAGTCCCGCGGGAGTCCTGGCACCGAGCCCCGCCGCCGGACCGAGCCTAGCAATCATCAGGAATCGGATCCCCTGGTTTATCCCGGTGATTCCGTTCTTCGGCGTCGCGTAGGAATGGATGGAAACAACACTACCGAGGGAGTCACGTGCACTCTAGCGCGTGGCTCCCTTCGTCAGTCACGTCAATACTTCTCTAGTACGTTCGAAGCTAGTTCGGCCGATTAGGGGGTCGACGGTTGAGCCCGTGTAGCCGGCTGGGAAAATTGTTAACCGTTACGCAGCTCTCCCGAGAGTACGGAGAGTGCCCGGCGGCAACGCGTCGGTATCCGGATGTAGTTGGGAGCTACGCTCGGCAACCGGATGCGCGCATGTGCAGGCGTGTTTTCAGGGACTTAGGCGTCGGCGGCAGGATGAACGCTCTAGGTATTTCTGTTTTCTACGGAGCCACAGATCACGCCATTGCCATTGCGGAGGTGGTCACGCTCAAGCTAGATGTCTCTCGCCTCGAAGTCCACCATGTGGATGGTGTTACGTTCCTTACCGAATTCCATCAGGTTCATCGCCACCGAATCGAGAAGCGACCAACGCCTTTCTAGTTGGGAAATTCTTTTCTTCGGCGATGCTCCCGGCTATCCAGGCTACTACCCGGTGAACTTCCGAGTGCCGAGCGGAGTTGCGCCGGGAGCTGCGGTTCCGGTCCGACTTACTTATCTCGGCCTCCCGAGCAACGAAGTCGCTATCGCCGTGCAGTGATTTTGGAGACCAGAGATGAAAGCCTGTTTTGTTCTTGCGCTCTTTCTGTTGGACATAGCCAGCACGGCGCAATGGTGCTGGCGCAATCTCGGGCACCTTCACCGCGACCGGCAGCATGGCCACCGAGCGCTACGGGCATACGGCCACCTTGCTCCCCGATGGCGAGGTCCTGATCGCCGGCAGCTACAGAATCCCACCGGGCGCACCGCCATCGTACCTCGCCAGCGCCGAGCTTTACGATCCAGTTACAGGCACGTTCAGCAGTGCAGGGTCCCCTAACATGATCGCACCCGTCGGCGGTGTATCGGCCACCTGAACATTACCTCTGGCGGGCGGACACATCAAGCAAAACGAAGCCTTGGCGGCCAAGAATTGCGGCCGCGGAAGGTCAGCCGCCGGTACTCCTGGCAAATGCCGTGACCGCACGGTCAGTAGGGCTCTCTACAGCTTCGCAAATTCATCCTTCGCCTGCTTGAGGACAGGAACACCCGGATCGGCGTCCTTCCAGAGATTTAGGAAATCCCGGTACGCGGCTTTGGCCTTGGCGGAGTCGCCCGCGAGGGCGTAGGCCCGGCCCAACTGCAATCGAGCCATGGCACTCACGGGATCGCCGGCGGTCAGCCCCT
>DATNJC010000113.1:0-36022 GCA_035604115.1 Bryobacteraceae bacterium | reverse complement strand
CGTCACGTTCTTCCGTCGGCTCGTGCGCTGATAGTGCGGGCTGTATTCCACTCCGTATGGCGTCGTGACCTTCATGCTCGCTTTTTCGTCGTAGAACGCCTGACTGGATTGGTGTCGCGCCGCGATCTCCTGTTCCGTGCCGTCGCGGAAGGTGATCTCTTCTCGTGGCACAAAGATCACCTGCCCGATCGGCAAGCTGTGTGACGCAGAAATCGTTTCGCCCGGCTGGAGGACGTAGCGGAACTCGGAGTCGTGAACGTACCAATCGGTCTCGACGCGGATCACCAGCATCGGGGCCAAGGGCCGCTCGATCATGTTGAAGACCGGAGTGTAGACCGTGTCCCAGCCCTGCGGAGTCTGGAAGTTCCACGCTCCACGAAGAGTCACGGCACCTGCCGGTGTCCCCAGGTCATCCTGGGAGATGAACATAGCAGGCATCAAGTGGGCGATCTCACGGGTTTGCGGCGTGTCCTGGATGTGCATCTTGATTTCTCGTTTGGTGGCGCCGATCCCGCCCATCGGCAGCAGATACGTCACGGTAAAGATCGGCTCCCACTTGCTTCCTTTGGTGTTCACCGAGTAGACCAACTGATAACGGCCCTCCCCCTCATACCCGATTTGAAAGGTCTCTTTTTCAGCGAGCGGAGGATGGACAAGGAAGCCTACGGCGCTTCCGGCTTCGAGCACGGGACAGTGGCGGGCGTGCTGCGGCAGCAGCGGGCGCTGGCCTTCGCGGCGCGGTCGCAGGCCAATTCCGGGCCTGAGCGGGTTGGGAAAGAGCCCTACTTCCATCTCCGAAGTATCGCACCGTTCACGCGATGTTCTGGATGGCCGACCTCCACAATCCGGCCAAACCATCTCCAATAAAGCTGTTATCGAAAATTCGCACCGCTGCGGGTGATTGCACACTCCGTCGCAGCCCGTCAATTACCCCGAACTACTGCTTTTGGAGGTGGACGCGGTCCTTCTCGTTTTCGTCGCAGTAGCTTTCAAAGATGTCGGCGCCCGCCAGAAGATCGTGGGGAACCTTGATCGTAAACGGCTTGGTGTACATCTTGGGGTCGTCGATGGTGATCTCGTAATCCAGGTGTCCAAAGTCCCGGCGGCGGAAGCGCTCCACCACGCGCAGATCTTCGCTATGCGGGTGCCCCATCATATCCAGTGAGGTTTTGTCGTTGAAGCCGGCGCTCTCCACCGCCAGAGTGTCGCCCTCCCAATGCCCGGTGGAATAGCCCCAATAGGCCGGCTTGTCGAATTCCTTGGGAAGCGCGCGGCCGTCGGTGTAAATTTGCCGATAATAGTTGCCGACTTCATACAAGATCATCGTCTGGAGAGGCGCCTGGACGATCTTGACGGGTTCGGAGAGCAGATCGGCGATCGGGAAGCCAGCAACGCCCATGCAAACTTCCGCCGGGTTACTGTCGGCAGCGCGGCGTCGCATCACTTCCGCGGCCTCCGGCCGAAGCGGCGATTCTGCGGGCTTGAAGTCCAAAAGGATATTGAGAGCGTACTTGTGGACGCTGTCGGCCTCCATGCCGGGCACATTCACCTTGTCTCTGGCATCGGCAACGGCGCCGAAGATCCGCCTCATTTCCTCCAGGGAGGTGTGCTCATGAAGCCAAACGCCGGAGAGGTCCGGCTTGCCGTCGGCGGTGCGCGGCACCGGGGCGGCCAGGTTAGGTTTGCCGTCGGGCGTGCGTGGAGTTCCTGGCGTCGGAAAATTCAACCATTGCGCGTGCACGCCAGTGGCGAGGAGCACGAATAGGAGGAACCGCAGCTGGTATGGCATCTTCAGATCTCCGTGATCTCCAATGTATCCTTAGGCGGCGAGGGGAAGCAAGGAATGAGCCAACCGGCTTAAGCCGCGACCGGCCAGTTGGAAGTTATCGCGAAACGGCGTTGTGGGAGACTGAGTCCCCAAATCGGCTCGCCGTGCCGTGGGACGTTCGTCGTCGTGGTTGCGACAGGTCCCGGAACTTGTCCTGGATGCCGATGCGACCGACGTTGTTTCCGTACGCGTCAAGCCTGCTCAGCGGTTGACGAAGAGGCGGCTGATCCGATAAGGTTGCGCTGGAGTTGCTCCCTGGACGTCCATCTGATCGACGGCACCTACGAGTTGTTCCGGCACTACGATGCACTACCGTCCGCGCGGGATCGGGACGGTCGCGAGGTTGCGGCGGTGCGAGGCGTGCTCGCGTCGGTTCTAGGTATGATCCGCAACGGCGCCACCCACTTGGCCGTTGCAACCGATCACGTCATCGAGTCTTTCCGGAACGGATTGTGCCAGGTGACAAGACCGGCGAGGGAACACGAACACTACTTTTACGGGGATCGCCTGGCGGAGGACAGGGTACGGGTGCGCCGTGACTCAAGCGGTAACCTGGACTCCGCGGCTGGGATCGGTAAACCCTGCGCGATTTACCGAGTAGTAATTGTGTTCACGCGAGTGACTTACCGAAACACAGGCTCGTGTTCGGCGATGAGAGATATTCGCCGAAGAGCGGGATGTGCGCGTATCCCATCGCCTCGTACAGCCTTATCGCGGATGCGAGACGCGTACCCGTCTCCAACACGATCTTCGTTACGCCGACGAGCCGTGCCTCGCGCTCCAGGGCCTCGACCAGGGCACGCCCGATGCCTCGGCCGGGACGGACGGGTCTGCATACATCCGCTTGATTTCGGCTGTCGTCACGTCGAGCCGCCGCACTGCGGCGCAGCCGACCGCCACGAGGCACCGTCGCTCCGCACCCCCAACATAGTTGTGGGGTTACCTGTGTTTTGAAAACGAGTAGAATTGAGTCCAAATGCGTACCGCCGTTGGGATCATCGTCTGCGTAATGTCCCCGCCTCTTTCGGCGCAGTGGCTGCATTATCCGACTCCGGGGATCCCCCGGTTGGCGGATGGTAAGCCTAACGTCGCCGCTCCCGCGCCCCGCACGTCTGATGGCAAACCGGATCTCGGTGGAATCTGGGGCTTATATTGCCCGGCTGGCAACGCAGTCCAAGGCGGCTTCACTGGACAGCCGAATGTGTACTGCGCCACCGAGATCGCCATCCCGCCGGAATTTGCGAACATCGGCCAGTCAATCAAGGATGGTCTGCCCTATCAGCCCTGGGCCGCCGAGCTGGTGAAAAAGACCAGGGCGGCCAATCGTCCCAACGATCCGATGAGCCGTTGTCTTCCGCCGGGAATTGTGCGATTGGAAGTGTTCCCTTGTTCCGGAAGATGGTCCAGGTTCCGGGCCTACTCGTGATCCTGAATGAGCAGAACGCCAGCTACCGCCAGATCTTCACCGATGAGCGGCCTCTGCCGGTCGATCCGAACCCGTCCTGGAACGGCTACTCTTCGGGGCAATGGGATGGGGACATTTTGGTCGTGCAGACCACCGGTTTCCGGGACGGACTGTGGCTCGATACCGGGGGCAGTCCTCTCACGGATGCCGCCCGAGTCACGGAAAGATTCCGACGCGTGAACTACGGGACGCTGGAGATCGAGCTCACGATCGACGACCCAAAGGCCTACACGAAGCCGTGGACCATCAAGGTTACGCAGATCATTGCACCCGACACGGAACTGCTGGATTACATTTGCCTGGAGAACGAGAAGGACGTTCCGCATCTGCAGTCGCCGGCTAAGTGAAGATGGGTTTTCACTTCGTCGCTGACGGATAGTGCACGGATGCGCCGTAACACGGGACCTAACTCGTTCGTGATCGGCTAAACTTAACACTGACATCTAGATGCCGCTATCTCCAGGGGACAAACTCGGCCCATACGAAATCGTCGCACTCATCGGCAAAGGCCGGATGGGCGAAGTGTATCGCGCCCACGACACGAATCTCTCTCGTGACGTAGCCATTAGAGTGCTGCCCGCGGCGCTGCCGAAGTAGCCACTATGGAAATCACCGTTCTGCACCACATTGCGCTCACGGTCACCGACATCGAGCGGTCGAGAAAGTTCTACCGCGAGGTCCTATCGCTCGAAGAGATCCCCCGGCCGACATTCACCTTTCCGGTCGCCTGGTTTCAATTCGGCGATTCCCGGCAGGTGCACTTGATCGTTCACAGCTGTGCCACGTTTCGTGAGAAGCCGCTCGCCACGCGCGACGTCCATTTCGCCGTTCGCGTAGCAAACTATCGCGCAGCGGTGGAGTTCCTCCGCTCGAAGGGCTACCGGGAGGATGCCGATCCGAACGATCCGTACTACATGAAGGTGCAACCACATCCCACCGCCGGGTACCCGCAGATCTATATCTGCGACCCTGACCGGCATGTGATCGAGATTAACTCCGAGCGACTGGATGAGGAGCGCGTGCCCACAGGGAAGTGAGCGTCAGCCGTCCGTAGCGGCGGGAATTCCCGAAAAACTTCCGCCGGAAACAGGTTGTTCGGATTACTGGATGTATGGTCGGCCATCCGGAAGCTAGTTTTTTTGCCCGAAAGCGACTTTCTGGCAACCTTCATCGTCTCAGTTGGCCGAGAATCGCCAAAAGCCGAGCTGGCTCAAGTTAACCAGTAGTTTGCAAACCGCCGTTAACGGCTCTGGCCACCGGTCTGGCCCACAATTTTCAGGAACTCGTCATTGGTTCCGACGCGTCCGTGAACAGGCACGTGCTGCGCCACGTCCAGCTTCTGCTTCCGCACATTCTGATAGAGCGTCCGCATCCCAGCCGTTGCCGTGGGCGCCGGCGCGCCCTGCGCTGGCGGGGAGTAGAGGTCTGCATTGATCAAGATCTTTTCTTTCGGGAGATAAGCCATCAGCATATCGGCGCTGTGGTTGCCCTGCGCGTACGACTGATCTTCCAACTCGTAGGCCATATCCTGCACGTGAAAGATCTCCAATATGCGCTCGCCATCTGTGACGACGTACCTGCTCGCGCCGCCGCCTGGTCCGCTGGAAAAGCTGGTAACCGTTTCAATCGGAGCGGGGCGCCGGCTGATCATATACATCGGGCTGTAAAGGGCCATGCGGTCTGGCTGCAATTCGCGGGGCGCCGGGTAGAACATGATGTCCAGGTAATACTGCTTGTTGGATTCATGTGTGATCACAGTCGTGCCCTGGGAGAGATACGTCCGAAGGCCGCCGGCATGATCGAAGTGATGATGGGTATTGACGACATATTTGATCGGCTTATTGGCGACCAGCCGATTTGCTTCGTCGATGACGGCAAGCGACCGAGCTTCGTTCTGGGGCGCCTCCACGACAGCGACGAAGTCCTTGAATTCAACGAGTACGCTGTTGTGAGTGCCGCCGCCGAGCAGCCAGAGGCCATCGGCGAGTTTTTGGCTCTCGACTTTCACCGGCGGCACGGTCGCCGTGCGCACCACATCCGGGACGGATAACGCGGTCACCGGCACGTTGGCCTTCACGTCGGTCACGTTGTACTCGTAGTAGTTGTGCGCAGGGTTCAATCTCGGATCGCCCTGGTGCACATGCATCAATGTGGGGAACTGCACGCCGTCAAAATTCTTGTACTTCGTGTAGCGCATCTCGTAATCCATGTCGCCGTAAACGGGGTTGGGAAACCAGGTGCCCGTCAGCTCAACCAGATTCTGGTCGTTGATCGTTCCGTTAACTCTGTACTTTCCGACAGTGAAGGATACAATCGTCACCTTGCGCCCGTTCTGCGAGAGGCCGGCGTCCGACGAACCCACGATTGGCAGCGTAATGGCCGTTGTGTCTTTAGCCGCCAGCGCCGCTTTGAGGAATCCGTGGGGCGTAATCGCGAGCTCAAGCTGCCGCAGGTCGGCGTACGACACGCCATCGAGATACAGGCTCGTGAGGGGCACCGGTTTGTCACCCTGCATGTCCCACGCGTAGGTGCCGCTAAGAATGGACGTGACGTGCTCCTCGGACATCGGTGGCCTGCCGAGAAGTGGATACCGGCCCTGCTTGCGGGTGTAGTCCTCGCGCGACCACTTCGCGTCGTAGTCGATCGCACGCGTGTAGTCGGCGACTTCGTAGTGCGGCCAATCTTCGGCGAGCCCGTAGGTCTGGCCGATTCGCGAGGACCAACCGCTGGCGGAATATCGGATCGTTTTAAGATTGGTGCCCCCCATAG
Source organism: Bryobacteraceae bacterium (assembly GCA_035604115.1). Taxonomy (GTDB): domain Bacteria; phylum Acidobacteriota; class Terriglobia; order Bryobacterales; family Bryobacteraceae; genus Palsa-187. The sequence continues at coordinate 29,960 of DATNJC010000113.1, read as the reverse complement.
CCTTGAGAGAAGCTTCCAAAACAGAGCGGACATCCGTTACCGTCTGTGCCGATGCGGTTCCCACCGTTAGGCCCAGAAAAGCTGAAAAAACCGCGACCTTGCGCTTCATGTGGTTCTCCTGTGCGTTCCGTGATGATTTTATCTTAAGAACGAACAGAATATGTCCCGAAGTCGCTCGGAGCCGCAGGACACAGCCTGCGGCGCATCGCCACTGCGTTGAATACCGCAGGCCACGCACGCGGAAGGGACACTCGCTGGCGGCTCGAATCGGTAGCCCGTGCATCGAAACCCACGCGCCCGTGTTCGGCGGCGGGGTGTGACTGAGAGGGATTCCACGGCCGGACCTTTCTCAGTCCTTACCGGCCAAGGCATCGCGCGCCCCATTGAACTTCGCGCGCGGACCGGGCAGCCTCGCGCGGCCAACCAGACTCAGGGCAGGGGCTTGGCCAAGTATTTCAGTTCCGGTTGCTGGTTGGTATTCACAGGCAGACGGTCGGTATTCATGAGCATGGAAACCACCTGATAGTAACCCGCGCTGACGATCAAATCCACGACGCCGCGCTCGCCCACGACATTCTTTACAGCCGCGAACGTAGCATCGCTTACCTGTTTGGTTTTGAATAGCTCGGTAATGAAGTTGTAGACGGCTTCCTCATCGGGCGACATCCCAACCGGGCGCCTGCCTTCGGCGATAGCTTTCACTTTGTCCTCACTCAGTCCGGCTTGTACAGCCGCTCGCCGGTGAGCGAGCCATTCGAACTGGGCGCCCCAGTAGCGCGCCGTTAGAGTGATCGCCAATTCTTTGAGCTTGTCCGGAACCGACATATGAAAACGCACGCGGTCTCCCATGTTGAAGAACAACTGACCCCCGTCAGGGTCGCGGACGCTGATATTGAAACTACCGCCGGTGCCTCGTTGGGCCACGGCGATCTCGGTCATCTTCTTCTGCTCGGGTGTCATTTGTTCGTAGGTCAGCGGCTTGAAGCGGTCCCCCCGCATGGAGAATTCCTTGCCTTTGGCGGCCGATTTCACCTCGGCCGGCGAGAGCGCTCCCGGAACCGGCGTAGCAAATCCCATGCCGGCCACCGGCAGCGGATTCTCAAGAGGCCTCAGGCCGGGCTGCACACCTTCGGGCAAAGGATACCGGTCCACGTTGAGCAACATCGAAACCAATCCATACCACCCGCTCAACCCGACTATATCGACGACGCCCCGCTCGCCATATTTATCCTTGGCGGCCTTGAACGTGGCGTCGGTCACCTGGTGAGTGGTGAGGAGTTCGTCGATCAGGTTGTAAGCCACTTCCATTTCCGGCGGCATCCCGGTAGGACGCTTGCCCGCCGCGATGGCGTCCACTACGCCCGAGTTCACTCCGTTTTGCAAGGCCGCGGCCTTGTGAGAATTCCACTCGTATTGCGCCATCCAGAAGCGTCCGGTCATGATGATGATGACCTCGGAGACGTCCTTGGGCAGGCCCGTCCGAAAACGCATTGCGCCTCCGAATTGCTGGCCTAGATCGCCCACTTCCGGACTGCGTAGCAGAACGTTGAAGGGTCCCCCTGCCCCCCGTCGCTCTCCAGCAAGCAGGTGATCGATCATGGTTTTCTGCTCGGGCGTCATCTCGTCGTACTTGAGCGGCTTGAACCGATCGCCCACCAGAACCAGGCTGCGGGGATCGGGAGCTTGCTTCGCCTGTTTTGAGGGTTGGGCGCTGACGATTGCTACGGCGCCGATCGTCACGGCACAGAAAAACTGAAGACGCATGGCGGTTCTCCTTGGCGGATTATACCTGACCTATGTTATGTCGGATGTGGCGCAACTTCACGGCCTCCAGAACGCCGCGGTTTGAAGCTCCCCGCGAAACGGGGCTCTCGGAAGTTCCGATTACGTGATGCAGCACAGCGCCAGTGATCACAAGACGCCCAGAATCCAACCTTCGATTTCCGCTGTCTGCCGCTCGCCTTGCTCCAGATCGGGATGAAAGAGAGTCGCCAGAGACCCGTCACCGTCCGCGCGGCGCATCCACGCAGCAATTGAAGAAGCATCCTGTTGATGGGAATCCCGACCCTCGCGCGGGAAGCTTCGGTTCCACAGGGCGGGATAGACCTCTGCCACGACAGATCGCCCAGACGGGATCTGCCAGCCGTCGAACGGCCAGAAATGGACCCGGCCGGCAGTTCGCTGTCGAAGAAAGCGCAGCCACGGAATCCCGGCGTGGGTAGACTTCGCCACCGAGCCTTGCACGTCGAAATGGAAGACCGATTTTGCTCTCGCGCGAACTTCTGTTAGGCGCCGCCAACGTGGGTTGCCAGAACGAGCCATGGCGTTGCCGCGGATACCGTCCCGCACAAAATCGACATAGACGTTGTCCTCGTCGGTGGGCCAATGGCGCTCGAAATCGTCCAGGAACTCGGTCCAATCGAGTGCCAGATGGTGCTGCCGAAAATACGCCAGCGGAAACGAAAAGCCGTGGTCGATACCGACCAGGGTCAACCGGCCGCCGGACAGCTCCTCAGCGAGCCAGTTGGCAATCCCACGGCGAGTCCAATACTTCCGCGGGCTCGGCGGCGGGTTGACCTCAACAGGCGGCGCATTCCGATCCGCCATATAGACACGCAAGCCCTTGAGACTAGAAATCGGCGTTTGCGCTCCGGAATAGTCGATACGACATAGCGGTCAAAACATGGGATGCCGGTCATGCCAACGCGTCCTATCGGAGGATGATATCAGGGGACTGCGGTCGTCAATGGCCGCTGGTCCTGCGCTGCGATCGCTTGATCGCGGCTTCTTCGGTCCCGAGACGCGCCCAGAAGGGGTGTCGGGCGCAACCGGGCTGGTCTACGGAGTTGAAGCTGCTCGGAGGAGAGAGCACCGCTAGAGTCTACGCGAATTCTGAAGATCTGCAGGATGGGCTGTTTGTCAGAGTGTTCTTAGGATCGGTTTCGATCGCCAATTGCTGGGCCACGGACACGGCACTTCCACGGATAGCGCGTTGCCCGTCAACTTGACCGCCACCTCGCAACTTCCGGTTGGCGCATAACTCAGGAGCGGACTGCTTTTCTCGTCGGCGTACTAGCGCTTGACGGCCAATCGTCTGGAGCACGCCGAGGAACGATCCGCGTTCAGCGGCACGTGGTTCCAAGGGGACAAATAGGTTCCGCCTTCGCGATCGAAGACAATTGGTCCCTCACCGCATCGAGCAAGGTCTGCGCACTCGCGGAAAACGTGGGGCCCAACGAGGCGGTCGCGAAGTCAGACCCGTCGAAGGAATACGGCACAACAGACTGCGTGCTCGTCGTCCCCGTCGCGTAGTTAATGTCATCGTCGTAGATCTGCAAATAATTCAGCGGCGCGCTACCCAGCGTTGCGCTGAAGCTCCACGTTTCACCGGTCAAAGGGTTTACTCCCTGTGTCCCCAAGAAGAAAACGTCTAGCGCGTCGTAGGCAGCCTGCTCCGCAGTCAGCGAAGAGCACAAAATCGAAGACAGGCCCTTGAAGCATCCTTCGGCTTGGGTGTCAGCGGCGCTATCCGAGAAGGGTTTGTTGAACTGCGCCCCGCCTAGGATCAGGGTGGAAGGGCTGAACATCGACATGGTCGACTGCGTCAGACTTTTTACGCCATCCAGGCCCAGGTTCCCGTCGGGTAAGCGCGAAGCTTCCACCCCGCTGCTCTGCGTCGCTTTGCCGTTGTATCCTCCGACGCCGGACCCCGCGAAATGGTAAAGGATGGTCGCCTCGGCCACGCAATCGTTAGTCATGCTCTTCGAGCACTCCGCTGTCACCAGGGAGGTTGAGGAGGAGGTCTCGGGGCTCACGGCTAGGTCGGGAAGGCCACTGCCCGTGGTGACCACCAGGGTCAGCCCGCTGAAAACGGACGCGTACGTGTCGATCGCTTTGTTCCATTCATCGACGAACGTGTCATCCGGGTAAGGCGGCGCCGTGCCCTTATTCTTGTGCTTCAATAGTCCGAGCCACATGTTGTCCGGCGTTGACGCCGGCAAGACGTTGAAGCCGTCAGGGACATTGGAGTTGTTGTCGTTGGGCAGGATCATTTCGACCGACGAGGCCGTCGGCCCTGCCACCGCGATGGAAACGAGAGAAGACTTGCTGCCATACTGTGCATTGAGCGCCTGCAGGAATCCAGTCCAAGCATCCTGGTAATCGTTATTCCACGGCATCGGAAGCTCGTAGCAGTTGGAACACGCGGGGTACTTCGTGGTCGTGTTGCAGCCGACGTCGTCGCCGCACTCCGTGAATCCCTTGAAAGTGACCTTTCCACAGTCGGAGGTTGCAGTAGGTTGGGAAGAATCGAACAAACCGTCGCAGGAATCAAGGTTTTTCATCACCCAGCCGGGCGTGAAAAAGCCCGGGCTCACCAGGAGCTGGATGGTCTTGGGCAGGGACGGATTGGCGGTGTTCCAGGTGTCAACGCTATCGAATGCATACTGCAAATTGTGCCAGTTATAAGCGTTTGGATCCCCTGCATATGCTGGCTCGGCCGGGTTCAGCGTGTCCCAGTGAATTTGAAGCGCCAGTCCAGCGACCGCGGGGTTGCCCAGCAGCGCTAAATAGTAACAATTGAGGTATTTATCAATGTGCTTAACGTTGGGGCATGCAGTAGTTGCAGCCGGCGCATTGGCGACCTTGTCCACGCGGACGATAGCGTAAATGCCGGTCGGGAAGCGTGGTGGCGGAGGCGGTGGGACTGCAAGCGCCCAGCCCTTCTCCAGTGGCGCGAGCATCAGAAAACTCAGTACGAGAAGGTGTCTATTCGAACAGTTCATGGGACCTCCGCGATTTCCTTCGATTCATTCCGCGTAAGACCCCGCCCAACCGGCTCACCCCGCCTTAACCTTCCGTTTCGAGCCCAGTAATTCGCCCTTCTCCGACAAAGCCTCTAGAAGGCGCTGCTCCTGCCTAACGGCGGGTAGAGTAAATCGCCCAACTCCCGGATCGTCGGCAATCCGGAAGCAATCCACCTGGACGAGAAGTCGGCAAAGCGCGGAATGACCCCATGCGCGGTGGCTTGAGGGAGGGTCGGACGACTCGCGGTCGCGGCGTTCATTGAGTCCGAAAGGTGTTCCACACAAAGGTGTCCGTTCTCGGCCCGAAGCCGCGCGGCATTTGGATTCCGGAGACAACGGGTGCGGCGGCCTAATATACACTGGTAACTCCCGGAAGCATGCCTGGCATCTTCATCAGCTACAGGCGCGAGGACAACATCGCGTATGCCGGCCGCATTTACGACCGGCTGCTCACGCACTTCGACCGGTCGCAGATCTTCATGGACATCGACACCATCGAACCGGGTGTCGATTTCGTGCAGGTGGTCGAGCGGGCCGCGATCTCCTGCGACGTGCTGCTGGCCGTCATCGGGAAACAATGGATGAGTGTCGCGGACCGCGATGGCCACCGGCGGCTGGACAGTCCCGAGGATTTCGTCCGGCTCGAAATCGCCACCGCCCTGGCCCGCGAGATCCGCGTGATTCCTCTGCTGGTGGGCGGCGCAGCCATGCCGCGGTCGGTGGACTTGCCCGAGGATCTGGCCCCGCTGGCGCGCCGGCACGGCTTGGAGGTGCCCGATGTCGGCTTCCACCAGGCCTTGACGCGCGTGATCGATTCGGTCCAGAAGCAACGGGCCGAACAGTCGCGGGCGCAACAGCAGCGGACCGAAGCCGCGGCGGAAGCGCGGCGGCAAGCCCTGGCCCAACAACAGGCGCTGGCGGAACAGGTGAAGCTGGCGCAACAACACGAGCTAGCCGAACGCCAGGCTCAGGCTCTCGCGCAGCAGCACGCCCGGGCTCAGCAGGAGCTGGCCGAGCGACAGCGGCAAGCCTGGCTCGCCCAGCAACGGAACCAGCAGCGCGACCCGCAGCGCGACCCGCAGCCCGACCCGGTGCGCCACCACACGCCGCAACCCGTGCCCGCCGTCATCGTGCCGCCACCACCGCCCGCTCCACTCCTGATTCCGGAACGCCAAGGCTGGGCCAAGTGGCTGCTCATCTTCAAACCCTCGGGATGGGCCGGCTGGCTGGTGCACGCACTGTTCGTGATCTTCGTCGCGATATGGTTTTTCGTGCTGTTCGGCGCTTTGGTGTATGGGTTGAGCGAGAGCGGTCCCTGGCTGGTCCTGGTGATCCTCGCCGCTTACGCAGCGCCGGCGATCGGGATGCAAAGGCTCGCGCTGCATCTCGACCGGAAAGCGCGGAGACGGGCGCTCCGTGCGCCCGATTTGGCGTGGCCCGGCGTGAACCCGCGGCCCTGACTTCGCTACGATGAAGCGTGCGTTTGGCGCCTTGGTTGTGGTTGGCTCTGATGTGGGTGGCGGGGGCGGTCGTGGGACTGATTTACGCCCGCGTGCAAGGCATCCCGCAGCACGTCGCCCTGGCGGTGATCCCGGCGTTTCTGCTGGAGATCACGGGCTACCTGGTGCTGGGTGTCGAGCGTTGGCGCAAGAGCTTAGACAGATTTTCGCCCCCCGCGATCGCGGCCGGGCTGACGCTGGCGGCGCTGGCGCCGTACACCATCGCCGCGTTGGGAGCAGGATCGTTTGACTGGCGCGCGCTGGCCTGGATCGCGGTGCTGGCCGCCGCTGCATCCTTCTGGTACGTGGCGCTGCCGCACAAACTTCCGGCCGATCTGTTGTTCCTGGTGTTCATGGCCGTGGTGTGGATCAGCCGCACGTTGCGCAATGAATACGTGAGCCCGTATCCCAAGCTCCAGATGGACGTGCTGGCGCACCTGATGTGGGTCCGCACCGGAACGCTCGCGATGTTGAACGTGCGGCGCATGAGCGGCGTGGGATTCGGCTTCTGGCCCCAGGCGCGCGAGTGGAAGATCGGCACGGGCTACTTCGCGGCGTTCGCCGCCATCGGGGGGCCGCTGGCCTGGTGGCTCGGTTTCGCCAGCCCGCGCTGGCCCGCGACTCATGGGATTGTTGGGGAGTGGGAGCGTACTACGCTGCTGCTCGTCGTCACCTTCTTCGGGTCGCTGTGGGTGCTGGCGTTGAGCGAGGAGTTCGTGTTCCGCGGGTTGCTGCAGCAGTGGATGTCGGCGTGGCTCCGCAGCGAGTGGGGCGGCCTGGCCGCGGCGGCGCTGGTGTTCGGTACCGTGCATCTGTGGATGCGTCCCTTCCCCAACTGGCGCAACGCGGTGTTAGCCGCGATCCTGGGCGTGTTGTGCGGACTGGCCTTCCGGCAGGCCCGCAGCATCCGCGCGTCCATGGTGACCCACGCGCTGACGATCACGATATGGCGGCTGTTCTTTTCGTAAGGCGCGCATCGATTCGGCGGTAAACTGGAGTCATGGACACCAAGACTGAGGAATCGGCTCAGGAATCAATTGACGAGCCCAGGCTCGACAAGTCGCATTTCTCGGTCGTGAAATTGACCGACCCCGACGACGCCCTCGAGTATTGGTTGTCCCGTCCCGTCGAAGAGCGGCTGCAAGGAATTGAACGCCTGCGAAGGACCTTTTATGGCCAAGATTACGCTAGAGAAGGACTTCAAAGAGTTCTTGAGGTTGTTCAACTCGAACGGCGTTGAATACCTGTTGATCGGCGGGTACGCGGTAGGCATTCACGGATTCGTCAGAGCCACCAACGATCTGGACGTTTGGATCAAGGTCAGTCCGGAAAACGGGGCTAGGGTTGATCGCGCGCTGCGCGAGTTCGGGTTCGCCACAGCATCGCTGACCCCTGAATTGTTTCGCTCGCCCAACATGGTTCGAATGGGCGTGCCGCCGCTTCGAATTGAGATCCTCACTGCCCTTTCGGGAGTCGAGTTCGAATCGTGTTACGCCGAAAAAGAAATGATCCAGCTTGAGGAAATGGCGATTCCCGTGATCAGCCTCGCTCGTCTGCGCCAGAACAAGGCGGCGTCGGGGCGGCTGCGGGATCTAGCGGACCTGGAGAGTCTGCCGAAGTAAGTGCGTGGAGCACGCACTCATGCGTGCCACGTCGGCACTAATGCCGACGCATGGCGGACGCTCCGCATCCCCCCTACTTCTTCAGAGCCGCCTGCCAGTTGAGCACGACGGTGATAGGCGTTTGCGCGGTGTTGCTTTCGGGCGGTATGGGGACCAGGAACTTCTGGGCGTCGGCGGTCATGTCCCAATCGGGGGTGACCTGCGGCAGCGCGAATAACTGTTTGGGAACTCCGGCCTGAAACGCTCCGCCGCTGGTGCTTACATCCACGGCGGCAATTCCAGTGGGGGACCGGAACAACAACTCCTTGCCGTCAGCGCGCCATTTCGGAATCGTAGTGAGGGCGCCGTCTTTAGTGAGGGCGCCGTCTTTAGAGACCTGCCACTTGCCGTCGCCGAATGCGGGTCCCGAGGGCCCGGCTGCGTTAAATGGCCGGACATACACTTCAATGTTTCGGCCGGACTCGTTGGACAGGTAGCCGACCCAGCGCATGTCTGGAGAAAAGCTGCCGTAGAATTCGTAGTACTCGGACTTCAGCAATTGCACCGGCTTGCGATCGCCCTCCAGCGGCAGCACCCACACATCGGCGCGCGGCGTGTTCAAGGTGTAGTAGAGCAAGAGGCGTCCATCGCGGGACCAACTCGTGGGATACTTGACCTCTCCCGGTCTCTTCAGTAGTTCCTTCTCCTCACCCGCTCCGCTGGAAGCTTTTTCATAGAGGGTATCCAATATGTTTCCGGCTGCGAAGATGATGCGGCTGCCGTCAGGGGACCAGACTCCGTATGATCCGATGCTTTGGCGAAACGTGAGGCGCGTGCGTACGCCGCGCTTAAAATCGAGCGTCCAGAGGTCTCCCGCGCCTGCGGTGGCTGCATCACGGACCACGGCCCGCGTTCCGTCAGGCGAAAGCGCTACGCCCACATCGGCATTGGGTTCGCCAAAGGTCCCGGCGGTCTTGCCTTGACGGTCGACCCACGTAAGTTGACGGCCCACCGCGCTCGTGCTGGTGCGGTACGCCAGTGCTCCGCTGGGAGAAATAGAGAAAAATCCATGGGACGTTCCGGTCCCTACGTGCTCGGCAAGAGGAACAGGTTCGCCCGTCAGCTCCAGTTTGTTGGCGTCGAACGGCTGAGCCATCAACGTTCCTTCCCGCAGGAAGAAAAGGTGTCCGCCAGATGCGTTCGGCGAAGTCGCATACAGAGCCGCATATTGGCTGGTGAGCAAACGTTTCTTGGGTTGTTCCTCGGGCTTAGCATCGATCGACGCGGCGTACAGGCCAGCCTCGGACCCAGCTGCGAGATTGTACAAAAAGTGTTTGCCATCCGGAAGAAACGAGGGCAACGTTCTCACTCCATCCGCAGGGGTGATGTCTACCGGCACGCCGCCGGCTTCGGAAACTTTCCGAATCGGCCCGGGAATGGAGCCGAATATAATCACCCCTTCCGGACTCCACGCGCCCGAACCCGGAATGGACGCTACCTGGCACAGGGTCTGCGCCGGGCCGCCGGAAATGTCCATTTTCTTGAGCTGGTTTCCCTGGCCAAAGGCGACGTACTTGCTATCCGGCGACCAGAACATTCTCGCCACGTTCTGCGTTCCGGGCAGCAGGTGCGCCTCCAGCGAATCCAGGTCGCGAACCCACAGTCCGCCCTCGGGTCCAGTGGTGTTGAAAATCAATTTGTGGCCGTCCGGGGAAAGCGACAGGTACTGGCCGAAGTCACCCTTCTCCGGCAGCGGCACCTGGAACCGCGTCACCTTAACCGGAGGCGCGGGCCGAAGCCACAGGGCCCATGCCGCGACGCCGAGAGCCACCGCCACGGATGCCGCGGAGATCGCGGGCCACAGCCAGGACTTCTTGGGCGCTTCCGGCGGCGGCAGCGGGGCGATTGCGGTTTGCGAGCCGGATGGGGGCGCGTCGTCGAGCAGTGCCATCACGTCGCCCACGTGCCGCAGCCGCTTATTGGGATCTTTTTCCAGGCAGCGTTTGATCAGCCGATGCGCCTGAGCGGGGATCTTGGTCAGATCGGGCTCGTCTTTGAGAACCGAAGCCATGACCTCCTGAACAGAATCGCCCGTGTGCATGCGCCTGCCGGTGAGCATCTCGTAGAACACCACTCCGAAAGCCCACACGTCCGCGCGCTTGTCGACGGTCTTGCCCAGAGCCTGCTCGGGGCTCATGTAGGCCGCGGTTCCGAGCACGACTCCGGCTTGGGTCGCGCCCATGGTCATGGTGGGCGAGTTCTCCGGATCGCCGGACGCCGCCGCCGTGGGCCCCACCTTAGCCAATCCGAAGTCCAGTACCTTCACCACGCCATCGGGACGAATCTTGATGTTACCGGGCTTCAGATCGCGATGAACCACGCCCTTTTCATGCGAGTAATCCAGCGCGTCGGCCACCTGGCGCATGATGCCTGCGGTTTCGTCGAGGCTGAGCGCCCCGCTCTTGATGCGCTCGGAGAGCGTGGGCCCCTCGATCATTTCCATGACCAGATAGTTGGGGCCAACGTCGAACAGCGTGCAGATATTGGGGTGGTTCAGCGAAGCGATGACCTTGGCTTCGCGCGCGAAGCGTTCGCTGAATTTCCGTTCGGAGGTTTTGATGGCGACTTCGCGCGGCAGCCGGGTGTCGGTGGCGCGGTAGACCTCGCCCATGCCGCCCTTTCCGATGATTTCCTCGATCTGGTAGTGATCGAGGCGGTAGCCCGGTTCGAGCGTCATATGGAAGGAATTGTATCGTAATCTAGAGAGCTCGTCATCGCTGTTCAATGGCCACGCGCAGTTGCGACAGGCGCTCCTGCGAACCCGTGAACAGGTCGTGCGGAAACCGGCGGAAGTGGCGGATATCCGAGCCAATCAGCGGCGCATTGTTGAAATTCACGCCCATACCCGCGAGGTACTGTAGGCGCAGGCTCATGTCCTGGTTGATGGCCGCGCCGTTCAGCCACGGCCGCAGATCCTTGGCGCTGCCGTAGTAGTTGGCGAGCAGATCGATGGCGTTCTGCAACCCGGCTTCCTGCAGCGACTGTAGGACCCGCGCGTGATCGGGCCGGTTGAGGCGCGCATCGAGTTGGTCCACGTCGATGTGCGTTTCGCCGGCTTGACCCAGCAGCACCACGTCGTAGCCCTGGCCGTTATTATTGTTGGCCCACACGGTGCCGTTAGGGAACACGTCGAAGAACGTCGCGAGCTCGCTCTGCACGGTCTCGGGATCGCTCTCATAAAGTGGCACCCATTGCGTAACCACACCGCCGGGATTCAGGTGGCTCTTCACGATTTCGAAGTACTCTTTCGAATACAGCGTGGCGGTGCCTTTCACCCACGGATGAATCGGGTCCGAGGTGATGATGTCGAACTTCTCGGGAGTGGTCAGGATGAAGTGGCGCGCGTCGTCGTAAATAATGTGCGTGCGCGGATCGTGCAGCACGTTGTGATTCTCTTTAGCGAAGTAGCGCGTGGACGCGGGCGGAATTAACGGCTCGATTTCGCAGATAACAATGTGTTGCATTTCCGGGTGCACGACGAACGCCCCCGCGGTGACCCCCGCTCCGAAACCCACGATCAGCACAGAGCGCGGCCCGGGATGCACCAGCGCGGGCAGGTGCCCCAGCATCCTCTGCAGCCGCATGTCGAACGGTTCGGTGGAGGCCTCCACTTTTCCGCTGACGTGAAAATAAACTTGCCCGCTGTCGAGCTGCGAGACCACCACGGAGGAGTTCATGCCTTCGCCGCGATACAGCAGTTTGCCGGGCGCTGTGGTGGTGATCGTGCGGCGTCCGTAAGCGAGCGCGACCCAGGGGATCTCGGCCGCGGTCTGCGCCAGCAGCACGGCCGCAAAGGCGGCCACCGCGATCTCCGCGATGCGGAAGGCGACCTTGCGGGCAGGCCAGCCGGCGGCGGTCTTGCCCAGGGGCGCGAGCATCACGATTCCGGCCAGCGCCGACAAGCCGATCAGCACTTGCTGCGCGCCGCGAGTGCCCAGCCAGGGAATGAAGATCAGGCTGAAGCCCAGCGCTCCGGCGATGGCCCCGACGGTATTGGCGGCGTAGATCCCGCCCGCGAGGCGGCTGGGGTCTTGTTCAGGTCGAGCAGCGGCCTTCAGGGCCAGAGTGAAGCTCGCGCCCCACAGCCACGAAGCCGGGAAAACGACCCACAGGCAGCGCATCAGGTCGATTTGGAAGTTGAACCAGGGGTTGGTGGAAAGCAGCGGATCGACCGGCCAGTAAGGCAGCGAATCGGCCAGCGTGAACGCGGCCCAGGCGACGGCGGCCGCGGCCAGCATCTGGCTCCAGCCCAGCGCGGCCCGGGCGTCGAATTGCTTCAAGCGCGCCCCCGCGGCGCTCCCCAGGCCCATGCCGAGCAGTAACACCGCCAGGATGATCGAGAACGTGTAGGTGGTTGCCCCCAGCATGAGAGAGAGCAAGCGGGTCCAGACCACCTCGGCGCCGAGCGCGCACATGCCGGAAAGACCGATGGTCAAGTAAACGGACCACGCACCGAAGCCAGCAGTTTGGGGAACAGGTGGGGCAGCGCCATGCGCTGCCAAGCCCGCGCGGCGAGCAAGCGCCCATGCCGCCACCGCCACCGCAAAGTTGACCGCTACGGCCGTGTAAGTGGCCGTGCGCATATCGAACACCCGCAGCAGATAGAATCCGGCGGCGAGACATCCGGCAATGGCTCCGGCAATGTTCGCGCCGTAGAGCCGGCCCATCGAAGCAACGCCTTCCGCGTCGGCTTCCACCCACCGGGCGACCGCAGGCAGCGACGCGCCCATCAATAAGGTTGGCGGGATCAGGCACACCGCTGCCGCGACGGCTCGCAGCAGGATGCCGGAAAATCCCCCAGGAAGAATATGGACGGCGAGGGCGGCGTACAGGCGGTCAACCAGCGGGATCGCCCAAAGGACCAGGAGGCCGAAAATCCCGATGCCCAGTTCGAGGGCCGCGTAAACGCGCAGAGGGTGGCGGCCGGGCCGGACCACGCGGGCGAACAGGATGCTGCCCAGGCACATCCCGCCCATGTAGGTCCCGAGCAGCACGCCCAGCGAAACCGCCGAGGAGCCGATGGCCAGCTGCAGCAGTTGCAGCCACACGATTTCGTAGATGAGCGCGGCGCAACCGCTGGCGGCAAACAGTGCGGCTAACAGAGGAAAATAGCGGCGGAGGGCAGGCGCTGGGGTTTCGGAATGGTTCACGGCTAGTCGGCCATGATAGCGCACCTGGGGCGCCCGGCCCCACCAGCGCGTCAACACCAGATCAACGGGCCGCTTCTACCCTCACAACTTCAGGACCTGATCGATCCGTACGCCGATTTTGAACCTGTCGACGTCCCGATTGCAGTACACCACCCTTGCGAAAATCACCTTTCCTTCGATGGCGATGCGTACCGTACTGCCTTGGGACACCCGGTGCTGAGCGACAATGAGCATGCCTTCCGTGGATTGATCCAGGATTCTGGCAGGCTGGTCGCTGAGCAGTTCTCCGATGGTTGCGGGAATATCGACGCGCGATCGTTCCGCGCTCCGGCGCTCAACGCAATCCTGGATGTACAGTCCGGCGCAGAAACCCTCCTCGGTTTGCACGCAGTAACGCACTTCCCCCACAATCCACATGTCCCGGAGCTGCATCCCGAGGATGGCGCCGATTTTCAAAAACCTCGGGACTCGAATTTTAAGACCATTGCGCGAGACGTCGAGGACCTGAGCCTCCATAGGGTCCGGCGTCATGGGGCTGATCATTTGAACGGACGCCGAACCCTTCGTAGGGATTCGGGGTTCGCGCCGGCGCTCATCGTGGCCGGTTGGACTCGAAGTCTCGGCCGTTTGCTGGACCCCGTTGCGGCTTTTCGCCAGCCGCGTCCGGCAGCTCCGGCATTCGTCAAAGTGACCTTTTAAGTGATCGAGGTCCTTCTCGGACAGTGCGCCGCTTACGTAGGATTTCAGTTGTTCTTCGGATACGTGCATCGAAAGATACCGTCCTCTGGCCCAGAGTCGCGCCCATCACCTCTGCTGTGCTTTCTGAGCATTCGCTAAGGTGCACAATCCGCTCGATTGTCTCACGAAGGGCCGCCCAATCTGACGCCGATCGACGATTTGTTCTGTTTTCAGGAAAACCATGGCCTATAGCGTTGATATAACAGTCTGAGAATTATTCAAGAACAGAAACGCAGCGCGACAAATTCCCAGATTTTGGAACAGCTATGCCGAATGACATAAAGCCGTTGCACTTTTAAGTCGAATCGCCGGACTTCTGGCGCACGCGACCGCGGTCCGCTTCCCCCAACGAGCGGATTGTATGACGCTGCCGCTTACAGTTGTGTGCGGCGCAGGCTCCGCCCGATACTAAAAGAGGCCTAAAAACCGCATTGGCCGAAAACCCCGCACAGAAACCGAACCGCAAGCCAAGCTTTAAGAAATAGATGTCCGACTTCGTTTCGAACGGATGTTCCGAAATAATATTTGACAACGGCACTACATTTCAGTAGGATTTGGTCTGGGATCGCCCTTTTTCAATAGAACCGCTTCTGGAATTTTTACTGCCTCGGCGCCCGGCAAGAATGGCCTCGTATTGGAACGTCTTTCGAAGTTAATCACATTGCGGTTGTCCGAGCAAGCGTACCGGCGCCTCGTCGAGGTGTGTGAGACTCAGGGGGTTCGGAGCGTGTCGCAAGCGGCTCGCAACGCCCTTGACAAGCATCTGGGCCTCAAGCGCAGCGGGAACCGAGTCGACGCGGGTTTGGAGAACCGGGTTGGCCAGTTGAAGGAACACATGGGGGAAATCGACCGAGAGGTGAAGCAGTTGGCCAGAGCGGTGACCCGGCTTTGTGAAGCTTACTCCCACCCCGAAAAACCGGGACTGAGTCCGGCCGCTGCGAGTGTCCAGCAGGATCCAGGGCTGGCTCAACTCACGCACGCTATTGACTCGCGCGAATGACCCTGCAGGTCCCTTGCAAGGGACCTGGATAGTAGTGGCCATCAGGTCAAGTAACCGGCACCAGCAGTCGCGCGTCAACTAGAACCCCTACGCGTGCGATGGTGAACCACATCCGTTAAGAATCGACCGCAGCGACAGGTGCGCCCTCTCGCGAGCACCCATCGACATCCTTCACCGTTAGCGCTCGGCGAGCCGAGTGGCATCGATGCCGCCGCGCGCTTGCATCGATTCGGCGCTGGTCCCTCACGTCGCAGATCGAAACATCGCACAACACGATTTGTTTCAAAAAGTCTCTTAATCGCGCGCGAAAAAAACCGCACAAAATGAAGGACATTTCATCGCCCCGCGTGACCCAGGTTTGGAAAGCGCCACGCGGGATCAGGTGACGGAAGCGAACGAGTCAGTTACCCGATTCGCTTAGAACCCGGCCAACTTTTCGGACCGGGTCACTTCAAACTTCGGAGGATGCAATGGCGACGAAAAAAACTGCTCTGATATCCCGAACCGCCCCCCGTGCGGGTCTCGGAACTAAATTGGCCGTAAAGAGCCGGCATTTTACACGCAGGTGTCCTGTCCCGCTCGCCGCGATGGCGGCGAAAGCGCGGATCGGATTGGCGTGCCTGCTCCTATCCGCGACGGCGTTACCGCTAGCCGCACAATTCCGCGGCGAACCGATGGCGACGCTGCCCGGGCATGTGCCCGGTTTGTTGCGCAGCGCCACCCTCCGCCCGCGAGATCCGCAGGCGGCCAACGAACAATTCACCTTTACGGTGCTGCTGAATCTGGCCGACCCGGCCGGATTCGAGGCCTTCAGCCAGAGCTTGAACGACCCAAACTCGCCGAACTTCCACCATCCGATCAGCGCCGGCGAAATCACCGCTCGCTTTGGACCCGCGCAAGAGACCTATGACACCGTGCGCTCCTTCCTGGAGCGGAGCGGTTTTACCCTTGTGGAGGGCTCGGACAACCGGCGCACGCTGACCGTGCGCGGCACGCGCGCACAGGCCGAGGCGGCGTTCCAGGTCAGCATCGACGATTATCAGCTCGGCACCCGGACCTTCCGGGCGGCGTCGCAGGACCCGGCGGTGCCGGTCTCCCTGGCTCCGTTCATCGCCGGCGTGTCCGGCCTGTCGAGTGTGGGCCAAATGCGGCCGCATTCGACTCCCAATCCGCAGGTCCCGTCCTCGACGGCGACCGCTTACAATGGCACCGTGACGCCCGCCGGTTCGACCAATTCCGGGGGCCTGCCGCCAGGTCTCAACGGCGCCGGCCAGACGGTGGGAGTGCTGGAGATCGACAATTACGCCAACAGCGACCTGAGCAACACCATCGCTTTCTCGGGTTTGCCCGCCGGCGTGATCCATCAAGTCAGCCGGTTCCCGATCAACGGCGGCACCTCGGTTTCCGGTTGCGGGCCCACCACGGCTGGCTGCGGCACCACCGAGGCGCTTCTCGATATCATTGCGGTCCTGGGCTCCGCGCCGGGCGCCAATGTGATCGTGTTCGACGCTCCTTCCTCGACAGACATTTATGACATGGTGAACGGCGCGATCGGTCAGGTAAACGCCGTAACCGGAGGCATCGGCGGCATCATCAGCGCGAGTCTGGGGCTGTGTGAAACCGAGATTAGTTCCTCGGACGCCACGGGCATCGACGGGCTGCTGAAAACAGGCGCGGCTTCCGGCCTTACTTTGTTCGCGGCCACGGGCGACTCGGGCAGCACCTGCACGGACGGCAGCGGCAATACGTTCCCCAATACCATCAACTACCCCGCCGGCGTTCCGCACGCGGTCGCCGTGGGTGGCACGAATCTCTCAGTAGATGCGTCCAACAATTACAGCAGTGAGAACTGGTGGAAGGGTGGCGGCTATGGGATCAGCACAATCTTCCCCACCGAGCCGGGTTATCAATCCAAGTTGTACCCTTCCGCGGGCGGCCGCTCGGTACCCGACGTATCCGCCGAGTCGGAACCCGGCATCGTGGTTTGCCAAGCGACCACGAAAAATCCCTCGGGCTGCTACCCAATTGCTGGTACAAGCCTGGCAACCCCACTTTGGGCTGGTTATTGGGCGCTGGTGAACCAGGCCTGGAATGACGCCGCGGGCACGCCCTCTGGGCCCAGCGGGGCGGACGGTTACCTGTACTATTACCCGAAAGCCTTCCATTCGGCGGCCAGCATGGGAAGCGATTTCGCGCACGTGGGCCTCGGTTCGCCCGACGTCACGACCCTGGTGGCCATGGCCAGCCCCGGTTACTCCCAAGTGAACAACGTCTCGCCCGACAGCGGAAAGGCCAGCGGCGGCACGTCCGTAACCATCAAGGGCCTGGGCTTTATCGGCGTGACGAAGGTGACCTTCGGAGGGGCCGATGCCACCAAGGTGACCATTCACTCGGACTCGAAACTCACCGCCGAGAGTCCCGCCGCCAGCGGGGCCCAGGTGGAGGTTAAAGTCGAGACCCCGGCCGGGCGCACCATCGCCACGTCCGGCGACACGTTCTCGTATGTGCCGGAAGTCGACAAGGTCAAGCCGGCCGCCGGTCCGTTCTACGGGGGAACTTCCGTCACTGTGACCGGTCTCGCGCTGAGCGACAAATACACGTTCAAATTCGGAGGCACCGCGGCGACCAAAGTCAGTTGCTCCAGCGACACGAAGTGCACCATGGTCACTCCGGACCACGCCGCCGGGAAGGTGGCGGTGGAAGTCGAAGCTCCGGCGGGGAGCAGTTCCACCCCCGACTTGTACGACTACCAGGGCCTGTCCATCAAGAGCTTTACGCCTAACGTTGGACCGACCACCGGCGGCGTGCAGGTTACCATCAACGGCGTCAGCCTGAAAAACGGCATGACGGTCTCCTTCGGCGGCGCGAACGCGACCGCTAGTTCGTGCTATGACGGCTTCAGCTGCTACGTGACTAGCCCGCCGCACGCTGTGGGCTCGGTCCCCCTGACGGCGACTCTGGATGGCGTTACCAGCGCCGCCACCTCGGATCAGTTCACCTTTAAGGTGTTCCCCACGATCACGGGGATCTTCCCCAGCACGGTCCCGGTTAATACGGGAACGGTGGCCGCGAACACTACGCTGACGATCACCGGGACGGGTTTCAGCACAACTGGAACGACCTTCAACATTTATGGCACGGCGTTAACCAGCGTCACCTGCTCCAGTGCGACTAAGTGCACCGCGGTGATCTCGGTTCCGCCCGGTGTGACGCTGCTGGCGACCGATCCGGTCACGGTTACGGTGAGCTCGCTCACCAGCCTGGACTCGGTGAACCTCACTTATCCCTCGCCGCCTCCGCCTCCTCCTCCGGGGGGTTGTGGAACAAAATGCAGGTAGTCGTGACCTAGAGGGATCAGTGCCGGATGTGAACGGCCAGTGAGATCAGGCCGGTTAGACCCGGACGGGCTCTTTGAAAAGCTCGTCCGGGTCTTTACTTATTCTGTTGTGCGCAAGGCGCGAGTGAGCATGCTGGACAAGCTCGGCGTGCGGCAGGAGAGCTTTGGGGACAGCACTGGGAAGCTGGAGACTTAAGGACACACTTCGGCTGAGGGAAAATTAGTTCGTTGCGGTGGCCGGGGCTCTCGGACTTATCGCCGTGCGTTACCGGCCACCAGTGATTCGAGGACATCTAAGGGGCCCATCTGCTACACGCTGAATGGCGCTCTAAGCCTAATGCTCTAAACCCCTTTTCAATGCTACTACGAGCGGACCACCTTTCTTGACCCCGCCATTACCGGCGGGCTGGGAAGAGTGCCGCGCCACTCTCTGAACATCTCCGTGAGCCGGCAATAAACGCTATCCGGTCATCACCAGACCTTTCGGAACCGGTTCCAATGTCTCCCGTCGATGTCATGCTACGAGCTGACACCGCAAGACGCTAACGGTCTCCAGGAGTTCAGTACCACCTCAATCGCAACGCTTCTTGGCCAAGAAGTTTCTCGGACGCCTCATGTTACACCGGGGGGAGTGCATAGGCGGATGGCGGTTCGCGGCAGGTGATTGAAACGAAGAGCGAAACTTTTTCGCAATGGGCGGTCACCCGTCCGAGGATGTCCGTTAAGTTGAGAGAAAGTTGACGACACTCTTGCTCTCGCGAAGACGCTAAGGCGCTAAGAATGAAACCAAAAAATCTTAGGTTTCTCTGCGTCTTGGCGTCTTTGCGAGAAAAATCCGAGTTGTTTTTGGGACGAATTTGCGACTCGCTGGACTAAAAAGTAAACCGAGCGACCAGCGTGCCTTCGCGCGGGCGCGGCGTGGCGAAGGAGGCCGTGGAGGCTGCCGCGGGATTTGAAGCTGCGCCGCCCACGGCCGCCGAGGGGATATACCCGAATCCTGCAGACGTGGTGCCGTTCGGGGCCCGGGTCTGCGTTGCGAACGCGTTCGTCGCCGTGGGGGCATTCCATCCCGCGCGGTTGAAGATGTTGGTGAACTCCGCGCGGATCATAATCGTGGCACGCTCTTTGATCCGGAAACTGCGAGCCAGACTCGCGCTTTCGGACGGGTGGCGTTGATACCGGTAATCGTTGTAGTAGGTGTTGGCCGTCCCGAACTGGCCCAACGGAGGATTCACCCAGGCCGCCGGATTCAGCACGAACGTGTTGTTGGGATCGAAACAGTGGCAGTTCAGATTCTCGGTGAATAGCGGTACGCCCGGCACACGATCCACATTCGTGCCTTGAGAGATGTACGTGTTCAAACTGGTGGTGGCGGCGGGAACCTTGATGGGGAACCCACTGGCATAGTGCAGGACGGTGCCCGCGGTCCAGTCCCGCGCGGCCCACGACGCCACCCTTGGCGCGAAGCCGGAGGAACCGGCGAATGCCTTGGGGGTGGTGTAATTGCCCGCGACAATCAAAGTCTGGGGCTGATCGAAGCCCGAAAAAGTCTTGTTGTTCTGCCGGTTGAACACATCGTTGATGACCGGCGTGGTGGTCGATCCGTAATTGTTGTCTTCTTCCGCGCCCAGAGCCAAGCTCTTGGACCAGGTGTAGGTAACCAGCGCGTCCAGGCCGTGAGAAAATCGCTTGGTCACTTTCGCTTGCAGTGCGTTATACCAAGTGTCCCCCAGCGGATTCCAGGTCTGCACCACGCCGGTGAACTGGGGCAGCGGCCGCAAGGCTTGTTCGACGGTTTGCCCGGTTGGGAATCCCGGATACGGCAGACCGCCGAAGCCGCGGGCGATGGCCAGTGGGGAATTGATCGGGGAAGCCAGCAAGGTCCGGTCGGCCGCATTGTTCAGGTTGAGTCCCACCGAGGCCAGCGTAGTGAACGGGATGGCGTCGGACGCCCATGGGCTTAAGGTCTGCGCGGCCCACCATGCGCCGCGATTCCCTACATAGGAGGCCTCGACGACCAGGTTGTGGGTGATCTCCCGCTGCAGACCGATGCTCCACGACCAGATTCTGGCGGGCCGGCCGGCGTTCTGATCCACCATGTTGGTCGGATTGCCGATGACTCCGGGTAAAGGCTGCTGACCCGCGTAGAAGTTCGGGAAGGTGATCTGGTACGGCATCCCGCCCGCCAGCGTGAAGGGCGGAATCCCGTAGCCCGGCCCGGCAAAGGGCTTGGTCGAGCCGAAATTGCTGGCCTTGGAAGCGTCGTTGCTGGTCTTGGCGTAGGAGATGCCGCCGCCGGCGCGGAAGACAGTCTTGGGAGTGATCTGATAGGCGACGCCCAGCCGGGGCTGCCAGGCCCAGGGATAGTTCTTCGCGAATTCGCAGTTGCAGCGCCCTCCGCCATACCCCTCGAAAATGATGGCGCCCAGACGTCCGCCAATGGATGGGTTGGGCGTCGAGACGGAGACATTGAACATGTAACCGTTGTGTTCTTTCAAGTACGATTGGAAATCGTAGCGCAGCCCGTAATCGAAGGTGAGCTTTCGAGTCACCTTCCAACTGTCCTGCACAAACGCCGCCAGCGAATGGTTCCCCGTCCGCATGGTGGCCGGAACACTGTCGTAACCGGTGTTGGGTGCGCCGATCAGGAAACTGGCGTAGTTGAATCCCACGCTGGCTGGAAGAGACACGCCATTCAGGGAGGGGAGCCCAGTCTCGGTGGGGCTGTAGAGCATGTTGCCGGACGAATACGTCTCGCTGAACGACGGGTATCCGTTCACGATCAGTTCCCCGCCAAACTTGTAGGTGTGGTTGTTGTGGACCCAGGTGAGGGAGTTCGCGGTGGTCGGCTTCAGGTTTTTAATAAGGAAGTCCGACGGCGGGCCGAAGTTGGTCATGCCCCCTTGGGTCCCGCTCACCACCGAAAAATACGGGAAGAGATCGGTGTTGGTTCCATTGAAGCCGATCTTGCTGTTGTCGAAGCGCGGCACTTCCGGATCATTCCGGAGGTAAAGATAGCCCGCGCCCACATGCAGGAGCAGCGTCGGCGTAACCGTGTAATCGAAGTTTACGCGGTAGGTATCCGCCACGATGTGACTGCCCACCGTGACTCCGATCGGGTAGGGCAGACCGGAGTAGTTCGGCGAATCCGTCTGCGTGCGCGACCAGTAGCCGGACAGCTTCAGGCGGGCGCTGAAGGAGTGGTCGATTTTCAGCGAGGGAATCTCGGTGATGCGTGAATTCGAATAGGACGGAATGAAGTTGTTGACCAATAAATTGTTGGTCGGCAGCGGAATATACGACTGAACTTTCAACGCCACCGGATCTTGCGAGGCTATCGGAATGGTGTTGTTGGGATAGGGATCCGTGTACGGAACGCCATTCACGAGTCGCGTTGTTTTGGGGTCGTAGATGGTGTTTTCCATGATCGCGCGGCCCAGCCCGTCGGTCCCCAGATTGCGGCCGGTCAGCGCCTGCTGGAAATTGCCCTGGCGATAGGCCAGCGTGGGAACCACGGTCGGGAAGTTATTGATGACGGTGTTCTCGCGGAACTGCTCCCAGTTGAAGAAGAAGAATGTCCGGTCGTGACCGTTGTACACCTTGGGAATAAACACGGGCCCGCCCATGCTCATACCGTAGTCGTTGCGGCGCTGGCGGGGCCGCAGCAAATGGCCATTGCCGTCGCTGGTGAACGGCGTACCGGCGTTGAGCGCTTCGTTCACGAAATAATCGTAGACGCTGCCGTGGTACTGATTCGTGCCGGACTTCATGGTGAAGTTGAACAGGCCGCCGCCGGCCTGTCCAAACTCCGCCGCGTAGTTGCTAGTTTGGATCGCCATCTCCTGGGTGGCCTCTACGCTGGGTTCGGTTTGCGAGGTTTGGCCCAGCGAAACGGTGGGGGTTGCATCCTGACCCTCGACTCTCAGCGCCGCGGAGTTGCCTTCCTGGCCGTTCAAGCGGATGGTGTTGTCCGCCAGCCAGGCCGCCCCGGGAATGATATTCATCGCCGAATACGGGCTGCGGATGCCCGTCGAACCCACGCTGGCCGTGCCGATTCCCAACACTGGCAGGTTGTTGAGCGTTTCCGATGTGACGTTGTGAGCCAGCTCGCCGCTTTCGGTCTTGAGCAGCGGCGCGGCTTCGTTGACGGTCACCGACTCGGTACTCGATCCGACCTCCAGGCTGATGTCGATGCGCAAGGTCTGTTCCACCGGCACCGCGAGGTTCTGCCTGACATACCTTTTGAAGCCCGCGACAGTCACCGACATCTCATACACGCCGGCCGGCACCTGGACCACGTAGTTCCCCGTAGCCGAGCTGCCCACCTGATACACTGCGCCGGTTTGGGTATTCCGCACTTCGATGGGAGCGGTGGCTACAACCGCGCCGGCGGGATCGGCGACGGTGCCGGTAATGGTGCCCCGGTCGCTCTGAGCGAAGACGCTGAAAGCGCCGATCAAGAAAAAAGCAGCTAGCGTACGCATGGACAGACCCCCTGAGTTCCCGGTTAGCATACTCTCCGTGCCGATGGCAGTCAATGGGCCAAGAGCTGGCACCGCTTGCCATACGCGACGAGCTATCCGGGAACTTCAGCGCCGCAACAGCCGGTCCAACCACGTCTTCTGCGCCGCCTGATCGAAGCCTTCCAGCATCCAAATGTCATACGGCCACTTGGCAATCGACGCCACGATCACATACGGCCCGAGCTTGTCGCCATTGGAGAGCGGCACGTCAGGGGCTTACTTCTTGTTGTGCTTCTTTCCCAGGATGTTGTCGTCCACCCAGTTCAGGATCACGTCGGCGACTTCGAGGTTGTTGGAGCCGATCATCATCATGTGGGTGGTGCCCTTGAACACTGGGTTGCCCACTTCGTCCAGCTTCACATAGTCCGCCTTCGCGGTTCCCTGGCCGGCCTTGCGCCGCGCGTTGATGGCGTCCACGGTGGCCTGGCACACTTCGCTGGTGGCCGTGTAGTCGCCTTTCAGCGCCAGATACGGGATGTGGTCGAAGTCCTCGGCTTTGAGCCCGCTGTTGGGCAGCGAGCAGGAACCCTCGATGGTGATCAGGCCCTTCAGCAGGTCCAAATGGCCGCGTTCTTTCAAGATTCGGGTCATGTGGTGCCCCATGATTCCGGATTGCGAGTGCGTCGCCACGACAGCTCCGCCGAGTTTCTCGACCAATAAAGCCAGATCCATGGGAGTCCAGGTGTTGGCCGGCGCAATCTCCTTCGGCTCGCAGGTTGCACAAGTGGAACCCGGCAGAGTGACCTCGGCATTGGGCACCAGTTGCTTGTAGTATTCGAGCGCGTAGTATTCCTTGGGTCCCATGGGCGTTGGACCAAGAGCCCCGGCGCGCGCCACGATGTTCGCATCCACCGCGGTGAGCGGATAGGCGGGCCGGTAGTCGTCGGTGTGGAGCGCGTCGTCCGTAGGCGGGTCGCCGGGATCGCCGTGCCGGATCAGCGTGCCGGTGAGGATGTTCGAGTCCGGGGGAATCAGGTGGCCGAACCAATTGGTCCAGGACCCGTTGTCGGTGATCCTGCCGAATGCCGGAATCAACGTCAGACCGTGCTGGACGTCGCCGTTCCTGATCGTCGCGGCGGCTTCATGCAGCACCGACTCGTCGAAGCCGGAACGCCCGCGCCCGGCTTGATCCACCAGATAAGTGGAGATGCCGTGGCGCACGAAGTAGGGATACCAGCCTTCGCGGCCATCGGGCGTCGACTCCAGGCAAGCCGCCGTATGCGAAGACCCATGCACCATGATCACCGGCGGCAATTTCGGTTTCTTGGTCTGCGGGATCTCGAACTGCACGTACATCTGGCCGATCGTGATCTGGTTGGGCTGCGCCGTTTGGTTGGGCCCTGGCACGGTGGCGTAGGTGGTGACTTTCGGCACGCCGCCGATGAAGAAGCTGCCCTGGTCTTCGATCACCAGCGGCTTGGAGAGGAACTTCTTCCGCGCTTCCGGCGCCGCGTTATTGGCCGCCATCAGAGGCAGGAGAGAGGCAAGAACTGCAAGTAGGGTTTTCTGTGACATCGCAGGCTCCTATGGTCTTTTAGTATAGGAGCCTGGCGCGAAGGGTGGACGGTTACCCGTTGACGGCTTGTTGGGCGGACGCAAATGTGTTCTATTAAAAGGCGTCCCGCATTGGGCCCCACAAAGCACCTGCAGCGGCCTCAACCCGTCAATACATCACCAACAAAGGCACAATGAAAACTCTTCCCGCCCGTTTCTTGTTATTGACGGTCCTGCTCGGCTTTGCGCCCGCAGCCAGATCCGCCACCATCATCTACGCAGCGACAGCTGACGGATTGCTGTTCCGCAGCACGGATGCCGCCAAGACCTGGCAACCGGTCCCCGTCGCCGGAGCGCCTGTTCCTGCCGCGCAGCCGGCGCTCGCTGTCGATCCCCAAAACTCGTCCATTCTGTATCTCAGTTTGAAGGCTGGGAGCAAAGTCCCACCCGGCGGCAACACCGGCGGCATCTATCGATCCGCCGACGGCGGCGCCACGTGGTCCCAACCCACTTCGCCTTCCGCCGGTCCCCCCCGCCTTGCCGTCGATCCAACTTCGTCCAATATCGTTTATGTGGGAATAGACAATTCTGTGAACGGAGGTTTTTTCCGCAGCACCGATTCCGCCGCAACCTGGAGCGCGGCTACTCTCACCGATCTGATCACGGGCATCGGGACGGATCCCCACCAGCCCGGCGTCGTCTATGCGAGCACGGATCGCGGCAAGATCTACAAGAGCGCCGATTTCGGGGTCACCTGGACGACGCTGACGAGTAATCCTGGGTTTACCGGCACGGGAGCAATCTACAATGTGGCCGTCGATCCCAACAACAGCAACGCTTTATATGCGCCTGTTATATGCGCCTGCGGCAGGAGGGGCTGGGTGCCCCGGAGTGGTGAACTGTGGCGTGTTTCAGAGTACCGATGGCGGAAAAACGTGGCACGTCATCAGCGCCCTTATCGGAGCCTTCAATAACGTTGTCATTGATGCCCGCAACGGCAACATTTATGCCGCCGGAGTGGACCCGGGCGGACCCGCGCCGCTGTTCTTCAAGAGCGCCGACGGAGGGAAGACCTGGGCCCCGATGGTAAAAGGAATGCCGAAAAGACTCGGCGCGGAGGTGCATCTCGACCCGGAGGCCGCTACCACTCTGTATGCCGGCCAGGCGGCGAATGCGTTCGGCGGGAACACGGGCCCCGGCGGTGGGGTCAGCGTGAGTACCGATAGCGGCGCTTCCTGGACGCTGAGCCCTGTCGACGCGGCCGCGGGCGCCAACGACGTCGTGCTCGCGATGGCCGTGGTCTCCTCGATTGCCGGCGCGCCCGCACCGCCCGCCTTCTCGGTCAACGGCGTGGAGAACGGCGCCAGCTTCCAGCCGGGCATCCCCGCGAATTCCTGGGTGACGATTTTGGGAACCAACCTCGCCACCCAAACCGGCGACTGGAGCAACGCCATCGTGAACGGAAACCTGCCCACCACGCTCAATGGCGTCAGCGTCTCCATGGGCGGCATGCCGGCCTACATTTATTACACTTCGCCCGGACAGCTCAACGTGCTTGCGCCGGATCTGGCGGCGGGTGCGGTGGCAGTTACGGTGACTACCGCGGCCGGCACCAGTTCCGCGCTCACCGTCACGGCGAATCCGTACGGTCCGGCCTTCTTCTTATGGCCTGGCAATCAGGCGGTGGCCACGCGGCAGGATTTCAGTTTCGCGGTCAAACCCGGAACTTTCGCCGCAACAACAGTTGCCGCCAAGCCCGGCGACGTCCTTATTTTATGGGCCACTGGATTCGGCCCCACCATTCCGACAGCCCCGGCCGGCGTCGCGGTCCCCGGGACCAATAGCTATGTCACGGCGTCCGCGCCAACCGTCAGCATCAACAACACGCCGGCGACCGTCTACGGCGGAGCCCTCGCGTCCGGCGCCGTGGGTTTGTATCAGATCGCGATCCAGGTCCCCACCACAATCGCCGATGGCGACTGGCCGATTCAGGCCAGCATCGGCGGGGTCACCTCGCCGACGGGATCGATCCTCTCCGTCCATAAGTAGTCGAATTTTGACGAAGGGCACGCCTTTCCATGAAATCCACTGCCCGATGGATTCTCTCGGGACGAACAACGTTCATTCTTTGCCGCGCCCAAGGAATCCACGGTGGCGGGCGCGGGAGCGCCTGGCTGCGCCCCGCGAGCCCAGCTGGAGAAGCGGCGGCCGAGGACTATCCCGCGGATGTCGCTTTCGGCATCGACAAAGCGCCGATCTGTTGCAGGAGCGAAGCGTTGTCCCCATAGAGTCTGCCTCGAATCGCCTTGCCGTTGCGGATTTCGCTAACGCCACAAACGCCCCAACTGACGATCTTGTTGGTGGGCGCGATTCCCGCGAAGGTTCCTTTATGCGTGCCTGACAGCCGGATGCGGGTCACCACGTGATCGCCGCTTGCCAGGACTTGTTCCAGCTCGACGCGCAGATCTGGGAAAGCGCCGAGCAACAGGTCTAGCTGTTGCCGCACTCCCGCGGGCCCATGAACCCCACCGGGCACGGTTTCCGACTCCGCTATGTAAGACTCGTCGATGCGCTGCACGTAAGTAGCGAAGTCGTGCGCGTTCAAAAGCGCGACACCTTGTCGTACCCTCTCAATGTTCTCTTGTTCGGACATGGAAGCTCCTTTTTCGATTGCCCGGGTCTTGCCGGGCGCTCGAAGTATACTCCGGAGTGGCCAGGAACGCAAAGACGCGGACGATTGCTTCTACGGGTCGTCGACAAACCACCCAAGTGCTTTCCGCGAGCCGCCTTTGTCAGGAGCAAACGGCGAAGACGGGCCGACTCTTGACCTCATGGGAGCTTTCGCCAAACTGATCGTGACTCGCAGGAGGCAGCCGATCACCCGACGCGCAACGATAATGCAAGTGGCACAATTTGCTTCGGATTTCCGAGGCTGCCGTCGCAGCTTAAGCTCCCACTGAGAAGCCTCCCGACGACGACGGCGTGTATTCGCTGGACTCCTTTAGGAAAGTGCTCAGTTCTTGTTTTCCGGGAACTTGAATCCGACGTAGGTTCCGGAACTGATGCCCATCAGCCCGAGAAGAGTCGCGCTGAAATCGGGCATAAGGAGGTCGTTATACACGGAGATTGCGAAGATCACGCCCAAAATGATGGTCCAGACGAATATTTGCATGCGGTGGAAACTGATGCCATTGGCGTCGGTGAGCAAGTCGGAGATGAAACCGGTGTGCAGCGGGGTGTCCATCTGGGTTCTGATCTGGTTCAGCCGTTGGGTGATCGCCTGCTGGCGCATCGCGTCGGCTGGAGGAACGCCGGCCAGTTCCGTTTGGAGCGAAGTCTTTTCCGTCGCCATTCCGGAGTTCTTGCTCGAATCCACGATTGCGCCCGCGAGTCCAGTACCGGCGCTAATGCCGATGAGCGCCAGAGTTCCCTGCGTGATCGTATCGTAATCCCATGTGACCATGTACAAGAAGATGAACGCTAGGATCACAATCACGGACCAAAACGCCATTTGGCACCGGCCCAAGCTGAGCGCCGCTGTCTTGCCCGGTGGAACGGGTCCTGATTCCTGTAAGGCCTGAAGAGCCAGGCCCCTTGTGCCTGGGTGGCACATGATCAAGGCCAAGAACACCAATAGACCAAACCATCCCCACACCCAACCCGCGTGGAGGACAGTTAACTGAAAATCAAAGGCACTCGGAATCGAGGTCTTGCCGGGCACGCCAACACTGAGCCGCACCGTTCGAGGCGTGAAACTGGGCGTGCCCAGGAGCGGCTTCCAGGCGTCCCGATTATCCGAGGTGCGATTCAGCTGAAACACCAGTGTCTCCGAGCCGACGCTTGCGCCGAACACGCCCTTGACCTCCTGTCCGTCCAAGAAAAGAACCGGTTTGGTCTTGGCCGCATCCGTGTCCTTAAGGAGATCGTCGAGATGGTTCACCTTGACGGAGATTCTCTGGCGTAAAGAGCCGCCTTTAGAGGGCTGGTCCGCGGTGTCCGCCATGGTGGCTTGGCCCTGAACCGAGGTTGCGAACCACGCCAGGGCAACACAGCTTGCGGATAGCCGCAGGAGTACCGTCAGGCCGGTTGAATTCGAGAGCGCCATATTGTATACCACGGCTTTTATATCACACGCGGGCCGGGATATCCAGGGGAAAAATAGCACATCCCCTGTCAAAATAAAGCGCAATCGCTACGGGAGATCCCCGATATAGAGGTTTGCGTTTCCCGGAGAGCGGACATACTCCGTGATCTTGTCATCGCGGAATTCCAGACGCATGAAGCCGTGGGGCGAGAACTGGTCCGCGACTTCCACGGGAAGGTAAATATTTGGCGAATCCAATGCCCACCCACTGGGAGCGGCTTGCTTCGCGGGGTCCGTGGGTTGCGTCGCGTCTAGCTGCCGCCACTGATCTCCGAACTGCGCCGAGGGTGTGTTGCCAGAGAGGTCCGGACGCGGCTCCGGAAAGCCGCTGTGGCCGATACAACGGCCCTGAAAGCCATACTCCGGGTGTGGATCGTACAGCACGCAATGATGTTCGTGCCCCCAGTACCACACGATTTTCCGGCCATCCGTAAAAAACTCGCCGAGCTTCGCCAGCAGATTGCCGCCGTTATTGTCATCCAGGATGGAGAACGGCTGGTGGTGAGTGAAGAGGACCAGATTCCGTGCCCCGGAATTTTTCAGGATCCGGCCCATCCAACTCACCTGGTCGTCGTCGAGGACCCCCTCCTTGCCTCCAGGCGCCTGGTTATAGGCGGTGTCGAGCCCGATGAGGGTCCAGAAATCGTTTTGCAGGGCGAAGTAACTGGTTGGTTGGTTCAAGAACGGCAACGCCACTTCGAAGTAACCGTGCCCGCCCGTGTACATCTCGTGGTTGCCATTCAGGGCCAAGCCAAGAGGAGCTCCGGGCCAATAGTTCTCGAACTGATTCTTGATTTCACTCGCCAAGCCGGAATAATATACGTCTCCCATGTGGAGGAGAACGTCGTATCTCTGAGGATCGTTTTTGATGCTGTCCGCACAATGGGGCGCTCCATAAAGGCCCGTCCCCCAATCGCCCAATAAGGCCGAGGTTGAGAGTGTTGCAGACGGACTGGGGAACATCCGATGCGGGCGGACGGGTCGCCGGAACGATATCTTCGATCCAGGTGAAGAAGCTGATCATCCAACCCAGCCAGTCCTCGGGAGAGAACTGGACGCCGAAGAATTCGATTAGCGCCTCTCCGATCTTCAGGAAGAGCGATTCGAGCTTGTTCGAGCGCGCGGCGTTGTCCGCGACATGGGTCTGAAGCAAAGCCCCCATTTGATCCCGCGGCGTATGCATCACTTGCGGGAAATTGCCTTGAGCGACACGCAATGCATCCAGTCCGGTTGCGAATTGAGTCATGCGAGCGCTGGCCGCGGCCGGCGTGGAATATACCTGCGCCGCTGCCTGACTGGTTTTCGCCAGCAGCGCCTCCGGGCTGCCAAAGGGCTTGATGAGGTTCTGGTAGCTGACAATAGTGTTGGTAAGCGGCACTCGACCTCCCGGTTCGTCCGTTCTCCGCCTTAACTACTCATTGAAAGCTAATTTAACCACACTTTTCTGGGCGAGGTGATCGGCGGCCAGTGCCCGTGATCCGTCCGTAACCGGCGGTGCTGGAGTGCGCAGTGCGCGAGAGATGTGTGGCGAACGGCTTCAAGTGGGCGGTTGAGTCAAGCCCGTTTTGGTGAAGCAGGAGCAGGAGGTTTCACCTTGCGGGTGAACGAG
>DATNJC010000112.1:0-5636 GCA_035604115.1 Bryobacteraceae bacterium | reverse complement strand
ACGATGCCGTTCGCGCCTCCGTTGGCGGAGATGCTGGGAGTGGCGCCGGGATAGGCGAAGGCATTCGTGGTTTGCGCCACGGGCTTGGCCGTCAGCTTGGCATTCTTGAACTGGAAGGCGAGGATGGGTGATCCGACCGGGCCGTAGTAGATGTTGCTGCCGAAGGCTGCAGGCATCGACCAGATTCCGCCGGGCAATACGCCGTCGAGTTCCTGATAAATCTGATTGCTGCTGGCGCTGAATTTTCCCAGGTTGTTGCGATTGACGACGTAGAGATTGCCGTCTTTGCCGGCTCCGATGGCGAGGTTCCAAACCGTGCCCGTCGAATCTTTGGGATTGGTCAGCAGAATTCCACCTGAGCCGAGGTCGATGTCGTTGCCGTTTTCCTGGGACTGGTTGTCCATCTCAAAGTAGTCGGCCACGGAAAGCCCGCCCTGGGTCGAGAGTTTCAGGAAAGCGTTGCCGTAGTCTCCGTCGGAGGGAAAGCCGGCGGCGTTGAGGGTGGTGTCGAAGATTCCATTGGCATCGAGCAGAAAAATGTTCTTGCCGTCGGCGGCCAGGCCGGCGCCGGCGCCCCAGATTGCGCCCTCGTTGCCGTTCGGGGTCACGTTGAGCACCGTGGTCTGGGCCAGGGTAAGGTGGTTATAGCCCATGATCCAACCGGTGTAGGGACGGTTGTCGCAGTGTGAGGAAAAGGCGAGATACACGATGCCGCCGAAGCCCAACAAACCAGCGCGCTCTTTGTACTGGCCGGGATCGAAGATGACGAAGCCGCCGGAACTGTCGTCGCCGGTACCGGGATATTTCGCCGTCACTTCCTTCGGACCATTGTGCAGTTCCGCACCTGTGGTGGCGTCGAGGGCGTGCAGGCGATGGTGATAGTTGCCCATCTTGTCCTTCGACATGGCCACAACGTAGATGATGGGATTCGAATTTGCGGGGCGCGTGATGAGCGGAGTGGAAGTGATGCCGATCTCGGGAGTCACCTGGCTGCAACCGCGGTTGTCGGACGTAGTCTCGCCGGCGGCGAGAGTTGTGACTTGCCATATTTGGGCACCGGTGTCGGCATCGAAGGCGTAGACGCTGTCGTGCTCGGTGACCACGATCAGCAGATTGTGGGCCACGCCCGCAATGGTGATGGAGGACAGGTAGAGTGGTTGCGCGTCGACTTTGCCGTCGACGGGGATGGTGAACAGCTTGCCGAATGAGGCCGAGTTCACATTCGCAAGCGTGAGGATGGTCTCGTTGGAGTTGAGCCCGGTGCGTGAGTTGTTGTTGTGGTAAGTAAGCACGTCCTGGGAACGGGCGGTGATCGCGTACAGCACTGCAAGCACAAGGATTGATGCCAGTGGATAACGTTGGGAGCGAGCGGCGGGATGGCGGAACAACATGGCAAACACCTCCTGGGCTCGAAGGAGCGAATGGATCTGGCCGGGTTCGCTCCGGTGAAACGGGTGACGAAGTTTTGAAGAGGGCTAAACTACCGGCGAAGTGGAAACTGCGTTCCGAACGAATGGCGTGAGACACAGTCTGGCAGAAAATGAATCAGGATTCAATACGCATTTGGTACAAGGACAAGGGTGGGCAGGTCGCGAACCTCGCACGGGGAAATTCGCGCTGCGGTCGCTTTCGGCTAGGGGCTGACTCTATGCTAGTTATGAGCAGCTCATGACGGAGTTTGGCAAAGTGTTGATCTGGCTGGGCGGCCTGCTGGTGGTGGCGGGCGTGGTGCTGGTCGCGCTGGGACGGTTGAACCTGCCTCTGGGAAAGCTGCCGGGGGACATCGTCTATCGGGGGAAGCATACGACGGTGTATTTTCCGCTGGTGACGTGCGTGGTGCTGAGTATGGTGCTGACGATTGTGATGTATCTTGTGGGGCGGTGGAAGAGGTAAGTCTCGGTGCCGTCCCTACGGGACTCGATTGTTGTTGCGCTCCTGACCCGGCACTTACGTGCCGGGCTATTATATGCCGCCGCTTCGCGGCTGGGTGGACAGCCGAGGGCGGCTGTCCCTACATGGCCTCTTAGCCGGCCTGGCGGCTGTCGCAGCTTGAGCATTTGACTTCTGCATCGGGGTGCCATTACATTCTTCGGACGGTTGTAGCTGCTCTTTCTCATCTTCTCTTCGGAACGCGCGTCTTTGCCGCTCGGCGAAGACAGGGAAGCGGGTGTGAATCCCGCGCTGCCGCGCAACTGTAAGCGAGAAAACTGCTTTCGGCCACTGGAAGGATTCGGTGACGCCAGTTCACTGGCGCATGGAATCTGATTCCGGGAAGGCCGCAGGCGCTGACGGATGCCTGAGTGCATCCTTACTCGCAAAGCCAGGAGACCGGCGCGATCCGTCCACCTCAACCTCTTTCGCGTGACAAGGAGGATGGTATGCGCAGGCTGAGCTTTGCGCTGTTGGTTGTGGCTTTTTCCGGGGCGGCGTTCGCCGCCGATCTCAAAATCAAAGTCGTGGATCCGCAAGGAGCCGCGGTTGCGGGGGCACAGGTGGAGTTGTATGCCATCGACTCGCAGAGGGTGGCAGCGCTGCAGATTAGTTCGGCTGAGGGCGCTGCGAGTTTTCGAGTGGAGGCCGCTCGAAAGTATCAAGTGCGGGTGCTGGCTGCGGGCTTCGCGGCGGAAACAGTGGATGCATCATCCGGCCCAGAGTTAACGGTACGGCTTCGGCTGGCCTCGGCATCGGAAACAGTTGTGGTGAGCGCGACGAGAACGCCGGTGCCGGGAGAAGCCGCGGGCGCGGATGTCGATGCACTGAACGGGGCGCAACTGACGACCATGCAGCCGATCGCGGCGGACGATGCGGTGCGGTTTCTTCCTGGCGCCGTGGTCAACGCAGCCGGGCAGCGCGGCGGGTTGTCGTCGCTGTTCGTGCGCGGCGGAGAATCCAATTACAACAAGGTGATCGTGGACGGCGTCACGGTGAACGAGCCCGGGGGCACGCTGGATTTTGGGACGCTGCCGCTGACGCAGGCTGACCGGATGGAATTTGTGCGCGGAACGCAGAGCACGCTTTATGGATCGGACGCCATGACCAGCCTGGTGCAGGTCTGGACGCGCACGGGCAGCACGGCGGTGCCGGAACTGAGCCTGGGCGCGGACGGGGGCAACCTGCAAACGGCAAACGGCAATGCTTCGCTGGCGGGAGCGCGGGGGCGGCTCGACTATAACCTGTTCGGCGACCAGTTCAACAGCAACGGGGCCGGGATCAACGACGCCTATTCGGACTCGCTGGAGGGTGCGAACGTGGGGGCGGCGCTCAGCGACCGGACTTCCCTGCGGGCGCGCTTTCGCCATTCCAACAGCCACACCGGGGTCCCCGGAGAGTGGGACTTCAACGGCACGCCGCTGGAACCGCCCGACCCGAGCGAGTGGTCGCAGCTCAACAGCCTGCTGGGCAGCGTGGAGCTGGCTGTGGCCGCGCCTGCGGGCTGGCAGCATCGGCTGACCGGATTCGACTATCTCTATCGCTACAACGAGCTGAATGTGAACGGGGACCCGGCGCGGGTGAGCCCAGCTTTCGGGCAGTTTGATTTTCCCTCTCATGAAGTCGACCGCATCAACCGCGTGGGGTTTGAATATCAGGGCGATTACTTGGAACGAACCTGGACGCACACGACGTTTGGATATCGCATGGAGAACGAGAACGGATTCATCGGCGACGTGGATTTTCCGCCACAAGCGCACGGGCAGCGGTTGAACAATGACGCGTATGTGCAACAGCAAGTCACGCTGGGAAAGCTGTCGGTAATTGCGGGAGGGAGGTTGGTGCACGACAGCGCATTCGGCAACACGGGCGTGCCGCGCGTGGCTCTGACCTGGCAGGCGCTCCGGGGCGGGGAAATGCTTTCCGGCACGCGCCTGCGGTTTTCGTATGCCACGGGATTCAAAGAGCCGCGACTGGAAGAAACCTTCGCTGGACCTCCTTTCAGCCAACCGAATCCGGGACTGAAGCCGGAGCGCCTGCGGGCGTTCGAAGCCGGGTTTCAGCAGGATTTCTGGCGGGGCAAAATGGCGCTGAACGCCACCTACTTCAACAACCTGTTTCATGACCAGATCAACTTTGTGCCGTTGAGCCCTACCAGCTTTGTTGGGCGATTTGTGAATGTGAACAAGGCGCTGGCACACGGGGCGGAAGTGGGATTGCAGGGCCGTCTGCGCTCGCGGCTCCTTTGGAACGCGACATACACCTACACGTCGAGCCAGATTCTGGACAATCCGGAGCCAGTGGATCCAATCGAGGATCCGGGCAATCCGCTGCTGCGGCGGCCGAAGCACTCCGCGACGACGCTCTTGTCGTACCTTGGCTCGCGCTGGGGGGCGAATCTGGGAGGGAGCTTGGTGGGGCGGCGCACGGACTCGGATTTTCTGGGCTTCAACATCGAGCACGCGGCGGGATATGTCCGGGCGGACCTCGGGGGATGGTACGCAGTAACGCGGCGGGTCACGATGTATGCGAGTGTCGAGAACGCACTCGACCGGCGGTATAACGAGGTCGTTGGGTATCCGGCGTTGCCGGTGAATTTCCGCGCGGGGATGCGGTTTCGGATTGGAGGGGAATAGAAGCTAGCTGACTTTTTGGGGCGATCGCGGCAAGGGCATCGAGGATGCCGCTTTCGCTCCGAAATATTTGGTGCGAGCGAGGAGCAGCTTTTCGATTTCCACGTCTTTCAGCGGCTGCTGGCGGCCGAGCAGGTGCGTGACCAGGGCGATCTGGGCAAAGTGCTCGACGGTTTCCATCTTCATGTAGGCGTGCTCGAGCGTGTCGCCGTAAGTGACGACGCCGTGATTCGACATGAGAATGGCGTCGTAGTTGGGGACGTAAGGCTCGAGAGTTTGGGCGAGTTCCGACGTTCCCGGCGTGCCATAACGGGCGAGGGGAATGCATCCCAGGCCCATAACGACTTCGCAGACCAGGGGCTCGGTGAGGGCGATGCCTGCGGCGGCAAAGCCGGTCGCGGTGGGAGGATGGGCGTGGACTATCGCGCTCACATCAGGGCGCAGGCGATAGATCAGCAGGTGCATGCCGATCTCGCTGGTCACGTTGCGGCGGCCGGAGACGCGCTGGCCTTCCCGATCGACGACAACCATGTCGGCCAGACGCATGGCGCCCTTGCTGACGCAGGTGGGGGTGACCAGGATACGATCGTCGTTCAGGCGGACGGAGAGGTTGCCGTCCATGGCGGCCACGAAGCCGCGGGCGTGCAGCATTCGTCCGTAGCGGACGATCTCTTCCCGGTATTTGCGTTCCTCGGGCATTGGTACCTTTCGAGGGGAGTTTACGACAAACGCAGGCCGCGCGCCTTACCTGCCGAGCCTCGTCGGCCGAGCCTTCAGCACCCGCATAGTACCAGCAGTCTGCGCGCAGAAACAATCCAATTTTCGGGCGATAGCGATGCGACTCTCGTGCCATTCGTGCTCGCAGGGCCTGGTCTGTCCCTATAATCGGATGGCGTGCTGGTCTCCGATTTTCACTATCATCTGCCGGAAGAATTGATTGCCCAGGAGCCGCTGGCGGACCGGGCAGGCTCGCGGCTGCTGCGGCTGGATTCCTGTACGGGCGGGTTTGAGGATCTGCACTTTCGGAAGTTTCCGGAGCTGCTGCGGCCGAACGACCTGCTTGTCTTCAATAAC
>DATNJC010000111.1:0-31649 GCA_035604115.1 Bryobacteraceae bacterium | reverse complement strand
TCGCAGCCGGTACAGGTAGTCCCGACACGCTTGCTCGGTGTCGAACCGAGCCTCGAAATCGGCCAGACTCCGGGGATACTCCTCCACAGCCGGCCATGCTACAGGTTGGGGCCACCTGAGTCAAGTAAATACCCCCTTTTGTGTTTTTTCAAACCACGCCCAGCAACCTTCCCGCTCAGACTCACTCCTCAGTCGCTCTGACCGGGCGCGTAACCTCGACCGAAGAAGGCCCCATGGAAGGGGTGCTTGTCAGCGCCAAGAAGGCAGGTTCCCCGCTCACGATCACCGTGGTCAGCGATCGAGAAGGCCTGTATCGCTTCCCGTCGTCGAAGTTGCAACCCGGACAGTATTCCCTTCGCATCCGGGCGGTGGGCTACGATCTGGAGGGCCCGGGCGCCGTTGAGACTCCTGCTGACAAGACCGTCACAGCGGATCTCAAGCTCAGCAAGGCCAAGGACCCGGCGTCGCAACTCTCGAATGCGGATTGGTTCGCCAGCCTGCCCGGCACGGAGCAACAAAAGGCCTCGGTGCGGAACTGTACGCATTGTCATACGCTGGAGCGGGTCGCACGCTCGCATTACGACGCCCACGGATTCGTGCCGGTCATCGAACGCATGTCGACCTACCCGCAGCTCTCGTTCCCGTTGATGCCGCAGAAGCTTCTCGCCCCGCGCATCGGAGGCGGCGAAGACCCGCTGGAGCAACGGCAGGAAGCCTGGCGGCAGCAGGCTCAGTATCTCAGTTCTATCAATCTGAGTTCCGCTCCTCAGTGGAAGTATTCGTTCAAGCCCCACCCCCGCCCCACCGGCAAAGCGACGCAGGTCGTCTATACGGAGTACGATCTTCCGAAGAAGACCCGGCAGCCCCATGATGTAGTCGTGGATTCCAAGGGCATGGTCTGGTACGCCAGTTTTGGCGAACAGATCCTGGGAAAGCTGGACCCGCGCACGGGACAGGCCACCGAATACCCAGTGCCTTTGCTGAAGCCCGGCTCGCCGACGGGCATCCTGGCGTTACGTTTCGACGAGGAGGAAAACCTGTGGATGGGGATGCAATTCCAGGCAGGCATCGCCAAATTCGACCAGAAGACCGAGAAGTTTCAGACCTGGAGTCTGCCTCCGGAGTTGAACGGAGACCATGTCCAGGTAAATCAGGTCAGCCCGCAACATCATAATGTGGACGGCAAGGTCTGGTTGCAAGATGCGGGAACTTACACAGTGCTGCGTCTGGATGTGAAGTCCGGAAAATTCGAGGTGTTCACGCCGTATTCGATCCCTCGGCCCAACATCTACGACGTGATCTCCGACCCGCAGAACAACGTGTACTTCACCGTCATGGGACGCGAGCACATCGGAAGGATCGATGCAAAAACCGGCAAGATCACCCTGCATCCGACGCCGACTCGCGGCTCCGGTCCACGCCGCGGCATGTTGGACGCGGAAGGCCGGCTCTGGTTCGGGGAGAACCGCGCCGACCGGATCGGAATGTTCGATACAAAGGCCGAACGTTTCGAGGAATGGCCCGCGCCGACGCCCGGCTCATGGCCTTACGATGTGACCGCCGACAAGAATGGTGACGCGTGGTCCGGCGGGGAGTTCAGCGACACCGTGCAGCGCCTCGATCCGCGGACAGGCGCCTTCATCGAGTATCTCCTGCCTCGGTTTACGAATGTGCGTCGAGTTTTCGTTGACAACTCGACGACTCCCGTTACATTCTGGGTGGGCAATAACCACGGTGCGTCCATCGTCAGACTGGAGCCGCTCGACCGGCCGGCCGCCCCATGAAACCGGCCGCGCTACTCAACGGCATGCCGACCGGCTGGGGCGGCCAGGCCAGTCTCAAGAACTAAGCCCGAGGCCGCTCGAATCGGGTACCGAGTCGCAGCGCAGACGTCACTTCGCGAAGAGCGCGGCCCCATTACGAAGAACTGGTTGCATCTCTTCTGCAAGTATGTCGGGTTCGTATATTTCCAGATAATTAATTCGGTGACCGCTATTGTTCCGCGCCGTCCCTTTATCGATTGATCTTTTCAAAGCGAGCGGAGGATCTCCTTCCGCGCCCATGTTTCCGCTGTTGCGCTCGCAAGACGTTCGCAGTTGAAAACCCGTTACGATACGTCCGTTATAACCCATAACCAGCGCGGTCCCGGGGGGACCCTGGTCCGCGCCTGCATTTCCGTCGAGATTGCTGTACTGAAGCGCAAAGCGGCGTCCCAACAGACTAATTCCCTGGTCGATAACTGCTTGTTTGGTGCGCACCCGCTCGCGCGCATCCAGTTGGCCCCGGTCATTAATATTAAGACCAAATCCCAATGACAGAGAAATGTACTGATTAGGAAAGTCGGCGGCAAACACTTGGAAGACGTTTTGCCAGGCATCCAAATACTTACGTGGCGTGTACGAGACGCTGCGCCAGATCCTAACATCCTCCGGCGTGCTTGGCAACGTGAACTCCGCGGAAACCGATGTCGGCCCGTCAGCGGCGATCACTCTAAAAGCCGGAGACTTTCCGTAACGGTCGCTCACTTGTTTTAGGAATGCGAACCAATGGCCAAGGTACACCTTATCCCACGGCATCGGAAGCCTCTCAACCCCACCTTTGCCGGGTCCGTACTGCAACCCGAACGATTCGGTCTTCGCCCCTTGCAGAGCCCATGCAGGAGAAAAAAAGCCAGGAAAGATGAGGAGCTGTACCCATTTCTTTGATGCTTGCGCCGCAGCGAACAGTTGATCCAGCTTCGACCAATCCGGGTTTCCTTGGACCGGCTCGATGTCGCGCCAGTGGATTTGCAACGCGACGCCACTAATGTAGGAATTATTCAATGCTCGTAGATCCAGGGCTTGACCCGGCTTGTTTTGAATCACCACAACCAGCCCGCTCGGTAAAGAATTGTCAGTTGCGGTCAGCGACTGGGGCTCAGCCGTTGCAGCAGGAGGAAATAGCAGCGCGGCGCTCGCCAGAACAACGACAAGTTGAACAGTAAGCCTTGCGGATCGCGGCGCAGGGTCTGACATCTTTGCCTCCTCAGGATAACCGCTGCTAGTCCCTTCTTGGCATTCCGCGCGATCCGTCTCCAAACCGGCTCACACACAATCAAGTTTGGCTCATGCGGTTCATCAACGCCGCCGCGTCGGCCCGCCGGTTAGAAAACGTACTTCAACGCTAGCTGAACGATACGCGGATCGCCGGCCGACAGCCCCTGAGTGCCGCTGATGTCGCTGGTGATCTGGCCGAAGTTCCCGCTGTTCAGCGTCGCCACGGGGATGCTAAAGTTGACGTGGTTCAGAACATTAAAGGCTTCAGCCCGCAACTGGATCGTTTGCGCTTCGCGGAGACGGAAGGTTCGTGACAGGCTCACATCGAATTGGAAGACTCCGGGACCTTTCAGGTTGTTTGCGCCGAGATTGCCATAAGTGCCAGGAGCCGGCGCCGAAAACGCCGACGGCAGGATCCAGCCGCCGGGACCTTGATTAGAAGCGTAGGGATTCGTGTTCACCAGGTTCGGCCGCTGCACGGCAGTCTCACCGTTCAGAGCGTTATCGGCATTTGTGATCACTGTGAAGAATTGCGCCGACTTCGCGTTAATGATACCCGAGATCTGCCAACGGCTGGCCAGCAGCCGCAGCGTCCGAGCGCCGAACTCGGGTGATGTAGCCACGGCGGAGAGATTGAATACCTGCCGCTGATCGGAGAGCGCACAGTTGCTGCGATCGTTGCGCCGGTTACCGGGGGTGACGCCGGACACGCCATTGTTCCCCGTGAACACGTTCCAGACATCGCTGATGCAGTGCGACCATGTGTAATTCGCCAGCAGGCTGGTACCGTGGCCCAGGCGTTTCTGGACGGACAGGAATAAGGCTTCGTAGCTAGCCGTGCCTCCGTCGTCGGCTGCCGCAACAATTGAGTAATACTGTCCCTGCGAGGGATTTTGCAGATACAAACGGCGGCGCTGATTGGTGTTCGCGGTGGTGGAGCAAACGGGATAGCTGTTTACGGTCCCGTTCGGCCCCGGAATGGTGCAGGGACCAGTTCCGAGAAACACAGCCGGATTGAGTTCGGCTGCCGTCATCAGATGAATCGTGCTGTTGCCCAGATAGTTCGCGGTTACCAGCCAATTTGTTCCGACCTGCCGTTGCACGCTTAGATTCCATTGGTGCAGGTACGTAGGTTGGAAGTTCAGCGGGTGGGTGACATAGGCGGCAAAGGCCGGGAACGTGATGTTTTTGGTGAGCGCAATCGGCAGAGGATTGCCGCCCGGATAATTGGCCCAGGGATTAGACAGATTCACGTTGGCCAGCGTGATGACATTGCCATAAGGGGCGTCTTGTCCGAAAGCGGTTAGCGAGTAGATGTTAGCCCGGTCCGTAAACATTCCGTAGGCCGCGCGAACAGTCATTTTACCGTCGCCCCGGGGATCCCAGACCAGCCCGATGCGGGGCACAAACTTGTTCAGCCGCATGTTCTCTACGCCGTTGCCGGCCGTATATTGTGAATCTCCCGGGAAAATCTCTCCGGCCGGCGCGTTCGGATACACAACGCTATGCACATTTTGATTAAACAGGCTCTGATCGAAATGGTTATAGAGGCCATACTTACTGTAAATCGCCAGATATGGCTCCCACCGCACTCCGTAATTGACGGTCAGCCGGGAATTCACCTTCCAAGTATCTTGCGCGTAGAGTGCGATGTAATGCTGGCGGTTGTAGAAATAGTTCGGGTTGCCTTGAGCCCACGATACGGCCTGCCCCACCAGGAAATCCGCCAAAGGAGCGCCGGTTACGGTTCCGTTGAAAGTCATCAGCCCGGTGGCGTTGATTCCGGACTGCAGGTTCATCGATGTGCGCATGAAGTTTGCGCCGAACCCGAGTTGGTGTGCGCCCCTAACCCAACTGAGGTCCTCGGCGACGTTCGGATTGGGGCCCGTATTGGGTATGTTAAGAATGTCGTTGCCGCCACCGATGGTGAATCCATTTCCGGAAATCGTAATGCGAGGATTGTTGGCGAGCAGGTTCACCGCATTCACTCCGAGACTCTTCCACGAGGCGAAGTCGTCAGGAATTTTCGGCAGCTCCGTGCGATTCGCGCCGATGCGAAACGAGCTGACGATATTAGTTCCGATCAGGTACGTGTCTCCAATCGCTAGGGAATAGACGCGGTCGTGCAGTGCGGACGTGTTGTCGGTGAGCCCATTTTTCCCGTCGTAAGTGGTAGGTGCATCGAGATTCGAAACCGTGAGCCGCCCGAATAGGGAGTGTTTTTCGCTCTTCTGGTAATCGATTCTGGATACACCGAGGTTCTCAGTCGAGTTGGACAAAAGTCCGAAGATCACCTTGCCGCAGGGGTCCGTGGCGACGGGCAAATGGCTTTCGATATTCAGCGCCGCCGGGTTGAATCGGGAAGGCGAGATCTGGTTGCCCACAAAGCCTTGAGCCGCCGACAGCGTGAGCTGCTTGCCGCCGTTGCAAGCGGGTGAGGCAAATTGCGTGAAATCTCCATTCAGCATGGCGGACGTAGGAACAAACGCGATGGTCGACGGAGGAGAAGACTTCTGAATCGTGCCCTGATAGCCGGTAAAAAAGAAGAGCTTGTTCCGGAACCGGGGCAGGACCGGTCCGCCAATGGTTCCGCCGAACTGGCTGCGCTTTAAGGTATCGCGCGAGGTGGCGAAAAAGTCCCGCGCGTTGAAGTCGCCGTTGCGCAGGAACTCGAAAGCGTCGCCGTGATACGCGTTGGCGCCGGACTTAGTCACGGCATTAATCGCGGCGGCCGAATGCAGGCCGTACTGCGCGGGAAGTGCGCTGGTTTCGACCTTGAACTCCTGCAGAGCATCCGGGAACGGAAGCGGCAGATTCAGGTTGTTGATCGCATCGTTATGGTTCGCGCCATCGAGTAAATATGTGTTCCCGTTGCCGATACCGCCCGCCACCGACACAACCACGGTCGGATAGTTGCGCACCGAACTGATGGTGCCCACCGCCGCGCCCGAGCCGACGTTGGCCATTCCCGCCAGAAAGATGAGTTCGGTCGGATTTCGTCCGTTGAGGGGCAGCTCAACCACGCGCTGCGCATCCACGACCTGCCCGATACCGGTGGAGTGCGTTTCGACCAAAGCGGCATCGGCCTGCACAGTGACCTGTTCGTTAGTGGAGCCGACCTGCAGAGCCGCGTCGATGGTGGGATTGCTGTCCACCTGGAGCACAATGCCTGACTGCACATATTTGTTAAAGCCGGATTTAACCACTTCCAGCGTGTACGGCCCGATAGGCAGATTGGGTAAGACGTAACCGCCGTCCCCTGCGCTCGTGACCGTCCGGATCGCGCCCGTAGCGGTCTGGGTGACTTTGACCTCAGCGCCGGGAACTGCGAGGCCAGTAGCGTCTTTGATCGTGCCGTTGATTTGAGCCGTCGAGCCTTGTGCCCAAACCACCGCGCACGTCACGAAAAGACTGGATAAGACTTTGGCCGTGCCTGTCATCGCGTCCCCTTCTTGTCTGGAAGCTTCTGGATCGGCTCATGCTACTCGGATCGGTTCTCCGATGCAAGGGTTGTTACGGTTCGGTAGTGTCCTATCTAACAGGACACTACCTACGGTTCGCGCCATCGCTCCGGTTCGGCTAAAGTACCATCGGTTTTGCGGTCCATGGTGGGACAGCCTTTTCAGGCTGCCGCCGGCTTTCAGCCTGGCGTTTTGGCACCCCCGGATAAATTGTCATTCCGCTTGCCGCACTACACTATGTCCGCAAGTATTGCAGCAAATCGTCGGCGCGGAAGCAGTGCGCCATTGCGATTTCCCGGCTAATACGGCCATTGCGAACCATCTCCGCGAGGGATTGCTCCATGGTGATCATCCCATCGCTGCGTCCCGTCGCGACCGCCGAGTAGAGTTGATGATCCTCGCCCTTTCGGATCAGGCTGCGCACTCCGCTGCTGGCCATCAGAATCTCCGCTGCGGGATACCGCCGGCTATCTGCGGCTGACGGAACCAACTGCTGTGCGACCACGGCGAGCAGGGCCAGCGAAAGCTGCTGCCGGATCTGCGCCTGGTTGCCGGACGGAAACGAATCGAGAATGCGGGATACCGCCTGCGAGGTGTCATTGGTGTGCAACGTCGAAAGGACCAGATGCCCGGTTTCGGCCGCCGTAAGAGCCGTGGCGATGGTTTGGGAATCCCGCATTTCGCCCACCAGAATCACATCCGGATCCTGCCGCAAAATACTGCGCAGAGAGTTCGCGAAGTCGAGTGCGTCATGCCCCACCTCGATCTGCTCGATGACCGACTTCCGGTTCGTGTGCACAAACTCGATGGGATCTTCCAGCGTCACAACGTGATCATGGCGCTGCGAGTTAATGATGTCCACCAGCGCAGCCAGCGTGGAGCTCTTTCCGCAACCCGTCGGCCCCGTGATGAGCACCAAACCTTGACGGGCCTCCGCCAATCGACGCAGGCCGGCAGGCAAGTGCAGTGTTTCAAACGTTGGGATTTTTTCGGGAAGGATACGGATGCTCCCGGCAATGGTTCCCCGTTGGTGGTGCACATTGGCACGGAAACGGCCGATCCCTTCTCGGCTGAAGCACAAATCTACGAACTTGTTCTGCTGCAGCTCCTGAATCTGCGGTTGGGTCAGCGCCGACACCAGTAGATCCCGTGTTTCCGTGGCATCTAACAGTGGACCGCTTGCAGGGGCCAGCGCTCCCCCAATGCGAAGCATCACCGGCGCCCCCGCAATCAACAACAGATCCGATGCGCCGCGGCGCACGGCATGAGCCAGCAGATGATCCAGCGACCCGGCAGTTTTGGAAGCCTCATGGGAGTCGCGTACCCGGATGGTCCGGTTTAGTTCCGCGACAATCTGCTCCAGTTCGTTCTCGTGGCCGGCCACGTTTCTAGTATGACGCCTGGCACGCCCGTCGCGCACTTCCTAAAATGAGATACACTCGATCCATGAAAATCGGGGCATTGCCGTTCGCGCTCGCGGTCGCGTCCACCGTTCAAATTCACGCCGCTCAAAATTACACCGCCCAGAAGACGTCCGACCATGGCGTCGCCATCGTTCGTCTCACGGATGCCGCGGCAGGCGTGGAGGTTTCGATTGTGCCCTCGATCGGGAACCGGGCTTACGAAATGAAAGTACATGGCAAGAACATTTTGTACTTCCCGTCTGCTGATGTCGGCGAATTTCAGAAGCAGCCTGAGCTGGGCGGCATTCCCTTCCTGGCGCCCTGGGCGAACCGCCTGGATGAGCAGGATTTCTGGGCCAACGGCAAGAAATATACGTTCAACATGACGCTAGGCAATGTCCGCGGTGCGCTGCCCATTCATGGGATGCTCGCCACTTCACCGCTCTGGGAAGTGATGGAAGTAGCAGTCGACCGGCAATCCGCGCATGTGACCAGCCGGCTCCAATTCTGGAAGAACCCCGATCTGATGGCGCAGTGGCCCTTCGCGCACGAATACGAGATGACCTACCGGCTTCGCGGCGGCGTATTAGAAGTGCGCGTGACGGTGACCAACCTGAGTTCCGACCCCATGCCGGTCGTGCTCGGATTTCATCCGTATTACCGCATACCC
The DNA here is from genome assembly GCA_035604115.1 of Bryobacteraceae bacterium. Taxonomy (GTDB): domain Bacteria; phylum Acidobacteriota; class Terriglobia; order Bryobacterales; family Bryobacteraceae; genus Palsa-187. Next base: position 23,080 of record DATNJC010000111.1, on the reverse strand, counting down.
GATGTCCCAAGAGACGAGTGGCTCGCGACGCTTCCCGCCCGCAAGATAGTGGTCGCCGACGATCGTCTAATCCCCACTGGAGAGCTGAAACCTCTCGACTTGCCGAATCCGCTGCCCCTCAAAGGCCACAACCTCGATACCGGGTTTACCGATCTAGATCGCGACGCCGAAGGCCGCGCGCATTTTTCCATCGAGTCGAAGGGGATGAAAGTCGAGACGCTATTCGGACCCAAATATCCCGTTGCCATAATTTGGGAACCTCCCCCACCGGCAGGACAAACCCGCGACTTTATTTGTTTCGAGCCGATGACCGGCATCACCAGCGCCGTCAACTTGCAGCACGAAGGCAAATACACCGGTTTGCAAACGCTAGCCCCCGGCGCCAAGTGGACCGAGAGCTTCTGGGTCCGCTCCAGCGGAATCTGAATGGGACCGCGCTCCTACTGCGGCAGTGCGAAGCTGTACAGCACACTGCCTGCTGAGATCGCGACGAACTGTTGCCCATCCACCGAGTAGCTCATAGGCGATGCGCCGATTCTCGCACCGGTCTGAAAGTGCCACAACGGCGCGCCCGTCTTGGAGTTCAACGCGATCAGGTTCCCATCCCCGGTGGCCGCAAACACCAGCCCGCCGCCGGTAGCCAACACGCCTCCACCCAGCGTTGCTTGTGCGATTTTATAGCGCCACTTCACGGCCCCCGTCTCCGGGTCGATCGCCATGACGCCCGCCGTGGCCGTTTCTCCCGGGATCGGAGTGCCGCGACCCGACCAGTATTGCTTCCCGGCCTCATACTCCTCCGGCGTGCGAACGAATCGCTGGCCCGAATCCGAAAAGACCAGGTACATCCAACCCGTAGCGGGATCGTACGACGGCGACCTCCAATTGTTGCCGCCCCCGCCAGATGGATACACGGCGACGCCCTCGGGGCTAGCGTCCGTGCCGGGGACAATCCGGGGACGCCCGTTCTCGTCGAAGCCGGCGTTCCATGTCTGGTGGACAAACGGCGATCCCAGCAGAAACTTCCCGCTGGTCCGGTCGAGAACATAGAAGATCCCGTTGCGATCCGCCTGCAGGAGCAGCTTCCGGTTCTGCCCATGAAACGGACGGTCCACCAGCAGCACATCCTCAGTGGCATCCCAATCGTGGCTGTCCCCCGGAGTGAACTGATAGTGCCACTTGCGCTGGCCCGTGTTCGGATCGAGCGCGACCACCGACGACGAGAACAGATTGTCCCCCTTGCGAATCTCCGCGTCGCTATCGGGCCCGGGGTTGCCGACGGTCCAGTAAAGCACGTCCAGATCCGGATCATAGCTGCCCGTGAGCCACGCGGGCGAGCCTCCGTGCTTCCAACTGTCGCCCTTCCAGGTATCGTGCCCGAATTCGCCTGGACCAGGAATGGTGTTAAATCTCCACAAGCGCCTCCCCGTGGCCGGATCGTAAGCGTCCACATAACCGGGAGCGCCAAACTCGCCGCCGGTGATGCCGACGACAATCTTATCCTTGAGCGCCAGCGGAGCTGAAGTAAGGCTGTAGCCCTTGAGAGTATCGTCGATCTGGCCTTCCCACAGCGGCAACCCCGTGCGAGCATCCAGCGCCACCAGCGCGGCGTCCAGCGTGCCAAAGAACACCCGGCTTCCCAGCACCGCGACGCCTCGATTGAAAGGATTGATTTCGTAAGGATTGACGACCTTCTGCTGGCGCTGATACCTCCAGATCTGCAGACCCGTCTTAGCGTCGAGCGCGACCACGGTTCCCGGCGACCCAGTGGTGTACATAATGCCATCGACCACCAGCGGAGTGGCTTCGAGGCTCGACGGGCCCACCAACTGCGCCGACCAGCGCGCCTGCAACTGCCGCACGTTGGACGTATTGATCTGCTTCAAAGCCGAGTAATGCCGGCCCTGATAATCGCCCCAATAAGTGAGCCAGTTTTGCGGCTCGGCGCTGGAATGCCGGAGCCGGTCGAATGTCAATCCGGGTGTCAAGCCGCCGGAAATATCGGCTTGAATCGTCTTCGCAAAGTCGCGCGCGCCGAGTGTCTTCAAATAAGCCACGACGTTTTGAATTTCAGCCGCCGTCAGGCGCTGGGCGTAATTGTCCGGCATTAGCGACTTGAACTCGTAGCGTTCCTCGGTGATCCGCGCTTTGTCGATCAGCAGCAGCTTCCCCGAGATATCCACCATCTGCAGTGAATAGGTGTCCTCAGCGCGCCGAGCCCCCCGGATTTCGCGGCCGTCGCTAGTCTTGACCACCACGACGCCCGGTCCGCGGCGGCCCCGCCCGCCCGAGTCGGCATTCGGATCGGCGATCTTCAGACGCAGCGCCTGAGCCGAGCTCTTTCCCGCCGCCGACAAATCCGGCCCCACAATGCCGCCGCGTCCGTTCACTTGATGGCAACCGCTGCAGGCGGCTTTGCCGAAGAAAATCGTCTCGCCCGCCGCCGCATCTCCCGCCACAACTTCATTCGGCGACGCCGTTGCAGCACCGTTCAGACTTCTGATGTAACTCACCAGTTGCCAAATCTGATCGGCAGTCAGGATGGAAAACGCGGGCATTCCCGAACCGGCAATCCCATTCCGAATGTTACGGAAGAGGTCGCCATCGCCGCTTCCGTGTGGGAGCGTCGCGGTCGTCAGCGCTGGGCCGCGATCTCCGCGTCCTTCCCCGCCGTGGCAGGCCTGGCACGTCTGATCGTAAAGCCTCCGGCCGGCCGCGACGGCATCCGGATTGTTCGCCATCGGATTGGTGTCGCTAGCGCGATCCTGAGCCGGAAGGATTCCAGTACCCAGATAGAACACGCCTATCCAAACAGCCGCCTTGCTCGCGGAGCACCTGCCAGTAGTGCCCCATCGATCGCTAACCCAACCGCGCGGCCGAACAACCGTACCACCAGTGACCGGTCTCATTGGATTGGATTCTATCATCATCGTGAACAGGCATGAGCCGTACGAACACGGGCCGCCGCGCGCGGATGATGTTGTCGATTACGTAGGCGCCCGCGAGAAACTATTTCTGTTTCCCGCTATTCGGGTTCGCCGCATCGAGCCGGATCTGCTTCAGCGTTTCCGTCTGGTGCTCGAGTTCCGCCGAGCCCGCGGGAAACTGACCCACGCTGAGCATGTAGGCAACGATATCGGCATCCTGCTCCCGGCTGAGCCGTCCGGGCCGATCCGCCGGCATCGAGACGCGAATCCTGTCGAACAGGTCGCCCACCGTCAGGCCGTTCCAGTTGGAGAGAAAGTCGCCTCCCGTAAGCGGCGGCGCCGACTCACCACCGTTCAGTTCGGTGCCATGGCACGACGCGCAGTTCGCCGCGTACAGCGTACCCCCGCGCTGAGCCTGCGCGGATGTATAGACGCCGTCCCACACCGAGCGCGCCGACTGTGCCTGAAGACAAACCAACCCAGCAGCGAGCAACACCGCGAGTAGTGCGAGTGCGTTTTTGAGCATGCTTTATTATCGCGGCTCTAATTATCCGACGGCAGACTGTAAGCGATGTACTCGCCCGAATACGCGCCTCCGCTCACCGCCACGATGATGTACTGCTTGCCATCGACCATGTAAGTCATGGGCGAACCGCTCTGCGGCGCCGGCATCAAAACCGAGCCGACTTCCTTGCCGGTGGCCTTGTCGTAGGCGCGCAGCATGGCGCCTCGCGGATGCTGCGGAGTCGTGGTGACCTGGCTGTCGCCCAGGATCACCAGCGTCTTCGTCACCACCAGACCCACGCTTCCGCCCTGCCCGGTGTTGGGAATGTTCATGCCCTTGAGCGCCGGGTGATTGCGGACCACGTCCGGAGTCTCGCCATAGGGCACCTGCCACTGCAGATCGCCGCGATCCAGGTTGATGGCGGAAATCACGCCGTACGGGGGTTTCACGATGGACAGGCCCTGAACGGTGAGAGCTCCCGCAGTCGTCGTTGGAGCCGCGGGCTTGGCCGGAGCGACTGTAGGCCGGCGAGGTTGCGGAGCATCCGCGGCGCTCCCGAATCCCGGTCCTTCCGAAACTCGGAACTCCGTGTCGTTCCGGCCCAACACATAGCGAATATCGGAGAACCCCGCCGGCGGATTGCGCAACGAAATCGGCGAAACCGCGGATTGGCCAGCCTCTGCGTACACGATGTGCGTCTCGGGATCGTAGCCCGCTCCAGGCCAGTTGGTGCCTCCGCTAGCGTTGCCAAGTTCCATGGCTCCCAGGAACCCGCTAGGATCGCCGACCACGGGAGGATTGTAGATCGGACCCTGCTTATAGCGCGCCATGTTGTCGCGCGCCTGCGCCCGCATCTCCGGCGTGAAGTCGATCAGATCGTCCGGGATCTTGATGAAGTTGCGTCCGTACGCCGGCGGCTTGGTGGGAAAGGGTTGCGTGGGCGCAGTCTTTTCGCCGGGCACGTCGGACTGCGGCACAGCCTTCTCCTCGATCGGCCACACCGGCTGCCCCGTCACGCGATCGAACACGAACAGCATGGCCTGTTTAGTAGGCAGAGCCACAGCCTTGATCGCCTTCCCGCCGACATTGATGTCGGCCAGAATGGGCGCCGAAGAAAGATCGTTATCCCAAATCGGATGATGCACGATCTGGTAGTGCCACTTCCGTTTGCCCGTCTTCAGGTCCACGCACACCAGGCTTTCGGCAAACAGATTGTCGCCCGGCCGGTGCCCGCCGTAGAAATCCGAAGTCGGCGTTTCGACCGGCAGGTAAACCAGGCCCAGGTCCTCGTCCACCGTCATCTGCGTCCACACGCCGGTATTGCCGTTGTTGGCCCAGGAACCGTTCTCCCAAGTCTCATTGCCGAACTCGCCCGGCTTTGGGATGGTGTTGAAAGTCCACAGGAGCTTGCCGGTCTTGGCGTCGAAGGCGCGCACCAGGCCTTTGGTGTTGTCGTGGGTCGCAACTGTCATGCCCTCTTTGAACGCCGATCCCACGATCACGACGTCCTTAACCACCAGCGGCGTCGCATGCAAACCCGCCTCGCCATTTTCCAGATCGATCTGCTTGCCGGTCCCCGTGACCATGCCTTCTTTCAAGTCCACGACGCCGCTCTTGCCGAACCCGGAGATCGGTTGACCCGTGTGAGCATTGAGCGAAATGAGCCGGTAGCCGGTAGTCACGAAGATCACGCGGTCATCGCCCTTGCCGTCGGTCCAGTAGGAGACGCCGCGCCCCGACAACTGCCGTGGCGCGATCGCCGCGCGATTGCCTTCGCGCAAGCTGTACGCCCAGTTGAGCTCGCCCGTCTTGGCGTCCAGCGCGATCACCGACCGCCGTGTCCCGGCCGTAGTGTAGACCACGCCTTTCACCATCAGCGGCGTGCCTTCGAGTTTGAACTCCGGCCGCGGCCCGAGGTGGTCCGTCTTAAAGCGCCATGCGACTTCAAGCTGGCTGAAGTTGCCGGCGTTGATCTGATCCAGCGGCGAGTATTTGCTGCCCTTCAGATCCGCCGTGTAATACGGCCATTCGCCGTTCTTGGTCGAAGGCTGCTGGCCCCAGGCCGCGCCCGCCACGCCCACAATCGCGGCCAGGACCGCCACGCGCAATCCATTTTTGTGTCGATGCATGTGAGTGACCCTCTCTTTTTCGGAACTACTGACGAACCGCGACTGTAAAGGAGCGGCCGGTTAGCGGCCGCCCGCAGCCGCGGGCTTCACGGAAACCTTGATTTGGGCGTTGGACCAGCAGCACTGGAACCCGCGCCCGCCTTCGCCCGACCAATCGTTCGCCACCACACGCAGGATATACTCACCGGGCTCGCTAAAGCTAGCGGTGGTCGTGGCCTTTCCGGTGAACACGCTCGGCGCGGGCGCTCGAAACTTCGCCTCCTCCGCTGTGGGCTTATCGTTCGCGAAGGTGACCGTACCCGGTCCGCGATACTTGCTCAACGTCAGCGTAACCGCCGCGGTCTTGGGACGTGTCGCACCTGGGCTTACATTCGCGTCATCGGCCACCCAGAGGTTCACCGTAACCGGCTCCGGCAGCGTGGTCGTGAGTGTGGTGCTGTGCCCGCGCGGCCCCTGCACAAACGGTCCGTTTTCCGCAAATGCGATAAACGGCGGCGTGTTATTGGTGGCGTCTTTGAACGGAGAAAGTTCCCACAGCGTATCGAGCCCCGCCGGGACTTCCGTAGCTTTCCCGTTAGCGACGATTTTCCACACCACTTTCTTAGAGCCGAAATCCTTAGGGACGGTCACCGTGAAGACGCCCCATTGCCGGCGAGTCAGGAAATGCGTAGGCTGCCCCTGATCCGGACCGCCCGGCTCGATCTGGTTCTCCGGTCCGACCGGAATATCCAGCTCCTGTTTGATATTCCGGTTGAAATAACCGAACAGCAGGCTGAAGGTTCCATCGGAGTTCGGGAACCATCCCTCGTAGGCCGCAGTCACACTCTGCCCCGAGTCATGCGGCGGCTCCACCGGCACCTGCTGCTGCGCCATCGCAGTAGCAGCCAGGATCAAGACCAAGCTCCAGATAGTGCCCCAGATAATGCCCCAGCTCCTGTGGGGCAGCTTGGTAAGCTGCGCGCCGGTTGCCAACCGGCGCTCCGGGCGGGTTAACCACCCGCCACAAGCTGCCAGCCTGCCCCACACGGGGGCGCTGATGCGAGCGGCCATAGAACTAGTTCCGGCGCCGCCCGGCAGGCTCGGACGGGGCGTGCTTCGAAGCCCACTCCGAATAGTCTTCTTCGCTGATGTACGTCACGTTCACCCAGGCGTGCGCCATCTCATCCACGGTTCGGTCGCCCCAGCCCACCCACTGGTTCGGATCGGGATTGTTCGGATTATTGGCAGTGTTATCGTGCCACGCCACCACGTGGATCACCGTGCCCTTAGGCAGCACCGGCGCCGCGTCATCCGCATAGATGTAGTTGGTCATCCAGTTAAAGTTGAAATGGTCCACATAGCTGAGCGTTCGCTTGGAGCCATCCGGGAGAATCGCTTCGAGCAACATGGACTTGCCCCGCAAATGCATATGCGGCTGGAAATTCTCGAGCCGCGCCGGTTGCCTCAGCACCTGGAAGCCCTCGGTCTGCACCAATGAGTTCGGAGCGATGTCCAGCGTCCCGCCGCCCGCGCTTCCCTGCGTGGCCGGGAACGGCGTGAGGAACGTGCGATACTTCGGCTCCTGGCCCTTGGGATATAGATAGACCGCCAGCTCGACATGATCCGTGATCTCCTGGCCCACGGCGTGATAATGCATCTCCCACCAGATGCGGGAGCCCGGCAGAAGCAGCTTCCCGGTGTTGGGGCGGTAGGTATCGTAGTTCTTGTTCACGGCCCATTCCATCAGCAGCCCCTGAGTCGCGACGCCGGTGTTGCTGCCGGGCTCCTCCTGCTGTAGATAAGCCAGGGCGTGATGCGTGATCCGGCGGCCTGCCGCCGTGCCCGGCCGCATTTCGACGGCCCGCACCCAGCGCGGCTCGGTGACCGGAATCTGCGTCAGAGGCTTCCACCACACGTCCTGCCCTTTGGCCGGCATGGTGTAGTCGTCGGACTTGAGGATGAAATCCGGCTGGCCGAATTGTTTGGTAAGTTGCCAGCCGTCGTCGTTGGGCCATTGTTTCGCGGGCGGCATATCCTTGGGATCGCCCAGCGGCGCGCCCGCATCCACCCAATTCGCGAACACCGAAATCTGCGCATCGGTCAGCGACATGTCGTTTTGAAACTCCTGCACGCCGACGGTCTTGTCCAGATGCCAGGGCGGCATGTTGCGCGCCACTACGCGCTGCTTAATGGCTTTCGCCCAGGGCCGGGTCTCTTCGTAAGTGACCAGCGACATCGGCGCCATGGAGCCGTTGCGATGACAGTTCTGACACTTTTCCTGAAGAATGGGCGCGACGTCCTTGGCAAAAGTGGGCGGCTTGGCGCTCAAGTCCGCGGCCACCGCAGGATGGGGCAGCATCCCGGCAGCGAAACCGGCCAGAATCGCTATACCCATGCCCCGCCAAATCAGACGAATCAGTCCGTAACTGGTCATTCGCGTGCCTCCTGCGCGATCAAATCTGCATTCTATCGCACGCTACGTATTCTATAGCGCCGGGAACCCGGCTGTCAACCGCTTCCCAACTTCTCTTCACGAAGATTTTACACGCGCAAGATCTTGACAGCGATACACATTCGCTATAGAATACCTACCGATCAACAGGTTTTCCTTTCGCAACGGTGTTCGGCCACTTCTTGAGTTTCTAATTGCAGGGTTTCTTATCCGGCTTCAAACGGGGTTTCCAGGTCAAAGGCCTGGGGAAAAAGGAGAGGGGAGCGATGAGGAAAGCCAAGTTTGCTTGTAAGGCTCTAGCTGCGTTGGCCGTGCTGTTGCCAGCCTGCGTATTTGGCCAAAGCACGATTTCCGGTGTCGTCAGGGACACCAGCGGCGCGGTGGTCGCCGACGCCAAAGTCGAAGCCGCCAGCGATGTTCTGATCGAGCGCGTCCGCACCGTCAACACGAGCGGCGACGGACGTTACGCCATCGTCGACCTCCGGCCCGGCACGTATACCGTCACGATCACGGCATCGGGATTCAGTACCTCCAAACAGACCATCGAAGTCCCGGCGAATGTGTCCGTGCCCGTGGACGCGGAACTGAAAATCGGCGCGGTCGGAGAAACCGTGCAGGTGGAGGCCCGCACGGCGACGGTGGACACCGAAAATGCGGCACACCCCACGACTCTTTCACGTGCGGAAATGGACGAGCTCCCCACCGGCCGCTACATGCAGTCGATCGCTTCCTACGTGCCTGGGGCGCACCTCAACCTGCCGGATATCGGTGGATCCCAGCAGATCGAACAAAACTATATTTCGGTGCATGGCAACGGATCGGTGCATGACTCCTACTACCTGGACGGCATGAAGGTGAACACCACTTACGCCGATGGCCAGATCCAGCAATACATCGATAACGCTGCCATTCAGGAAACCACCTACCAGGCGAGCAACGTGACGGCGGAGGCTTCGGGTGGCGGCATGTTCACGAACCTGGTTCCACGCGACGGCGGCAACAAGTTTCACTTCAATTTTTTTGGAGGCCTCAGCGGCGGCAGCGACTTCTGGCAGGCCACCAACCTCGATTCCAAAATCCTTGCGCGCGGGCTTAGCGGTCAGGATAAGACCGTCAAGATCGAAGACTACGACGGCGTTTTCAGCGGACCGTTAATCAAGGACAAACTGTGGTTCGTCCTGACCGGGCGGGAACAGGTCACCTATACGCAGGCCGGAGCCTCGGTCTATCCCAACGGCGCGCCGGGCATTCAGGACGGGCATATCTATGCCGGGTCCTACCGCCTTACGTATCAGCTCAATCCGAAGAACAAGTTCAGCGCGTCCTTTCTGCGCAACTGGAAGTACAAAGGGCACGAAATCCTCGACGGCGGCCAGACCTATCTCCCGGTCGACCCGTCGGTCGCCTCCACCCAGCGCAACAAGTGGCCGATGTATTATATCCTCCAGAGCAGGTGGACCAGCACTTTGACGCCGAGACTGATTGCCCAGGCCGGCGTGTCCATCAGCCACCTCGATTACAACGATCTCTACCAGCCGGGGGTTCTTCAGGCCCCTGGGACCAACGCGTTTTACGCGGATACCACCCAGATCGATTTAGGCACCCTGCGGCGTTACGTTGCCGGAACCGGAAATACTTATTACCAGACCACCCGCAACGACTACAGCGGCACCGTGACCTATGTAACCGGCACGCACCAGATCAAGGCGGGCGCCGAGTTCAGCAACGGCCGGAACGACAACAGCTTAACCCTGAACGGCGATGGCGTGGAGAACTTCACCAACGGCGTGCCCGTCAGTTTCACGGCTTACAATTCGCCCTACTCTATACACACGCATCTGGCAGGAGACGCCGGGCTCTTTATAATGGACACCTGGCACTACAAGCGGCTTGCGATCACGGCCGGAATCCGCTGGGAATACCTGGCAGCCCGGGTCGACCCGGAAAACGAGCCGGCCGGCAGGTTCGCGCCCGCCCGCACTGTCGCGGAGATCGACTGTTCCACCGTCAAGGGCATGGGTTGCTGGAAAGACTGGACGCCGAGGCTGGGAGTCGTCTATGACCTGTTCGGCAACCATAAGACTGCCCTCAAGGCCGGCTTCGGAAAGTACAATTCGCAGTACAGCAGCAGCTTCACCGGCACTTTCAATCCGCTGGCGCTGCAGACGGAGTCCGTCACCTGGAATACGAACACGAATCCGGCCCTTGGACCCGTGCTGAATCCTGCCATCCCCGGCCAGAACTGCACTCCGGTGACCATCGCCGGTATCATCGCGCCGAATCCCGACTGCTATCCCGTCGGTGGCTTCGCCCCGCAGGGCACACTTGCCTCCGCTATCCTGCCAGGGCATCTTGGTCCCAGCTCGAATCCGACCTTCGGCGCCGTCCTTGGCGCGACCACCGGTGTCAACCTCGACCCGAACTGGCACCGCGATTACAACTACCAGTACAACGCCGGAGTCCAGCAGGAACTCTACAAGGGTGTAACCCTGAATGTCGCCTGGTACAGGCGTTCCGCCTACCAGCAGTTTTTTTTGGTGAACGAGAATGGCATCCCCGCTTCGGACTGGACCCCGTTCAATATTGTCAACCCGCTCAATGGCACGCCCGTCACCGTGTTCAACCTGATCCCGACTCTCACTTCTCTTCCGGCCGCCAGCCTGCTCGAAACCAACGCACCGCAGAGTCTGACTAAGAACGTCTATACGGGTTTCGAGACCTCAGTGGTGGCGAGGCTAAAGCACGGCGCCTTCGCCACATTCGGGTGGACTGCGGACCGCCAGCTGGATCGTTCCTGCGCGGAAAGCGTCTCCGTCAGCAAGCCGCTCGCCGACCCCAACACGCTTCGCTACTGCGATATGTTCGGCAGTTCCAGCCTCGCATTCCAAGGGATCAACATCGGGAACCTGGGCGTCGTCAGTCCGCCCTGGGCTCATGCTTTCACCGGGCAGGGTTCGATGCCGATCCGCTGGGGAGTCGTCGGCAGCCTTTCGTTCGTAAGCAACCAGTATCAGGGTGGTTTCGCCGGAGGGGCGACAACGGGAACCCTTAACGACGGATATCTGGCCCGCACCATTGCCATCTCCTCCAAGACGGCGTCGGTCTATCCCAATGGCAGCATCGGCGTCGCGCCGGCTTTGCCGGCCGGAACCCCTTGCCCGGCTGGTGTGCCTACGGTTGGTTGCCCCATCGATCCGGGTTACAACTCGTTGCAGGGCGCCGAGACCATCAACCTGGTCGCCCCCGGCGCGGTGCGTACGGCGCGGCTCACCCAGCTTGACCTCAGCGTGAAGCGGACCTTCAAGTTCCACGAAAAATATGTGGTTGAACCTTCAGCTCAGGTATTCAATCTCCTGAACACGAACGCGCCGGTGTTGCAGTCAACCTCGATCCCGGCTTCTTACTCGGCGGCGTCCGCGGGTGTTGCGCCGTTCCTCACGCCTAAGCAATGCGTCGCCTCACCGGTCGGTCCATTTGCAAACTGCGGCCTCGGCGGAGCGGTGACAACCATCACCAACCCCCGCATTCTAAAGTTGGTCCTGCTCTTTAGGTTCTAACGCGGCATCTTCGCCCTGAAGCGGGAAGATTCGTTCGCGCCGAGCGAGCGGGTGTGCCTGTTTACTGCACCCGTTGTGGTCCGACCGAATTCGTTACGTTTCTGCGACTATTTCGGCAGCTTGGATCAATATATGGGCGCGGTGGGCAGTCCTCCCTGGGCCAACGAATTCAAACTGCAGGGAGCGATCCCGATCCGTTGGGGATTCGTCTTCGGCGTGTCTCTCTCCAGCCTCCGGCTGAACGAGGAAGGCGCAACCGGCGGCACGACCAACAATGGATACTTGACGCGGACGTGGCTGCTTACGGCGGCGTCGGTGTATCCGAAGAGTTGCGTGGGCTGCACACCGGGGGCGAGAGTTTTCCCGGCTGGCTTTGTTCTCGGGCAGGCTTCGGAAAACATCAATCTGGTTGCGCCCGGTCAAGTGCTCGCGCCGCGCTTGAACCAGCTCGATTTCAGCCTGAAGAAGTCCTTCCGATTCCGGGATCGATTTGTTCTCGAACCGGAAGCTCAGGTCTTCAACATTACCAACAGCAACGCGGCGATTCTCGAATCCGGGGCGCTCGGTGCGGACGCGGCGCCGTACCTGCCCAAATCGGCGTGCGTGGGGAATGCGAATCCAGCGTGCGGCCTGGGCGGGACGGTGAACGTGATCACCAACCCCCGGCTGCTGCGGCTGGCGGTGTTGTTCCGGTTTTAGTGTCGTGCGTCAGAAAAACGTTGGATAGATTCGCGGGCCGGCACATAGCTGGGTAGCGGATGTTGCGATCGAACGACCAAGGCGGCATGGATACGAATTGTCGCTTCGACTAACGAATTGCCGCTTTGATGATGCCGACCCGTTCCACCAGACTTCCTGGCTCGACTGAGACCAGTTCGAAGCCGAAGTCCCGGTAAGTCTGTTCGTGGATTTTCTCAAAGCGCACCGTGTCCTCGAAGGTGATTCGCCGCGCTTCGGTAGGCGTGACGAAGCCAAGATTGCGAATGAAGAAGACTCGGTTTTGGTAGATGGCTTCTTTTTTGACGCGCTCCAGTTCGCCGGCAAGAAAGGGAGAAAAAGGGTACCCAAGGTGGACTGCCAACGCCGCGGTACAGACAACGCAACGGTCGTGAAACTGAACCTCATCCGGTCGATAAGACGCTCGAATCTGACGGTCCCTTTGCAGATGAGCGATGGCATCGATAAACGAGGGATGTCTCCAGAGTTCAACCGTTCCTTGCGCACGCGCGGCGGCGATGACGTCAGTAGCTGCCTCTTCAACTACGCTGAACCCGTCGAGCTCTAACTGACGGACGATCGTTGTCTTCCCCGCACCCGGCGCGCCGGTGATGATGAACCTTCTCATGTGGTTTCCTTTTCAGGGAACTGTGTCCTTTTCAGGGAACTACGTTCTGAGTCCGCCGCTTTCTTCAACCTATTTCCGACTCAGGACACTGGGTGTCGCGGGATTCAGAAGTTACGGAAGTCGGCAGGGTAGGCGGCTGCTCCACCTCGGAAGAGGATTTCGGGCTGCTGAGGGGCGTCGAGGGGGGTGTTGGGGGTTCCTCCGGTGTGTTTTCGGGGCCCGTGGGTTCGTTTGGTTGCCGTGTTGGGGTGGGTACCAGGAACGGCTTGGGTTCGTTTGGCATTTCCGATACTGGGGCCGGAGGGCGCGTTTTTTGAAGGACTTGAAGTTGCTTGAAGGCGCGCTCGTAGGTGCGGTTCAGCTGGCCTTCGTAGCGGATCAACAGCGGGAGCGACTTGTTGTGGTTGGCCATGTGTTCGAAGACCCAGGCTAGTTTTTCTACCTCGGTCTGCTCGAGGAGTTCCTTTTGCATTTCTTTGGCGCGGAGGACCATTTCGGTTTCGAATATCTTGGCTTCCATTTCCAGCAGGCGGTTTAGGCGCCAGCGGGCGGCGGCCATCGTCTCTATAAGGTCGTGCTGGGGCTGGTCGGCGGGCTGGAAGCTTTCCATGTAGGAGTCGCGGAGGGCTTCGAATTGGGCGCGGTCTTCGTGGGGTAGCACCACGGTTTCCGACCTCAGACCGTGGCGGAGGCTGTTTTGGGAGGAGCGGGCTCGGCCTTCGGGGGTCGTGGGGCCTTTGGATTTTGCGCCGTTGATGCGGGCGGATTTGGATTTCTTTCGTGAAGACATGAGATTCCTTTCTCGATATTAGAGATACCACGGGGTTGGGGTTGGTTCACGCGGTGGGAAACGGCAAGTTATTGGAATTTGGGGGGATCGCGCTCGAGAAAACTTGGGAATGGCTGCGGCCTTCGGCCACAACCGGGTATGAAAAAAGATTCGAGCGGTTTTTGTGGAAGGCTGCTTCTTGGCCATGAATGGACGTGAATCAACATGAATGGATGAGACGAAGGACGAAACGCTTAAACTTTCTGCTGGTGTTTTTCGAAGGAATGGTCTACGGGGACTTAGCGCGGCGCCGCTCGGAAGGGCGGCGGCAGGCCCGAAGGCCTGACCCCACTCTCAGCTTCTCTTAGCGTCGCGAGGCTTTGGCCTGCTGGCCGACTATGTCCACTAGATTGCCCATCGCCAGGTTCATGTCTACCAGGTGCAGGCCCCAATTTGCGGCCACTTGGCCGTTCGCGCTGATATCGCCGATGATGTCGTCTGTGCGGCGGCCGGAGGGGTCGGGGTGCACCGTTATTTCCAGGTAGGTGGCGTTGTCATTGGAGGCGCAACGCGCGGTTAGCAATCCGGGAACACTGACCCATGGCGTGCTGACGGCGGGCGCGTCCTTCCCAGTAACCCAGGGCTTTGGCGGCGTGGTCGAGGTGATGGTCCGGCCCTCTGCCGCTAGATACGCGTGCAGCTCGCCGCTGCCGCCGCTTAGCGCTGCCGGGTTGGTGCACGCTGCGGTCTGATTCTCGGCGGTAACCTTGCCGAACAGGGTGTTGGCCGGCGGAGGAATCGTCGCTCGAAATGACGCGTAGGTGATTACGCACCCGGTCTGCGTCGCGGAGTGGCACAGTGGCACGTGCTGGAATGTAGCTCCCACGTCCTTGCCGCGCGCGACGGCCACCGTGGTGCCGGCCAGAATCGCCGACACCATGCGGGACTGGACGGGCTTGCCGTCGATTTCTTCGCGAATGAGCCTGGATAAAATGATCGACCCTTGCGAGTGACCGATGAGCACGAAGCCCCGGCCTTGGTTGTCGTGCTGCAGATAGTAATTCCAGGCGTCGCGTACGTCATCGTATTGGAGGCCGCGTTCCAGCGATGCTCCCGACGCGCCGCGTCCCAGCATAGTGCGCAGTCCCGCTAGTGTAATTTGGCGGTACATGGGTGCATAATGGCGGCATTTTGACCCAAAGCGCGCGAATTGTTGGCGGATTACGTTAAATTCCGCTGCGTCGGCGGTCATGTCGCTATTGGGTGTCGGATCGGTCGATACCGTTGGGTACACGTAGAAACAATCGACCGGCGCGTTCGGATTCGCCGTCCAGGTCTCGCGAGTCAGCTTGCCATCGGCCGCTACGATGGTCGTGGTCATGTCGACATCGCAGGCGTCGTGCTGGTCGGGCCGGCAGAGCCACGCCTTGCTGTCGGCGTAGTTGTTGGGCGCGGGCGGCTGTGCGAACAGACATGCGACTCCAAGCAGTAACAGAGCCAAGCGCCTGGTCATGGCTTCACCGAACCTAGCGTTGCCTTCCCGCACTCCTCGGCCACGGTGAGATACCGATTCACCGCGTCCTTGCCGATAATCCAAGGATTCGGATCGCCCGGCTTGCGCTTGGCTAACGCCGCCAGTTTGTCAAGCGTCAGGTCGAACGCGGTATGGTTCGCGATAATCACGTCGGCTCCGGCTCCCGAGGCGACGTCGCGGAAACGCGCGGCCGATGCGACGTAGGCCCGCAGTTGCTCAATCGGAGTCGCCGTCGTGATCGCCGTTCCGCCCCATTCGGCGGCGAGATGCGGGCGGCCTCCATCCTTGACCGGAACCAGCGTCGAGATGGTGCTGGGCGTGTGTCCGGGCGTGATGTATAAGGTGAGAGTTGTGTCGCCTAGCGTGAGCTTTTGGCCGTCCGTCGCCACCATGTCGCGGCGCGGTCTGGGATTGCGCGTGTCGCGCTCGACCAGATCCCAGTCGAGCGGGCCCATGATGAGATGCGGGCCGAAGTGATCCTGAATGTATTTGGCGCCGCCGTGGTGATCGCCATGGCCGTGGCTGACTACCAGGTACTTGATGTTCGCCGGGTCCAGGCCGAGCTTCCGTAGTCCACCGTCCACTTCGCTTTCTACGGCGTAGTCGTACAACGCGTCGATCACGATGATGCCCGCAGAAGTGGTCACGGCCCAGGCGCCGTGGACTTTGGTGCCGACGAAGTAGAGATTGTCGAAAACTTTTACGGGTCCGGTGTACCACTCCTCTTGCGGCGGAATTCGTGGTTGCGCCGCTGGCGCGCCTTTTGCTTGCGTGGTTGCTGCTGGAGTTGCCGGCGCAGGCGCGGGGCAGGCGCGATCCATCACGCCGACGAAATCTTTCCCGGCGGCGAGCTTGGCGGCGGCGCGATGCGCTTCCACGCTATCCGGTGCTTGCGCGTACGCGATCGCGGCACCGAGACCTGCGACAACACATCCGGCGGTTAGTATTCGTGTCATCAGTGTGCTCCCGGCGGTTTCGCTTGATCGGTGGGAACGGCGTCCTTGGGCGGCTCGCCTGGGCCGGACGAGCCTAGAAACAGTTTGCGGCCGTCGGTGAACGTCACGTTGCGGCCGTTCGCGCGTAACAGCGTATGGTCCCGCGCCTGGTAGCCGTCGACCACGATCTCGGTTCCGACAGGCAGGCTGTCGCGGTTGAATCCGCGGCGGATTAGCGAGTTTGGACTGCCGCCCTCCACCATCCACTCTTCCTTGGAGCCGTCCGGTTTGGTCACTTCCAGGTGAATCCAGGAGTGCGGATTCACCCACTCGACCTTCACCACCTTGCCCTTCAGCAGGACTGGGCGGTTGGGATCGAATTCGCCCCCGAAGGCGTGATGAGCCCACGCCGGTAAGGCTACTGCGAGCACGGCGCTCGCGATGTAAACCGGGAATTTTAGTCGCATGGAATCCTCCTATGCGGGGGCTGAAGCCCCCGTTGCAGGCTGAAGCCTGCTCCACCACACACCGGCCTGCTCCACAACACACACCTACTTGCTGCCGGCTTCCGCTTCGCGCTGGCGCGCGCCGCGTAAGATATCGCCTAGCGCGTAGTTGGCTTCGTGGCAGGCGTATTCGTAAATATGTTGATCCGTGGCCGGCCAGGTGTATTCGCCGGTCCAGGGCTTGTCCCAGGTCGCCGGATCTTCGATCGTGAAGCGATATAAGAGCGCCTTGGGACCGACGCGGGTGAAGCGCTCTACTACGTGCAGATTCTCGGTTGAGCCGCGGAACCGCGTCTTGTCGGTGAAATTGGTGGTGTCGACTACCAGCGTGTCGCCTTCCCAGTGGCCCACGGAATCGCCCAACCATTGACGGATGGTTTTCGGAAGATGCTGGGCGTTCATGCGGACTACGCGGGCGTCGTGAACCATTTCGGTCAGGATCATCACGGAGTCATTGGTCTGGACGATTTGATGCAGGTTGTTGTAGAAATAATCCGGGAGCGCGGGCGGGCCGGAGGTGGAGCCGAATCCCAACAGGCAGCGCTCGCCGAGGGGGCGGCGTTCCGGGTCGTCGTAGGCGCCGGGAGCGGTTTCTAGTCCTGGATCGTTGCTTTCCTGGGTGTCGGAGGTTGGTCTGGCGACCAGCGCGGCTACTCGCTGGCGTGCTGCGGTTTTGACCGGAGGTACGCGGCCGTCGGGGGGATCGATCACTATTGAGCTGCGCTTCTGGCCGTCGACTACGGTGAATGCCGAACCGGGATCTAGCCAGCCGGAGTTGTAACCGCCTACGCCGCCGGCTGGGCCTGTCGATCCATCGCCGCCTTTGGGGGGCGCGGCTCGGTCGGCGTTGATGGATTGATCACCTCTGGCCCTTTGCGCGGCGGCGGCGGCTTCGAACTTGGCGGCTTCTTCTTTTGTCAGTACTGCTTTCGCTCCGGGAGGCCGTTCGATTGGGGTCAAGGTGGCGAGATCGTAGGTGCCTTGCAGGTCGGGGTGACCGTCGGCTAGGCGCGGAGGAGTGTATGGCTTTGGCGTCTGGGCTTGTGCGATCGATATTGCTAGCGCGGCCAGTAGGACCAGTTGATTCTTCATCGGGACTCCTCTTTGCGGGCGGAGCCGGCTGAAAGCCGGCTGCAGGCAAAAATGCCTGCCCCACATTCTGACTTGTGAAATCTGAATTCTGATTGAATTCTGACTTCTGGCTGATTTCTGAATTCTGACTGACTTCTGTATTCTGTCTTCTGTATTCTGTCTTCCTACTTCGCCAGCGGCTTCTTACGCCAATCACCATACAACAACTCTTCTACGAATTCCACGCACTTGAAATCCAGGAGCTGCGCGTTTGGCTCCTGGCGGCGGTAGAGCGGCATGCGGATCTTCCAGGGGCGCATGAATACCTTGGGATCTTCGATCGTCGCTTCATACGAAATTACGTCCGGGCTGGTGCGCGTGTAGCGCTCGACTACGTGGAGAGCTTCGCTGTGATAGTTTCCAGCCCGATCGAACCAGGTTTGGTCGTTCATGCCCGTCACGTCTACTACAAGCGTCTCACCCTCCCAGTGGCCGACGGATTGTCCCATCCAGGAATCGACGGGAGCGGGGCCGGGGTCCTTCATATAAATGTTGCGCACGGCGCCCGCATATTCATAGGCGATGAAGAGTTCGGTCGCGTTCTGAAAGATGCGGAAGGGGTACGGCATGTAGGTGGCTCGTGGGACGCCCGGAAGATAGCACTTGATTTCCGGGTCGGAGGTCAACCAGTTCGCTTGGTTCTCCTTTTTCTTGGCCAGTGCTTCTTGCTTGTAGGGGATCTCATCGCCTTCGACCACGCCTAGGCCCGGCGGCACCGAACCGACTGCTCCCAGCGCCAGCACCGCGGCGGCGGGCACTTGTCCGTACGGCCCGGGCCGCACGGCCATCGCGGGCCTTGCGTTGTGGGCTTGCAGGTCGTAGTTGGCTTCGTTCAGCACTTGCCAGATGCCGTTGAGATCCGGCTTGCCGCCTGGCGCGCGCGGGGCTCGATACGGCGGCGCTTGGGCGGCCAGCGGAATCACGGCCAGCAATGCTCCCGCGACGGCCCTGGTGAGCATGAACGGCTTCACTTTTTCTCGGCGGTGAAGGTTCCCTTGCCTAATACGCCGTACACTACGGCGCCTTTCATTTTCGTGGAACCATCCAGAGTGCCGGTGTAGGTCGCCTTGCCCACCTGATCGATGTCGAAGGACCACTCGGCCTTGTCACCCTTCACGGTGCCGGTTACCGTTGACTTGCCCAAAGTGCCGGAGTAGGACCCGGTCAGTTTCTCGCCATCTTGTTTGAAGACGAACGTGGCCGTGCCGCTGCCGGCGTCCAACACCACGTCGGCCGACCAGGTGCCGGTGAGATCGGCGCCCCATAAGGCGAGCGCCGATAACAGAAATATTAGAACTGCTCGTCGCTTCATCGCTGCCTGCCTATTGCTGCCTGCGGGGGCTACGACTTCTTCGGCCACACCACGCCCTGATCCTTCTTGCTGACGGGCGCGAGACCTTTATACACGAACTTCTGTACGCGCTGGCCACGATAGGTTTCCGTGGTGAACACGTCGCCCTTGGAATCGGTCGCGATGCTATGGACCGCGTAGAATTCGCCGGGTTGCCGGCCGCCGTCTCCGAAGGTGGTGAGTTCTTCCAAACTCTCGCGCAAAAGCACGCGGATTTTTTCGTTGGCGCCATCCGCCAGGTACATGTACTTCTGCAGGGGATCTTTAGAAAACGCGATGTCCCACACGGAGCCGTCGCCCAGGGTGTTCTTGTAGAAGAAGGTCTCCTTCACGAACGTGCCGTCCGGTTTGAAAACCTGCATGCGGTCGTTTACGCGGTCGCAGACGTACAAGTACCCATCGTTCGACAGATCGGCGCAATGCACCGGATTGCGGAACTGCTGCGCTACGGGAGCATCGGGCTTGTACACGCCCAACGGTGAGTCATCGGGCTTGTGGCCGTAGGCGCCCCAGTGGCGCTTGTACTTGCCGGTGTCGGCGTCGAACACGATCACGCGCTTGTTGCCGTAGCCGTCGGCGACGTACACCTCGTTGGTCTTGGGATCGACGAAGATCTTGGCGGGCAGTCCGAGGTTGTCGGTGTCGTTGCTGCCTTGGCTTTGGCCTTCATGGCCGATCTTCATCAGGAACTTTCCGTCCTGCGTGAATTTCAGGATCATGCTGTCGTGATACAGCGGCGGGCCGCCCGGGGCCTTGGCTTGTTTTTGCTTGGCCTGCTTGGCTTGATTGGGAACATCGCTGGCGTTCTCGGGACCGGTATTCGCCAGCGCGCGGCCATTGCCGCCGATCCACACGTTGCCTTTGTAGTCGACGGTGATCCCGTGATTCGACGCCGGCCACACATAGCCCGGCCCGTCGGTGCCGCCCCAATGTCCGATGAGGTTCCCGGCCTGGTCGAATTCGAGCACCGGAGGCGCGGCCACACAGCAGTCGGCGCTGGGCGGATTGGTCTGAGCGTACACTTCCTTGGCCTCCAGCGTGCCGCCGCGGTGGATGATCCAGACGTGATCTTTGTCGTCGACCGATACGCCGATTACGTTGCCCATGATCCAGTGATTGGGCAGCGGCTTGGGCCACATCGGGTCGACTTCGAAGCGGGGCGCTTGTACTGCCGCCGCCTCTACCTTTGCGTGTCTATCCAGCACACTGGATACAATTCCGAGTCCGACCAGGACCGCGGCAAACGTGGCGCCGATACCGAGCTTGCGTCGCATAGTACCTCCCCTTCTCGCCGCCGATCCTATCACGGCGCAATTGCTCCCGTCAAATCGCTGGAAATGGCTTGGAACGGTCCCGTGGGACCAACCTATCGACAGGTCCGGGCCAGGTCCATGCCAGGTCCCGCGCCGCGTCCGCGCGGAGCCGCCTCCAGGGTGATCTGGGGTGTGATCTAATGTATGCCTGGAGGAGATCTGGAGCCATGCCGATGAAACACGTCGCGATGATCGTGGCGCTGGGCGCTTGCGTGTGCGCGCAGAATAATTCGCAACCCAATCCGTACAGGACCATTGAAAACTGGGCCAAGCTGCCGGACGGAAGATCCTGGGGTTCCACCAGCGCGGTGGACATCGACCGGGACGGCAGAAGCATCTGGGTCGCGGAACGATGCGGCGCCAATAGCTGCGCGGGTAAGACCGACGATCCGATTCTGCACTTCGATCCCTCCGGCAAACTCATCAAGAGTTTTGGATCGGGGATGTTTTTGTTCCCGCATGGCATCTGCGTCGACAAGGACGGCAACATCTGGATCACCGATGGGCAGGCGCGCGACGGCAAGGGATTTCAGGTGGTCAAATTCAGTCCCGAGGGAAAGGTTTTGATGACGCTCGGCAAGCCTGGCGGAGGCGGCGATGCTCCCGAGTCGTTCAATCAACCGAATGATGTCGCCATCGCTCCCAACGGCGACATTTTTGTTTCTGAGGGCCACACTCCGATGATGGGTTCGGCTCGCATCCTGAAGTTCAACAAGGACGGGAAGTTTATCAAGCAGTGGGGCAAGCACGGATCGGGGCCGGGAGAACTGGAAGTGCCGCATGCGCTGGCCTTCGATTCCCAGGGCCGCCTGTTTGTCGGCGACCGCGCTAACAATCGAGTTCAGATCTTCGATCAGGACGGCAAATTTCTGGACCAGTGGAAGCAATTTGGACGCCCTAGCGGTGTTTTTATCGACAAGAACGACGTGCTTTACGTCACCGACTCGGAGTCGACCGAAAAGCAAGGCTATGGGTACAATCCTGGATGGAAGCGCGGTATCCGCATTGGTAGCGCTAAGGACGGCGTCGTCACAGCCTTCATCCCCGATCCTTTGGTTCCTCCGAACGGCGTCCTTCCCGCCACCAGCACGAGCGAGGGCGTGGCGGCCGATGTGGATGGAAATATCTATGGCGCTGAGGTCGGCTCGAAGTCTTTGAAGCGGTACGTTAAGGCTGCAAAGTGATGCGCGGGACTCAAGAGCGAGGGCTGGCCGCCGCTCCCGTCAGGTAAATCCGCGCGAACAGCTCGCCGAGGCGGCTGGGCGACAGCGACCCGCTGCGCCGGAACCACACCATCACGCGGTTCAGGAGCCCGAGCAAGCCCAGGCACAGGTACTTTACCGGAACGTCGTCGCGCAACAGCCCGGCCTTCTGGGCCTCCTGCAGGACAGATCGCACCAGGCTTTCGTAATCGTCGCGAAGCTTTACGACCTCCGCGCGACGCTCGGCGGACAGGGCATGCATCTCCGACAAAGCCGCTGCATGGCGATCCTGATCCCGCAGCACGCTCTCGATGTGGGCGCGGATCAGAGCGGCGATTCGCTGCAGCGGATCTGCAACCGGTTCGAGAGCCGCCTCGACGTCGCTGCGGATCTGTTCCAGCGACGACTTGCAAATGGCGTACAGCAGGTCTTCCTTGGTATCGATGTGGTAGTAGAGCGAGGCTTTTTGAATCCCCGCCGTCTGCGCGATCTCGCGTGTGCTGGTCAGATCGTAGCCTTTTTTAGCGAATAACCCAGCGGCCTTGTTGAGCAGGCGCGTCACACTTGCGGTTTGAAGAGCCGCCGGTTTTTTGGGGCGGCGTTGAGGCTCGGGCATGTGGAACGTATCGCGCGCCTGCGAGGTGGCCGCACCTTCCAGGAAGATCACGGAAATAAACTCGGCCAGATGGTCGGTCGATAGCGCGTCATCCATTCGAAACCACAGCAGAGTCCAGTTGAGAATGTTGAGCAGAGCCAGGCAGAGATATTTGGATGCAATGTCGGTCCGAAGGAATCCGGCGGTCTGCGCCTCCTCGATCATTCCTCGAACCAGGCCGGCATACTGGGCCCGCGCCTTCAGCACTTCTGCCCGGTAGGCGCCGGTGAGCGCGCGCAGCTCGGTGGACATGACCGCGTTGGACCGCTGGCGTTTCAGAAGAGTCGTGAGATGCACGTGGATCAAGACACGCATCCGATCCAGCGGCGGGCCGGGCTTGTCGAGCGCCCCATTTACGTCGCGTAGAAACTGTTCCAGGGACGTCACGCAGAGCTGATAGAGGAGGTCCTCTTTGCTGGCGACATGATGATACAGTGACGCTTGGCGTATCCCCAAGCTGGCGGCGATTTCGCGCGTGGTGGTCGCGCCAAATCCCTTCTTCCAAAAGAGCTCGGCCGCGGCGTCGAGCACTCGGTCCTGGGTCGACTTGTCAGTGGAAAGGGGCGCTTCGGACACGGTTATGGCAGCGCGGTTGCGCATCTGGTGAATACATCATTATTGCGCGCCTGCACATCGGCTCGCACTGGTTTCTTGCTAGGAGCCTGTCCGAGAATCCCGCAAGATCGAGGGAACAGAGCGAACGGAACTGGCACATAATGTTTTATGCCAAAGGGCTACCGGGCCTACCTTCCTGAGCAAGAGCTGCTGTTGCCACCGAGCCTGCGCCAATGGT
>DATNJC010000110.1:0-37661 GCA_035604115.1 Bryobacteraceae bacterium | reverse complement strand
GCTAACTCTTCCAGGCTCTCTTCCCCCTGCTGATGCGCCTCCAACAACTTCCGTCGTAGATCGTCAGAATAGGCCTTCGCCATCTCTTGCTTGCAGCCGGATCGCCAGAGCTGGTCTATATTATCTCAGAAAATGGTCTAGGTAGCAGGTCTGTCGTGTAAGTGAAGCCAAAAAGCGGCTCGTCCGCATGAACTGGACTGGGCGCAGCAAGCGCCGTCACGAAAACGATCAGGAACAGAGCGGACGTATCTGAAGCCAGCCGTCGGCGTCGAATGAGCGCACGCGCTCTTCTTTCTAAGTCATTCATATGCATTTTTCCTTTGACTTTTCCTTGAAGCCGCAGGCTGGAAACCTAGAATGAGTACAGGTCGCCAGCCGTGCGGGTTGTCGATGCGGTGGGGCTGCGTGCCTGTGCTTCGCCAAAAGGTCGGCCACGCGGCCCCGATTCATTTCAGTCAGCCGGTGTTACTGGAGCGTTTTGCCCTCCTTTAGCTTGAGTGTTGCTCTGCACGCCAGTTGCAACTGAGTCTCACGCTCCAGCTACAATCCTGCAATGTTGGGTTTTGTCTCAAAAGCCACATGACAGCGAGTTGCAACTGACTCGCCAGCTCAGTATACACCAAAAACTTGGACCAAAGTGGTCTTGTTTAGTCGGACTGGGCGGTCAGGCCGGGACTTGGGAGGGGGTTAGCGGACGGCGGCGCAGGCGGCGAGAAGCTCCGCCCGGAGCCGCGTCTGCTGTTCGTCGTCCAGCTTGCGGCCCTGCGCGGTCACGTAGAACACGTCCAACGCCTTGTGGGCTTCGGTATCGATCATCACGACTTCAATGTTGCAGCCGGCCTGGGAAATGGCGTTGGCCAAGTCGTATAGCAGGCCGGGCCGGTCTTCGGCGACGATTTCGATCAGCGTAGCGATTTCGGAAGCATCGTTTTTGACCGACACGCGCGGCTTCACTTGCAGGCGGGAGGAGCGCAGCGGCTTGGGCCGGCCGCGCAGGAGTTTGTCCACGCTCTGTTTGCCCTCCACCACGCGCCGTACGACGCTACGCAGACGGTCCACCTCGGTGGGGTTCAGCTCCAGCGTGCGGTGCGGATCGGAAAACGTGAAGGTATCGACGATAATGCCCTGGGCGTTGGAGAAGGCTTCCGCCTTGAGAATATTCAAGCCGAAGCTGGCAACGGCTCCGGCCACGGAAGCAAACAGCGCCGGACGGTCGTGGGTGAGCAGCGTCAGCAGATAGAAACCGCGGTCGATTTTGATTTCGACCGCCACGGGCCGGGTTTCGAGTTGCTGGGCCAGCGCGAAATGCGCCGCGACCTCTTCTTCGGAGTGGATGCGCAGATAGCGGGTCGGCAGCCCTTCCAGGAAACGCGCGCGCTCCGGCACCACGCCGGAGGTCGCGCCAGCGGAATCCAGATGAATGCGCTCGGTTTCCAGCTCCTTGGTGAGTTCGTGATATGCCAGCAGGTACACGCGCCACAACTGCTCGGCGCGCCACGGCGTCATGGCCTGCGGGTTCACCGCGCTGATGTCGCCATAGGTGAGCATGGTCAGCATCTTAAGGCGCTCGATGGTGCCGACGCTGTTGGCCAGCATGCGCGCCGTGGTGTCGTCGTGCACGTCGCGCGAGCTCATCACCGCCGATAGTTCCAGGTGATGCCGGACCAGAAACTCCACGGCCTTGCGATCGGCTTCAGGCGCGCCGAGACGCTCCAGCACCGTGCGCGTGTTCTCCAGCGAGACCTCGGTGTGATCGCGCCCGGAGCCTTTCCCGGTATCGTGCAGCAGCAGCGCGAAGCGCACCAGCGCGGGATCTTCCACCTCTTCGAACAGGTCCTTGAAGCGGCCGTCGGCCACCGTCTCGAGGGCGGAAATCGCCACCAGCGTGTGTTCGTCGACGGTGTAACGGTGGTAGAAGTCGCGGACCACCAGGCATTCGATGTTGCCCCACTCCGGCAGAGCCGCGCTCAACACGCCCGCTTCTTGCATGGCGCGCAATCCGGCGGCCGCCTGGGGCAGGCCAAGCAAACTCTTCCACTCCGCCCAGTCCGCCTTCGGAACGAACCCCTGTAACCGGTCGATGGTGTCGGGCGCCAGACGCAAACCATGACGGGCCAGGAATTCGAACAACTTCAGCCCCTGGGGCGGTTGGTGCGTACGGAGCAGCACGCGTTCCCGCGAGACGGAAAACTCGGAAGTCGACAGCCGCGCACGCCACTCATAGAAGCGTCCCAGCAAGGAATCGGGTTTCTCGGTGGCGGATTCAATGGCCTGACGGGCGGCGCGGTCCACCAAGCGCGCGTGGCGATAGTAGTCGCGCATGAGATCGGCCGGGTTTTCGCTCAGCGCTTCCTGCACGGCGAAACTCAACGCATTCTGATCGCGCCCGGCCACCTCATGCAAACGGATGCGGATCCCGGCCAGGAAATCGAACGCCGCGGAGAGATCCGGCGCGCCTTCGTGGGCGTGCAACATCAACAGCCAGCGCGTGGTCTGCAAGTCGCGCAAGGCGCCGGGAGAGTCCTTGATGTTGGGCTCCAGATGATAGATGGTCTTCTGATACTTGGCGCGGCGTCCTTCGGCCAAGCTAGCCAGTTGCTGCGCCAGCGTCGCGGCGCGCTTGGACGCGAAGCCACGGAAGCGTTGATCCAGGGTGTGATAGAGCGCTTCCTCGCCGGCCAGAAGCCGCCGGTCCAGCAGGCTGACCGTGAGTTCCGCGTTGTCGTCGTGTTCGGTGACGCACTCCTCCACGGTATGAACCGAATGGCTGGGCCGGTATCCGGCGTCCCACAGGTTCTGCAGAAAGACCGCGATGGCTTCGCGCGGAGGCACCTGCGAGTTGGACGCCACCAACAACAGCAAGTCCACGTCGGACTGCGGGAACAGCTCCTTACGGCCAAACCCGCCCACGGCGACCAGGGCCAG
Source organism: Bryobacteraceae bacterium (assembly GCA_035604115.1). Lineage (GTDB taxonomy): Bacteria > Acidobacteriota > Terriglobia > Bryobacterales > Bryobacteraceae > Palsa-187. The sequence goes on along the minus strand of DATNJC010000110.1, from coordinate 34,736 downwards.
CCCGGATGCACGTCCAGGGGCCAGGTGGGCCGCGTAGGCCCGGCGCACGCTCTCTTCGACTTCAGCCGTGCGCCGCGCCAGGGTTTGATGGACTACTTCGGGCTCCGGAGGAGGGAGCCCTACCAATTCACTCACAATGCAGCGTCCCCTCTATCGTCGTTGCGGATGCGAATGGCCTCCGCGACTTCATATACAAAAATCTTGCCGTCGCCGATTTTGCCGGTGCGGGCGGCCGTGACCAACGTCCGAATCACTTCATCGGCCCGCGTGTCCGGCACCACCATTTCGATCTTCACTTTCGGCAGCAAGTCCACCTTGTATTCCATCCCGCGGTAGACTTCGGTGTGCCCTTTCTGGCGTCCGTGACCACGAACTTCGGTGATGGTCATGCCGTCGACGCCAATACCTTTCAAGGCTTCTTTCGTGTCCTCCAACTTGTGAGGCTGGATAATTGCTTCGATTCTTTTCATGTTGTGTACCTGCTCTTCTTGGAGTGGTTTCCTTCCGGGGGTCGTACCCTTTCGGGCGTGAACCCTTCCGTGCGTCGGAACGAGGACGCTTACGATTCGAAATTGTATCCCTCTTCGCCGTGCTGGCTGTAATCCAGGCCTTCGATTTCCGCAGCTTTATTCACCCGGACTCCCAGAACTGCATCGCAGATCTTCAAAATGATGTAAGTTCCCACGATCGCCAAGCCCCAGGCGAAAAGGCAGGCCACAAGCTGGTTGACGACCTGGCCGGCGTCGCCATCCACCAGGCCCATAGCCTTGCCCATGCGCAGGTCATTGACCTCCTTGGTGGCAAAGACACCGGTCAGGATCGCACCCACCGTCCCGCCGATGCCGTGCACGCCGAAGGCGTCGAGCGCGTCGTCATATCCGAACTTTTGCTTCACCTTGCTGACCATGAAGTAGCAGACAACACCGGCGATCACGCCGATCAGGATCGCCGGCATGGGCTTCACGAATCCGGAGGCCGGAGTAATGGCCACGAGCCCCGCGACGGCGCCCGAGATCGCCCCCAGTACGCTGGGCTTCCCCACCACCATCCATTCGGCGGTCATCCAGCCTAACACCGCGGCGGCCGTAGCGAAGTGCGTGGCTACAAACGCGCTGGTGGCCAGCGGGCCGGCCGCCACCGCGCTGCCCGCGTTGAATCCGAACCAGCCGACCCACAACAAACAGGCGCCGATGAAACTGATCACCAGATTGTGCGGCCGCATCGTCTCGCTCGGATACCCTTCCCGCTTCCCCAAGTACAGCGCGCAGACCAAGGCCGAAACTCCCGAGGTGATATGCACTACCGTACCACCCGCGAAATCCCACGCAGGGATTTTGCCCCCTAACGTCCCGTTCAAGAATCCGCCTTTACCCCAGACCATATGCGCTTGCGGAGAATATACGACCAACGCCCACAAGGTCATGAACAGCAGCATCGCCGAGAATTTCATGCGCTCGGCGAACGCACCGGAAATCAGCGCCGGCGTGATAATCGCGAACATCAACTGGTAGACCATGTAGGTCTGGTGAGGAACCGTCGGGCCGTAGTCCACGTTGGGATCGCCCCCCACGCCGTTGAGGAACAAGTATCGCAAGCCGCCGATGAACGGAGTTCCTTCTCCGAACGCCAGGCTGTAACCCACCACGGCCCAGAGGATCGAGATCAGCGCCATCAAGACAAAACTGTGCATCATGGTGCTGAGCACATTCTTGCGCCGCACCAAACCGCCGTAGAACAAAGCCAGGCCGGGCCCGGTCATCATCAGCACCAGTGCGGCGCTGGTTAACATCCAGGCGTTGTCGCCGGCCATCTGCGCGGACTTGGTGGCCTTGTCCAAATCGGCCAGACGCTTTTCGAGATCCGCGGGTGGAGTTTGCGCTAACGAGATCCCGGCGAACAACAGAGGGAGAGCAAGTGCGGTGAGGGATCGAGCGCATTTTCTAAGAGGCATAGGGGGCGCGAGGGCGCCGGTAGTTGGAACAGACAGGATTCGCATGAACGCTCCTTGGCGTGTTTCCTACCGCGGACATAGCGGTGCTCTCCAGTATATTAAGCGCGGACGCTTTCTCGCGTTCGATTCTTTTGATCGCCTGGATTGAAAGAATCTATGAGCGCGGCGCGGCTGCTAGAATCGAGTGCATGCGCAGGCTGTGGGCCCCAGGGCGTATGTTGGTCCTGCTGTTGGCGTGCTGGCAACTGGAAGCCCGTCAACCGGTTCGGGCGCGCCACGCCATGGTGGTGGCCCAAGAGCCGCTGGCGGCCGAAGCCGGCCTCAAGATCCTGAAGAGCGGCGGCAATGCCGTGGATGCCGCGATCGCAACCGGTTTCGCACTCGCCGCCACGCATCCCTTCGCCGGAAACCTGGGCGGAGGCGGATTCATGCTGATCCGCTTCGCCGACGGGCGCTCGACGTTCATCGATTTCCGCGAGCGCGCTCCGGAGAAGGCCAGCCGGGATATGTATCTGGATGCCTCGGGCACGCCTACGAAGGACAGCGTTGAGGGATGGCGCGCGCCCGGAGTTCCCGGCACCGTTCGCGGGTTCGAGTTGGCGCACCAGAAATACGGCCGCTCGAAATGGAGCGCGTTGGTCGCGCCCGCCGTGGAGCTGGCCGGCAAGGGGTTTCCGGTCAGCTACGCGCTGTCGGAGTCGCTGAAAAGAGCCGGCAATTTATCCCGCGATCCGGAATCCAAACGCATTTTCCAGAACGGCGGCGCTTATTGGGAGCCCGGCGCCGTGCTGACGCAACCCGATTTGGCGCGCACGCTGTCACGCATCGCGCAGTCGGGCGCGAAGGATTTTTACGAGGGCGAGACTGCGCGCAAGCTGGCCGCAGAGATGCCGCGGCACGGCGGCTTGATTACGCTGGCCGATCTGAAAAACTACGCGGCGGTCGAGCGCACGCCGCTCACCGGGTCGTATCGCGGCTACGGCATCATCGCCGCGCCTCCACCCAGCGCCGGAGGCGTGGGTCTGTTGCAGATGCTGGCCATGCTCGACGGCTCCGGGTACCAGAAATCCGCGGCCGAGTCCGCCGCCGAGATCCACTTTGTCGCCGAGGTGATGCGGCGCTTCTATGCGGACCGCAATCAGTACCTGGGCGATCCCGACGCGGTGAAGAATCCGGTCGCGGGTTTGCTCGATCCGGCGTACATTCAGAAGCGGCGCGCCAGTATCGATCCCGGCCACGCGACGCCCAGCGCGCAACTCGGCCCCGGAAAGCCCGCGGGCGTCGAGGGCAGCGAGACCACGCATTATAATGTCGTGGATGCGGAGGGTAACGCGGTGGCCGTCACCTACACATTGAATGACGGCTTCGGAAGCGGCGTCACCGTGCCCGGCCTGGGATTCCTGCTGAACGACGAAATGGACGATTTCACCGCCAAACCCGGATTTCCGAATCTGTTCGGATTGGTACAGGGTAAAGCCAACGCCATCGAGGCCGGTAAGCGGCCGCTTTCGTCGATGACGCCCACGATCCTGACGCACGACGGCCAGTTTTTCATGGCCCTGGGCGCGCCCGGCGGCTCGCGCATCACCACCGCCGTGCTCCAAGTGGTCCTCAACGTGATCGATTTTGGAATGAACGTTCAAGACGCCATCGACGCGCCCCGCTTTCATCATCAATGGCTGCCGGACAGGCTGTATCTGGAGGCCGGTGTGTCACCCGACACCGTGGCGCTGCTGAAGGCGCGCGGGCATGACGTGGACTACTCGGCGAGCGTGGTGCTTGCCCAGGTGGAGGCGATCTTGAGCGATGGCGGATGGCTCCAGGGCGGGCTCGATGGCCGCCGGGAAGGGAAGGCCGCGGCCGGATACTGACTGCCGCACCTTACGAGCCCCCTTACCAAGCAATGGAACGCGCCCTTTCAACGCATTTATTCGTCGGCCATCGCCTGACCACGGTGTGGCTGGACCGCATCTGGAGTGCCGGGATACCGCTGGTGGAGATCTTCTGCGCTCGCCAGCACCTCGACTATCGCGATAAAGGCCAGATCGCCGAGCTGGGCTATTGGTTTCGGGAAGCCGAGCTCAAGCTGCACTCCGTCCACGCGCCCATGTATTCCGACGATGTGTGGGGGCGCTCTGGGCCCAACGCCGTGATCACCATCACGGAGCCGGTGAAATCCAAGCGCCTTCACAGCGTCGACGAAATCAAGCGCTCGCTGGAAATCGCCGAGACGATTCCCTTTCAGTACCTGATCCAACACATTGGAGTGAGTGGGGAAGAATACGACGAGCGCAAAGTCGACGCGGCCTTTTCCGCGCTCGAAGAAATCAGCGTCTTCGCCAAACAGCGCGGGGTGGAGGTGCTGATCGAAAACACGCCCAACGCGCTTTCGAACGCCGAGAGGCTCCTGCTCTTTTTCGGGATGACCCACCTGGATCTGAACGTGTGCTTCGATGTGGGCCACGCGCACATGCGCGGCAGCGTGGAAAACGAATACCGGCTGCTGAAACCCCGCATCCGATCGACGCACATCCACGACAACGATGGACAGCAGGATCAGCATCTGTTCCCTGCGGCCGAGGGTGGAACCGTTGACTGGGGGTCGGCCATGACGGCGCTACGGCAGGGCGAGAGCCGGTATCCGCTGGTGCTGGAGTTGAAGGAAGTCGCGGACATGGCGCAGCCCCTGGAAGTCGTAAAGCGAGTATTCGAGAAGCTGGAGAGCGCGGGTGCTCCAGCCGCTTGGTAAGCCCGTCTGCGTGGCATAGGCCTGAAATGAAGTGAATGTGACCTCGCGCTCCAAACGTGATAGCATCCCTGCCATGTTAGCCCGTCGCAGTTTTTTCAAAATTGGCGCCTCCTTGGCCGCCGCTTCCGCTTTGCCCCAAGAAGCGTCGGCCCAAGCCGGCTCCGGCATCGTCGAGCGTCTCTCTCGCCCCGATCCGCGTCGCCGCATTCTTCTCAAGGGCGGCACGATCGTGAGCATGGATCCGAAAGTCGGCAATCTGGCGAAGGGCGATTTGCTGATCCAAGGCGCGAAGATCGAGGCCATCGAACCGAACGTGCCTTCCGCCGGCCAAGTGATCGACGCGTCCAACATGATCCTGATTCCGGGCTTCGTCGACTGCCATCGTCACTCCTGGGAAGGCGTGCTGCGGCGCATCATCCCGGATGGCGACTTGGCCAAGTACATGGCCACCACCCACCAGTTCTTCGCGCTCCACTACCGGCCGCACGACATGTATGTGGGCAACCTGGTCACCGCGCTCGGCTGTATCGACGCAGGCATCACCTGTATCATCGACAACTCCCACAACTCCCGCTCGGCGGCGCATTCCGACGCGGCGATCCAAGCTCTCTTCGATTCCGGCATCCGCGCGGTGCACGCCTCGGGCGCGCCGCAAACCGGGACCTGGGATCGCCAGTGGCCCCAGGACCTGGCGCGCATTCAAAAGCAGTTCTTCACTTCGGATGACCAACTGGTGACGCTCCGCATGTTCTCGGGGTTGGACCGGGCGAATTTCGCGCTGGCCCGCCAACTGGGATTGCGGATCACCACGGAACTCACCGGGGCCCCGGTCATCCCGCAGCTAGGCACGTCGCTGATCGAGCAATTCCGCAAGGAAAAACTTCTCGGCCCTGATAACACGTACAACCACTGCAACGGCCTGCCCGATTCCGCCTGGGAAATCCTCCACGAGTCCGGCGGCACCGTGAACGTTTGCCCCCGGTCCGATCCGCAATATGCAATCGGGGAAGGCATACCGGGCTTCCAGAAGGCGCTGGATCACGGCCTGCGGCCGGGCCTCAGCGTGGACAACGAGACCTCCTACGGAACCGACATGTTCACAGAGATGCGCGTCGCTTTCAATATTCAGCGGGCGCTGGCCACCAATCGAAAATCGCGCGGCGAAGCGAATCCGCCCGCGCTGGTCACCGCCCGCGAAGTACTCGAATGCGCCACGGTGAACGGCGCGAGATGCGCCGGGCTCCTCGACAAATGCGGCACCTTGACGCCCGGCAAGGAGGCCGACATCGTACTGATCCGCACGGATGATATCAACCTCTATCCGTCCAACAACGCGATCGGCACGGTGGCCATGGCCGCGGACATCGGCAACGTGGACACCGTCGTCATCGGAGGCGTCATCCGGAAACTCCACGGCAAACTGGTGGGCGTGAACATGGCCAAATTCCGGCAGCAGGTGGACGAGTCGCGCGGCTACCTGTTCCAGAAGGCCGGGTACAAGTTGGATATCTTCGCGTGATTGGCGCGCTCGTACGTGCATACTAAGAATTGGAAATGACCACCCCATCCCCAACCGCGCCCCGGATCGCCATTGCCGATGCCGGACGCCACGTAGGAGAGAGTGTCTGCATCGCCGGATGGCTGTACAATCTGCGCCGCAGCGGCAAAATTTGTTTCCCGCAGGTGCGCGACGGCACGGGCATCATGCAGTGCGTCGCAGTCAAGAGCGCGCTCCCCGAAGAGCTGTTCGAGGCTCTAAAGGATCTGACGCAGGAATCGTCGCTGACGGTTCAAGGCAAAATCCGCGCGGAACCTCGCGCGCATGGCGGCTTTGAACTGGACGTCGAAAACGCGCAGATCGTGCAACGCGTGCCGGAGTCGGACCCGTATCCCATCACGCCTAAGGATCACGGCATCGATTTCCTGATGGACCACCGCCACCTGTGGCTGCGCAGCCGGCGTCAGCACGCGGCCCTGCGCGTCCGCCACGAAGTGATCAAGGGCATCCGCGATTACTTCGATTCGCACGGCTTCGTGTTGGTGGACACGCCCATCTTCACGCCCGCCGCCTGCGAGGGCACCAGCACGCTGTTCGAGGTGGATTACTTCGAAGATGAAAAAGTGTACCTGACCCAGTCCGGCCAGCTCTACAACGAAGCCACCTGCATGGCGTTCGGTAAAACGTACTGCTTCGGCCCCACGTTCCGCGCGGAGAAATCCAAAACCCGGCGGCATCTGACCGAGTTCTGGATGGTCGAACCGGAGATGGCCTACGCCAATCTGGAGGATGTCAAGCGCGTGGGCGAGGAGCTGGTGTTGTTCGTCATCGCCCGCGTGCTCGAAAACCGCCGCGAGGAATTAAAGGTCCTCGAACGCGACGCTGGGAAGCTGGAAGCAGTGCAGGGCCCGTTCCATCGGATGAGTTACGACGAGGCCGTAGAGAACCTGCGCGTCAAAGGCAGCGAGATCCAATGGGGTGGCGATTTCGGCAACACCGACGAGACGCTCCTGACCGAGGGCATGGACCGCCCGGTGATCGTCGACCGCTATCCAGCCGCGGTGAAGGCGTTTTATTTCCAGCCCGCTCCCGACCGCCCCGACGTGGCTCTGGGCGTCGACTTCATCGCCCCGGAAGGCTACGGCGAAATCATCGGCGGCGGCGAGCGCATCCACGATCTGGACCTGCTCCTGAAGCGCCTGGACGAGCACAACCTGCCGCGCGAAGCCTTCAACTGGTACCTGGACCTGCGCAAATTCGGCAGTGTCCCGCACGGAGGTTTCGGCATGGGCGTCGAGCGCTTCGTGGCCTGGATGTGCGGCCTGGAGCACATCCGCGAGACCATCGCCTTCCCGCGCATGCTGTACCGGACGCGGCCGTAACGGACATGGCGGAACAAATGGCAGCCCGGGCCCCTTGGCCTTGGCCCGACGAATTGGACGCGGTAATCGCCGCGCCCCAGCATCACCGGTTAGTTTTCGAAAACAATCGCGTCCGCGTATTAGACACGCACATTCCTGTGGGCGACACGGCTCCGGTCCACACCCACCGCTGGCCCGCCGTGTATTACACGCTCAGCTTCAGCCACTTCATCCGCCGCGACGGCGAAGGCAACGTGCTGCTGGATTCGCGCCAGCTTCCAGCGGCGTTACCGTCAGCCGCGTGCCTGGACTGCCTGCCGCCGCATTCAGTCGAAAACGTCGGCGAGACGGAGATCCACCTGATCAGCTTCGAGCTGAAGTAGCAATGTAGGGCAGGTTGTCAACCTGCGGCCGATTGTGAATCGGCCTGTCCGCGTCTCTGCGGATCGACAGGCGGGTTGACAACCCGCCGCAGGATGCCATCCTGCCCCACATGCCTCACTTCAACTTCGAAAAATCCGTCGGATCCATCCACACCCGTTCCACTTTGTCGACGATCTTGCCATTCGCCTCGGTCTCTGCCGCGACCTTCTTCCATTCCGGATCGTTCTGAAAGTCGGCCCAGTGCTTCTCGGCAGCCGCCTTGCTAGGATGCTTCAGGACATAGATCAGCGTGTTCTTTCTGTCCTGAGGAATCCAGTAACCGACGCTCTCCATCTCGTGTTTGTTGAAGATGCGGACGGTATGGTCCCGGAAGCGGGCGACCAGCGCGTCCAGTTTGCCATCGGGCGTGGTGTAAGTACGCAGCTCGTAGACGGCGTTTTGCGCGAAGGTGGCGCTCGCCATCAGAAAGGCCAGCAGCAGGAGTTTTTGGATCATGTTCTACAGTGTACACAAGCTGCCGGGGGCGGCATGCGGCGCACGGGCGGGCCGCCGCCGCCGAAACGAAAGCACCCTTGACCGCGTCCTATTCAACGTGGGTCAACGTGGGTGAGGACTAACTGGGATAAGATGAATCTCGTGAACCGAATCATTACTGCAATCGCGCTTACGGCCGCGGCCACGCTCGCCTGGAGCCAGACCACGGTCAACCTGGATACCAGCGGAGACGGGCGGCTCAACGGCAATTACTTTTTCCGTCAATTGAGCGTCGTCAACTACGACAGCAACGGAAACGTGACCGAAATGGCCGCGACGTACGGGAAAATCGTGTTCGACGGCAAGGGCGGATATGTCTTGACCGGCCAGAAGGTGGATAACGCCGTATCCGGAGGCCAGCCGCAACCCCTCAGCGTGACCGCGTCGTATGGCATCGGTTCGAACGCGCTGGGTTCCCTGGATAATCCGCTGGCGCCGACCGACAGCTCCTCTTGGGTTTACGGCTCCGTCGGACAGGGCGGCATTTTCATCGGCAGCAGCACCGAAGGCTCGTACAACGACGTCTTCATCGCCATACCTGCCGCCACGGCGAATCCCACCAACGCCACCTTCACCGGGACCTATTCCCTCGGCGTCCTCGATTTTCCAGGCGCGAAGGAGGCGTCCATCAAGAATGCCCTGTTTAAGATCGCGCCCGACGGAAAAGGCGGTTTGGGTACGCTGTCCCTGGTGGGGCAGATCGCGAATCAGAGCCCGGCCAGCATGACGCAGACGGCGAGCGGCTCGACCTATGCTTCGCAGAGCGATGGAAGCTTCACCCTGACTGTTCCCACTCCCTCCAGTGTGACTGCGAACAACGCCCTGTTTTCGGGAACCAAAACGCTGTATCTATCGGGCGACGGGAACTTCGTGTTGGGCGGTACCAGCAACGGCTTTGACATTTTCTTCGGCGTTAAGGCTCCTTCCACCCCCTTCACCGACAAGAGCTTTAGTGGCCTTTATTTCCTGGGATCCTTGGAAGATTTGGCCGCGAGCAACGGCGTGGATTCGTACTATGGCTCCTTGAACTCCAACGGCGCCGCCCATCAGATCATCCATGAGCGCTTGACCGCGTTCTACCTCAACGGCGTGGAAGATTACGGAATCGACGATGACGCCGGGTTGAATCCCGACGGCACGATATCGGACAGCGACTTCGGATACTCGTTTGCATTCGGCGCGAACAGTACCGCATTTGTCGCGGTCGGCACTCAAGGGTACTTTTCACTAGTAGCGGGCGTACAGGCTCCCGCATTCACCGGCACCGGAGTGTTCCTGAATCCGGCGGGGATCACCAACGCCGCCAGCTATGCGCCGATCACCGCCAGCTTTGCTCCCGGCGAGTTGCTGACGCTGTTTGGGTCCGGCCTCGCGTCCGCCACGCTGACGACTCAGGGCGGGCAGACGTTTCCCACCACGCTCGGCGGCGTGCAGGTCCTCATGAACGGCGTCGCGGCGCCCATCTATTACGTCAGCCCGAGTCAGATCTCGGTGGTGGTTCCTTACGCCTTGGATCCCACGGCGACTCCGTCCGTGCCTTTCCTCCAAATCCAGGTAGTTAACGGAGGCACCAAATCCAACGCGGTCACGTGGTTCCTGAACGACAACGCACCCGGCCTGTTCACGGCGGGGCAAAACGGCACGGGTCTCGCCGCGGCCCTGCGCTATGACTCCAGCGGGACTCCGTCCATCATCACTGCCAGTAATCCCACCCACAAGGGCGAGACGATTTCGTTGTTTCTCACCGGCCTGGGCGCGGTGACGCCCACAATTACCGACGGCGGCCTCGGGCCCTCGGGTCCTCTCAGCCAGGCCGTCGCCTACACTAACAACTACATGGCGGTGTATTTCAACGATTACACCAACAATGTCGTCGGCGCCCAAGCGACCATTAATTTTGCCGGTTTGGCTCCCGGCTTGGCGGGCTTATATCAGATGAACGTCGTCGTGCCTTCGACGGTGGGACCAGGCAACATCTACATCGAAGTGGTCACTGATTCGGCGGACATGAGTCAGGTGTGGGTCCCGGTGCAGTAGAAGAAAAAGAATACAGAAGACAGAATACAGAAGTCAGAAGTCGGAATCGCGCAGAGCTGCCTCCGCATTCTGTATTCTGTCTTCTCTCGTCTCAATGCGCCCCGTCCAGATCTCCGTGATCGGAGCGCCCATGGATCTGGGCGCAGGCCGCCGCGGCGTGGACATGGGGCCCTCGGCACTGCGCATTGCCGGCCTCAATGATAAGCTCGCGCAGTTAGGCTACGAATCCCAGGACCTGGGCAACGTTCAGGTCGATCAGCCGGAAAGCTCTCCCGCCGGCGCGCCCAAAGCCCGCTACCTCACCCAGATCGCGCATACCTGCGTGCGCCTGGCGGAGATCGTAGAACGGGCCGCCAGCCAGGGGCGCACTCCGCTGGTGTTGGGAGGCGACCACTCCTGCGCCGTGGGAACCGTGGCCGGCATGGCCCGTCACTTCCGCGTCCAAGGCCGAAGCATCGGCTTGATATGGATCGACGCCCACGCCGACATGAACACGCCCGAATCGAGCCCCAGCGGCAATGTTCACGGGATGCCTCTGGCTTGCATCATTGGGCTCGGCCCGCCGGAACTGACTTCGATTGCGGGCGCCGCTCCCATGGTGGCGCCGGGCAACGTCGCTATCGTGGGTCTTCGCAGCGTGGACGACATCGAACGGCTGAACGTGCGCGGAACCGGAGTGCATCCGTTCACCATGCGCGATATCGACGAACGCGGCCTGCGCAACGTGATGCAGGAAGCCATCCACTACGCATCATCGGGAACCGCTGGATTCCATCTCTCCCTCGATATGGACGTGGTCGACCCCGGCGAAGCTCCGGGCGTCGGCACCCCGGTGCACGGCGGGATCACTTACCGCGAGGCCCACCTGGCCATGGAGATGGTGTGCGATAGCGGACTGATGACCTCGCTCGAAGTGGTGGAGGTGAACCCGGTCATGGACGAGGCCAATAAGACTGCCATTCTGGGCGTCGAACTGGCGCTTTCGGCCCTGGGCAAGAGAATTCTGTAGCCGCCCGGTAAAAACTCCGCCTATCGGACCCTGCTCGGTCAGACGATGGAAATGCAGGTGGTAAGGCCCGGATTTCTGGAAACGAAATCGGATGCGTGTTATCTTACCTAAGCGGTTTTGCCTAAGTAGTCGTAGTGGGTTTGGCCGAACGTAACCCCTAGGGCGGGGGGCTGGCATGAAAGTTGTGGTGCGCAATCCGTCGCTGCCGGTGCTGGTGGGGTGGATTCTATTGGGCCTCTCCATTCGCAAGTCCACGCGCCTGCGCGAGTGGCATGCCGGGATGGAGACCGCGCCCGTCTCCGATGCCGACCTCAAAGCGGGCTTCCTGGAACGCCTTCGCACCGCTCGGCATCTCGCGGATACCAGCACGGAGTTGGGTCTGAGATCCTGACGCGTTTCGCCGCCGGTGAGCTTGTGCTTCCCCGCCCAGCCGTTCGCACCTAAACTAAACGGCCGTTCCCGTCTACACTGAAAAGCATGGCCCTGCGTGTGGCGGTGATCTATGGGGGAAGAAGTGGCGAACACGAGATCTCGTTACGCTCGGCGGAAGCGATCATCGCTGCCCTGGATCCGGCCAAGTACGAGGTCCATCGCATCCTGATCACCAGAGAGGGGCGGTGGGAACCCCGCGCCCTCTCCCCCGAACAAGGCGCCAATCCCGGCATCGACGTGGTGTTTCCGGTCTTGCACGGCACGTTCGGGGAGGACGGAACGGTGCAGGGGCTCCTGGAACTGGCGGGACTCCCGTACGTCGGTGCAGGGGTGCTGGCGTCGGCGGTGGCGATGGACAAAGAGGTCCTCAAGCGCCTGCTGGCCGAGCGTGGCATCCCGGTGGTGGAGTTCGAGACCTTGTTTCGTAACCAGTTTCGCGGCGAGCGGCGGATCGAACCGGTCTGCTCACGTTTTGGATTTCCCATGTTCGTCAAGCCCGCGAACCTGGGTTCGTCCGTGGGGATCTCCAAGGTCCGAACTTGTGAAGAGCTGAAGGCGGCCATCGAACTGGCGGCGCAATTCGACCGCAAGATCGTCGTGGAACGCGGCATCGTGGGACGCGAATTCGAGTGCGCGGTGCTGGGCAACGAAGATCCCGTGGCGGCCGGGCCGTGCGAGATCCTGCCGTCCCGCGAGTTCTACGATTACGATGACAAGTACGTTCTAAACGCCGCGCGCACGGTGCTGCCCGCCGAGATTACCGCGGAGCAGGCCGCTGAAATCCGCCGGCTGGCGGTCGAGGCCTACCGGACGGCGGGCTGCGAAGGCATGGCCCGCGTCGATTTCCTGATGGAGTCGGCCACCGGGCGAGTGTACGTCAACGAGATCAACACTATTCCGGGCTTCACTTCCATCAGCATGTATCCGAAAATGTGGGAAGCGGCGGGCATGAGTTTTTCTGCCTTAGTGGATCGGCTGATCGAGCTGGCGCTGGAGCGCCATCGGGCGCGCGCAGCCACGCGTTTCTGCCGTTAGTGTATGCGGGTCTTTCGTTGGCTTCCAGCAATCGCGTTGCTTGGGGTCCCCGTTGGGGCGGCGGATAACGGGACCGCGCAGATCGAGTCCGGCATCAAGCATCTGATCGATGTCTACACCACGCTGGAGAGCCAGGCGGCGGACCCCGTCACGCCGGAACAGGCCTTCTTTCAAGGCGCGATCCCCGGCATGCTGCGCACCCTCGACCCGCATTCGTCTTTCTTTGACCCCGACCAATTTCAGCAATTGCAGCAAATGCAGCGGGGCGAGCAGAAGGGTTTCGGCAGCATCGTCAACGTGCTGCCTGGACGCGTGATCGTGCTGCAAACGGTGGACGGATCGCCGTCGGCGAAGGCTGGCCTTTCCGCGGGCGACGAGATGGTCGCGATCAATGGAATTCCGCTATCGCGACTGGCGTTTGAACAACTTGTGCAACTGCTGACCGAGGCGAAACAGCAGCAGGTGTCGATCGATATCCGGCGGCCGGGCAACGCGCGGCTGCTGAACATCACGATGGCTCCGGCGCTGGTGGACAGTCCCAGCGTCGACCGGACGTTTTACCTCGCGCCCGGCGTGGGCTACATTCACGTCACCGCATTTGAAGACCCCACGGCGGATCTGATCCGGCAGAGCATCGAGAAACTGGGCGGCGAAGACCTCAAGAGCCTGGTGCTGGATCTGCGCGATAATCCTGGCGGAAGCGTGGAAGCGGCCATTCGCACCGCTGCGCTGTTCCTGTCCCCCGGGCAGTTGATCTTCTCCGTGAAAGGCCGCAAGACCAACAACGAGCAGTTGAAGGTGCCGGAACTCGCCATGCCCTACACGTTCCCCGTGGCCGTGCTGGTGAACGGCAAAACCGCCAGCGCCTCCGAGATCGTCACCGGCGCCTTGCAGGACCACGACCGCGCGGTAGTGATCGGCGAGCCCAGTTATGGCAAGGGTCTGGTGCAGCAGGTGTATCCGCTGTCGGCGTCGGCGGGCCTGGCGTTGACCACCGCGTTTTACTTTACTCCGAGCGGGCGCTCCATTCAGAAGCCGCTCCAAGAAGGCCAACTAGGCACCACCACGGCGGCTCCGCAAGGTGTGTTTCAAACCGATTCCGGACGAGCCGTGCGCGGTGGAGGCGGCATTCAGCCCGACGCCCTGGTTTCAGCTAAGCCGGTAACGCGTCTCGAAGCCGTGCTGGACGCGACCGCGCTCCTGACCACCTTCGCTGGAGACTACCTCCGCGCGCACGAACTCCCCGAGGGATTCCAGGTCACATCCGGACTCCTTGACGAATTACAAGTATTTCTCTCCGAGCGCAACATTCAGCCGTCCGTGGCGGACTGGTTGAGCGAGCGCGACTGGATTCAGAGCCGGCTGCTGCAAGAGGTCTACACGCTCAAGTTCGGCGTGGCCAAAGGCGACGAGGTGGAGATGCAGCGCGATCCGGCGGTGCAGACCGCGCTCAAGAAGCTGCGCGGCGAGCCTTAACCGCTTGGATCAGCAACGGCAACACGCTGATCACGACGATCAGGATCACGGCTTTCTCAAAATTCCGCCGGATGATCGAGACTCCGCCCAGCCCGTAACCCGCCAGGGTCATCGACAGGACCCAGCCCAGTCCGCCAAACACGTTGAAGGAGAAAAAGCGCCGGTAGCGCATCCGGCCTACGCCCGCCATAAATGGCGCAAATGTGCGGACAATCGGTACAAATTTGGCGTAAATCAGTGTCTTTCCGCCGTGCTTATTGTAGAAATCCTGCGTCCGCCGAACATATTCCTGTTTGAAGAAGCGCGAGTCCGGGCGCGAGAAGATGGCCGGGCCGGTGCGGTTTCCCAGGAAGTACCCGCTCTGATCCCCGGCGACGGAAGCCACCGCTAACATCAAGCAAACAGGGATGATATCCAGTTGTCCCGCGCCGGCGACCACGCCCACCGTGAACAGCAGGGAATCGCCAGGAAGAAACAGCCCCACTAAAAGCCCGGTTTCCGCGAAAACAATGCCCGCCAGCAACAAATATCCGTACCAGCCGGTGAGCGCGGTGGCCAGTAAGTGGATCAGACGGTCCGGATCGGTAAGGCTCCGCCAGATCTCGAGTAGGGAGCCGGCCATGTGTCAGGGTGCTCGCTTAGCGGCGGTTGGAGGCCAGCATCTGCTGGATCTCCTTGCGGTACACCTTGACCTTGCCCTGGTTCTGCAATTCGTTGACGATGCTGTCCATCAGCAGTTCGTTCACGTCGCCGGCTTTCTTGCGCTTGACTTCGGCCAGTAAGCTGGCGCGCTCGGCCGGTAGAGCCGCCAGGTTGGCCGGTGTCTTGGCGATCACCTTACTCACGACCATGCGATTCTGGATGAACGTGGGGCCCAGTATGGTTCCGACCGGGGCCGAGAAGGCATCCTGCAAATACACGGCTTCTCCCAATCCCTCGACAGCGTCGGTGCGTCCGAAGTCGCTGGATGTGGTGACATCCAGGTTCAAGGACTTGGCGACCTTCTGAATGTCCTCGCCCTTGCGCAGCCGATCCGCCACTTCCTGGGCCTTCTTGATGGCCACCTGTGCGACTTGCTGGCTGGTCAACGTGTCCTTTATTTCGCCCTTGATATCGTCGAAGTCGGCGGCACGTGCGGCGAACGTTTCGAGCACGGTGAACACCGCCAGGCGATTCGCCGGCAGGGCCACGACCTGGGACACATCGCCCGGTTTCATTTCCGCCAACGGACCGCCGATTTCCGGAGCCACGCCCAGGGTGGGAATGGGCTCGGTCGGCGAGCCTTTGGGTACACTGACCAGCTCGATACCGAGTTTCTTCGCGATTTCGGCGCCATCGCGCGGGCTCTTGGTCAGTTCCGCGCGGGCCTGCTCCACGAGCGACTGCATTTTTTCGGTGACGCTCTGTTTCCGCACGCCGTCGATCAGCGTGGCCTTGGCTTCCTCAAACGGCTTGACGCGGGCCGACTCCTTCTCCAGCGCCTGAATGATGTGGTAGCCGAGATCGGTGGTAACGATCCCGCTGATCTCCTTGGGTTTGAGCTCGAAGATGGTCTTGTCGAACTCCGGGAAGGTCTGGCCATGAGCAATGAATCCGAGATCGCCGCCGCTTTGCGCCGTGCCCGGATCCTCGGAGTACTTCTTGGCCAACTCCGCGAAATCGCCGCCCGCCTTCACCTGTTTCAGCACGTCCTGGGCTTTGGCCAGCAGGCTCTTCTTTTCAGCGTCGGACTTGCCTTTCGTGCCGATCAGAATATGGCGCACATGCACCCGGTCGGGCGTCCGGAAATTGTCCATGTTGGCCGAGTAGGCGGCGCGAAGCTGCTCGTCAGTGACTTGGATCGAGGCTTCCACCTTGTCTTGTTCCACCACCAGAACCTGGTAGTTGAACTTCTGCGGGATCACGTGGAGATTTTTGGTGCGTTCCCATTCCTTGCGCACGTCGTCGTCGCCGACCTTGACCTGGTCCTTGAATTTGGCGGGCGGGAAGGCGATGTACTGCACTTTGGCCTTGTCGTACTTGTGAGTGAATTCTTCTTCCACTTCCTTGGGGGACACGATCACGCTGCCCAGCAAGGAATCCTGGAGCGTGCGCAGCGCTATCTGGCCGCGCATGTCGTCGAGGGCTTCTTGGACGGTAGCGCCTTGCTGCGCCAGATAGGCCTCGTATTGATCCTTCTGGAACACGCCGTTGGGGAAGAACTGGGGATACGACTGCATCATGGCGGTCAGGACCTGGTCGTCGGTAGCGCCCAGGCCGAGGCGATTGGCCTCGTACACCGCCGCGCGAGACTGAATCATGTTGTCGACGAATTGCGGGAAGTAGATGTCCGCGTTGTCGGCCGACATGTGCTGGGCTTGAACCAGGCGGTTGAAATCGGTCTGGATTTCCTGGACCGTGTACTTCGTGTCGCCGATCTCGAAGGCGACTGCCGAGGGCGTCCCAGTGGTGGTGTTAAACCCCGGAATCAGGTACGTTACCATGGAGCCCGCCACGATCAGCAGCAAGCCGCCGAGGAAGTAGCGGACTAGTTTGTCACGGCTACGGAACAAATTGAACATAACGTCTTCTCCCTAACAGCCACAGACTACGAGGGCCTGTGCCACTACAACGACAGGCCGAAGCCTGGGCCGCTTATTCGTCGGGAGCCTCTCCTTCTTCCTTGCCTTGCTGTATGGCCTTGAGGCGTTCCTCGCGGCGCTTGGCCCGCTCGGCCGCGCGCTTCACCAGTTCGGAACCCACCAATTCAATGATGGCCTGCTCCGCGCCATCGCCCTTGCGCCAGCCCAGCCGCACGACACGAGTATAGCCGCCGTTGCGCTGGCCGAACCGGGTGCCGAGCTTGTCGAACAGCTTCTTGACCGCGGCCGGCGTTTCGAGCACGGCCGCCGCTTGCCGCCGCGAGTGCAGCGTGTCCCGCTTGGCCAGCGTGATCATTTTCTCTACCAGCGGCTTCACTGCCTTGGCCTTGGGGAGCGTGGTCACCACGCGCTCGTGTTCGATGACGCTGGTGATCAGCCCCTTCAACAAGGCCTTGCGCGATCCGGCGTCGCGCTTGAGTTTGTATCCCGATCTATTGTGTCGCATTGGATTCTTTCGCTACTTGCACTCAGCGCCACTTACTCGGAAAGCTGCGCTTCGTCCTCGTCCTGCTCGTCCTCTTCTTCTGGGATATCCTCGAAGGCGCCGCTTCCCACCGGCGCGGGCGTTCCCGCGGGCGAAACCAGCCGTCCCTGTGCGTCGAACTTCATTCCAAAGCCCAGACCCAGGCTGGACAGAATTTCCTTGATCTCGTTCAGCGATTTACGCCCAAAGTTCTTGGTGCGGAGCATCTCCGCTTCGGTCTTCTGCACCAGATCGCCAATGGTTTGTATGTTGGCGTTCTTCAGACAATTGTAGGAGCGAACGCTCAATTCCAGCTCTTCGACGCTGCGGTTGAGCACTTCGTTCATCTGGCTGAGGGCGCGCTCGGCCGGCTCTTCGGTGGCCTCCGGCAGCTCCTCGAAGTTGATGAAGATGGCCATGTGGTCCTTGAGCAGCTTGGCGGCCTGGCCGATCGCGTCGGCCGGAGAAATCGCGCCGTTGGTCCACACTTCGATGGTCAGCTTGTCGTAATCGGTCATCTGGCCCAGGCGCGCGGCCTCCACCGAGAAGTTCACTTTACGCACCGGCGAGTGGACCGAGTCGATGGGGATGTAGCCGACCGGCAGGTCCTCATCGTTGTTGCGGTCCGCAGCCACATAGCCGCGTCCGGACTTGAGGCGCATCTCGATCGACAGCTTGCCGCCTTCGCCCACCGTGGCGACGTGCATGTTGCGGTCCAGCACTTCGATGTCGGAGCCGGTTTCGATCTGGCCGCTCAAGACCTCACCCTGTGCGTCGACCTTCAGACGCACGGTACGCACGCCTTCGCCCATCATCTTGAACGGAATTTGCTTGAGGTTCAGGATGATGTCGGTGGCGTCCTCGACCACGCTGGGAATGGGACTGAACTCGTGGGCCACGCCCTCGATCCGCACGGCGGTGATGGCCGCGCCTTCAATCGAACTGAGCAGCACGCGCCGCAGGCCCGTGCCGATGGTGGATCCGAATCCACGTTCGAACGGCTGGGCCGTGAACATGCCGTAGCGGTCCGTGAGCGTTTCCGTGTTGGCGACTAGACGCTTGGGTTTCTGAAATCCTTTGAACATGTATGTAATGGGCCCCTTACTTCGAGTACAACTCGACGATCAACTGTTCGTTCAACTGGATCTGCACCAGGTCCTCGCGCTTGGCCTGGCCGATCACGCGCCCGCGCAGATTCTCGCGGTCCACTTCCAGCCAGTTGGGGCTGGGAGCGTGGGCCGTGGCGTCGCAGGCGTGCAGAATGGTGGGGTTCTTCTTGCTGCCCTCGGCCACTTCGATCACGTCGTTGGGTTTCACCTGGAACGAGGGGATGTCGACGCGCCGGCCGTTGACATGGATGTGGCCGTGGCGCACCAACTGGCGGGCCTGCGCCCGCGAGGTGCCGAACCCCATGCGGTAGATGGTGTTGTCCAGGCGGCGCTCCAGCATATTGAGCAGGTTGTCGCCGGTGATGCCCTTCATGGCGCTGGCCTTCTCGAACAGATTGCGGAACTGCCCTTCGAGCAATTGATAATAACGGCGGGCTTTCTGCTTTTCGCGAAGCTGCAGGCCGTAGCCGACGATCTTCGGCTTGCGATCCTTGCCGTGCTGGCCGGGCGCGAAATTGCGTTTTTCGACGCCGCACTTTTCGGTGTGGCAGCGCTCGCCTTTGAGAAATAGCTTCATCCCTTCGCGCCGGCACTGCCGGCACACGGGACCGATGTATCGTGCCAAATCAAACCTCCCTTATTCAGGGGCCAGCGGCCAGGGCCAGGGGCCCAAGACCGGAGACCCGGTCGGTGCAGTTTACAGCGCAAACCGCGCCTTCGTCCTGCTTCTTTCAAAAACCGCTCCATCTTTTGCTGTCGCGGCTCGGGGACAACTCTCAACTCTCGGCGTCAAACTCGACGCTTTTTGGGCGCGCGGCATCCGTTGTGCGGGATGGGCGTCTTGTCCTTGATGGCGCGGACGTCCAAGCCGGCCGTGGCCAGCGCTCGTACGGCGGATTCGCGCCCCGCGCCCGGCCCGCTCACATTCACTTCCACGGTCCGCAGCCCGGACTCGCGAGCCTTGTTGGCCGCCGTCAACGACGCCTGCTGCGCGGCGAAGGGCGTGCCCTTGCGCGATCCGCGGAAGCCCAACGAACCGGAACTGGACCACGCCAGCACGTTCCCGATGGGGTCCGTGATGGTGATGATGGTGTTGTTGAAGGACGCTTGGACGTGCACCAAGCCCACAGGCACGTTGCGCTTTTCCTTCTTTTTGAAAGTCTTCTTTTTTCCGCCCTTTGCCGGTGCTTTAGCCATGAATATTCCTGGTTGATCTCTCTAGGTCGTCGCCTTAGGTCTTCGCCGAAGCCTTCTTCTTGTTGGCCACGGTGCCGCGCCGCGGTCCCTTGCGGGTGCGCGCGTTGGTATGGGTGCGCTGGCCCCGGACCGGCAATCCGCGGCGATGCCGCAGGCCGCGATACGAACCCATCTCGATTAAACGTTTGACGTTCATCGAGTTTTCCTTGCGCAGATCGCCTTCGACCGCGCCTTCGGCTTCGAGAATCTGACGGATGCGGTTGACTTCGTCCTCAGTCAGCTCGGAGACCCGCTTCTCGGGATTGACTCCGGCCCGGTAACACAGCGACTTGCTGCGCGTACGGCCGATGCCGTAGATGTAGGTCAACCCGATTTCCGTGCGTTTTTTGGCGGGCAAATCCACGCCTGCTAGACGAGCCATATGTTCTCCTACCTACCCCTGCCTCTGCTTGTGTTTCGGGTTCACGCAAATCACGCGCACCACGCCTTCGCGATGCACTATTTTGCATTTATCGCACATTACTTTGACCGACGCTCTGACTTTCATATCCTTGACCTTCCTTACTTCAAAAGCTCCACGATCCGGCCCCGCGTTTCGTCGCGCCGGGAGAGTTCCACCCGCACGCGGTCGCCGGGACGCAACCGCACAAAATTCTTTACCGCCGCTCCCGCCGCGTGCGCGGTCACCAGACCGTCATTCGTCCGCCGCAGTTTGTAAGACGCGCTGGGCAACAATTCCACGACCTCGGCCTCTTCCGACCTTGTACTCATGGCTCCTTCTACGGACGGGTCAACACCCACGGCCCGTTCGCCGTGATGGCCACGGTGTGCTCGAAGTGCGCCGAATTCTTGCCGTCTTCGGTCACCGCGGTCCACTTGTCGCTGCGCACCCGGCTGCCAGGTTTGCCCGCGTTCACCATCGGCTCGATCGCCAGCACCATGCCTTCCTTCAAGCGCGGATTCTCGTTGCGCCGGTCGACATAATTGGGAACCTGCGGCTCTTCGTGCATCTGCGTACCGATGCCGTGGCCCACAAACTCCCGCACGATCGAGAACCCGTTGGCGGTCACGTGCCGCTCCACGGTTCCGCAAATATCGAACAGCCGGTTGCCCGGCCGCGCCTTGTCGATCGCCAGTTCTAACGACTCCCGCGTCACATCCATCAGCCGCTGCGTTTCCTCCGGGATCTGGCCCACCCCGACGGTGATGGCCGAGTCGCCGTAATATCCGTTCAACTGCACACCGGTATCGATCGATACGATATCGCCGCTCTTCAACTGCCGCTTCTGCGAGGGCATCCCGTGCACGATCTCGTCATTCACCGAAGTACACAGCACATACGGAAACTTGGTCCCGTTGCCTGCCTGCGCATAGCCTTTAAACGCCGGCCTCGCTCCGGCATCCGTCATCATCTTCTCGGCGGCCATTTCCAAATCGTAGGTGGTGACACCTTCGCCAGCCATCTGGCGCAACTGCTCCAGGATTTTCCACACCAAGAGGCCCGAGCAGCGCATCTTCTCGAGCTCCGCCATGTTCTTGCGCACGATCATAATTTACTCGCGCAATTTACTCACGCACGACGGACTTGCGCCTCTGCGCTCATACGACGTTACACCGCGCCCGTTTCGGCATCCGGAGGCCGCCTGTGGTTCCTGCGATCCTCCTGGATCAATCCCTCCAGGCGCCGGGCAATCGACTGGGGCGAATCGTCATCCCCTCTCACATCCCAGACGCGAACGCCCGTCTCTCTCAAAAACTTGAGCACCGGTGCGGTCTGCTGGTCATAGGCCCGCAACCGCTCCCCCACCACTTCTTCCCGATCGTCGGGCCGGATCACCAACGTCGACCCGCAATAGTCGCACACCTCTGAAACACAGGGCGCATTGGCGTTCGCGCTATAAACGGCTCCACAGGTGGGGCACTGCCGGCGGCCCGAAATCCGGGCAATAATAACATTGTAATCGACTTCCAGATGAATCACCAGCGGCCGTATCCCTTTGGCTTCCAACAACCCTTCGAGAAGCCGCGCCTGGTTGACCGTGCGCGGAAACCCGTCCAGAATAAATCCCTTCTCGCAGTCCGGAGCTGTAATGCGATCCTCCACCAAGCGGTTCACCGTCTCGTCCGGCACCAGCCCGCCGGCTTGCATGATCCCGGCCACTTCCTGGCCTAGCGGATCGCCGGAGGCCACGCGTTCCCGCAGCATGTCCCCGGTGGAGATATGCGCGATCCCCAGCGACTGCTTCAACAATTTCGCCTGCGTCCCCTTGCCCGAACCTGGTGGACCGAACAAGATAAGACTGAGCTTCCCCATTGCTTATAGTTAGCGCACAACGCTGTACGCTCCGTCACCCCGCCGTCAGACCCATCAGATGCTGCTGCGGCGTCCGCGGATTCGGCCCGCGCGCGGCGTGAACCCTTCGTAATGCCGCATGATCAACTGCGCTTCGATCTGGTTCACCGTATCCATAGCCACACCCACCACGATCAACAACGAAGTTCCTCCGAAATAGAACGTCACCCCCAGGCCGTCCAGCAGGAAGCGCGGAAAGTGCCCGTCGATCCAGTTGCCGATCGCCGGCAGGCGCTGCAGCTTAATGCCCTGGATCATGATCTGCGGCAGCAGCGAGAGAATGGCCAGGTACAGCCCGCCCACCACCGTGATCTTGGTCAGGATCTTATTCATGTACTCGGCCGTATTTTTGCCGGGCCGGATTCCCGGGATGAAGCCGCCGTACTTGCGCATGTTGTCGGCCGCTTCATTGGGGTTGAAAATAATCGATACGTAAAAGAAACAGAAGAAGATAATCAGTAAGGTGTAGAGCAGGTAATACAGTGGTTGGGCTCCACTGATGGAGTTCAGCATGCCGCTGAGCACCGTGCTGTTCTTGACGTAGTCCACCTGCATCAAGGTCTGCGGGAACGCCAATAGGGAGCTGGCGAAGATCACTGGGATCACGCCGCCGGCGTTGACTTTGAGAGGCAGGTGCGTGGACTGCCCACCCAGCATGCGCCGGCCGATCACGCGCTTGGCGTACTGCACCGGGATGCGCCGCTCGCCGCGCTCCACCAAAACAATGAACGCGACTACGGTGATCATCATGACCAGAATGATCAGCACCTGCAGCAGCGGCCAATCGCCGGTTTGAACCTTATTGACGATGTCCACGATGGCGCTGGGCAGATTCACTACGATTCCGGTGAAGATCAGCAAACTCATGCCGTTGCCGATACCGCGCTCGGTGATTTGCTCGCCCAGCCACATGATGAAGGCGGTGCCGGTGGTCAACGTCAGCATGGTCATGGCCGTGAATCCGAAGCCCGGATTGCGGACGAAACCCTGCTGGGAACTTTCGAGCGCCGCGGCAATGCCGAAGGATTGGATCAGCGCCAGGATCACCGTCAGGTAGCGGGTCCACTGGGTGATCTTGCGCCGCCCGAGTTCGCCTTCCTTCTGCAGTTTTTCGAGGGTCGGCACCACCACGGTCAATAGCTGCAAGATGATGGAAGAAGTGATGTAGGGCATGATGCCCAGGGCGAAAATCGTGAGGCGCCGGAACATGCCGCCGCTGAACAGGTCGAACATCCCGAACAGCGTGCCCTGGTTCTGCTTCATGAACTCTTCAAAGCGCGTGGTGTCGATGCCGGGAATGGGGAAGTGCCCGCCCACGCGGTACACGGCTAACAGGGCCAGCGTAAACATCAGCCGCTTCCGGAGGTCCGGAACGCGGAACACATTCGCTACGGCTTCGAAGAATTTCATAACGCCCCCAGCTGCTCTCTAGAGAAACGCACCCGCTCCCTTACGGTTGCGGCTCAGCAACGGAAACCACTTCCGCGGTGCCCCCGAAGGACTGAATCTTTTCCGCGGCGGCCTTGGAAAACACGTTCGCCTTCACTCTAATCCTGCGGGTGAGCTCGCCCGACGCCAGAATCTTCAGGCCCAACGACTTGGAAGAACGGCCGGGCTTGCGGATCACACCCAATTCCACCAGCCGCTGTGCGTCGAAGGTGTCGCCTTCGAGCTTGTCCAGACGGCCCAGATTCACGATCTCATATTCTTTGCGGAAAATGTTGGTGAACCCGCGCTTGGGCAGGCGCCGATGCAACGGCATCTGGCCGCCTTCAAAACCACGCATGCGGGAATAACCGGAAACCGACTTGGCGCCCTTGGCTCCGCGGCCCGAGTATTTGCCGCGCCCCGAGCCCATACCTTGGCCGATGCGCTGCTTTTTGTGCTTCTGACCGCGAGGCGGTTTGAGTTGGCTTAAATTCATTTGGACGTTTCCTGATACGCGCTACTTAATCGACGATAGCCAGCAAGTGCGGCACTTTCTTCACCATGCCCCGGAAGGCCGGCGTATCCGGCCGCTCCACCACCCGGTTCATCTTCTTCAAACCCAGCGCGCGCACGATCACCTTGTGCTTTTCCGGCGTGCAGATGGGGCTGCCAATCAGCTTGATCTTAATGGTTCCAGCCATTTTATGAGCCTGCCTTTTCCTTAACCGACTTTCCCGACTTCGAGACCGCGCAGCGAGGCCACCTCGGCGCGATCCCGCAACTGCTCCAGCGCATCGATGGTCGCCTTCACCACGTTGTGCGGGTTGTGCGAACCGATCGACTTGGTCAAAACGTTCGGAATGCCCACAGCAGTGATGACCGCGCGCACCGGGCCGCCGGCGATGACACCGGTTCCTTCCGGAGCGGGCTTCAACAGCACGCGTCCGCTGCCGAACTCGCCGAGCACGGTGTGCTGGATGGTGGTCGCCAGCACGTTCACTTTGCGCAGATTCTTTTTGGCCGACTCAATGCCCTTCTTGATCGCGGCGGGGACTTCCTTGGCTTTGCCGGTTCCATAACCCACGATCTTGGCGCCCGGATCGCCGACGACGACCAATGCCGAGAAGCTCAGGTTCTTGCCGCCCTTGACAACTTTAGTGACGCGGTTGATCGAGACCACCTGTTCCTTCAAGTTCAGGCTGTTGGCGTCGATGCGTTTTGCTGCGGTGAGAGACATAATGTTCTAGAATTCCAGTCCGGCCTCGCGGGCCGAATCGGCCAGCGCCTTCACGCGGCCATGGTACAGATAACCGCCGCGGTCGAACACCACGGCCTTGATTCCTTTTTCCTGGGCGCGCTGGGCAACTAACTTGCCGATCGCCTTGGCCCCGGCGACATTGCCGCCGTTGGCTCCGTTCTTTTCGTTCGAACTCGCCGCTACCACCGTGCGCCCCTGAGAGTCGTCGATCACCTGCGCGTAGATGTGTTTCACGCTGCGAAAGACGGCCAGACGCGGCCGCTCGGGAGTCCCCGCCAGGCGGCGCCGGATGCGCTTGTGAATGCGCTGGCGAATGATGTCTTTGGAATCGTGTGCCATTAGAGATTACTTACCTCCCGCGGCGCCCGTCTTACCGGCCTTCTTGCGCAGCCGTTCACCGGCATAGCGGATTCCCTTGTTCTTGTAAGGATCGGGCGGACGGAGCGCGCGCATGTTCGCGGCCACCTGTCCCAGCAGTTGCCGGTCGTACCCGGTCAGGATCAGCGGCGTCAGGTTATTCACCGGCTTGTCGACTTTCATGTCGATCCCGTCGGGCAGATAAAACTCGATGGAGTGCGAATAGCCCACGGTAAAGGAAGCGATCCGGCCCTTCACATCGCACTTGTAGCCCACGCCGAACAACTGCAGCTCGCGCGTAAATCCGGTGGAGACGCCTTGAACGGCGTTGCCGGTCAGCGCCCGCGTCAGCCCGTGCAAGGCCGCTTTGTCATCCCCGTCGCGCAGGATTTCGAGCACGCCGTTCTCCTGGCGCAACGAGATCCCGGCGGGAATCGGAACGGTCTGTTTGCCCTTGGGGCCCTCCACCAGCAGTTCGTTGCCGATGGTGATTTTCACGCCCTTGGGCAGTGGTATCGGTTTTTTCCCAACTCGCGACATTACGTGACTCCTGGCTTGCTCCTGCCTACCTCAATCCCTTTAATAAACGTGACACAGAATCTCGCCGCCCACGCCGTGCTTGCGCGCCGACGACCCCGTCATCACCCCTTGCGGAGTGGTGAGAATATTGATGCCCAAGCCGCCCAACACGCGCGGCACCGCCTTCGAGCCGGCGTACACGCGGCACCCGGGACGCGAGACGCGCTCAATCCGCGAGATCACCGGCACGTTGCCGGGAGTGTACTTGAGATAGATGCGGATCGACTTCTTGGCCCCATCCTCAGTGAGCTTGTAGTTGGCGATGTAACCCTCGTCCTTGAGGATCTTGGCGATGTCGGTCTTCAGCCGCGACGCCGGCACGTCCACCTTGGGGTGGCGTGCAGCCAGCGCGTTGCGGACCCGTGTCAGCAT
This sequence comes from Bryobacteraceae bacterium, assembly GCA_035604115.1. GTDB lineage: Bacteria > Acidobacteriota > Terriglobia > Bryobacterales > Bryobacteraceae > Palsa-187. The sequence continues at coordinate 8,512 of DATNJC010000110.1, read as the reverse complement.
GTCGGCAATGGGATCGGTAGTCGTCATTCCTGTATTAGCCTCTCCTTGCTTACCAACTGGCGCTTACCAACTGGCCTTGGTCACCCCGGGGACTTCCCCGGCCAGCGCCAGCTTCCGGAAACAGATCCGGCACAATTTGAATTTGCGTAAGTACCCGCGCGGCCGGCCGCAGCGGAAGCAGCGGTTGCGGTGACGGCAAGCTAGCTTCGGTGTCTTAGCGGCCTGCGCTAATGCGAGTTTCTCGTCGCGAGCGATCTTGGCGGTAGTGGCCATAGTGTTCTCCTACTTCCTCAAACCGGTTTAGGCTGACCGGCAAACGGCATGCCGAGATGTTTCAGCAGCGCCAGACCCTCGGCGTCGGTCTTGGCGGTGGTGGTGATGCAAATATTCATACCCTTGATCTTTTCCACCTTGTTGTAATCGATCTCGGGAAAAATCAACTGGTCCTTGATGCCCAGCGTATAGTTGCCGCGGCCATCGAAACTCTTGCTCGAGACCCCGCGGAAGTCGCGGACGCGCGGCAGGGACACGTTCACAAGGCGGTCCAGAAACTCGTACATGCGGTCCCCCCGCAGCGTTACCGTGCAGCCGATGGGCATGTTCTCGCGCAGCTTGAAAGCGGCGATGGACTTGCGGGCCTTGGTGATCACCGGCTTCTGCCCGGCGATCTGGGTCATCTCATTCACGGCGCCGTCCATCAGCTTGGGATTCTGCGTGGCTTCGCCCAGCCCGATGTTTAGGGAAATCTTTTCGAGCTTCGGCACCGCCATGACGTTGGTATAGCCGAACTCCTTGGTCAGCGCCGGGACGATTTTCTTTTGATAAGTCTCTTTGAGCCGTGCCATAACTTACGCCTTCTTGCCTCGTTAAGCCTTCTTGTCCAGAATCTCGCCGTTCTTCTTGGCGATGCGCACGCGCCGGGTGACCGTGCCGGTGTTCTCCATGCGAAAGCCGACGCGCGTGGCGACGCCGCCGGAGGTGACCATCATCACGTTCGAAACGGCGATGGAGCTTTCGCGCTCCGCGATGCCGCCCTTGATCTGCCGGCCGGGATTGGGGCGCGTGTGGCGTTTGACCATGCCCACGCCCTCGATCAGAACCCGGCCGCGCTCGCGATCCACATTCAGGACCCGCCCGGTTTTGCCCTTGTCGCGGCCCGCGATCACTTTGACTGTGTCGTCCTTCTTGATCTTGATCTTCATCACGACCCGCGGCAGGTTTTGATGCCGCTTCGGGATTTTCTTTGCGTTACTTCGGTTCGGCATGGTTAGATCACCTCCGGGGCCAACGATACAATTTTCATAAAGCGCTTGTCGCGCAGCTCGCGCGCTACCGGACCGAACACGCGCGTGCCCACCGGCTCGTTCAATTCGTTGACCAGCACGGCCGCGTTGGAATCGAAACGGATATAGGTCCCGTCTTTACGCCGCGTCTCTTTACGCATGCGCACGATCACGCATCGGACCACTTTGCCCTTCTTGATGGCCGAATCCGGCGCGGCTTCCTTCACCGCGGCGGTCACCACGTCGCCCAGCCCGGCCCGCAATCCCTTGTCGCCGCCGCGCGGCAAAATGCAGGACAACCTGCGCGCGCCGCTGTTGTCGGCGACTTCGAGAATGGTCCGCATTCCGATCATGGCAGTCTCTCCTTAACCCATCTGCTCAATGTGGGGCGGGCAATTCTGCCCGCAGCCGGCCTTCTGCCGGCTCTCCAATTTGGACCCGCTTAAAAGCGTGTCCGCAGGCTGAAAGCCTGCCCCACAAAAACTACTTCCCGGCTTTCTGGCCCTTCTTCTTGCTGGCCACGCGCCGCGCCGGCGTGACGATGCCCAGCGCGCTCAGATCGGTGGTCACCTGGACGGCCTGGCGCACCACCTCCTTCAATTGCCACCGTTTCAGCTTGCTCAGCGGGCGGCATTCGATGATGCGCACCACGTCGCCCACTTTGGCCAGGCCCTGTTCGTCGTGCGCGTAAAATTTCCGGCGCTTGCTTACGATCCGCTTGTACACCGGGTGCGCCACCCGGCGCGTGACTTCGACCACGATGGTCTTAGCCATTTTGGACGACACCACGGATCCGACCTTCTCGTTCTTGTTGCTGGTCTTGCTTTCGGTTTCCGCCATGTCCGCTATCCCTTCCTCGCTGCTGCCGGCTTTGGCTTAACCACCGCCGACTCCGGCTTGACCACTGCCGACTCCGGCTTCGCCGGCGCCAACTCGCGCTCCCGGAGCACGGTCAGCATCCGCGCCCGCTCTTTACGCAGCGAGCGCACTTTCTTTACGCCTTCCATCTGGCCCATCGACATCTGGAAGCGCAGCCGGAACATCTGTTCCTTGGCGTCGTGCAGTTGCTTGTTGATTTCGGCCTTGTCCAGCGCCCGCGCCTTGTCCGCATTCTCTTTCATGATCGAATCCTCGCCGCGCACAACGGACTCACGCCTGTGCGCTACTTCCCTTACGCCGCCTGCTCGCGCTTCACCAATTTCGTCGGCAACGGCAGCTTGGCCGCCGCCAGGTCGAACGCGACCTTCGCCACCTCCAGCGGCACGCCTTCCATCTCAAACAGAATCTTTCCCGGCCGGATGACACACACCCATTGCTCGGGCGCACCCTTGCCCTTTCCCATACGGGTTTCAGCGGGCTTCTTGGTGATGGGCTTGTCCGGGAACAACCGAATCCACACTTTGCCGCCGCGCTTGATCGAGCGGGTCATGGCCACACGGGCGGCTTCGATCTGCCGGTCCGTGATCCATCCGCACTGCATAGCCTTCAATCCGTAGTCGCCGAACGCCAGCGTCGACCCACGCCAGGCCTTGCCGGTCATGCGTCCGCGCTGCTGCTTGCGGTATTTGACTTTTTTGGGCATCAACATGGGCTCAGCTCCTATTCGCTCTTGTCGCCTTCGGGGGGGGTTGCCGGCGGCGGAGCGCCAGTCGTGGAGGAAGGCGCAGCGCCTTCCGCGGTCTCGGGCTTGGGTTCCGGCTTCGCTTCTGGCTTCCAGGCCGGCTGCACCGGAGCGGCCATGGGAGGCAGCATCGCCGCCCGCGAAGGCATTTCGCCCGGAGCCTGCTGCACGACACCGCCCGACGGACGGGGCCCACGATCAGGTCCTCGATCAGGACCACGATCGCTGCGTTCGCGGCGTTCGCGCGCCGGCGTCCGCCGGGGCTCGGGTTCGTTCCGCAGCCCGCGACGCTGTCCGCCGGGGAGAATTTCGCCCTTGTACACCCAGCACTTGATTCCAATCACGCCGTAGGTGGTGAAGGCTTCGGTGAATCCATAGTCGATATCGGCGCGCAAGGTGTGCAGCGGAAGCTGCCCTTGGAGATACCATTCCGTGCGCGCGATTTCCGCGCCGTTCAGCCGGCCCGAAACACGCACCTTGATTCCTTTGCAGCCGAAACGCAGCGCCGAATCCACGCTCTTACGCATCGCCCGCCGGAACGCCACGCGCTTTTCGAGCTGCAGTGCGATCGATTCGCTCACCAGTTGCGCGTCCAGTTCCGGCTTGTGCACTTCCTGTATATCGATGAACACTTCGCGCTTGGTCTTCTTGGCCAAGTCTTGCTTCAGCTTTTCGATCTCCGCGCCCTTGCGTCCGATGATGATGCCAGGCCGCGAGGTGTGGATGGTGATACGCAGCTTATTGCCCGGCCGGTCCACTTCGACCGAGCTGACGCCGGCGGCCTTCAAGCGCTCGCGCAAAGATTCTTTGAGCTCCAGATCCTCGCGCAGGAGCTTGGCGTAATCCTGCTTGGCGAACCAGCGCGAGCGCCATGTTTTGGTGACGCCCAGCCGGAATCCGTAGGGATGAACTTTCTGGCCCATGTTACTTGGCTCCTTCCGCAGCGCGGTCGCCGACCTTCACGATGATGTGCGCCATCCGCCTTTGATACCGGTAGGCACGCCCCATCGGCGCGGGCCGCACGCGTTTCATGCGCGGGCCTTCGTTCACGTAGGCTTCGGTGACGAATAGCTTGTCCACGTCCACGTCGTTGTGGCGATTCTCGGCATTGGCGATGGCCGAGCGCAGGACCTTCTCGATCGAAGGCGCAATGCGCTTGTTGGTGGTGCGCAAAATATTGATCGCTTCGCCGGCCTTCTGGCCGCGGATCAAGTCGATCACCAGCCGCGCCTTCTGCGGCGATGTTCGAACGTATCGAGCTTCTGCCTTGCTTTGCATCTTTGTCTCAGTGCCTCACTGGCCCCGGGCCCCTGGCCCCTGGCCCCTGTTCTTAAGCCGGCTTCGCCGTCTTCTCCGCGGCGGCCTTGTTGGCGTGCCCCTTGAAGGTCCGGGTGGGCGAAAACTCGCCCAGCTTGTGCCCCACCATGTTCTCGGTGATGTACACCGGGATGAATTTCTTACCGTTATGCACGGCCAGCGTGTGGCCGATAAACTCGGGAACGATGGTCGAGCGGCGCGACCACGTGCGCACCACCTTCTTCTCGTTCTTCTGATTCATATCGTCCACCTTCTTCTGCAGGTGGTCGTCGATGAAGGGCCCTTTACTGAGTGAACGTCCCATCTATGCTCCTGACATGCTCCTGATAGCTCCTAGCGCTTCTTGCTCTTGCGGGTCACGATCCACTTGTTCGTGCGCTTGTTATTGCGGGTTTTGAACCCGCGCGTGGGCTGGCCCCAGGGCGTCACCGGATGCCGTCCGCCGCTGGTTTTGCCCTCGCCGCCGCCGTGCGGGTGATCCACCGGATTCATCGATACGCCGCGGTTGTGCGGACGCTTGCCCATCCAGCGCTTGCGCCCCGCCTTGCCCAGGCTCACGTTTTCGTGCTCGACGTTGCCCACCTGCCCGATGGTCGCCGCGCAATCCACCATCACCTTGCGAATCTCGCCCGACGGCAGCTTCAACTGCGCGAATTCGCCTTCGCGCGATACCAACTGGGCCTGCGCACCCGCGGAACGCGCCATCTGTCCGCCCTTGCCGGGACGCAGCTCGATGTTGTGCACCACCGTGCCGGCCGGAATGTTTTTGAGCGGCAGCGAATTGCCGACCAGAATATCGGCCTCCGGCCCCGAGGTCACCTTGCGGCCCACTTCCAGGCCCACCGGCGCCAGTATGTAGCGCTTCTCGCCGTCCACGTAATGCAGCAGGGCGATGCGTGCGCTGCGGTTGGGGTCGTATTCGATCGCCGCCACCACAGCGACAATGCCGTGCTTGTCGCGCTTGAAATCGATCTCGCGGTACGTCTTCTTGTGCCCGCCGCCGCGGAAGCGCGAAGAAACCCGGCCCGTGCTCGAACGGCCGCCCGAACGTTTTTTGCCCGTCGCCAAGCTTTTTTCCGGCGTCTGCTTGGTGATGTCCTCGCGCGACACCACCGTTTGAAAACGGCGGGTGGAGGTTGTGGGCCGGTAGGATTTGACTGCCATATTAAATGTCCCCTAAATCTCGGCGTATTCCGGCACTTTTTCGCCGGGCTTCAACTTCACGTAAGCTTTCTTCCAATCGCCGCGATATCCGGCGAAGCGGCCCCGCCGCCGCAGTTTGCCTGCCGTGGTCGAGGTGCGGACATCCGCGACCTTCACCTTGAACAGCGTCTGCACCGCTTGGCGGATCTGAGTCTTGTTGGCGTCCGCCGCGACTTCAAAACACAGCGTGCGCTCGGAGTCCTTCTTCGTGACGCCCTTTTCGGTCACCAGCGGCTTTTTGATGATGTGGTAAATGTCGGGCATTACGCCAGCGCCTCCGAAAGTTTCTTGGCCGCCGCTTCGCTCAAAAGCACCTGACTGTGGCCCAGGAGATCGTACACGTTGACCTCGCGGCTGGCGACGAGCTTCACGCCTTCGAGATTCCGGCTGGCCAGCGTCAGGTTGCGGTTGTCGGCGTTGTCCACCAACAACACGGTGCGCTTGGCGTCGAGCCCGTTCAGGGTTTTGCGCATCAGCTTGGTCTTGGCCTCGCCGACAGAAAATTCGCGCACCACGCGCAATTCGCCGTCCCGCAGCTTCGCCGAGAGAGCGCTGCGCAGCGCCCCCAACTGCATCTTGCGCGGCAGATGGTAACTGTAATCGCGAGGTTGCGGACCATGCGTCGTGCCGCCATGCCGCCACAGCGGGCTGCGAATCGAACCCATTCGAGCGCGGCCCGTGCCCTTCTGCCGCCACAGCTTCTTGCCCGACCCAGCCACTTCATGCCGCGTCTTGGTTTTGGCCGTGCCCCGGCGCGTCCCAGCCAGATGATGGCGGACGGCTTCGTACAGCAGGTCTTCGTTCACCGGCGCGGCAAACACTTCGTCGGACAGCTCCAGCGTGCCGACGACTGCATTGTTCAAATCGATGACGTCTACACTCGGCATGGCTACTTCTTCGACCTCCGCAGCATCACGTAACCGCCGTTGGGCCCGGGAACCGCTCCCTTCACCAGGATCACGTTTTCCTCGGCGTCCACTTCCACGATTTCCAGATTCCGCACCGTGACGCGATCGGTTCCCATGCGCCCGCTCATCTTCATCCCTGGAAACACGCGCGACGGAAAACTCGATGCGCCGATCGACCCGGGCGCCCGGTGAAACATCGACCCATGCGTCGCGTCGCCGCCGCGGAAATGATGGCGCTTGACCAAGCCCGCGTAGCCGCGGCCCTTGCTCACGCCGATCACGTCCACTTTTTCGTTGGGCTTGAACTCGTCGGCCAGCACGCGGTCGCCGGGCTTCAGGTCGCCGCCTCCTTGCCCATTGGTTCCTTCGTCCAGCCGAAACTCGCGCTGGAAGCGCACCCCGTCGGCGCCGGACTTTTTTAAGTGCCCCGCGGTCGGCTTGTTGATGCTGGTCTTCTTGATGTATTCGACAAAGCCCAACTGCACCGCGTCATAGCCGTCGGTGGTCGGCGTCTTGCGCTGGGTCACCACGCACGGACCCGCTTTGACCACCGTCACCGGCACCACTTGCCCGTCGGGCCGGAACACTTGCGTCATCCCGATTTTTTTACCTAAGATTCCTGGGCTCATCGCTTCACTCCACTGACCCCGCGCCACTGGCCCCTGGCCCCTGACGCCTGGCCGCTATTACTTTCCCCGTCCGAACGCCTTGATCTCGACATCCACTCCGGCCGGCAGATCCAGCTTCATCAGCGCGTCCACCGTGTCCTGCGTCGGCTCCAGAATGTCCAGCAGGCGCTTGTGCGTCCGGATCTGGAACTGTTCCCGGCTCTTCTTATCCACGTGCGGCGAGCGCAGCACCGTGTACATGTTTCTCACCGTCGGCAGCGGGATGGGTCCCGCCACCGTGGCCCCGGTCCGCTTGGCCGTATCCACAATCTCGGTCGTCGATTGGTCCAGAATCCGGTGATCGTACGCCTTCAGGCGGATACGGATGCGTTCTTTCAGGCTGCTCATATGGAAGCCTACTTCACAATCTCGGACACGGTACCGGCGCCCACCGTCCGTCCACCTTCGCGGATGGCGAACCGCAAGCCTTTGTCCATGGCGACCGGCGTGATCAGCTCTACTTCGAGTGTCACGTTGTCCCCCGGCATCACCATCTCCATCCCCGCCGGCAACTGCGCCACTCCCGTTACGTCCGTGGTCCGGAAGTAAAACTGCGGCCGGTAACCTTTAAAGAACGGTGTGTGCCGCCCGCCCTCGTCCTTGCTCAACACGTACACTTCAGCCTTGAACGTCGTGTGGGGAGTAATCGAACCCGGCTTGGCGATTACCTGTCCCCGCTCCACGTCCGTCTTTTCAATCCCGCGCAGCAGCAAACCCACGTTGTCTCCGGCCCGGCCTTCATCCAGCAACTTCTTGAACATCTCCACGCCCGTCACTACGGTCTTGCGCGTGTCCCGGAAGCCGACGATCTCCATTTCCTCGCCGACCTTGCAAATGCCGCGCTCAATCCTGCCCGTCACCACCGTGCCGCGGCCTTGAATCGAGAAAATGTCTTCAATCGGCATCAGGAACGGCTTGTCCACCACGCGCACCGGCATGGGGACATACTTGTCCACCGCATCCATCAGTTCCTCGACCGACTTTTCCCACTTTTCTTCCTTGTTCAACGCTCCCAGCGCACTCACCCGGATCACCGGCAGGTCGTTGCCCGGGAAGCCGTAGCTGGTCAGCAGCTCCCGCACTTCCAGCTCGACCAGCTCCAGAAGTTCCGGATCGTCCACCATGTCGACCTTGTTCAGCGCCACGACGATGTAGGGCACGCCCACCTGCCGCGCGAGCAAGATATGTTCGCGCGTCTGCGGCATCGGACCGTCGGTCGCGGCGACAACCAGAATGGCCCCGTCCATCTGCGCCGCGCCCGTGATCATATTCTTGATGTAATCGGCGTGGCCCGGGCAATCCACGTGCGCGTAGTGCCGCGCCTTGGTCTCGTACTCCACGTGCGCCACCGCGATCGTGATGCCACGAGCCTTTTCTTCCGGCGCGTTGTCGATCGAATCGAAGCTCCGGAACTTCACCTTGGGGTTGTTCTTGGCCAGCGTCTGCGTGATGGCCGCCGTCAAGGTCGTCTTGCCGTGATCGATGTGCCCGATCGTCCCTACGTTCACGTGC
>DATNJC010000109.1:0-18880 GCA_035604115.1 Bryobacteraceae bacterium | reverse complement strand
AACTCTTCCAGGCTCTCTTCCCCCTGCGGATGCGCCTCCAACAACTTCCGTCGTAGATCGTCAGAATAGGCCTTCGCCATCTCTTGCTTGCAGCCGGATCGCCAGAGCTGGTCTATATTATCTCAGAAAATGGTCTAGCCTACGTGGTGATTAAGCGAACCTTCCAATCGGGGACTGAAGTCCCCGTTGCAGGCTAAAGAGCCCGCTCCACGACGGGCTGGTAGACTGGAGCTTTCGGGACAACGCATCTATGTACTCCGACGATCCCGGCCGGCCGCACGGCACGCCTACTTCGCACCGCTTGTCGAACGACGACACGCGCTTCGCTATGGGGCGGATCGCTATTTTTCAATATCTGATGGTGGCCGTGTTTCTGTTTCTGCTGGCGGCGTTTTGGGTGCTGCAAGTCCGCAATCATGAGGCCAACAGCGAACTGGCCGAACGCAATCGTATCAAGACCGTCCCGCTGGTGGCGCCGCGCGGCAAGATCCTGGATCGCGACGGCCGCGTGATCGTCGACAACCGGCCCTCCTATCGCGTGCTGCTCACACAGGAGAATCTCCGGCCGGAGCACCTCGACGCCATCGCCGAAGGGCTGCATCTCGACGCGGACGAGTTGCGCTCCCGCGTCCGCCGCTATGGCGCGGGACCCAAGTACGTGCCCGTCCCCATCAAGCAAGGTCTCACGCCCACCGAGTTGACCTTCGTCGAATCCCACCGCGATCCGGAGACCTTCCCGGAGATGGAACTGGTGCAGGATCAGAACCGGCTGTACCCGCACAACGACTACGCGGCCCACGCCATCGGCTACGTCGGCGAGGTGAGCGAGGCGGAGTTGAACACCACCGATTTCGCCAAATTCTCGCAAGGCGAGATCGTCGGCCAAGCCGGCCTCGAACGGCAATATAACGATGTATTGATGGGCGAGGACGGACAGCGCCGCGTGGTCGTCGACAGCGTAGGCCGCGAGCGCGCCGTGCTGGAGAACAAGGAGGCTACTCCCGGCCGCTCGCTGCAGTTGACGCTCGACCTGGATCTGCAAACCGTCGCGGAACTGGCCATGGATGGCCGGCGTGGCGCGGTGATCGCGCTCGATCCGCGCAACGGCGAAGTCCTGGCCATGGTGAGCCGCCCGGCGTTCGATCCCAACCTGTTCACCACGCGCATTCGCCAGTCGGATTGGAACGACTTGGTTTCCAACCCCGAGAACCCTTTGCTGAACCGGGCCATTCAAGCGCAATTCGCTCCCGGCTCGACGTTCAAGCCCATCATCACGCTGGCGGCGCTCGAAACCAAGACCATCGACGAAACGTTTACGGTGCGCTGCGGCGGCATCACCGAATTCTACGGGACTACGTTCCACTGCGACGCCAAACACGGCGCGCTCGACCTGCATCGCGCCATCGTCCAGTCCTGCGATATCTACTTCTACAACGTCGGCAACAAGCTAGGCATCGACAAAATCGCCGAATACGCGCAGATGGTGGGCATCGGCAAGCGCACGGGCATCGATCTGCCCAATGAAGCCGAGGGCCTGATGCCTTCGCCCAAGTGGAAGCTGCGCGCGCAGCACGATAAATGGTATGCGGGCGAGACCATCCCCGTCGCGATCGGACAAGGCGCGGTGACGGTGACCCCCATCCAACTGGCCTCCGCGATCGGCGGCCTGGTGAGCGGCGGCGTGTGGTACCAGCCGCACATGGTGAAAAGCGGCGTCAGTGTCGAGCCGCAGCGCCGGGCCGATTTCGATACCGCGAATATCGCCACCATCGTTTCCGGGATGTGCGGCGTGGTGAACGAAGGCGGCACGGGGGCCGGCGCGCACGTCGACGGCATCGAGATCTGCGGCAAAACCGGCACGGCCCAGCGCATCTCGCTCGCGCTGGCCAAGTCCGGTAAGGCGGTCGGCGACGCGGCCAAAGAAAATGGCTGGTTCATCGGATTCGCTCCGCGTCAGAATCCTGAGATTGTCGTGGTCGCGCTGTATGAGGCGAGCCAGCACGGCTACCTGGCCGCGCCTATCGTGCGCGATGTGATCAAGGCTTACTACGACAAGAAGGCTCGGCTGAGCCGCACCGCGCAGGAACCCCAAGTAGCGCTCTTCGCGCGGCCGAAGCAGTAGCGTTTCGCTGGGGCAGGGTCCCTGAGCTGGTCCTGAAGCTGGTACGGATTGCCCCTGAACGGTTGCCTGAAACCTGGGATACTGGCGATTGGAGGACGTGGGAGGAGAACGTGGGAGGAGAAATGGATACGAGTCGAATCACGCGCGCCCTGGTAGCCGCCGCCGCTTTGACTGCGCTTCTCTGCTGGGGCGTATTGGGGCAAGATGCGCCCAGCCCCGACGCACAGGCTAAAGACGCGCAAAGCCGGGATACAAAAGGCCTCCCGCCGCGAGCGACTCCGGGCGACTATCAGGCGCACGCGCAGGCGGGCACCGTCACCATCGCGGCCGAGTTCAAAGGGCACTCCGTGCCCACCCCGGAGGCGGCCTTCACCACGGAAGACTATGTGACGGTCGAAGTGGGGTTATTCGGCCCGCCGGAAGCGCGGGTCACGCTATCGCAGGAAGACTTCACGCTCCGCATCAACGCTGGCAAGAGCCGGACCAAGAAGAGTACGCCCGTGCCTATCCAGCCGTACGCGTTAGTGTTTAAGGACCTGAAGGACCCCGAATGGGTGCCGCCGGTACCGGTCGAATCGAAATCGAAGACGAGCATCGGCGGCGGAGGAGGAGGCCAGGGTGATCCGCCGCCTGCGACACCCAAGATGCCGTTCGAGCTGGTGCGGGCGATGCAACAGCGGGTCCAAAAGGCCGTGCTGCCGGAGGGCGAGCGCGCGCTTCCCGTGGCCGGCCTGATTTTCTTTTCGTATCATGGCAAGACCGCTTCCATCCGGGATATGGATTTGATCTACAGCGGTCCGGCGGGGAAAGCCAGCCTGACGCTACAGCCTTAGCGCACCCGCAGCGCACCCGCGCTGGTGGTTACGCGGAACAAAGGCGTATACTCGACCACATGAGCCATCCGTCCCGACGCAAGTTCCTGCACTCTGCCGCTGCCGGCGCGCTCGCCGTGCCGCTCGCTTCCGCCGCCGACCCGGTTGCCGAACCGGTCATGGGCATGATCTTCCCGCCCGCCAACTACCCGGTTCCTCCGGAAGCGAAGCTCCTCTATCCCCACGGCGTGACGTTTCTGGCCGAAGGGCTGGCGTTTAACGGCATGACGATCGAGAGCTATGAGGAAGCCGTGCCGCGCATTGTGCCCGCGGCCCTGAAACTCAAGCAGCGCGGCGCTACGGCGATTTCCATCATGGGGACGTCGCTCACGTTCTACAAAGGCGCGGCCTTCAATCAGGAACTGATCGACCACGTGCATCGGGCCACGGGGCTGCCCGCGACCTCCATGTCCAGCGGGATTGTGGACGGTCTGAAGGTGGCCGGCGCCAAGCGCGTAGCCGTGGCCACGGCGTATACCGATATCGTGAACGCCACGCTGGAGCGGTTTTTGAAAGAGAGCGGCTTCGAGGTGGTGGCGATTAAGGGATTGAACCTGGTCCGCGCGACCAACGCGGTTACCCAGGATCAGCTGTTCGATTTCAGCGCCGGCGTCTTTGCGGCTGCACCCAAAGCCGACACGCTGCTGGTTTCGTGCGGCGGCTTGAAGACCATCGACCTGTTGGTGCCGCTCGAAGCGAAGTGCAAAGTGCCGGTGGTGTCGAGCACTCCCCACGCCTTGATGAACGCCGTTCGTTTGGTGGGCATCAGCCCGCGTGCCACTGGCTGGGGCAGCGTTCTGGCCAAGGCGTAACGCTCACTCTGCTAGGGTGCCGCGAGATTTGAGCCAAAAGCCAACGGCGACTACTCCAATCGCGCCGCCCGCTTCCACCGCGTAGACCAGCACGTCGCTGGGCCCGAGCGCTTGTACAGTGAACGCGTCCGTCATGATCATCTGGCCCGCCACTCTGCCCAATAGCGCGGCTCCCACGTAAACGATGACGGGATAGTTGTCCATCAACCTGGCGAGCACGCCGCTGGCGAAAACCACCAGCGGTATGCTCAGGCTGAGCCCGAAGAGCAGCAGCAGAAAGCTGCCGTGGGCGATCGCCGCAACCGCCAGGATATTGTCTGTGGACATGGTTACGTCCGCTACGACGATGAACCACAGCGCCTTCCAAAAACCGGCCAAGTGAGCCGCCGACGATTCGAGCGGCGGCTCCTCGCGAAACAGCCCCACCGCGATCCACAAGATGGCCGCTCCGCCGATCAACTGGAGAAACTTGACATGTAACAAACGCGTGGCAAAAAAAGCGGCGACCACCAGCGCGGCCACGGCACAAGCGGCTCCGGCAATCAGCGCGCGGCGGCGCATCGAAGGCGGGAGCGACTTGGCCGCCGCCGCAATGACCACGGCGTTGTCTCCGCTCAGCGTCAGGTCCACCACCACGATGGACAGCACGCTAAGGACGAATGGCCACTGAAGCATTTGCTGGAGAGAGTACATGGCGTGAATTCGGCGGAAACGTCAATTCTAGCCTGTCTGCCTAAGGTCTCCCCAGTGTGGGCCTGTTCTAAGGCCCATGACCGACGGCGAGCCTCTGGAGTTCTCAGGCCGGAAATTGCTTGGCCGGAGCCTAAGACTTGTTCCTTTCGGGTTCACGGTTGGGTCCAACTCGGCAAGGGGTGTGGGCCTCCATCATGCGAACGGGTTCATTGGCAGTTCAGGCGGCGCAGGCTAGTCTTGCCTCCGAACGCCCGAGCGTTCTGCCGCCGCCTGCCCGAAACATGCCGGTTGGTGGAAGCGGCGATCCCCGCCCTGACGCATCTTCACAATTGTTGATCTGGGCCGAGCGTTGCGCCGCCGGCGCCGCGTTGATCACACTCTCGCCCGCGCTGGCAGGCGTAATGCTCGCGGTGCGGTATTGTTCCGGTGCATCGCCGCTGGTGGCCCATCGGCGCGCCGGTCTCGACGGTGAACCATTCTGGCTGCTTAAGATCCGCACGATGTGGGCCCGCCGGCAAGCGCGCGCGACCGTAAAATCGCGCAGCGCTCAAACCTGGATCGAATATCTGGAGAATGCAGAGCTGCCCGTGATCAAAAAGGGACCCGACCCGCGCGTGACCAGTTCGTTCGCTGCCTTTTGCCGCCGCTTCTCCATCGATGAACTGCCCCAGTTGATCCATGTCGTCTCAGGCAAGATGCGCTTAGTGGGGCCGCGTCCGCTCACTCCGCTCGAAATGGAAGTCTACTATGGAGACGCCGCTCCGGAAGTGCTTTCCGTTCCGCCGGGGATCACGGGGCTGTGGCAGGTCATGGGCCGCAACCGGCTCAGCTATGCGCAGCGCCTGCGCCTGGACAAGTTTTGGGTCCGCAGGTTCAGCCTGAAGTTGTACTGGTTCGTGCTTCGCAGAACGCCGTGGTGCGTGCTGCGCGGCCGCGACGTTTGGTAACCCTTAGCTTAGTTGCCCAGCGCGATCACAACCTGCGAAGAAGTGGTGATCCCGCCTTCCTGCAACTGGATCGAAACCGAATTCCCGAGGGTGACCTGGGGCACGACCACATTCAGTTGATTGACGCCCGGGAACTGCGGCGTTAGCCCGGAGAACAACACTTGCGCGGATTTACCGCCGATCAACACTACGGGAGTGGTTGTCGTGTGCCGGAGGGCGTCCGTGGACGCGGCTCCATTAGCAACCGGAATATCGACAGGTCCGAGGCCATTCGCATATACGACCAGCGCGTCGCCGATTTTGGCTGGATGCGTCGGGAAGCCGGCAATCGCCCCTGCCGGAGCGGCGATCGAGCCGTCGGCGTTGATGGCGACGGCGTAGCCGGCACCGGGCGGAATACTGAAAATCCCAGGCGAAAACTGCGCCACCGGCACGGCGATCGGCACCGAACCACCTTGCGGTGTGGTCACCACAACGTTGACGGTGCCCGACGACACCACATTCCACGGCACCTGGGCGTTGATCTGCCCGCCGGACACGAAGTCCAAACCCGCCAGGACTCCGTTGAAGGATACCGAAGTCCCATTGAGAGCAATAGACAGCGGAACGGTGTCTCCCTGCGCTAACGCCGAGGAAAGGCCGCTGCCGAAAATGGACACCAGCGAACCCGGCGCGATGGCTTGGCCTTTGGTGAACCCCGCGGCGTCGATCACTCCGCCCGCGGCGATCTGCGGGACTTGGGCCAACACCGATCCAAATACCGCGCTCGCGGCGATTGCCAACTGGGCTATGCGCATAGAGAGTCCCCTTTCTTTAGCGTTGGACTGCGCCGTTTGGAACCGCGGAACACTCCCGGCAGCCGCGCGTAAGTGAATGGATCATCGATCCCTATGGGCCAACGCTGGAACGGACCGATTGACCCGCGCTCCGGATCTGGGTAAGCGAAGCCGAAACCTCCGCATCCGTGCCGCTATATAACTCGGCGACCCGCTGCGCTTCGGCTTGCGCCTCGGGGATGCGGCCTTCCGCGAAGAACAGACGGGCCAAAGCCCAATGCGGTTTGAACCAGTTCGGCGCGGCTTGAAGAGCAGCGCGCAAGCTGGTCTCCATGCCCGCGCTATCGTTTCGCGTCGCGGCAAGTTGCGCCAGGTTGAACCAACCATTCTGGCGCTGCTCCGGCGATTGGACGGCCAGCGAGGCCGACTCCGCGGCCATTTGAGAAAAATACAGGCGCGAGAGAACATCGGGCGAACTTGCGGCCATGTGGGCCCAGGCTCGCGAGAAATACAGATCGGCCGTGACGCCGCTGGAACGATATTGGACCGCCCGCTGGTAAGCATTGACGGCTCCCTGGCGGTCCGGACTGTTCAGCAAGCGCTGCGCCGTGCCCAACGCGGCGTCCGCCTGGAGTAGCCGAAACGCGACGGCGCACAGCACAACTCCGGCGGCCATCGCGGTGGCTAGGGCGAGACCTCTGATGATCCCGCGGTGGGGCGCCGGCTCGGGCGCGCGGCTTGTTCCGTTCAGCCCGGCAAGCTGCGCAGCACCCAGATAGAAGAACAGCGCGTTCGTTGCCGTAAACACAGCAAATTGGTGAGCCACCAAAGCTCCCGCCAAACCCGCCAAGAGCGCTGGAACCTCGCCGCGCGGCGTGCTCCGGCGAAGCGCTCGCAGGCCTGCGACCAAGGCCAACCCGACCGCCGCCAGTTGCGCGGCAAGAGCCAACAACCCGCCACCAGACAGAGTATCCAGCCAGATATTGTGCGGCGATTCGTGATAAAAGTCCGGATAAGCCCGGGCCAGCGCCGGCGATTCGAAACGCGGAAATTCAGCCGCGAAGTCATCCGGGCCGAATCCCGCCAGCGGTCGCGCCGCGGCCATCTTGACCGAGTCCCGCCACAAGAGCAGTCGAGCGCCGCCTAGCGGTTCCTCGCCGATCCAGTGGGCGCGCGCACGTAGCCGGACTCCAGCGGGAGAAACATAAACCAGCGCGAGCGTGAGCATCGCCACCACTGCCGCACCCGCTAGCGTCCGCCACGGCACGCGCACCGAAACCGCCAGCACAGCCACACCAACCAGCAGTCCAAGCGCCGCGCCGCGCGATCCGCTGAACAGGATCGCCGCCGCTCCCACCAACGCACTAACCCACCCTAAAGCGCGCCAGTTACGCCCGAATTCGCCGCGAATCAGCCCAAATCCGAGGAAAACCGGCCAGATCAAGTACGCTGCGAAATAATCGCTGTGTCCCAGCGGGCCAGGCGGCCGGACGATCCGGAACGGTCCTTCGCCGGCTTCATATCCGGACGCGGGCAGAATCGGATCCCACCCGAAATACTGCGCGATTCCGTACGCAGCCGCGCAAACACCGGCAGCGCAGGTGGCGCGCAGCACCAGCGATAACCGCGAACGGTTCCCGCGCGTCCACGCCGCTAGGGCCCATCCGCCAACGATCGCAGCAGCTTGCGGAATGGCCCCGAACCGGCGCCAGTTCGATCCCGTCCACGCCAGTGCTCTGTCCGGCGATCGGGCCGCGGAAACACAGTAGCAGGCGATCAAAGCGAGAGCGGCTACGGTAAACCACCGTCCCTGAGATGTTCCGCAGTAGGACCGCAGCGAGTCCAAATTGCAGGCGGCCCAGATCGCTGCCGCGGCCGCGGCCACAAGGAGGATGACCACCTTTGGCGTCACATCGAAATAGAACAGGAGCCGGGGCGCGAGCGCCAATGGAGCGAAGAACAAAGCGCAGGCGGCGACGGCTCCCATGCCCGATTTAGACTAGCGGTCCGCCGTCATAAGAACACGCCGGGCCACCACGCGGGAGAACAAGCGGGAAATGACGGATTCCTTAAACATCTTCGAGCTTCTCGATCACCTGCGCACACGCTGGCGCTTCATCGCCGCGGTGGTGGTGGCGGCGCTGATCGTTGCAGGCGCGGGCTGTCTCCTGGCCCCGCGCAGGTACACGGCCACGGCCACGGTGGTGATCGATCCACCCGGCGGCGGCGACCCGCGCACGGCTTCGAGCGTGAGTCCCATTTATCTGGAATCGCTCAAGTCCTACGAGCAGTTCGCCTCCAGCGACACCCTGTTCCTGAAGGCCTGCCTCAAGTTCGGGCTGTTGGACGAATCCTCTGGGACAACCATCGAACGGTTTAAGCGGCGGGTTCTGCGCGTGGAAAAGCTCAAGGACACCCGGCTGCTGGAGATTAGCGCCACTTTGCCGGAGGCGCGCCGCGCGCAGGAACTGGCGCAATATATCGCCGAGGAAACCGTGGCTCTGAGCCGGGATCTGTCGCGTGATGGAGACCTGAAGCTGATCGAGTCTCTGAGCGGTCAACTGGAGCCGGTTCGCCTGACCTTGGATCGTGCGCGCACCGAGGCCGCCGGCCTGTCCAGCCGCCTGGGGCCGATGGAGGAGGAGTCGCGGTATCTGACGGAGCTGCTGGTGCGCACGCGGCAACAACTGGTCGAAGCCACCGCGGAGGCCTCGGATCTTGCCGCCCAGGAAGCCGCGCTGAGCCGCGCCGGCCCGGATCGCGACGAGCGGGCGTCAACGGAGCTGGCTTACGTCCGCCAGCGTGCCGCGGGAGCCCGGGCTCGCCAGGCCGCCCTCGAAGCCAGCCGCGCCGAAGTCGAGCGCGAGGCGGCGGAGAAGGCTGCGGCTGTGGTGGAGTTGCGAGCGCGCCGGGAGACCGCCGAAGAGGTAGCATCCAGCGCGGAATCCAAATTCAAGGAACTTCAAGCCAGGGTGACCGAACTCACCGCGTCAGCCGGGCTGCATACCGAGCAACTCCGGATTGTCGATCCGGGGATCGTTCCGCAGCGGCCGAGCTTCCCGGATATTCCGCTGATCCTCGCGGCGGCGTTGAGCCTCAGCTTTATCGCGGCGTTCGCTTTGGTGAGCTTGCAGTTTGGCATGTCGCGCAAGCACGCGCCGCCCGCGCGCGTCGAGCTGAAGGTGGCCCGTGGCGGCGGCCGGTGAAGGTCTAAACTGGCGCGGCCGCTTCGACTGGCGTGGCCACGTTGACTGGCGAGGCCAGGCGCTGGTGGCGGTCGCTGTAGCCGCGCCAGCCGGACTGCTGCCTCTATTGCTCAAGCCGATGGATCTGGCCGTCGCCGCTGCCGCGATGGTTTGCATCGCTGTTCTGGCTTACGCCGTTGTAGCGCCGCGACGATGGATGATTCTGTTTTTCGCTGCCTCAGTGCTCCTGCCGCCCTTCCCGATTGGAGGCGTTTCGCTACACCCGTCGATCCTGGTCGCCGCGACGGGGCTGCTCGCCGGAATGCTGCGGATCTCGGCCTTCAAACCCTTGAGGGTCCAGCCGTACGCAACTGTGAATGGCGCCTTGATCGCGCTGTGTCTGGCGCTCACGTTCAGCCTGGGATTCGCTCTGCTCTATTCCGGATTCAGCATCGCCGCCGGATCGGCGGTTCGTGTGGCTCTATTCGGAATCGGCGCTTACGTGTACTTCAGTGCGTCGCAAGGCCCGGATCGCCCAGAACCGACGGAGGCCCTGCGAACCGCCCGCGCGATGTTTTACATCTCCATGCTCGCGGCGCTGTTCGCCTGCCTGGATTTTGTGTATCAATTCCCGGCGCCGGCCGCCTTTGGAGCTCAGTTCCTGTGGCTCGATTCGGGCGTGTACCGGCGCGCGCAAGGCCTGTTCTACGAAGCCAGTACTCTGGGAAACTTCAGCGCCTTCTTTCTGGTGATGAGCCTGGTGGCCTTGACCCAGCCGCGCACCCGGCGGGTGCTGCATCCGGCGGCCGCCAGCGCGGGCGTGATGCTGTTTGCGGCGGCCATGCTGATGTCCTTTTCGCGAGCCTCGGCAGTGGCCGCGGCAGCGGCGTGTCTGACGCTAGCCGTTCTGGAACGGCGCCGCTGGGCCGCCAGCCGAGTGCTGTCGGTGCTGGCGGCGCTGGTCTTGGTCGCGGTGATCGCGTTTGCCTACGCTTTGCCCGAGTTCGCCTCGGGATACTGGCAACACCTCGGCCCGGGTCTCGAGACCCTGCTGCAATCGCCCGATCGAGTTTTATCGGGGCGCGTGGAAGCCTGGCGCACCGTGGCGGGATTCATCGCCGAGCATCCCTGGCAGGTTCTGTTCGGCATCGGCTACAAGACCTTGCCGAATTCCGAGTACCTGGGACGCCCCGTGATCGCCGACAACATGTACCTCTCGATGCTCGTCGAAACCGGTGTGCCGGGGCTGCTGGCGCTCATCGGATTCAACCTGGCCGTGCTCACCGTGTGCTGGCGCGCGGCCCGCGCCGGAACGTTCTTCGGCAAGTGGATGCTGTGTTTCTGGATCGGAGAAACCATTCAAATGCTTTCCGCCGACATTCTCACCTACTGGCGCGTGCTGCCGTTATACTTTTGGGTGCTGGCCCAGGCAGTGCGCAGAACGGATCTGCGTGCGGGTTCTCCTGCTGGACCAATACAGTGAATTGGGGGGCGGACAGCGCTGCCTGATCGAGGCCGCCGCCGGATTTGTCGAGCGCGGCTGGGAAGTGCACGCGGCCATCCAGCGAACACGCGATGGTGGGCCGCTCGCCGCCGCGCTGGCGCCGCTCTGCCGTGAGCTGCACTCGATCCCCTGCGGACCTTTCGCGTCCACGCGCAAGAGCGCGGTCGACGCCATCCGTTATGCCAGCCAGCTACCCGCGCAAATTGCGATTCTTCGCGGGATCTTGCGGCGTGCTCCCCGCACTCCAATCGACGCGCTCTATGTGAACGGGCCGCAAGTGCTTCCCGCGGCAGCCCTGGCCCGAGGTGCGGTGCCTCTCCTATTCCACGCGCACTGGGATGTGACCCAGCCGGCGGTCGCTGCGCTGGTCTTACGCACGGTGCGCATGAGCCAAGCCCACATCGTAGCGTCGTCGTGCTCCGTGGCTCGGCCTTTGCAGCGCGTGGTGCCGAACGACAGAATCAGGATCGTGTACAACGGAGTCTCCGCCAAACCCGCTACACCTCCGCGGCTGCACGGACCGATCCGGCACATTGCCATGCTCGGCCGGATCGAGCCCGAAAAGGGCCAACTCGAATTCGTGCGAGCCGCGCACATTGTGGCGCGCGCCGCGCAGGGAGTACGCTTCACGGTTTTCGGAGCGCCACTGTTCTCCGATGGCAGTTATCTCTCCCAGGTACGCGCCGAGGCTGCGGGATGCCCCATCGATTTCCCCGGCTGGACTGACGACGCGGCCGCAGCGTTTGCGAGCATGGACCTGTTAGTGGTTCCCTCGGACCGCACGGACAACATACCCAGGGTCATTTTGGAGGCTTTCGCGGCGCGCGTCCCGGTGTTGGCGTTTCCTTCCGGTGGAATCCCGGAGCTGATCGAACACGGTGTGACGGGGATACTGGTGGAGGGCCGCTCCCCTGGCGATCTCGCCCGTTCCGTTCTGGCCGCGGTCGCACACCCGGATCGGATGCACGCAATCGCGGACCGGGCGTTTGCGCGCTGGCGTGAGCGCTATACCCTGGAACGGTTCCAGTCCGAGGTGTGTGAGGCTGTCGAGGATGCTGTCCGGCGCAACCACCAGCGCGCGCCGCGGACCAGCGCCAGCGTCGATCCCGCCGCGTGATACCGCACCCGCTTCGCCAGGGCTTCGCGTGGCAGCCGCAGCGGCGTCAGGCGGGACCGCATCACCGCCAAGCGGTCCGTGAATCTCTTGACTAAAGCCAGGTGCAGCCACACGACGTCTTTGTTGGGTTCTATCAAGTTGACGACCGGCGACCACGCAAACTCGCGGAACCAGGACCTCACGGAATCCGGGAGTCGCGCCGCGTCAAGTTGGACCGCTTCGGGCAATTCGCATCCGAACCATTCGTGCGCGAAGCGGAACGCGACGGTCGCTAAGCGTTTCGTCTCGTCTGTGTGAATCGACTGCCACAGGGTCCAGAATGCGGTGTCGGACCGCCGGGTTTCCAGAAACCGGGCCAGCTCGTAAACGTGCGCCGGGCGCGCGTCGTTGCGAATCGAGTGACGCAGCACATGTAACGCCGCGAATGCCAAACGGTCCGGTTCGGAGTACGCCGGCAGATGGATTCCAGCGGCTTGAATCGTCTGCCGGCGGTCCCAGAACTTCTCTATGCCCCACGGCACAATGCGATCTTTCTTGGGACTCCAGGGCGTCGCGTGCAGCTCCACGGCAACCGGCATCTCGGGATCGAAGTAGTCGCCGCGCCAGGTCCAATCTGATGGCCGCACCCAGGGGCGCTCGTGCTCATCGGAAAGCGACTCGGCGCCATGGGGCCGGTACCCAAGATCCAGCAGCACCTGCCGGGCTTCGTCCGTTTCCGGGGACAACAGATCGATATCGTACTGCACGCGCGCGCCCGGCTCCAGGCCGAACCCCACCTCGTGGGTGAAACCCTTCAATAGGATGAACTCTATGCCGGCGCGTTCGAACGCCTGCGCGATTTCTTGGAAGCTTTCGCGCAGCCGGGCCCGTCGCTCGGCGTTTCTGGCGAAGCGGGCTTCTATTTCCGCGTGCACCCATTCGGGCAAGCCTGCGGCGTGACGGAAGTGCAGCGTCAACTGCGTCCGATCCGCGAAATCGAAGATACGTCGCCACTCCGCTTCCGTGCGAACAGCGGGCTGAGCAGGGTCCGCGAGCAGCCGGAACAAAGCGGATACTTCGGCAGGAACTGTGTTCACGATTTCGCTACCAGGGACTCCAGCGCGTCCACGCCGGACTCCAAACCGTCAACCTCCAGCACCTGCGCGCCGCCGGCCAGAAGGTGCTGTAGACGGCGCTCGTGCTTCGAAGTATCGCAATGCCACAGATACTTCATAAAATAGGCGAGCGCCTTGCCCGCCGGATACGAGTGCAGCCGCGCCGCGCCCGGACGGCGCGCCAGAAACACGATGTGGGACGGAGTAGCGAACCGGGTCACCGCAAATCCTCCGGCCCGGGGGGTGACCTCGATGGCGATCTTTCCGTTGCGCGCGGTTCCGGCAGGATCTTCACGAAGCTCTGGAAACAACGCGCGAGCCGGTTCGCGCAGGCGAATCACCGACGATCCTCCGGCTACCGTGTTCTCGGGAAAAGGCGCCAGATGAACCGCGTCGTCGGAGACCAGCGTCCATCCGCGCCGGACGCAGGCGTAGGTCAGGCAGCTCTTACCCGCGCCGGAATCGCCGCACAGCAACACGGACCGACCGTTCCGCGAGACGCAAGCCGCATGCAGCGGCGTGAAGAAGACGTGATCCAGCGCCGCGAGCACCAGCGGCTCCAAGAGATGCCAGCGGAACCAGTCGCGATCGAGCAATAGTTCCGTGCTAACGCACACTCGTCCCATGCGCCTTGCGGGAATAAACGCTCCGTGATTCGACGCATCGCAGATCAACTGGATCCATCCCCGCCGTGCCCGGAAGCGCGGTGGGGCTTTCGCCGGCGGTGGGCCGGGACGGGCGCGAATCTGCACCCGCACCAAACGACCGTCGAACCGCGCCTCCCCGCCGCCCCAGCTCTCGCGGGCGGCCTCCAGGGCCTCCGTGGTCCAACGGCTCGCAGGGCCCGGGTCCACCGCGACCGGATAACCAAGCGGATAAAGTTGAATGCTGTTCCGGACCATGGTCGGCGGACACTCTATAGATAGAGACGCTTCGCTGGACTCCGCGGGAACAACCCGCCGAAGCGGAGGTCTGCCTTTCGAATGCGTGTAGCCATCGTTCACTTTTGGCTAACGGGGATGCGGGGCGGCGAGAAAGTTCTCGAAGCCTTGTGCCGCCTGTTGCCCGACGCCGATATCTTCACGCTGTTCTACGACCCCGGCCGGGTCTCCGAATTGATCCGCTCGCGGCGCGTCACTGCGTCTTACTTGAATCCGCTGCGGCGATATTATCGATCCCTGCTGCCGTTGATGCCTTCGGCTTTGGAAAGCTTCGACCTGCGGGGCTACGAACTGGTGGTCAGCAGTGAATCTGGACCGGCCAAAGGAGTCCTGACGCCCGCGCGGACGCGTCACGTGTGTTACTGTCACACCCCCCCGCGGTACCTGTGGGAATTCTATCCGGATTACATGCACGATTGGACCAAAAGCGCGCTCAAACGTGCAGTGATGCGTCCCTTTGCGCGCAATCTACGCGTGTGGGACTTCGCCTCGGCGGCCCGCGTGGACGACTTCGTGGCCAACAGCGAAACCGTACGGCGAAGAATTTGGAAAACCTACCGCCGCGAGTCCACCGTGGTCCATCCGCCCGTGGCCGTGCGGTCGTTTCAGCACTGTCCCGCCCGGGACTACTTCCTGATCGTGTCTGAGCTTGTGGCCTACAAACGGCTGGATTACGCCGTCCGCCTGGTTGCCCGCACTGGCACGCGCTTGAAGATCGCCGGTAACGGGCCGGAATACAAACGCCTCCGCGCACAAGCCGGTCCTTCCGTCGAATTCTGCGGTCGGGTTTCAGACTCCGAACTCCGGGACCTCTACGCCCGGTCCCGCGCTCTGATCGTGCCGGGAGAAGAGGATTTCGGAATCACCATGGTGGAGGCGCTCGCCAGCGGCAAGCCCGTGATCGCGCTGGGCCGCGGAGGCGTTCTGGACATCGTGTCTCCCGGCGATTCAGCCAATGGCGTACTTTACCCGGAGCCGTCCGAAGAGCATCTGAACGCCGCCCTGCTCCACTTCGAAGGCATGGAAAAAGACATCGATCCATCGGTTTTGCAACAGTCCGCGGCGCGTTTTTCTGAAGAGGTGTTTCAAGAGAAGATGGGGCGAATTCTGGAACTGTGATCGCTGTTCTCTGGCCGCCTCGTCCAGGGTCGAAACCAGTGCATGATTGGGGCCACCCGCAGCAAGAAGATCGTCTTCTTCTTTCCATCCTTCACCAGCAGCGAGGCGACAGCGCCGCTGGGCATTCTGGCGATTGCCACGCCATTGTTGCGCGCCGGTTATCAGGTGCGCGTCATCGACTCCACCATCACGCCGAATTTCAAAGCTCGCGTCATCGAGGAACTGGACGACGCGCTTTGCCTAGCCATCTCGCTGGTCACCGGACCCATGATTCGCGAGACCGTGGAAATCGCGCGCGAGGCCAAGCGGCTCTATCCCGATAAACCCGTGGTCCTGGGCGGCTGGCATCCTTCCTTGTTGCCGGACCAGACGCTGGCCGCGCCCTATGTGGACGTCGTGGTCATCGGTCAAGGCGAGCAAGCATTTCTGGAGATTGTCCGGCATATCGAAGCCGGCGAGTCGCTCAAGGGCATCCCGGGCGTCGGTTATAAGGAAGACGGCCGCATCGTGTTCAACCCGCGCCGCGAGCTTCGCCCTCTGAGCGAGATGCCGCCCAAGGCTTACCACATCGCGGATTTCGACGCCTATGAGCGGCTGTGCGGACGCCGTTGGGCCATGTACACCAGCAGCCTGGCCTGTCCCTACAATTGCGGCTACTGCACCAACGACGGCGTGTACGGGCGCAAGTGGAACGCGCTCGACCCCGAACAAGCCGGCGCGGAGATGTGCGATCTGGCATCCCGCTACCGGCTCCAGTTGATCTGGGTGGTCGACGACAACTTTCTGGTAGACCGGAATCGCGCCCTGCAAATCGCCGAGGAAATTTGCTCCACCGGCGTTCGTTTCGAGTGGAGCATCCAGGCCTCCACCAACCTGGTGACGCGCCTCAGCGTGGACGAACTCAAGCTGCTCCGCCGGGCCGGCCTGACGCAAGTGGCGCAAGGCGCGGATTCCGGATCGCCCAAAATCCTGCATCTGATGAACAAGGATTTCCAGAAGCTGGAGACCATCTACGAAGCCGCGGATCGCTTGAGCCAGGCCAATATCCGGCCGTCGTTCAACATCATCTTCGGCTATCCCGGCGAGGGCTGCAAGGAACGCCGCGAATCCATCCAGATGATCATGAAGGTCTGCCGCGATTACGAGGGCGCCGAATTCTGGACCAACATCTTCACGCCCTATCCCGGTTCGCCGGTGATGAATCGCGCCTTTGAGCTGGGCATCGACGTGCCCAAGCGCATGGAAGACTGGGCCGATTTCTTTCCGAAGTACACGGTTCTGCCCTGGCTCAAGGACGCCGAGCACAAGCGGGTGCAGGTGATGCGGGATTACATCCGCGTCGCGTTCCGCCGCAGCAGCATCGGGCGAATGCCCAAAGGCTCGTTGGCCCAGAGGATCTACGAGGGCATCGCCGCGCCGGCGCGATGGCGTCTGGATCACGATTTTTATGCATTCCCGTTCGAGGTGTGGTTGAAGCACTGGGCGGATCGCATGCCGGCGCCCGATCCGGTAGTAAGCGCGCCCGCGCCTTCGGAGGCCATGGCGTGCTGATTCTCCTGACCCACGCCAATCACCTGTTCGCGGACCGCAAGCAGGTTCGCAAGATGCAGCCGTATCCCCCGCTGCACACCTTGATCGCGGCAGCCCATCTACGCAACCACGGCTTTGAAGTTGCGTTCTTCGACGCCACCTTCGATCGCGACATCGAACCCGCGCTGGATCGCATCCGTCCTGATTTGGTAGCCGTGTGCGAAGACAGTTTCAATTTCCTGACCAAGATGTGCCTGCTCCAAAACCGCGAGCTGGCGTTCGAAATCGCAGACCTGTGCTCGCAGCGCGGCATCCCCTCCGTGGTCCACAGCTCCGACGCGACCGATCACGCCCCGTCGTATCTCGCCGCCGGATTCGCCCGCGTAATTTCCGGCGAATTGGAGCCGACGTTGTTGGAGCTGTGCCGTCGCGGACCGGAATCCGTGGCTGAAGCCGCGCCGATTCACGATCTGGACCGGCTCCCGTCCCCCGCGTGGGACTTGGTGGATATCGACCGCTATCGTCAAGCCTGGCTCGACGCGCACGGATATTTTTCACTGAATCTGGTTTCGAGCCGCGGGTGCCCGTACCGCTGTAACTGGTGCGCGAAACCGCTCTTCGGCGACGCCTATCGGCACTATTCGCCACAGCGAGTCGCCGCGGAACTGGCGTGCCTGCGCGATCGCTTCCACCCCGATTGCGTTTGGTTCGGAGACGACATCTTCGGGCTATCCGCGCAATGGACGCGCGAGTTCGCGTCATGCATGGAGCGAAAAGGCGCGCGCGTTCCGTTCCGCATCCAATCGCGATGCAATCTGATGACTGCCGAAACCGCGGATGCACTCCGGCGCGCCGGTTGCTCTGAGGTGTGGATGGGCGTGGAATCCGGATCGCAACGGATTTTGGATGCCATGGAGAAAGGCATTCGCGTCGAACAGGTCCGCGAGGCGCGCGAAAACCTGCGGCGGCACGGCATTCGTGCGTGTTACTTCCTGCAGCTCGGATACCTGGGCGAAGAGTGGGAGGACATCGAGAGCACCATTCGCCTGGTCCGCGACACGAAACCCGATGACGTCGGAGTTTCCGTCTCCTATCCTTTGCCCAACACGCGCTTCCACCAAATTGTGCAGACGCAACTCAGCACGAAGACCAATTGGAAGGAGAGCGGCGATCTGGACATGATGTTTCAGGGTGCGTTTCCTTCGGAGTTTTACCGCGCCGTGGCGGATGCGATTCACGCCGAAGTGCGCGCGGACAGCGGCCCCGAATCGACCGGGGCGTGGGACAAAGTCGAGCAAATGCGATGCGCCTGCTGCTGACTCATGGCTTCTTCTTGGGCGAAGACGCCAAAGAGCAAGAGGTCATGCGCCCCTATCCACCGTTGGGGATCTTGTACTTATGCTCCTACCTGCGGGCGCGGGGATTCAACGTGGACGTGTACGATTCCACCTTCGGCGCACGACAGGAACTGGAAGCCATTTTGCAAACCGGCGCTCCCGGCTGGTTGGGCGTGTACGGCAATCTGCTCACGCGCCGTAACGTGATCCGCATCGTTCAGACCGCGAACGCCGCGGGCTGGCGAGTGATCGTGGGCGGTCCGGAACCCGCCAACTACGCCGAAGAATTTCTCGCCGCCGGCGCAGAGTATGTCGTCCCCGGCGAAGGCGAGACCGTTCTCGAGCGGCTTTTCTCGGGCGATGCCGCGCCGCCCGGTGTCATTTTTCGCGACGCCTCGGGAGCGATCGTGCGCACCGCACCGGCGCCGTTGATTCGCGATCTGGATTCCTTGCCCTGGCCCGCCCGCGAGAGCGTCGACATCGGCCGGTATCTCTCGGCATGGCGCAGCCGCCACGGCGCAGGGTCGGTCTCGCTGATCACCGCGCGTGGCTGCCCCTTCGAGTGCCGCTGGTGCAGTCATGCGACGTTCGGACGCACGCACCGGCGCCGTTCGGTGAACGCCGTCGCCGATGAAGCCGAATGGATTCTGGAACAATATCATCCCGAGATGCTTTGGTACGCCGACGACGGTGCGCCACGAGCGCAAAGGGCCGAAGAGGGCCCAATGTGTGTAACTGCTTAATCGATGAGGGTAGGCCCCTCGGAACCGGCTTACAGGAGCAGGTTTCAAACCACCTTCGGCGGCTGTGGTCAAAAGCCATGGTCGTGAG
>DATNJC010000108.1:0-9914 GCA_035604115.1 Bryobacteraceae bacterium | reverse complement strand
GCTTGGAAGATCCGCCAACTGGAATTGCTGGAGCATGCCGTGGCCGCGGCCCTTACTGCGGTGAATTCAGAACACGCAACAGCCCATTTTCGCCACTGCGGCTATGGTCTATAAATACTCAGAAAATGGTCTAGCCGCCGCAAAATTGCCGCAGCTCCGCAATCGAGGCATCGGCGATCACGCGGAACACTCGGACCGGCCGGCCTTCCGCCAGTTCTTTCGCGCACACCACGTCGGTGATCACCAGCGCGCTCAAGCCTAATCGATCCTGCCAGCCGGTGTGGGACGCATCCACTTCGCACAAGCATTCCGGATCGAGCCCCACCGCGGCCAGCATAGCCCGCGCACCGTGGCGAAGCGCGGCCGAGCGCGATACAACTGAGATCACCACGTCGGGTCCGGGCCGCGTCTGCCCTTCGAGCGACGCACGCACGGAGCGCAGCGTCAGCGGGATGCACAGCACGCCCGCGGGCAGGCTCTGGCGCACGCTCGCCGCACGCGCCGAGAGGGCCACGGCCAGCGTCCGCGCGGCGTGCGGGCCGTCTGGAAAGATGTCTTGAAGGCCGTGCCGCTCGACGGCTTCCACCGGGACCGGCAAGTGCTCGGCGATCTCGGCGCGCAGGATCTCGCGCATGGCCGGGTCCGGCTCCACGACCAGAATGCGCTGGTAGGTGCGGGGGCGGACCAAGTGCTCCAAGCGTCGCAGAACCTCTTCCGGTTGGTGGCCCTGCTGGGACGCGGCCTGCAGCGTGGCGGCGAGCAGACGGTCCAAGTCGGACGGCGCGGCGCTCGAAGCCCGGAGAGAACGAACATACAGGCCGCTGCCCCGGCGCAACTCCAGCCAGCCTTGTTCGAGCAGGTCGTGATACGCCGCGCTCACCGTGTTGGCGTGCACTTGGTGACGCCGGGCGAGGGCGCGAACGCTGGGTAGTTTTTGGCCGGTGCGGAGATCCTCGCTCAGAATCGCCAGCACGACTTGGCGCACCAGTTGTTCGTGAATCGGAATTTCACTATTCTTGGTGATCCAGAATCGCATTTGTCCCGCCCGACTATCATGACATCGTGGAGCACGCACTCGTGCGTGCCACATCGGCACTCGTGCCGATGCGTGGCGAGTTTGCTCACGATGGCCGGGCGTCGAGACGAGTCTCGACGTGGCACGCACGAGTGCGTGCTCCACAAGCAGGCGGCCGGTGGCTTGCACCTTCATTTCGACCTTATCGCTCACCTTCAGCAGAAAATTGCTGGGGTTTTTCATACCCCACTGGACGTAAGGAATCACAAACGCCGTGGACGCGATCACGTCGCCTCCTTTGATCTCGGCCATGAAGTGAAACGTCATCTCGTGGCTGGCGCCGTGGATCTGGAACGCGCCGTGCACGTCGAATTGCGATTCGCCGCTGGACGCGAGCTCTCCGCTGACGTGGTCCGGGGTGAAGACGGCTTCCGGGTAGCGCGCGCTTTCGAGGATCTCCTTGTGCATGCGCTTGTCGCGGGCGCCGCTGCCGGATTCGCCGCTGGCCACGTCCACCACGATTTCGCCCGAAGCCTGGCCGGTGGCGGAGTCGAATTTCATCGACCCCCGCTTCAGCTTGAACGTGCCGTGCACGGTGTGCAGAACGTCGCCCAGCGTGAAGGTGACGGTGGTGCGCGCGGGATCGAGTTCGATGGCGCGCTCCGCAGCCGCCAGGGGAAGACTACAGAGCAGGAAGACAAGAAACCTTCGTTTCATAAAACTGGGCCGGGCTACGCCGTGAGAATTCGGCGGCCCAGGGGTAGCATGGAGCCGAGGATAAAATCGGCGGTGGTGGACGCGCCCACATGCATCGCCAGTTGCGTGGCGAAGAGCCGCGGCTCCTTCGAGAAGGCGCGCAGCACGCGCCGCCGCAGCCACGCGGAACGATCCAGCGACAACATCAGCGCGGCCATGAACGCGGGCCTGCGCGCCAGCCTTCGATGAGCCGTGGCGTACGCTTCAAGATCTTCGCCCGCCAGTGCGAGGGCCAACGCCTCCGCCTGCTCGAAGCCCAGCCTCAGACCCTCGCCCGTGATCGCATCCACCGATCCGGAGGCATCGCCCGCCAGCAACACGCGGCCGCTGTGGACGCGCGCTAGCCGGCGCGTTGCAGATACGGCACCACGCTCGGGAGTGATCGCCTCGGCCCGCTGCAGTCTGGCGAACAACTCCGGAAACAGCGGGCGGACTTGATCCAGGCGCAGGTGGGGATCGCGCGATATCATGGCTACGCACATTTCATCGGGCGCGATCGGCGTCACGTAGATCTGGCAGCCGGAGCGCCAGTAGATCTCCACGCAATCGGTCCAAGTCGCAATCGAAAAGTGACGCCGAAAACCGTAACGCAGGGACGCGCGCAGCGTATGATCGAGGCCCGCCCAATGGCGCACGCGCGAGTTCTCTCCATCCGCGCCGATCACCCAGCGGCTTTTTATTTCGCCGCAGCGGACTTCGCGGCCGTCGAGCGCCACGCCGGTGGGAGTCAAGCCTTTCACCGCGACGCCCCACAGCAACGTCGCGCCGGTCTCTTCCGCGCGATCGATGAGCGCCTGATGCAGGTGCGTGCGGCGAATGCCCACACCCGTGCCGTGGGGAAAACTGGCATCGACCGAAGCGCCGCCGCCCACGAAGCGAATCCCGCGAAACGGAAAACAATGTCGAGCCGGGAGCGTAACGCCCAATCGCCCCAGCGCCGCGAGCGTATCCGGCATCAGGCCTTCGCCGCAGGTCTTGTCGATGGGAGGCAGCGCCGGGTCGGCCACGGTCACGGCGAAACCGCGCGCGCGCAAGGCGATAGCGGCGGCCAATCCGGCCGGCCCTCCGCCGGCGATGAAGACGTCGGTCCGCTGGGGGATGTCTACCATTTGAGCAATACGAATTCGGAGCAGAAGCCCGGACCCATCGCCGCCAGGATGCTATACGTTCCGGGGTCCGGACGCCGGTGCAGCATCACCTCTTCGAGCACCATCAATACGGACGCCGAGGACAGGTTTCCCATGCGGCGCAGGCAAGCCCACGAGACATCCAGCGCGCCTGGGGGCAGGTTCAGCGCGTGTTCGGCGGCCTCCAACACGCTGGGCCCGCCGGTGTGCAGAATGAAGGTTTGAATGTCGCCGTGCGTCAATCCTTGTTCCGCTAGAAACGTGTCCACGTCCGCGGCCAGATGCTGCTCGACCACCTCGGGTACTTCGCGGGACAGCACGATTTGAAAACCCTTTTCTGAGATGTCCCAGCCCATGACGTGTTCGGTGCCGGGATAGAAGAAGGAGCGGGTCGCGAGAATCGCAGGTCCGGGCATACTCCGTTCGGCGCCCGCCACCAACACGGCAGCCGCGCCGTCGCCGAACAAGCCCGCGGAGATCAGATTGGCCATCGACACGTCGTCGTGTTGAAGCGTCAGCGAGCACAGCTCTACCGAGAGCACTGCCGCGATCTGATCGGGAAACGCCCGGACGTAGTCGGCCGCGCGAGCGATGCCAGCTGCACCCGCGACACAGCCCAGGCCGAAAATCGGGATGCGCTTCAGGCTGGTGGAAAGCCCCATGCGGTTGATCAGGCGGGCGTCGATCGAAGGGCTCGCGATGCCGGTGATGGAGACGAAGAACAGCGCGTCGATCCCGGTGGGCTCCAAATGCGCGCGCTTGAGTGCGCAGCCCAGCGCTTGTTCGCCCAGTTCTTGCGAGATCTCGATCCAATGCTGATTGGCCGCGCCCCAGCGTTCTAAGCCCGGATATTGTTCGACGGGCAACGCGGTGTACCGGCCTTCCACTCCAATGCGCGAGTACAAGCGATCCATCATCGCCGGGTTTTCGAGCTTCGGGCCCCAGAACTTTTGCAGCTCGGATAGCAGCACGGACTGCGGATAATAATGCTTCGGAAACGCGCTGGCGACACTGGTGATGTTCATTATTGGGTTATGACAAATCGGCGTTTTCCCCGGAACTACTAGCGTATCCGCGCCAGCTCCTCGGCGTACAGCGGATTGTGCGGGAACTGCTGTGCCAGCTCTTCCAGGAGTCTGCGGGCCTCGACGCGATCGCGGGCGCGCAGCGCGGCAACCGCCAGCAACAGGCGCGCGTAGGGTTTCAAATAGTTTCCTTTTTCCGCCGTGATCCGCAGCCGTTCGATGCCCTGGTCGCGATCGGTTTGGGCGCCGGCCAGTTGCAGGAACCAGCGCATGGGGGCGGCCTTCAAGCTCAGCATGTAATTCTCGACGCCCACCGCCAGGTGCGCGTCGTAGCACGTCGGATCCACCATCAGCAGTTTCTCCGCGGTGATGCGGCTGTTCTTCATGGCACTGAGTGAGCTGAGATAGCGCTTGTCGATCAAGGCGTCGAAGTCGGCGCGCAGGCCCAGGATGGCGATCGAAGCGAACAGCGCATTGCTGTCTTGCGGCTTGGTGGCGAGCGCGCCGGAGGCCAGCTTCTGGGCGCGATCCAGCGTGGCGTCGAAGGCCCGCCGGACCGCGGGGTCGGGTACCAGCTTTGCGGCATGCACGAAGTTCTCGTCGTGCAGGAAGAATTCGGATTGCAGGATGTGGAGCCGGTCGAATTCGCCGAACAGGTACGCCGCGGCATCGGAAGCCGGAGCTAGAGGATCGTCGGGACGCGTGCGCTCATAGTCCGCGAAGGTCTTGTGCGCGACTTCAAATTGCCGGTCGTACATCTGCAGGTAGCCTTGGTTTATAGCAGACGGATTGGTGGCGGAGCCGGAAGACGCGGGAGAGTTGTCGGCCACCAGCCACAAGGCAAGAACGGGAATCGATAGCGCGAGCATTCTTAGATGTTCACCGCGCGGCGCGCCAGGCCCATGGCTTCGGTCCAGAACGACGCGGACGTGTGCATGCGGTCCACCACGGCGTGGATGGCGCGCACAAATTCGTCCACCTGGCGCTCTTCGGCGATTAGCGGCGGCGCGGCCTTGAGCACCATAAAATTGTTGCCGCAGATTTGCGTCAGGATGCCGTGGTCCTGGAACAGGCGCATCACCACCAGTTGCCCGAACATGGCGGGATGGATTCTGGCGAAGGTATCGAAGGGCACCCGCAAACTGAGTTTGCGCGGCGCGGTGAAGGCAATCCCGTTGAGCAGACCGATGCCGCGAATTTCTTCGACCATCTCGTACCCGGACAGCGCGTCTATCAAGCTCTCGCGCAAATAGGCGCCCATGGAGGCGGCGCGATCTCCTAAATGTTCCCGCTCCAGGACCTCCAGCGTCGCGAGGCCCGCGCGCATCGCCAGGTTGTTTTCGCTGAACGTTGACGTGTGAACGATCGCCCGCTTGAGCGAACTGTACACCGAATCGTAAACGCGGTTGGACATCAGGACCGCGCCGCAGGGAACCAGTCCGCCGCTGAGAGCCTTGGCGAGCACCACCATGTCGGGGTCCAAACCGTAATGCTGCGCGGCCAGAAAGCGTCCGGTACGAAACATCCCGGTCTGCACTTCATCCAGCACGAACAGCGTCCCGTGCTTGCGGCACAGGGCTTGGGCGCCCTCCAGATATCCCGGCGGCGGCAGCTTGATTCCCGCTTCGGCCTGGACCGGTTCGACGATGAACGCCGCCACGCCGCGCGGCTTGAGTTTGGCTTCGAGCGTGGCCAGATCGCCAAAGGGAACCGCTTCCGTGCCGGGCAGAAGCGGGCCGAAGCCGTCGCGCCAGAACCCGTCGTCCATCAGCGACAGCGCACCGCAGGTCAACCCATGGAACGCGCCGCTCGCGTACACCAGGCCGGTGCGTCCGGTGGTGGCGCGCGCGAATTTGATCGCGGCCTCCACGCCTTCGCTGCCGGAGCTGCAGAAGAAAACCTTATCCAGTTGGCCGCCCGCCAGTGCGCACAGACGCTGGGCCAATTCGCCCGCCAGTTCGGCGACGTGGCTCTGCAGCATGGCCGGTCCTTGCGAGTCCAATTCCCGGTGGAGCGCCGCGATGATCGCGGGGTGGTTGTGGCCGGTGTTGTGAACGCAGTAGCCGGATAGAAAATCGAGGAACCGGCGGCCGTCTTCGGCCTGCAGCTCCACGCCCGCGCAGCGCCGGTAGCGCACGTTCATCTGGAGAACATCCAGGAGCCGCGCCCACTGCGGATTTACGTGTTGCTGATATTGAAAGCTGGAGACTTCAACGTCTTCCTGGAGTGGCACTTCGATCCTCGCCCGTTCACGATCTTACATCAATGCTGCGTTATTATTCGGACGCGAACCGAGCGGGAAGGGTTTCGAGGAACATCCGGCGAGCGGACGCACCTTGGACTTTGGCAACGCCGGCATTCGGACGCCCGGGTGGACTCGATCGTGAGACCGCTTAACTTCCGTTTAACTGCCGCTGCGCCAGCCGCCGGCGTACGTTTCGCGCACGACCTTGGAATACGGCACCGGGCTGACCACGGCGCGGATATCGAGCTGCTTGTGGCGCTCGACCGTGGTCTTCTTGGTGCCGCCGCCTTCTTCGCCCCACACCAGCGAGACTTCGGTACCGACCTTCACGTCGTCGTCCACCATGCCCAGCGACAGCATCGAACGCTCATTGTAGCTGTAGCCGGCGAACATGGAGAATCCGACGGTCTTGCCGCTGTGCACGATCTTGTCGTACGACGCCGAGGCGTAGTTCGAGAGCGGCAGGTCGATGTACTTGTAGTGCTCCGCGCCCGGCTCGAACATGGAACGGAAAACCTTGGTTACGTCGTCGGCATTCCAGGCGAAAGTGACTTTGCGGCGGTGCTTGTTGCCGGCGATTTTCTCCAGAGCCTCGCGGCCGATGAAGTCGTGGTCGAACTTCACGAACGGCCCGTAGCCCAGCTCGTAGGGCGTCGTGTAGTAGTCTTCGATGTTTTCGGAAACGAAACTGCCGCCTAGAGAACCGGTGGCTTCATAGCTCGAGGCCGGGAGCCACTCGCGGTAGGCTTTGAGTTTCTCGCCCGTGTACACGGCTGGCAGCGGCGACGGAATCCATCCGGATTCGAGAGTGTTGGTGGCGTAGGCGCGGTTGCCGACTTGATACATACCAAAGTCCCGGCCGGCTTCGACGATGGCGGCGCGGATCTCCTCGCCTTCTTCGTAGGGGCCCCAGACTTCCAGTCCGGGAGCGCCGGCCATGCCGTGCCGCAGCGCGCGGACCTTGCGCTTCCCGATGTTAATCGTGTCCATGTGGAAGAACTTGATGTCGGCGATCGGCCCGCCGTTCAGCTTCTCGATCACGTGCTTCGCGTTGGGCCCTTGAATCTGATAGCGGTAGTTTTTGCGCACCACGGGCTTGCCCATGGGGCGGGACGGCGAACGGTCGTCTTTGAAGATCTTGACGTTGTACCCACCGGTCTCGGCGTTGAATTGGATCCAGTTCGCCGACGGGGCGCGGCCTACGAACACCATCGAATTCTCGGCCATATGGAACAGAATTCCGTCGCCGACCACATGGCCGTACGGAGTGCAGGGGATGAACTGCTTGGCGCGGTTGATGGGAAAGTTGGTGAACGTGTTGATGGTCAGGTGGGACACCAGCTTGAGCGCGTCGGGGCCGTCGATGTAGATATCCACCATGTGGTGGGACTGGTCGAACAGCACGCAGGTGTCGCGCCACGCGCGCTGCTCGTCGCGCCAATTGGTGAATTCGGTCGCGACGACTGGATAGACGTAGGCTCCAATCTGCGCATTGCGCAGCATGTGCACGGGATTGCCGGCGGCTTTCAGTACGGTCTCTAGATTAGAACTCATGGTTGAGTAGTGACTTCTCCTTTATCAAAAAACTTGGGAGCGGGTATCAATTTTGCACAAGGTGGGACGTGCGTCCGCGGAACCCGGCTCGCGCCTCAGATGAGGATACCACGGGCGGCTGACGACGCCCTGTTTACGGGCGGGTTGTGCATCCGGCGGCCCTGGTATGCTGCAAAGGCGCGGACCTAAATCGCGGGGCGGGAGCGGAGGCTGAAGCCTCCGTTGCAGGCTGAAGCTCGCTCCACGCACTCCGCAAGAGGTGAGGAGACGCATGGCTAAGCTGGATCGAACGAAGGCGAATCCCTGGGCGTTGAAGACGCCACCTGGAACGGCCGAGTACACGATGCACGTCGATGAGAAGGACGGCGTGCGAGTGCTTGTTTGCACGGTGGGGAAAACTGTTCTGCACTACGATGCGCGGTGCATCGACGATCTCCACGCTATGCTCAAAGCCGCCGGGGATTGGGTCGAGCTGGGCGGAGCGGATGAGCAGAAACCGGCCAAGGAAGGAACCGTGGAGGCCTGGGGGCGCTCGCCGAAGAATCCCGTCAAGGGTTGGTACGGCTTAAAGAAGGGCCTGCGGGGACGCTTTGGCGTCTACGTTCCGCCGCTGATGGAAGCGCTGGGCCTGTGCGAGTTGGAGCACAATCCGAAAAACAATCGAATGCGCGCGAAGTAAATGCGCGGACAGACTTCGGCTGTAGAAAATGTGTTTGTTGCGGTGGCCGGGGCTTTCGGACTTATCGCCGTGCGTAACCGGCCACCAGTGATTTGAGGGCATCTTGTGAGGTTTGGTTTTTTGACGCACGCTAGCTGGCGCGCCTAACCCCTTTTCAATGCTGCTCCATCGTCTGACAAATGATCGCAATGCGGACCGCCTTTTTAGAGGCGCCGCGCCACTCTCTGAACATCTCAACGAGCCGGCGATGAATGCTATCCGGTCATCATTATTAGACTTTTCGGAACCCGGTCCCAATGTCTCCCGTCGGTCACTAACACACAAGTAGCAACCGCAAGACGTTTTACCGTCTCCAGGAGTTCAGCACCACCTCAATTTGCAACTCTTCCTGGCCAGGAAGTTTCTCGGACGCCCCATGCTACACCGGGGATCCAACTGGACCAGGGAGTGCGCGGGTGGTTCTCTGCGGCAAGTGATTGACGGGTTACGGCGAAACTCTTTTGCGACAGGTGGGGAATCGGTTGTGACCGGCCTAGAGATGTGGGTTGGAACATGTGGGTTGGAACCCGACTGCATGCGTGCCGCTCGCTTACAGTCGCGGTTCGGTAAGAGGTTCTGTTTCTGGCGTGTGTGCGATAGGATGTTTGCTGGCCCCACGGCGACAGCACCGGCATTCTCGAGATTTAGCGGGATCGCTGGGCGAGAGGGGCCTCCGCGCCGCTGACACGCGATGCGCGACTCTGCCGCACGAAACTCTTGACTTTCTATACATACCGATTACAATTGTTTAAACCTCCCCTCATTGGTACCGCTTCCGTGGGACCTCGCTGTGCGATAGCTATGTCCAAAGGCTTACGCCCTGGCTTTCGAAATCGATTGTGAAGTGTTAACTCCTGTTCCAAATCACTATGGCTTCACTCAATCCTAGAAGCAAATCCGTCATCTTCCGCATCACCACGGAGGAATACGAATTCCTGAAATCGGAACTCGCGGCGCATGGCGCCCGAAGCATTTCGGATCTGGCGCGGTCGCGGGTGCTGCGTGGCCAGGGCGATCCCTTGCTCGCGCAAGTGGGACGAAAGCTCGACGACCTTGAATCAGCCGTGCAGCATCTGGCGGCGGCGATCAAGTCTTCCTGACCGCTTCCGCCGCGCCGTCATTGCAGAATCCCGACGTTGCACGCCACGCCCGCGTGCGACTGGGAGATGACCACGTCGGCGAGAAAGTTGACCTTGAGATGCAGAGCGTTGACCAGCATGTCGGCGCTGGTGAAGTTGGGCGTGTTCACCACCGAGCTGGTTTGCTCGTTGATGACCAGCGATCCCACTAGTGTAGTGTCCAACAAATAGCTGGACATTCAAACGGGACTGCTTCATACTCAAGCATGCCCCGCCCAACACGCTTACTGGCCGTGTCTGAGGATCAGCAGAAACAGATCGAGCAATGGTTGGCGGCGTTGGGAACGCCGCAACAGGGGGCCCTTCGCGGCCGCATCGTGATCGCCGCCGGCGAC
>DATNJC010000107.1:0-4586 GCA_035604115.1 Bryobacteraceae bacterium | reverse complement strand
CAAAGCAGCGGCTGTCGTCGTAGCCCACGTTGGGCAGATCGACGACGATGCGTTCCGGCTGGGAAAGCGTCATCGCCACAGGCTTGACCGGACCACTGGTTTCGATGCGGACCTCGACCGATGTCTGGCGACGCAAGATGGTGACGTTTTGCAGCACGGGCCGCGGCTCGACGGTCGGGGGTCGGCCCGGGCTCAGCACCTTGGCGGGAACCGAACGTGAGGGCTGCGTCCCTGCCGGAAGCATCGATTGCGCACAAGCCGGCACGGCAGCGCCTGCCGCCGCCAGCAGCGCGATCACCAGCACAAACCCTGACCTGCGTATTGGCTGGATACGAATCGTGGCGCGTCTTCCCTTCGCTGTGCGCTCTCGGCACACCATCGGGGTTTGGAACTTGGAGTAGGGTAACGTGAAAACCCGGTCCTATCCAGGTACCCCGGGACATGGCCCACAGAGTCACGGCCTCCCCAACTCCCGGAGTGCCTCCTCCTCGCGCTGTACAAGAGCCCACAGCTTCTCGGGCGCAATCACTTAGGCCCCGACCGGCGGGATCTTGGCGCAAGGGGGCGCATGGGATCGCTCATAGCCTAAGAAGGGGAGACGGCTCGGTGCGCAAGCATCTTGACTATTCCTGGAAAATGCGAGAGGCTTCGCGCTCCCGGCGTTCACCGCGGTATGTGGAGAGCCGCGTGGGGTCCACGATTTCATCGCTCATTGGCGCGGCCGAACGCGGCGACGGTTCCGCCGCAGAAGCCCTCTTCGCTGCGCTCTACTCCGAGCTGCACCGGGTGGCCAAGCGCGAACTCGCGCGCCAGGGTGTTCCCGTAAGTCTGGGCGCGACCACGCTCCTGCACGAGGCCTACCTGGACATGGCGGCCCGCGATGGCCCGTCGTTTCCCGACCGCGCGCGATTCATGGGCTATGCCGCGCGTGTCATGCGCGGGCTGATTATCGATCACGCCCGCAACCGGCGTGCCCAGAAACGTGGCGGGCAATTCGAGATTACTTCGCTGGGTACCGAAGCCGGGAAGAACGTCATCGACGACCGCGAGCTCACGCGTATCAGCGAGGCCTTGGACGAGCTTGCCAAGGTAGACGCTTCCCTTGCCGAGGTGGTCGATCTGAAATTTTTCTGCGGCTTCTCGTTCGCCGAAATCGCCGCCATGCGGGACGTATCCGAACGTACGGTGCAGCGGAAGTGGGAGAAGGCGCGCATCTATCTCCACCGCAGCGTTCGCCCAGATTTGTCGTTGTGAGGAATCGATGTCCACGCTCAGCCCCGATCAATGGCAGGCGGTAAGTCCTTACCTGGATCAGGCGCTAGACATGCCGGAGGAGGAACGCGCGGCCTGGCTGGCGACGCTGCGAGAGCAGGATCCCGCAATGGCTGCCCATGTGCAGGCGCTCCTCGATGAGCACCGCGCGCTGGCACAGGAAGGTTTCCTCGAACATACCCCGGTTCCGCTGCCGGTTGAGCCGGGACTCGCGGGTCAGACCATCGGCGCGTACACGCTGGTGTCGCTCCTTGGCCAGGGCGGAATGGGTAGCGTCTGGCTCGCTGAGCGCAGCGACGGACGCTTCGAGCGCCAGGCGGCAGTCAAGTTCCTCAGCATTGCCCTCGCCGGCGGCGGCGGCGCGGAGCGATTCAAACGCGAAGGCAGCATCCTCGGGCGCCTTGCCCACCCTCACATCGGGGCGCTACTCGACGCGGGCGTCACCCCGGCCGGGCAGCCCTATCTCGTTCTCGAGCACGTCGAGGGTGAACACATCGACCGCGACTGCGACCAGCGCAGGCTCGATGTGGAAGCGCGGGTGCGCCTTTTTCTCGATGTGCTCGCCGCCGTTGCGCACGCGCACGCCAACCTGATCGTGCACCGCGACATCAAGCCCTCGAACGTGCTGGTCAGCAACGACGGCCAAGTCAAGCTGCTGGACTTCGGCATCGCCAAGCTGCTGGAAAGCGACGGTCAGGCCGGAGCGGCCACGCTGCTCACGCGCGAAGGCGGAGGGGCGTTGACCCCCCAGTACGCGGCCCCCGAGCAGGTGACAGGTGGGCCGGTGACCACCGCCACCGATGTCTATTCGTTGGGCGTGCTGCTCTACCTGCTGCTGACCGGGCAGCATCCGGCCGGCCCCGGCCCCCACTCCACCGCCGACCTGGTCAAGGCCATCGTGGACACCGAGTCGCGTCGTCTATCGGACGTCGTGGCCCCGAACACCGCGGACGCGGAGGGCATCACTACCAACGCCGCCAGCCGCGCCACCACCCCCGCCAAGCTTCGCCGCTCGCTTCGCGGAGATCTCGACACCATTGTGGCCAAAGCGCTGAAGAAGAACCCACAGGAACGCTATGGGTCGGTCATTGCGTTTGCGGACGATCTTCGGCGGTATCTCAAGCACGAACCGATCACTGCCCGTCCAGACACGATCGCCTATCGTGCGCGCAAGTTCCTGCGGCGGAACTGGCTGCCGGTAGCAGTGACTGCAGCCGTTATCGTTGCTCTTTCGGCCAGCCTATATGAAATCAACCGCCAGCGTGTGATTGCGGAACGGCGATTCGCACAGCTTCGGCAACTGTCGAACAAAGTTTTTGATTTCGATAAGGCCATCAGAAACCTGCCCGGCTCGACCCAAGCCCGGCAGAGTTTGGTTTCCGCTTCGCTCGAATATCTGGAGGGTCTCGCCGCGGACGCTCGTGGGAACCTGGATCTGGCTCGGGAGGTCGGCGAAGGCTACTGGCGAGTTGGGCGCGTCCAAGGCGTACCGACCGAGCTCAACCTCGGCGAGCGCGCAAAGGCCGAGGTCAGTCTGAAAAAAGCAGACGAGCTAATCGACTCGGTCCTTGCATCCCGCCCCAATGATCGGACGGCGCTGCTCCGCTCAGCCGCTATCGCTCAGGACCGCATGATTCTGGCTCAGGAGGAGCACCGGAACGCCGACGCCGTGGCCTTCGCACGCAAGGCCGCCAGTCGCATGGACGCACTTCTGCTCCGGAACGATGTTCAGGATTCCGATCTGCGCGATGCCACGGGACTTTATGGGAACCTTGCATTGGCCTACATAAACATGCATCTGTATGCGCAAGCGGTTCCCTACGCCGAGCGGACGGTGGAGCTCGCGCGCTCACTCCCTTCCGGCCAGTATCGGGTGGCGGAAGGCCTCAGCTTGGTAGCCAATGCACTGCGGTACCAGGGTGACTTGGAAGGGGCGCTTCAAGCCATTCAGGAAGCGCGGAAGATTGCAGAGCACGCCGCTTATGAGAACGAGACCCAGCGCATGATTGATATGTACGGCGTCCTTTTGCGGCAAGGTCTTATCCTGGGCGAGGACGGCGGTGTCAATCTAGGCCGCCCGGCCGACGCAATTGAGCCGCTCCAGAAAGCATTCCAGATGGTCGAGGCAGCAGCCGGCAAAGACCCTAATGACTCCGCGAGTCGCGGGCGGGTGGGCAACTCCGGGAATTGGCTGGGCAACATCTTGCGTCACCGGGATCGCCAACGGGCGCTGGCGGTGTATGACCTCGCCATCCGCCGGCTCGGTGAGGTCCCGAACAGCCTGCCGGCGCGTCGCGACCAGGCCATGCTGCTGGCTAATTCTTCCTATCCGCTCCGCCGCCTGCACCGCGCCGCGGAGGCCAAACAGCGCATTGAGGCCGCGTTGGCGATCCTGAAAGAGACAAAAGATTATCCCGCCGAACGAATCAAGCTCGACAGTGTCGCCTATGTCGCTTCTTGCGCGTTGGCGGATTACGAAGCTGAAGAAGGCGATCCCCATCACGCCGCCCGGCTCTACGAGCAGTTGCTCGGCCAAGTGATGGCGGCCAAGCCGGAGCCTCTCACCGACTTGCGAGATGCACCTAGGATGTCAGGGCTTTACGAAGCCCTTACCGTCCTCTATCGCCGGACCGGCGAAACCGCCAAAGCGGAAAGCACGGAGGCAGGGCGGCTGGAGCTTTGGCGGCAGTGGGACCGGAAGCTCCCGAACAACGCCTTTATCCGTCGCCAACTCCAAGCGGCGAGTCGTCCGTAAAGCCGCGCCCGGAACGTGTTCGAGCAACTTCGACCGCACTTACCTGACACTGGGGCCAGCCTGCTAGCGTCGATAAATTTGGCTGCCCCCCGCCACCCGAGATGTCGTCTTTTTCCTTCCATTTCCGATATTCCTAGATAGGGGCCCAGCACGTTTAGCGTCGAAGGGACGCATCCACGCTGGGCCGCTCCCCCGCAAACGCAAGCCAGTGTGGCATCCACCCTGGCCACCGAGGTGTTCCATGACCACGAAGCGCAAGCCAATCCGAACCGTACTGCTCGCTCTGCTGGGGGTGGCTGTTCCAATCCTGGGGGTGGGACTATTTGCCGGCAGCGGCCTGCCCAACCCGCTCACGACCCTCGACGGCAGCGGCATACTCAGCACCTACAGCACCAGCGGGCCTATCGACGTGACCAACCCGTTCTTCCAGAATCTGGGGACGAATGGGAGGACGTGCAATTCCTGCCATGTGTCCAGTGAAGCCTGGACGGTATCGCCACACGGTATTCGGGAGCGATTCGATGCGACCCGAGGGACCGACCCCATCTTCCGTCCGGTG
>DATNJC010000106.1:0-6637 GCA_035604115.1 Bryobacteraceae bacterium | reverse complement strand
GTTCACCATCTTCGAATATTTTGCCGAGCATGCGGCGACGCCGGCGCAGAGCGCGCGCGAGCATCAGACGCTCGATCTGAAAATTCAAGAGTTCAAAAAACAGGTGGCGGCGGGAGTGCCGATGGCGGTGGGATCGGATGTGGGGCCGTTTCCGCACGGCACGCAGGCGCGCGAGTTTGTGCTGATGGTGAAGTATGGAATGTCGCCGCTGGCGGTGCTGCAGGCCGATCTGCTGAACGGAGCGAAACTGCTGGGCTGGGAGGGGCAGATCGGGGCGCTGGAGCCGGGCTACCTGGCGGATGTGATCGCGGTGACGGGCGATCCGCTGCA
Source organism: Bryobacteraceae bacterium (assembly GCA_035604115.1). GTDB lineage: Bacteria > Acidobacteriota > Terriglobia > Bryobacterales > Bryobacteraceae > Palsa-187. The sequence continues at coordinate 6,307 of DATNJC010000106.1, read as the reverse complement.
GGACGTTGGAGCGCTTGGGAATGTGAGCTTCGTGATGAAGGGTGGGGAAGTCTACAAGAAGTGAGCATCGTTTGGGGCAAGGCGACGGGGTAAGCAAACCTCAGAGGCTAAAGCCCGCATGTTTGATGGACTTTGGCGGCACCCTTCGGCTCCCCTCGCCCGCTCGGGTCGCTCAGGGCGGGCTCAAAGACTGAAAGTCGTGCCCTTCCCGGTGCATTCGTGAGCGTGGTTCCAAAGCAAAACGGCTGACAGCATCACGCTGCCAGCCGTTCTTCGTTGCGTCACTTGCTAACGAATATCACGCTAATCTATCGATGTCCGCCGCCTCCGTGGCCACCGCCTCCGCCGTGGAATCCACCACCACCGTGGAAGCCGCCTCCTCCATGAAATCCGCCGCCTCCGTGGAAGCCTCCACCGCCGTGAAAGCCGCCTCCGCCATGGAAGCCTCTACTGCCGTGGAATCCGCCTCCACCGTTATGCAATCCTCCGCGGAAACCGCCGCCGCCGAATCCACGTCCTCCCCAGCCACGTCCGCCCCAACCGCGTCCACCCCAACCACGTCCGCCCCAGCCCCAGCCGCGTCCACCCCAGCCCCAACCGCCGCCCCATCCCCCGCCCCACCCGTACCACGGGCCGGCTCCAATGAAGGCGCCGCCTACGAACCAATTAGGTCCGTAGTAGCCGTAGGGCGCGCAGGCGTATGGGTAGTAGGAGTAATAGCCGTAAGGACAGTCGGGCGGGTCGTAGTATCCCGGCCCAGGACCGACTCCAACCCCGACCGCTACTTGTGCTTGAGAAAAACCTGCGGGAATCGCCAGAATGGCGAGCAGAGCGAAGTATCTGAGATACCTCATTGTTCCACCTCCCGTCAGGTCCGTTTCCGCCACTGAACCCGCGGACCCGACTGCCGGTCGCATCTACTTTATTCGAACCCCTGAGTAGAGCAAGAGTTGCTTGCAGCGAGCGCGGCGCGGAAAGCCGGTGTCCGGCGCTAGGAATCTCCCGGCATTCAAGAACGTCGCATCCAAAAATGCGAAAGTCTGGCGTAGGGCAAAACCTGTGCCGGGCCGCAAAACCCTGCACAGTTACCTTGGTTCCGCCCCACGGACACGGGCGTAACCAGTTAATTCCAAACAACTTGCCTCCTCCCTAAAGTTTCGCGGCTGGCCGTCCGATTGCCCGTTTAGGAGTCATGCGTTTCCTTAGGCGAGCACCTATGGCGGCACGCAACTCTTCGAACTTTCTGCCATTCAGCATTGCGTTGCTGGTCGTGGGCGGCATTTGCTGCCCCGGCCTGTTTGCGCAGGGTCCGATCCCGGACGCTCCCAGACCGACTGCCGAGGCAGTGTCGCCGCTGGTCGAAGCATCGACTGCGATCGCGGCGAGGCCGGTCGTGGCGAGTGCCCCACGCGCCGAGGTTGCACACAGATTTTGGGACGCGCCCAATTACGCCTTGTTTGCCGCGACGGCCGCGTTGAGCGCAGCAGACTTTGCCGTCACCCGATCGAACCTGCAGCATGGAGGCCAGGAACTGAATCCCATGGTGCGCGTGTTCGGGCGATCGAGCGCGGGTCTGGCGGTGAACTTTGCCGGAGAAACCGCAGGAGTGGTCGGGCTGAGCTACCTCTTCCACAAAACCGGGCACCACAGACTGGAGCGCATGGTCTCGGTGGTGAGCATCGGAGCGTCTTCGGGCGCGGTGGGGTACGGGTTGGCGAATCGGTAGGAGCGGGGCCCTTGCGAAGTCGGGCGCTCGGGTGAGGGATTGCGGTGCAGTGCCGTCCCTCCGGGACTCGGCGAAGATTTAGTCAGCGTACCCAGGGCTTACGCCCTGGGCTAATGAATGCCGCCGCTTCGCGGCTCGGGTCCTGCCTGGTTTGGTCCTCTGCCCGAGTCCGACCGAGTGAGATCCATCCGGGTCGATCCATCCACCCTAGGTCCGATCGGGTCAAGTCGGACCAGGTCAGGTCCATCCACCTCACGTCCGACCAAGTCAGGTCCGACGAAGTCAGGTGCGACCAGACTAAGTCCGGCCAAGCGCAGATTGTTTCGCTCAAGGCCGCTGTTGCCGAGCCGTAGCAAAACCCGCCATTGCCCCAGATCTCTCGTCTACCAAAGCACCTTGGCGCCCAACTGAATGTGACGCGAGCCGCCGGAGCCGATCACCGGGTTGGAAGAAGCTACGTCCGGCGTGAAGACGACAGTGCCGACGTTGCTGGGGATGGACAAGTCGTTGTTCATCGTGAACACATCAAAGTTGGCATGATTGAGGATGTTGAAAAACTCACCGCGGAACTGGAGCTTGAAGCGCTCGTTCAGCTTCCAGAGCTTGGTCAGGGAGAAGTCCCAGTTGGTGAATCGGGGACCGCGGAAAATGTTGCGGGCCATATCGCCCTGGGTACCGGCGGCGGGAGGCGTGATGATCGTACTGCCCGCCTGATAACAGCCAAAGTTCTGTAACTGGCCTGGGTCTGCGACCGCAAGGCATGCGGGATTCGCGTCGACGAAATTTCCGTTCTGATCGTTGAAATTAAACGACGTGAGCGGAGTGAATTGCGACCAGTGAATATTGCTGGCCGGTCCCTGCATGTTCCAGCGGTCGTTGAATTCGCCGGTGGCGCTGATGTCGTCGTTGAAGTCGACGAGGGTGAAGGGTTCCCCGCTCTGCAGATTTACGATGCTGGTGGCCTGCCAGCCTTCGAGCATTTGCCATTTCGTCTTGACCGCGGGGAGATCATAGGTCGCGGAGAGGGTGAAGCGATGGCGGATGTCGTAGTCTCCGTTGCCCCGCTCCTCAGAATAGTTGTTGCTGTCGGGCGGCACGCTGGCGAGGTTGCTGGTGGCCGTATCGATGGCGTGAGCGTAAGTGTATCCGGCGAGCAGGTAGAGGCCGTGGGAATAGCGCCTCGTGAGCGTGACTTGCAGGGAGTTGTAGTTGGAGTTCGAGCGATTGCTGAGGTAGTTGAAGAATCCCAGCCAGGGGAAGCAGGGACCGCCGAAACCCTGTCCCCCCTCGGACACCGGGCAGTTAGTCGCCAGCGGGCGACCGGTCTCCTCAAATCCGTTGTCGAAGGCGGGATTCACCTGATTGATGTCGGTCACGCTGTAGAGTTTGACGCCGTGGTTGGCAACGTATGCCACCTGCAGCAGCGTGGACTTGGTCAACTCCTGTTGAACATTGAAGTTCCAGTTCATGACGTAGGGAGTCTTCAGATGCGGGTCGACGGCGAACACGTTGCATTGGCTGTTCACCCTGCATACATTGCCTGAGTTGGCGGCATTGGGGAAGATGGTCGGGGATTGGTTGGGTGCAAGCCATTGGATCGGAGTTCCATCGCTGCTGGACTGGAGGAACGAGGTGATCGTGCCCGTGGGCTGTTGCAGAACGCCGTTGCCGTCGATGTAGGGCACGCCGCTGGGGTTCAGGTTCAGGCCTCCGCCACTGAACATGAAAGTGCGGATGGAAGGCTGATCGAAGATGATGCCGTAGCCGGAACGAACCACGGTTTTGCCGGTGCCAAAGACATCCCATGCCAGACCGACCCGGGGCGAGATGTTGTTGTAGTTGGTCGGATACGGCGAACCGATGCCCTGGCCGACTTGGACGAGGCCGCTGGTGGAGGTCGGAACGTAGTTGGCGAGCAGGTTGTGGGCGTCTTTGATGGGATTGGTAACGTCGTAGCGGAGGCCCAGGTTCAGGGTGACGTGTTTGGTGGCCTTCAAATCATCTTCGGCGAAAAATCCCAAGGATTTCTGGCTGACCTGGCGCGCCGGATTTCCATAGAGGAAATCCCAGCTGTCAATGTTAGTGACATCGCCCGCCATGAAACCTTCCAAGCTGTCAAACACAATCCGGCCACGGCCGTCGCTTGCGCGATAGTAGTTGACATTCCCATAGCGAAAACTGCCGCCAAAGCGGATAGTGTGGCGGCCTCGCGTGTACGATGCCGTATCGGAGAAGTTGTAGGTTTTGCTCGGAGTTGTAAACAGCGGCCATCCCGATTTGCCGCCCATTGAGTTGAAGAAGAGGGTCCCGGGATTAATGCTGGGGAAACCAAACAGGCGAGGGTCTGTAACTCCGGTGTTCAGCCCATAGCTCGCGGGGCTGCTGTTGTGGTCGATGGGGAAGATGGCCTCGTTGAAGCTGTTGTAGCTGAAACGGACTTCGTTCGACCAGGCAGAGGTTGGGTTGGAGGCCAGGCTGACGCCGAAGACCTGCGTAATCGGGCTGGTGGTTGAGAGCCAATCCGGACGAAGTGGAACCGTGTCCTCTTCGGATTGGTTGGTGTTCGCATAGATGAAGCGGGCGCTGAGCACGTGGTGCGGGCTGAGAACGTAGTCGGTCTTGGCGACGAGATTGTCACCACGGTTTTGGTTGATGAAGTCGAAATTGATTGCCGCGGGATCGAACTGTGACGCGGCGAATCCCGGATTCGGCAGAAAAAGATGCAGCAGCGACAGGCTGAGCGGGTTGCAGGAGTTGGTCACCATGCAGCCGTTGGGGCCGGAGACGGCGTCGACGATGCTGACGTCTTCGGGTACATCGTTAAGAGCGGCCAACTGCGCGGCCTGCGGCTCCATGGACACCGTCACCGGGCTGTCGGTGATGCCGGGATTGCCCACCTTGTCGCGGATTCCCTCGTAGTTGAAGAAGTAAAACCACTTGTCCTTCTTGATCGGGCCGCCGATCGACGCTCCGAATTCGTGCATGAGCAGCGCGGAGATAGGCTCGGGCGCAGGATTGAAGTAGTTGCGCGCGTCGAAGGCGACGTTGCGGTGGAAGTAGTAGGCGGAGCCGTGAATCTGGTTGGTCCCGGACTTGATGCCGATATTCATGACCACGCCTGGCTTGACGCCGTAGTCGGCGGTGGGACTTTCCTGCGTGTTGAATTCCTGAATGGCATCGAGCGGGAGAAAGCTGGCGGGAGTGCCGGAGATGCCGGCGTCGTTGACGACGGTCTCGCCGTAGTAGACGTCGTTGTCGTCGGCGCCGTCGATAAAGAAATTGTTGTCGTCGGGGCGATTGCCGTTGGAGGTGACGGAGTGAAAACCGCCTCCTGGTGTGCGCTGCACACCGGGATGCAATTCGAGCAGGTTCTGAAAGTCGCGGCCCTGCACGGGAAGCTCGGTGATGGCTTTGTTTGAGAGCACGCCGTTCAGGGTGGCATCGGAAGTATCGGCTAGAGCGCCTTCCGCGCTCACCTCCATCGTTTCGGAAACGGCTCCGGGCTGCAGCTTCAAGTCGACGCGGACGTCGCGCGAGACTTCGAGGAGCACGGGAGTGCTGAGCGCTTTTTTGAAGCCGGCGGATTCCGCCTCCACCGTGTACGTACCCGGTTCGAGGTTGGGCGCGACATATTCGCCGGCGCTGGTGGTGAGGAGATGACGGCTTATGGAAGTCGCCGTGTTCGTGATTGTAATTTGCGCTCCGGCGACCACCGCACCCGTGGAGTCATAGACGGTGCCGAGGATCCGGCCTTCGGAGGTCTGAGCTTCGAAGCCAACGGCAACGAGCAGAATGGCAATCGCGAAAATGAAAGAACGAGTCGCTTTCATGACGACCTCCGGTTTCCCACTGTGAATTGTTGAGGTTGAATACGCAGCGGATCGGCTTGAAATCCGATTAGAGGCCGGCTTCCAGAGTGCCGGTGTTGACCAGGGAGCGAGGCTGCTCGAAGCTTTCCAGCGGGGACCGCGAGAGTCGGTGCAAGCCCATGGGAATCAAGCAAAGCAGGAGTCTGGCAAACAACTTGCCAGAAGTCAACGGCAGAAACAGTAGGAGTGGGGCAGTTTGGAGGAAGATTCGTATCAGGGCATGCCTTGAGGCATGCCGCACCAGCGTGCAACTCATATCCGGCTTCAGGCGTTGCGGTGCTGGCCGAGAAAACCGCAGGCTTCACAGGCTGCGGAAAGACTAATCGATGGCGCAAAAAGCGCACCTCAGGCGCTAAAGCGCGGACACATTTCACCGACTTAACAGCACGAGTGAACTCGTGCCCTTCCCGTTTCGTTGCGGTTTTTGGGTTTTTCCGCAGCGGCTAAAGCCGTTGGATTCTCATGCCGTTTGGCGGCACCGCTGAAGCGGTGCCCTGATACGAATCGGGTTCTCTAGCGGCACCGCTGAAGCGGTGCGCTGATACGAATCAGCTTCTCTCGCGGCACCGCTGAAGCGGTGCCCTGATACGAATCAGGCTCTCAAGCTGCGCCACTACCGACATGGTAGTGTTAGCCTGTTAACGACAGAACCTGAACGTAAGCTCTGTCGCGGCGTTAGTCCTCACCATGGAGGCACAGTTCTGACCATGAA
>DATNJC010000105.1:0-27107 GCA_035604115.1 Bryobacteraceae bacterium | reverse complement strand
GCGAGCTTGGAAGATCCGCCAACTGGAATTGCTGGAGCATGCCGTGGCCGCGGCCCTTACTGCGGTGAATTCAGAACACGCAACAGCCCATTTTCGCCACTGCGGCTATGGTCTATAAATACTCAGAAAATGGTCTAGTGTCCCGAGTCAGAAGTTCTGCACACATCCTAGGCCAGTTTTGGATTTGTATAGACCGCGCCATCTTGATCCCCGCCCTTACGGGACGGGGCTGGAGACTTTGGCGCAACAGCCCCACTCGTGAGAGTGGGGACTACAGTAATTCCGAAACTGGTCTAAACCGATCTCGCCCAAGACGCTAAGAATGAAACAGAAAGTCTGAAGTTTCTTTGCGCCTCGGCGTCTTTGCGAGGAGATCTCCGATTTTTTGCGGTTTGTGACTCAGGACACCCGGCCGGTTTCGGAGATTCCGGGAGCCACGCGGCGGTCAATCACGTCCATCTCGCGCGGTCTTTCCCCAATATCCCCCACCACATAGATTCTGCAGATACCGGCCCGATGACCTCGTCGGCACTAAGATCAGCTTGATGAAGCACCGCTCCCTTAGACCCAGCCCCAGGTTGTGCGCACCACCCGTGCAAGCAAAAATGCAAAACGAACCCGAGCGGCACGTCTGGGACTTCCACCAAAGTTACCAAACGAACCCGAGACCTGCCCGCCGGCCTGCGGCAAAAACCACAAAACGAAAACTAACCAAACGAACCCAAGACTCGCCGCCCGCCAGCCTGCGGGCAAAACTACAAAACGAACCCAAAACCCCGCTAAAGTACTCATGCACAAAGACTTCCTATTAGAAGCGGCGCCGGTACTGGATGTCGATGCCGAACAGACCGTTGGCGTCGCGCACCGCCACGGCCGACCAGTTGCGGTCGAAATCCCATTGCATGCGAACCGTCTGCTCCTGCGTGTAGTTGAGGTTGGTGATGTAAGTCATCGTGATGTTCTTGGAAATCTGCTGCTCCAGCGTCAGACGGGCTTGCGGCAGGTTATCGACGCCGGTCATCGTCGGATCGATCTTTACGCGGCTGGCTCCGAAGAAGCGTTGCAGGCGGCTGGAGAGTTGCTGCGAAATCGCCTCCCCCAACAGGCTGCCTCCGGCCTCGACGAAGCCAGTTGTGCTGGCCGCGGACGGGTTAGTGATCCCCGCGGTTTGCGAGGGGTCGCGCCCCACCGCCAGCAGGGCGATGATCTCGGAGGGTTGCAGCGGCGGGTCCGAGCTATAGTTCACCCGGAGTTTTTGCAGCGTCCCGGACAGGCTCACGTTCACGGCGATCCCGCGGGCCTTGGTTTCCAGGCTCATATCCAAGGTCGGCTCGATCTTCACCGGATTCAAAAACCGGACATCGCCGCGGTCGATGCTGTAGCGGTTGCCGAACAACTGCACTTCGCCCGCGTTGACGGAAACCGATCCCAGCACCGTCGGCAGCAGAGGCGTGCCGCGCACACGAAGATCCACGGCGGTTTGCACTTCGTGGGTCAATGCGGTGTCGAGTTCGAAGTCCGGCGCGCTCTCCACCCGGACGTCGAACTGCATTCCGCGCAGATACTCGTTGGGCGTCGCCGGCGCGGGGACCGGCCTGGCGGCCTGCGCCATCAGGCGCCCCAAATCCGTGCGGGGATTCAAGGCCGTCCGGTTGAGCGTCACCGTTCCCGACAGAGTGCTCGCGTCCGGAGTGCCGTTGAGTTCCAGGCGGGCATTGAACGACGTGCTGACGTCTTCGGGCCAGCGCACGCGCACCTGCTGCGCGTCGGCCTGCAGACGGTAGACCAGAGTGTTGCTGAACTCCAATCCGCCGCCGAAGGACACCCGCCCGCCGCCGGTTTCCGCGGTCAGGCGCTCGATGGTGGCGCGGTTGCGGTCGAACGCGATCGCACCGTTGACGTTGTCCACGCCGTTGGGCAGATCGCTGAGATACAGCGAAGCATTGTTGAGCTGCATGCGCCCGCTCACCGAAGGATTGCGGAAGGCCCCGCGTACGGAGGCGTCCACGCTCGCGTTGCCGCGGGCCAGCAGATCCGGGTTCAGCAACTGCAGGATGGCCAGGTTGATGGTGCCGCGCAACGCCACATCGGCCCCGCTGGCCCCGAACGGCACGAATCCGGAGACCGCCAGAGCCGTATCGCGAGCCTGAAACTGAGCCGGAGCGATGTGGATTCCGTCCGCCGCCACATGCAACGCCACCGGACCGCTGTTGCGAAGGACGATGTCCTGCGCCGGCGCCGCGGCTCGCGCTACGCCGGCTTGCGGCGGCGAAGTTTTCGGCGGCCCGGGTTTGGGAGCGAACTGTACGGTCCCGAGCGTCACGTCCGCGCTCAATTGATCCGGCTTGCGGAGCGGCATCGAGAGCGTCGCGCTGCCCTCGATGAAACCGTCGAAGGGCAGGGACGCCTGCTGTTGCTCGGGTGTGCCGCCGAGCATCGCCAAGCTGTTCACGGTAGCCACACTGATCCGCGAAACCCGCACGGTAGCGCTGCCCGCCTGATCTCCCTGCAGGCGCCATGCGCCGCTACCCTCGATGGAGGCTTCGCGCAGCTTGCCGTTCAAACCCACGGAAAGATCTGCACCGCGCGTTTGGAGCGTGGCGGAAATCTCGCCGACCATTTGGCGATACACGGCCACGCCCGTCGCCGAGATGGTTCCGTCCAGGGCCGTCAAAATGGGCGCGCCATTGGCGATGTTCGCGGCTACCTGGAGTTTGCCGGCGAGAGTCGCTTCAAGCGGTGGCTGCATTTGCGCGATGCGCCGGATTCGCGACGTGGGCAGGCTGGTGGTGGCAATGAAGAAGTCGGCATGGCCGTTCTGCCAATCAGCGCCGGAGTGCCCGTAGGTTCCGCTAAAGTCGATCGAAGAGTTTTGCACGCTGACATCGCCGGAGCTCACCTCAATCCGCGCCGGAGTATAGCGGAAGGTGGTGCGCAACCGGTCCGCCTGCTCGCCGAACCCCGCGGGCCGCTGGACATCAGCCGTGACCGTAGCGTCCGGCGCGTGCAACGTACCTGTCAGGCGAAGCGTGCCCGAGGCAGTGCCGGAAAGCTCGCCGGGTACGCCGGCCGATCCGGTGGCCTCGCGCAACAGGTCCGCGATCACGGCGTTGTGGATCTCGAGTTGCGCGCTTACGGAGGCATCGGCGAAGCTCCCGCTGTGTGCACCCACGGTGGCCGATCCGCTGACGGTGGCGGCGTCTCGCGCCAGGGTCATCCGCGTGGCCTGTATCTCATCCTTCGACGCGCGCAGATCAGCCGAGAAAGTATTAAGCGCGTGTCCTTCGATGGAAGCATTCGCGAGGGAGACGCGTCCATTAAAGGTGGGGTTATCCAGCGGCCCCGCCAGAGAACCTTCCAAGTCGGCGGCGCCATTATTCAACTTGACCGGCAGCGTTTTGGGCGCGTTTTGCGAGGCGAGAGCGAGCGCGGGCAGCAGATCGTTCAAATCGCTCGAATGAACTTTGACCGCCAGCGTCTGGCCGGGCGTGCCGCTAACGTCGAGCCGCGTCGCGGCCGTGGCGATCCACGAAGGCTGCAGTGTGATGGTGCCTGCTCCCGAATCCCACGCCGCGTTCACTTGGCCTTGAACCGGCACGCCGCCCCCTGCTGGAGAAGTGGGGGGAGAAATGGCCGCGGGAGAAATTGCAAGATCGGCGCGCGCCGTGAAGTGCGATCCATCGCCGAGGGTGCCGTCAAAGCGAACGGGGCCGGCCATCTCGCCGGTCCAGGGGATGGCGCGGGAGTCGATCAGCGCAGCGGCATCCCTCACGCCTACGCCGTCGACAGCGCCTTCGAAGTGGATCGTGCGCCAGTCGGAAAGATCCGCGTCGCCGGTCACGCGGGCGCCCAGCGCGTGGGCTTCTAGATTGTGCAGGGACAGCCGGTCCAAGCCGAAGCTGAGATCGCCCTGTACATCCGCGTTCGCGATTCTCAGGTTTCCGCGCGAAAACCCGGCTCCGCGGACGGCCAGTTTGCCATTTACGCTGAGGTCGAACTGGGGCGCGAAAGCGATGGTCAATTTCCCATCCAGCGTGCCCGTACCGGCCGGCTCGACGGGTAACTTGAATATCCGGACGGCTTCGCTCCCCGAGGTCGAAGCGCGCACGCTGAATGCGCCATGCGGTGCGCGAACATCGTCCAGCGAACCGGCCAAATCGACGCGCGATTCCCTGGTCGAAATCCGAATCCTCGAAAACGCGAGCCGCGATTTCTCCAGTGTGAAGGCCGCCGAAAGTGAGGTGGGGATGGGCCCGTAGCCGAGAGGCGCCAGTTGCACACGTTCGGTGGCGATGTCGCCACGATACAGCACCCGCCCCGGCTCGTAACTCATGCGAATGCGCAGGCCCTCGCCATGCACGCGCAGGGGGATGCGGGTCTCGTTGTACTCCACTACTCCGTCGACCGCTTCGTAATCCCGCACCGCCAGATCCAGAACATCTTCCGCCCAGGTGGTCTTGCGGTGGGGCTCGGGGATATTGGTGGAGCCATCGTCGTAGAAGACAATGTGCACGCGGGGCCGTTCGATGCGCACGCGCGCCAAATCCACTTTGCGCTCGAAAAGCGAAATGATGCGCAGCCCCAGCGTTACCGAATCCGCCGCTACCAGGGGCGCGCCTTCGGTTTCTTTGCCGTGCAGCACAACCTGGGTCATTTCCGCGGTGAGGCGCTCCCAGTTGAACACGAAGCGTCCGTATTCAAACCGCCCGTGGGTGGTGGTTTCCACCTGCTCGACAATGCGCCGGCGCACGTAGTCGCGGAATCGCTGCGTGCGGATCACGACCAGCCCGGTGACCGTCAATACGACCAGCAGGATTGCGATGCTGGTGAGGACCCAGTGCAAGACCCGGCTAAGCGAAACGATGCGGTGCAGAATCTTCATGGGACCACCTGCACCCGGTACACGATCTGCGTCTCGTTGCGCGTCTGGGCGAGCCACCGGTCGAGCGCCTCATTGAGACGCTGCTCGGTGAGCAGTTGCTCCACTTGATCGCGGCTGCTTTCGAAGGAGGGCACTTGCTTCTCGTTCTTGGCGCGCCATCCGGCCGCGAGTTGATCGTAGTAGGCGCGCAGGTCCTGATCGCCGATCTGGACCTCCGGACGGAATCGCAGATCGGTGAAGCGCAGCGTGCGGAGGCCCGCGGCCAACTGCGCGGAAACATCCTTCTCGGTGATGCCGTAGCGCGCCAGCGCCGCCTGGTACTCGGGGGCCGAACCGAACTGCGCCTTGACCTGCGCCAGCGTTTTATCCAGCTCTTCGTCGATCGAAAGCGTAACGTGGCTGTCGGCGGCTTCCTGCAGAATCAGGATTTGATCCACCAGCCTTCCGGCGGATCTTCGCTTGGCGGCGGGGCTCAAGTCCACGGGCTTGCCGTCGAGGAACGCGGACACGCGCAAATCCAGCAGAATGGCGCTCTCGGCGATGACCTCCCGGCCCACGGTGACCGCGATCCGGTCGAGCGTTTCGGCGCACAGCGAATTCATGGCGATCACCGCCGCGATCATGCCGTAAATAAGCCGGCGGCGCATCAGAACGTCTGCCCCAAAGAAAAGTGGAATTGAAACACATTGATGCGTTGATTGGTCAGCACGCAGGCGTTGGGCCCGCTAGGAGTGCAGGTGAGCAACTGATCCCGCGTTCCGGAAAATCCGAAGAAGCGCGGTGAATTGGGGCTCAAGCTGAAATCCACCCGAATGGGCCCCACCGGGGTGCGGTAGCGGATCCCGAATCCGAAGGCATGGACCATATAGTTGAAGTCTTGCAGATTTTGCTGGCGGAAGCGGAAGCTCACGTGATCGATATCGCTATAGACGTTGCCCATATCGTGAAACAGTACGCCGCCGACGTTATCGCCAATCAGGGGAAACCGCAGTTCCGTGCTGTGAAACAGCAGCGCCGTACCACCTAGCGGGAATCCCGTCGGCGGGATTGGTTCACCCGTCGGAGAAACCGACCCGATGTCGCGCGGTCCGGCCTGATTATCCGGAAAAGCGCGGTTCGAGGCGGCGCCGCCCGAAAAGAAGCGTTCCGCCAGCGGGATCTCCGCCAGCCCGCCCAGCCGCTGGATGTACCCGAATTGCAAAGTCCGCGCGATCACAATATCGCGCCCGATCGGATGGTAGGTGGTATTTCGCACCAGCACCCGCGTGAAATCGGTCTGCGACCCGAACCATCTCCACGCCAGGCCCAGGTCCACGGTGTTCAGCGAGCCGCGATGCGAATCGGTGGGATCGTCGCGATGATCCTGGATGAACGAAAACCCCAGCAACCCCGCGCGATCCGGCTGCGAGAGCAGGGGAATCAACTCCGCCGACGATATCGCCAGGTCGCTAATGCTCACGCGGCGGAACGTGTAGCGGTACTGAATCGTACGGGCGCGCGAGACCTTCTGCGACAATTGCACCGAACCTTCCCAGCGATGCGCAGCGAAAGTTCGCACGTCGTGCGAGTTGTCAAACAGGGCGGAGAACGTCAGCGCCAGGTTCTCATGGCCTTCAAACTGCGGAGCCAGGTACGTGAACAAGGCGCGCTGCTCCAACGTGGACACGAGCGTCTGAACTCCGACGATGTGGCCGAGGCCCAGGAAATTGATGCGGCTCACGCCCAGGGACACGCGCGGGCTGAAAGCGGTCTCACCCGCGGGTGCGTCAAACGTGGTGACACCGCCGCCGATGCGGGCCAGTTCCGCGCCCAATCCGGCATTGAAGGAATACTTGCGGGCTTCATCCAGATGGACCAGCACGTACTTGCTGTCCTCGTCGCCTTCGGGATTCTGCAGCGCGGTTTGGACCTTGGAAAAGATGCCCAGGTCGTAGAGTTTCTGCTGGCTCTCGCCCATGCGGCTCTGCGAAATGGGATCGCCGGGCGAGAGGGTGATGCGGCTGTCCACCAGCGCCGGGTTGGTGTGTTCCAGTCCGCGCACCAGGATGCCGCGCACGAACTGGCGCTTCCCGGGCTGCACCGTGTACTTCAGGTTCACGTGGTTGGGCTCGTCTTCGGCGGGCGATTGGGTCCAGTCGAAGTTCGCGTCGGGATAGCCGTTGTTGTAGTAGTAGCTCAGGATGGACTCGCGGTCGGTGGCCACGTTGGTCTCGCTGAACGGCTGGCCGGCGGTGGATTCCAGCAGCGGCTGCAGATGACTGGCGTCGTCTTCGCTGGCGCCTTCCAGATCCAGGCGATTGACGAACCATTGCGGCCCTTCGACCACTTGCAGCTTCACCTCGAGACGCTCCGGCCGCGATTCCTCGACCATGGACATTACGTCCGCCTCCCGAAACCCGCTGCCGCGGTACAGGTCGCGAATGGCTTCCTTGTCCCGCTCCAGCAGCCGCTCCGAATAGCGACCATAGCGGCGCCGCAAGAAACTGGCCGGGACCATATACATGCGCTCGCGGATCGTGGCGGTGTCGAAGAAGCGGTTGCCCGCGATCTCGATCCCCTCCACCTTGTGACGGGCGCCCAGCGTCACGTTATATTCGATTTCGGTGCGATCCGGCGCCGGCTGGCTCTGGTCGAACTCCACTTGCGCGTTGAAGTACCCGAGCCCCTGGACATACTCGAGAATGTTGCGGCGGCCTTCCGTGAGCAGACCTTGGTCGACGGAGCGTTCCTGAAACACCGGAACCAACTGGCGCAAGCGCCCGCCGGAGACTTTTGCGCCCTGTACGCGAACCTGGATGGTGGGGCCGGCGTCCAGGATCAGGTGGGGCGTAACGCGATTGGTGTCGCGTTCATAATCCAGCATGTCTAAAGTCAAACGAGCCGCCAGGTGGTCGCCCTTCTGGAACAACTCCTGCGCGCGTTGCACGCCGGACTGCACCCGGTTCTCGGTGACGGGACGCCAGCCGGGAAACTGGAACGGACCGAAGCCGTTGCGCCAGCGCGTGGCGTGAATCACGCGATCCAGGCTCTCGCCGATTTGTCCGGCCAGTTTTACGCCCCCGAAACGGGCCCGGTCGCCGGTGTCGATATCGAAGTGAAGGGTGGCTTCTTCGGTGTCCGGATTGCGTTCTATGTGGTACTGGATTCGGGATTGATAAAAGCCATTGGCGCGCAGGCGGTCCTGCATGTTGGTTACCGCAGTTTCCACTTCCGTGCTGACGAAGGGCGCGCCCAGTTCGAGCTTGGTGGCTCCGGTCAACTGGTTGCGGTTGGGAGGTTCGTCTTCGCCTTCGATGCTCACGCCGCCGATGAAAAACGCGGGCGTCGTGACGATGCGCAACGCCACGCCGGCAGCGTCCGATTCTGCATCGACCGTAACGTCGGTGTAGCGGCCCGTCACATACAGCTTCTGGAGCGACGCGCGAACATCATCCATAGACAGCGGCTGTCCGGCGCGCAGAGGAAGCAGTTGGTCCAGTTCAGCGCGCGGCAAGGGCTGGGAATCCGGGTCGTAGTCGATGCGGGAAATGGTGCGCCCTTCCAAGGAGGTATTGGGGGGCGTACTAGAGGGAGGGTTCGCAGCCGCGCCAGGGGAAGCGGGTGCCGGCCCTTGAGCCAGAACCAAGGCCGCGCCCATCAGCACCAGACAAAGCACCGCCGGCCGCACGCAACATAATGATATCGCAACCCTATCGCGCACAGGCAGTCCGTTGTGCGCGAGGAACAAGCCCACAGGCGTCAGTCCGTTGCGCGCGAGTAACGATGGTGCTTACCAACTTCGCACCAACAGCCAGATTCCCGTGGCCCACGCGTATACCAACACGGCCCGGCGAGCTACGGTTACGCTCAACCGTTGCACCGCGTGTGCGCCCAGATATCCGCCCACAATCGCCGCCAGTAACATCGGAACTCCCACGCGCCATTCGACGATCCCGCGCCAGGCGAAGATTCCTACCGCCAGCAGGTTCACCGCTGTGGCCGACCACAGGCGCAGGCCGGCCGAGGCCTGAACGTCCAGGTTGGCGGTCACCAGAAACAGGACGATCATTAGTACGCCCATCCCGGCGCCAAAGTAACCGCCATAGACTGCGATGCAGAACTGACCTAGCGCCAGCAGCATCCCGTGCGGGTGTGCGCTTCCACCTCGGGGCCGGTGCGCTTCGGCGAACTTCCGGATCGGTTCCGCGAGGCTGAAGACCAGGGCCGCGCCCAGCATCAGCCAGGGGACCAGTTTGGCGAAGCGGGCGTTGGAAGTCGCCAGCAGCAACACGCTGCCGCCGAGCGATCCGGCCAGGCTCACCGCGATGAGCAGGGCGGCCAGCTTCGCGCTGGTGTCGCGCCGCGAACGATACACCCAGGCTGAGGCGATTCCACCCGGGAGCGTCACTGAGCTGGCGGTGGCGTTGGCGTGAATGGGAGGCAATCCCGCCATCACCAGCGCCGGGAAGACCAGGAACATCCCGCCTCCAGCCAACGCATTGACGACTCCGCCGGCGAGCGCGGCTGCAATCAGAATGATCCAGGAAAGCGGAGTGGGCAGAAGGTTCCCCCTGGGAACGCTTCCATGGTAACGCGGGGGTGGGTGGAGCGGGCTTTAGCCTGCAACGGAGGCTTCAGCCTCCGCGTTGCTCAATCGAGCCGTCGGGTCGGGGACTTAAGTCCCCGTTGCAGGCTAAAGCCCACTCCACGAGAGAGAAAACCGTATCCCGCGGCACTACCTGGCTTAGGTGATCCATGGCCAGGCAATTACTTGCGGCACTTCTCATACTGGCGGCGTGGGGAGGCGTCGCCGCGGGCCAATCTTCCGATTTGGGCTCCGACTCGGGATTGGACCAGGCGTACCGCGCTTTGAAAGACAAAGACTACGCCAAGGCGGTGGCCGGGTTCGAGCGGGCGCTGGCGGCCGTGCCCGCTCCGGCGGCCGAGCGGGCGCCCGCGATTCATAAGGATCTGGCGTACACCTTGCTGAAGATCGGCGAGAACGAACGGGCGCGCGACCAGTTCGCCGAAGCCCTCCGACTGGACCCCGGGGACGACCACGCGGCTCTGGAGTATGCCTTCCTGTGCTACGAAACCAAACAACCGGCCGTGGCGCGCCGCACCTTCGCCCGGCTGCGGGAGGGGGCGCATGAGGCCGCGGATCGCGCCACGGCCGCTCAAGCGTTCCGTAACATCGACGGTCCGCTGGCCGACGGGATCGCGAGGTGGCAGCAAGCCCTGGCGCTCGACCCGGACAACTTCAGCGCGCATGAGGAACTGGCTCGCCTGGCCGGGCAGCGCGACGAGTTCGCTTTGGCGGTGGAACACTATCGGGCCGCGCTGCGCATCAAGCCCCTGCGCACGGATTTGTGGCTGGACCTGGGGCGCGTCTTACAGCAGATGGGGCGCGACGCCGAGGCCCTGACGGCCTGGAAGGAAGCCGCGCGCAGCGCCGATCCCCGAGTGGCGGAAACCGCGCGCGATCTGCTGCCGGCGTCGGAGTTGGCCGGCTTGTTACCTTCTGCACCGGTCGCCTCTCCGGCCGTCGCGCCGGCAGCCCCCGCCGCCCGAGTTACGGCCAGCGCGCGCGAGATGGCCAGTAAGAGCCTGGAAAAGGGATATCTGCAGGACGCCGTCAAGTACCTGTGGGTAGCGCATCAGACCGATCCGGCGGATTTCGAGGTGATGCTTGACATGGGGCGCGCTTACAACTCGCTTAAGGACGACCAGCAGGCGCTCAAGTGGTTCAACCAGGCGCGGCGTAGTCCGGACGCGCACATCGCCGGGGAAGCCTCGAAGGCCTATCACAATCTGGCTCCGGCGCTGGAGCGGTTTCGCACCACGGTGTGGGCGTTCCCGATGTTTTCCTCACGCTGGCACGATACTTTCGCCTACGCGCAAGTGAAGACCGAGTTGCGCGTGCCGCACTGGGTGGTGCATCCCTACCTTTCGGTGCGCTTCATCGGCGACGTGCGCGGAGCCACCCAAAGCGGGGCCAGCATTCCGCCGCAAAATCTGTCCGAGAACAGCGTGATCGTGGGGGCCGGCGTGGCTACCAACTATTGGCACGGAGCAATGGGCTGGTTCGAAGCCGGCGAATCGCTGCGCTATCGCGATACGGCCGCGGATCTCTCGTCGGGGACGGCTCGGGCGGTGCCGGATTATCGCGGCGGACTCTCCTTCGCCAAAGGGTTTGGGCACCTGCTCAGCTCCGGCGCTCACGGCCCGTATGCCGAGCTGAGCGGAGACGGCGTGTTTGTCAGCCGTTTTTCCAACGACTCCATTTTTTATTCGCAGAACCGCACGGGGTACACGTTCGCGCAGGCCGAGTCGTTCCTGGGATTCCACCCGCAGATCTACTGGAACTGGAACGCGGCGGGTGATGTCAAGCGCCAGTATTGGGCCAACACCGTCGAAACCGGCCCCGGCGTGCGCTTCCGCTTCGAGGGGTTGCCCGCCGGCATGCGATTCTCGGTGGACGCAATGCATGGAGTGTATCTGATCAACGCCGGTAATCCTCGCCGGCCCAACTTCAACGACCTGAGGATCGGGATCTGGTATGCGCTCACGCGGTGATGTTGTGATTCTCGCCAAGTCGCCAGGTCGCAAAGAATTGCACCAAAAAATCCTGGTTTTCTTTGCGTCTTTGCGTCTCGGCGAGAAAATGCTTTGGCTAATCGCCGCGCTGCCCTGTCAAGCGGCGGTGTTTTCGTTTCACGTGGTCGGAAACGACGCGGGATCTTGGCCGGCCATATTTGGTTCGATGGGCCTGGCGGGCGGTACTGCAGCTGATGCCGGCGTGATTGTCGTTCCGTCGAGCGCGAAAGCGGCTCCGGGAGATTGGGCCGCGCGCGTGGCACAGGGCGCCTTGCTCGTCATCGAAGGCGATTCGCCCACGGCGCAGTCGTTCGGATTTCGTCCCAATTCCGCGCGAGTCGCCGTCCGGGCGCTCTCGGACGTGCATGCCCCCAAGCTGGATATCGTGTGGGAACGCCAGTTGGATCTGCCGCGTTTCGAAGTCCCCGTCGACGCTCGCGTGTTCGCGCGGGAGCGGCATAGCGGCGCGCCGTTGCTGGCGGGCGTCCGGCGCGGATCGGGCGCGGTGTTGTGGCTGGCCGCTCCACCCGGCGATCGGGGCTACGAACGCTTCCCTTACCTGCCTCAGGCCATGCTCGACCTGGGATTGGAGCTGCCTTTCCGCTCGGCGCGCCTGTGGGCCTTCTTCGATTCGTCTTATCGGGCGCGAGTGGACCTGGACTACTTCGCGGCGCACTGGCGCGAGTCCGGCATCGCGGCTCTGCATGTGGCCGCGTGGCACTACTGGGAGCGCGATCCGCAGGCCGACGCGTATCTGGATGAGCTGATTCAAGCCTGCCATCGCCACTCGATTCTGGTGTACGCGTGGTTTGAATTCCCGCACGTGAGCGAGCGCTTCTGGACCGAACATCCGGAGTGGCGCGAAAAGACCGCGCTGCTGCAGGATGCGCAACTGGACTGGCGCAAGCTGACCAATCTCACCAACCGCGACGCCTTCGCGGCGGTGGCCGCGGGCCTGCGCGATGCCGTCGGCCGTTTCGATTGGGACGGCGTGAATCTGGCGGAGATGTACTTTGAGTCGCTCGAAGGCCACGAGAACGCGGCGCGCTTCACGCCGATGAACAACGACGTTCGGGCGCTGTTCCGGGCCCAGGCGGGGTTCGATCCGCTGGAACTGTTCGACGCCCGCTCGCCGCACTATTTCCGCACTACTGCCGCCGGCATGGCGCGATTCCTCGAGTTCCGGACGGAGCTGGCGCGGCGGCAGGAGCAGGAATGGATCGCTTACGTGGACCAGCTCCGCAAATTTAAGCCGCATCTGGATCTGGTCTTGACCCACGTGGACGACAGGTTCGATCCGGCGATGCGGGAAAAGATCGGCGCCGACGCGGCCCGCACGCTGCCGCTGATGAAGAGCACGGATTTCACGTTTCTGGTGGAGGACCCGGCCAACTTGTGGAACCTGGGGCCGGAGCGTTATCCGACCATCGCGGCCCGCTACCGCGCCATCGCTTCGCGGCCCGAAAAGCTGGCCATCGATATCAACGTGGTGGAACGCTACCAGGACGTGTATCCCACCAAACAGGAAACGGGCGTGGAATTGATGCAAGTGATCCATACGGCCGCGGCGCAGTTTCCCCGCGTGGCGTTGTATTTCGAAAGCTCGATTGCGGCGCCGGATTGGCCGCTCCTGGCCCCTGCGGCGGCGGACGTAGGCGGCGCTGAACGTACGCCGCATGGCTGGAAAGTAAATTCCCGCGGCGGTGTGAGTATGGCGTGGCAGGGTCCGGCGCTGGTGGACGGACGCCCCTGGCCCGCTAGCACCGGCTCATCCGTGCAACTGCCCGGGGGCACGCATACGATCGAGCCCGCGCCCTCGCAGCCCCCGTTGCGGATTCTGGATTTCAATGGCGAGATGAAATCCGCAACCGCGACCGCTTCCGGCGTCGAGATCATTTATGAAAGCAGCTCCCGGGCGTTCGTGCGGTTGGACGCACGGCCGTCGCGCGTCACGATCGACGGCGTGGAGATGCTTGGAGTCGGCGTCCGACCCGAGAGCGGCGACGGATTGGTGATGTTGCCGCGCGGGCAGCACTTGGCCGCGATGTGGCGCTAGACGCGGTTCAAGCTACTACGCCAGGGGCGGCTTCCGAGTTGAAACTGTAGCCGAAGCCTCGCACGCTGCGGATGAAATCCGGGCCCGCCACGGTTTCGATTTTCTGCCGCAGCCGCAGAATGTACACATCCACGGTGCGGTCGGTGACCGCACGGTCGTGACCCCAGACTGCGTCGAGCAATTGCTCGCGGCTGAACACCACGCCTGGGCGGCTCATCAGGAACTCCAGAAGCCGGAACTCGGTGGCGGTCAGCGCGATTTCCTGTCCTCCCAGGTGCACCTGGCAGCGGGTGCGATCCAGTTCCAGCTCTCCGGCCTTGAGGATCTTGGTGGTCGGGGCTTGGCCGCGAAAGTGAATCTTGATGCGGGCGATCAGTTCCCGCACGAAGAAGGGTTTCACGATGTAGTCGTTGGCGCCCAGTTCCAGACCTACGATGCGGTCGGTCTCCGAGGCCCGTGCGGTCAGGAAGATGACCGGAACGTGCGACAGCTCCGGATGCGCGCGGATGCCCTTGCAGATGTCCAGACCGTCGGAGTCCGGCAGCATGATGTCGAGAATGATCAGGTCCGGCCGCTCCCGCCGGCAAAGCTCCAGCGCACCCTTGCCGGTCTGCGAACCGGCGAAGGCAAAGCCTTCCTTTTCAAGGTTGTATCGGATCAACGCGAAGAGATCGGAATCGTCTTCGATCAAAACAATCTTCTTCATAGTGCCTGAATTATCGTAACCGGAGATACGTTACAGTTCGATTACGCCGCTGTGAACTTTTGGCGACGCGCACACCATCTGCGCTACGGCGCTGGCACCTCGGCGGGCTCATCTTCAAAATCTACCACCGCCAACCCGAGGTTTTCGGTGGGCAGGGTGAAGAAAAATGTCGAGCCGCGGCCGGCCTGGCTCTCCACGCGGACGTCGCCACCTTGAGCGCGGGTCAGGTGCTTGACGATCGCGAGGCCCAGGCCGGTGCCGCCCATCGCCCGGGAACGGGCTTTGTCCACCCGGTAGAAACGCTCGAACAACCGCGGCAGTTCTTGATCCGGGATTCCCAGGCCCGTATCGCGGATGAAAACTTCGACCATGTTCCGTTCGGTGAGCCGCGCCCCCGCCGTGACGCGTCCGCCGTCGGGCGTGTACTTAATGGCGTTGTCCAGGAGGTTGGTCAGAATTTGATGCACCGCTCGCGCGTCGCAGAAGACTTCGACTTCCTCGGGTGTGGGCTCCTGGACCAGCTCGATCGATTTGTTCTGGGCGATCGGGCGCATCATCTCGATGTCCGCGGTAAGCAACCGGCTCACCGAATACGGCGCAAACCGGAACTTCTGTTTGCCCTGTTCCACCTGCGAGAGCACCAGCAGGTCGCTGGTGAGCCCACGCAGCCTTTCCGCGTTCTGGCGAATGATGTTTAGGAATTTGAGATTGTTTTCGGAGTCGTGAATCGCGCCGTCCAGCAGCGTTTCCGTGTAGCCCTGAATGGAGGCCAGCGGCGTACGCAGCTCATGTGAGACGTTGGCTACGAAGTCCTTGCGCACGCGCTCCAGCTTTTCCAGCTCGGCGTGTTCGGTCTCCAAGCGGACCATCACGAATTCCAGCTTTTCGGCGGTTTCGTTGAGCTTGGACGAGAGCACGCCCAATTCGCCGCGTCCGGTCCCCCGGAGACGGGCGCGGAAATTGCCCTCCGCCAGTTGCCGCGCATAGTCGATGATGCGGCCCAGGCGCCAGGAGGCGATGCGCGCAAACACGGCCGCCAGCACCACCGCGGGGAGAAACGCAAAGGCGGTCGATAACATCACTTGGCGGAGGATGGCGGCAACGCGGGCATCAATCTCCGCGGCGGGCACCGCTAGACGGAGCACCCCGTCACCAGCGGGATAACCGCTGAGAGGTACAGCCACATACAGAAATCGCGCGCCGAGAGTGTCGCTCACGCGCAGGCTCGATCCGACTCGCCCCGCCAGAGCCGCGTCGACTTCCGGGCGTCCGCGGCGGTTCTCCATCTGCGCTGCAATCGCGTCGGAATCGGCGAGCACCCGGCCGTCGGTCGCGATCCAGCTAACGCGCGCTCCCGCAGTCTGGCCCAGCTTCACGAAACTTTGGCCCGCCAAGGCGTTGGTCAACGCGATGGTGCGGGCCTTCTGCTCCAGTTCCAGCCGGCGCGCCTCGATCTGGGCTTCTTGAACGCGCTGAGTGACCAGATAGTCCACTGCGGTGAGCGCCACGCCCAGCACGCAGACCACCGCCAAAATCAGTTTGATGAAGATTCGCGCGGTCACCGGTTTTTCCGCACGTTATGGACGCCGTTCAGGCCTTTTGCATGTACGTTCAGGCCTTGTACATGTACTTTATGTTCGATTTGAACACCAGAAGGTTGGGATCGCCCTCGCGATTCACCTTAAGGCTGCCCTTGTCGTACCACTCGATGACGCCCTTCAAAGTTTCGCCGTCCTTGAGCACGATGATCATGGGCGTCTTAGACTGCATCTGCTTGAGATAGTAAAAATTCTCGGCGTTGGTCTGGTCGGGCGGAGTGGCTTTCTTGGGGCCGTCTTTGCGGGGGGCCCTTTGTTCCTTCATTTCGTTGAACGATGGCCGGATCAAACGGCGGTTTGCGGGTTCCACTTCGGGGCTCCATTTCCGGGACGCCAAGCGGGGCCGGGCGTTTTCGAAAAACCGATATTTAGTTCCTTGATAGCACACACTTAGCCGGAACGCAATGCGAGGGCTAGCGTGCGGCAGACGAACTGGTGGCTTGGCATCGGCAGGCTCCAATCGTGGTTGCTGTAAGAATGTTGCCGGATGCTATCCTCGGTATTCGTGGTCTGGCGCGACTGCGATAGGCCGTGCCGGGCAGTGGGCCAACCCATCGTGAAGTAAGAACGTGAAGTAAGAACGTGAAGTAAGAACGGGAAGTAAGAACGGGAAGTAAGAACGGGAAGTAAGAAATGGTGAAGTAAGAACATGACGCGCATCGCCCTTGGCATTCTAGTGTCCGTGATCGGCGCTCCGCTTCCGGGACAGTGGATCAAGCAGCCCACGCAGGGAATTCCACGCACGCCGGAGGGCAAGCCGAACCTGACGGCGCCCGCTGCGCGCACGGCCGATGGGAAGCCGGACTTGTCCGGAATGTGGCAGATCAGTCTGGGCGCGGGCTACGTCGCGAACCTGGCGACGGAGCTGAAGCCCGATGAGGTCCGGCCGTGGGCTGCGGCGATTTATAAGGAGCGCTCAGAGAACTTGGGCAAGGACGATCCTTGGACGGTGCAGTGCCAGCCGCTGGGGACGCGTCACGTCACCAACGGCGGCGCGGCTAAGATCATTCAAACTCCGGGGCTGATCGCCATCCTGTATGAGGATCTGGCGTACCGGCAGATTCACATGGACGGCCGCGCGCTGCCCAAAGATCCGAATCCGACGTTCATGGGCTACTCGGTGGGGCGCTGGGACGGCGACACTCTGTTGGTCGACAGCATCGGGTTCAAGGACACGACCTGGCTCGACATGGGCGGGCATCCTCACACCGAAGGTCTGCACGTGACCGAACGGTTCCATCGCCGCGATTTCGGCCACATGGATTTGGAAATCACCTTCGAAGATCCCAAAGCGTACACGCGGCCGTGGACGGTTAAGAACTCGATCAATCTGGTGGCCGACACCGAGTTGCTCGAATACGTGTGCGCGGAGAATGAACGCGACCGCGCGCACTTAGTGGGCCGGACGGCGCAGGAGAAGGAAGTCAAAGTCGCGCCGGAGATTCTCAAGCAGTACGTGGGCACGTACGAAGTGATGGCGGCGAGCGGCTCGGCCGTGGTGGTGCAGCGGTTCACCGTGACCCTCGATGGCGCGCAGTTGTTTTTGGAAATTGCCGGGCGGGGCAAGGCGCCGATGTTTCCGTTATCGGAGACGACATTCTCGCCGCGGTATTTGGGGACCTACGAGTTCGTGAAAGATTCACAGGGAGTGGTCACGCACTTGATCGCCTATTCGACTGAAGGCGATCTCAAGGCCGTGCGCAAAAGAGTTGTCGAGAAATAACCATTGTGGAGTGCGCACTCGTGCGTGCCACGTCGCGACGCATCGCGACGCTTGGCGGACCTTTCACCAAATGGCCACGCATCGACATGAATGTCGATGTGGCACGCACGAGTGCGTGCTCAACGAGCCCAAAGCATGAGTTTAGTTCAGCTGGAAACAGGTGCGCCGGTCCCTCAGGCCGATTCGAGTGCGGTCGACCTAAACGCTCTGAAACAAGAGCTCGAACGCACCATTGAAGGCGAGGTGCGCTTCGACCTTGTCACTCGCTCGCTGTATTCGACCGACGCCAGCGTGTACCTGATCCAACCGTTGGGCGTGGTGATCCCGCGGCATCGCGACGACATCCTACGGGCCTTCGAACTCTGCCGCCGCTTCCGGTGTCCGGTGACGCTGCGTGGCGGCGGGACGTCGCAGGCGGGGCAGGCGATCGGCACCGGCTTGCAGATCGACATTTCGAAATACTACAACCGCGTGCTCGAAGTGAACACGGAAGAGCGCTGGGTGCGCGTCGAGCCGGGGGTGGTTCTGGATGAGCTGAACGCCGAGCTCGTGCCATTGGGCCTGCGTTTTGCGCCCGACATTTCCACGGCCAGCCGCGCCACCATCGGCGGCATGATCGCCAACAACTCGGCGGGCGCGCGCAGCGTGCTCTACGGCAAAACCATCGATCACGTGCTGGAGCAGACCGTGTTGCTCGCGGACGGCAGCGTGGTCCACTTCCGCGAGATCCCTCGCAGCGAGGTTCCCCCCGGCGATTCGCTCGAAGCCAAGGTTTATCGCAAGGTCCTCGACTTGGCGTCGGAACACGCGGAAGAGGTCGAGCGGCGCTATCCCAAAGTGGTGCGGCGTGTGGGCGGTTACAACTTGGACGAGTTCACCGATCCCGCGAAGCCCGTGAATCTGGCCAAGATCATGGTCGGCTCTGAAGGCACGCTTGGGATTGTCCTAGAAGCGAAACTCAAGTTAGTGCCGCTGCCCAAGGCCAAGGCCGTGATGGTGGTGTGCTTCAAAGGGCTGCTGGAATCGCTGTCGGCCGCGCCGGTGATCCTGGAGCACAAACCATCCGCGGTCGAGGTGATGGACAAGCGGATCCTCGACAACACCAGGCAGAACGCGACGCTCGACCGTATCCGCACCACGTTCATGGAGGGCGATCCGGCTTCGACGCTGTGCGTGGAGCTTTACGCGGATCGCAAAGAGGATCTGCCGCCGCGATTGAAGGCGCTCGAGGAAGATTTGCGGGCGCGCAAGCTTGGCTACTACTACCACACCGAGACTGGCCCGGAGCAGGCCCGCATCTGGAGTTTGCGCGAGGCCGCGCTGGGCCTTTCGATGGCGATGAAGGAAGACGCGAAATCGATCTCCTTTGTCGAGGACACCGCCGTTCGCCCCGAGCGGCTCAGCGAGTACATCGGGCGGTTCCTGGCGATTGTCGAGTCGCACGGAACCACGGCCGGTGTGTACGCACACGCTTCGGTGGGATGCCTGCACGTGCGTCCGGTCGTGAATCTGAAAACCGAGCAGGGCGTGCGAATGTTCGGGAGCATCGCGCAGCAGGTGGCCGACTTGGTGCTCGAATTCGGCGGCGCGCTATCGGGCGAGCATGGCGATGGCATGGTGCGCAGCCCGTTTATGAGGCAGATGTTCGGCGACACGCTATTTGAGGCGTTTCGCGACATCAAGCGAACCTTCGATCCGCAGGGCCTGCTGAACCCCGGCAAGATCGTGGACGCTCCGCCGCTGACGGCGAATCTGCGTTTCGGCGCGGGTTACAAGACTCCCAATCCGCGGACGTACTTCGATTACTCTGAGTACGGCGGCATGGGCGGTGCGGTCGAGATGTGCAGCGGCGTCGGTGCATGCCGCAAGAAACTGGCCGGGACGATGTGCCCGTCCTACATGGTGACGCGGGATGAGTCGGCGTCCACGCGCGGGCGGGCCAACACGCTTCGCATGGCCATGGCGGGGCGTTTGGGTGAAGCGGGCTTGGGCGATGAAGGCGTGTATCGCGTGCTCGACCTGTGCCTGGAGTGCCGCGCGTGCAAGGCTGAGTGCCCGGTGGGCGTCGACGTGGCGCGCTTCAAGAGCGAGTTCTTAGCCGATTATCACGGCCGCCACGGCACGCCGCTACGCGCCAAGTTATTGGGCAACGTGCAGTCGCTGGGCGAACTGGGCAGCAGCTTTGCGCCGATTTCGAACTGGGTCGCGGGCGGAGCGCTGGGGCGCTGGATCAATGAGAAGCTCTCCGGAGTGGACCGCCGCCGCAAGCCACCGGTGTGGCAGCGCGAGACGTTCGCCAAGTGGGTAGCGCGGCATCCGCGAACCAAGGCCACGGGTCGCGCGATCCATCTGTTCAACGACACGTTCACCAATCACTACGATCCGGAAATCGGTGTCGCGGCGCTGGAGGTGCTCGAGCGCGGTGGCTGTTGGGTCAGCGTCGTGCGCCCAGGATGCTGCGGGCGTCCGCTGATTTCGCAAGGTCTTCTGGAGCAAGCCACGAAGAACGCGGCCACGGTGGTCGAGGGCTTGTTCCCCATCGCGAAACGCGGCGAGAAGATCGCGTTCCTGGAACCGAGCTGTTTGTCCTCGGTCAAGGAAGATCTGCCGTCGTTACTGCGCGGCGCGCAGCAGGAACGGGCCCGCACGGTCGCCGATGCGTGCGTGCTCTTCGAAGAAGCGGCCGCGGAGCTGGACTTGCCGCTACGCGCCGGGCCGAAAAAGATTCTGTTGCACGGCCACTGCCATCAGAAGTCGATGGGACTGCTGCAGGCTTCCGTGAAGCTGCTCTCGAAAATCCCGTCGGCCGTGGTGACGGATCTCGACGCGGGCTGCTGCGGCATGGCGGGCTCGTTCGGGTACGCGAAGGAACACTACCAGGTTTCCGAAGCCATCGCCAATCGCAAGCTGCTGCCGGCGGTGAAAGCGATGCAGGCGGGCGAAGTTCTGGTGGCTCCGGGCACGTCCTGCCGCCATCAGGTGGCGGATCTGGGCGGAGCTAAAGCCGTGCATCCGGCAGTCCTGATTCGCCAACTGATGGCCAACGGGTGATCGCCCGGCGCTTAGAAACTCAACTTGAGCGCGAACTGAATTTCCCGCGGATCGTGCGCCAAACTCGAGAGCCTGCCGAAGGAAGGCGTCCCCACGGTCAGGCTGCCCGGCGGCTGGAACTGCGACTTATTGAACAGGTTGAAAAACTCCCCGCGCAGTTGGAACCGAAATCGTTCGCTGAGTTGAACGTTCTTGAACAGCGATGTATCCAGGTTGTTAGTGACATCCCCGCGTATTCCAGGAGCGTTGCTGCAGGTGCCGAAGTGAAACGGCGCGGGCTGGGCGAACGCGCTGATATCGAACCACTCCGCCACCGAGCCGCCGTCGTTGTACGCGGGCTTGGCGATACAGTTCGCCCGCGTGACCGTGATCTTGATGGGGAACGTCCCGCTGGTGTCGGTCGAAGAAGTTACGCCCAGCGGTTGGCCGCTCGCGTAGGTGTAGATGGTGTTCCACTGCCAGTTGCCGAGAATGCGATTCCCCATCCCGGAGTTCATAAAGCGGTGCCCTTTGCCGGCCGGAAGCTCATAGGAAAAGCTGGTAACCAGGCGGTTGGGGGTGTCGTTCAGAGCCAGTGCTTTGTCCAATTGGCGATTGTGGTAATCCTGATAAAACGTTCGGCCGTTGCCCCCGCCCGCCGTGCCGACGTCCAGGTTGGGAATGAAATCCGCCATGGTCTTGCTGAAGGCGTAGCTGACCAGAAAGCTCAGCCCGCGCGAAAAGCGCTTTTCCAGTTTCAATTGCAAGGCGTTGTAATTCATATTCCCGATGCTGTCTTTGTACTCGATCTGGCCGAAATCGGGATAGGCAAATGCGGGCGCCTGCCCGGGCGTGCTCAGGATGCCCTGGTTGTAATTTCCTAGCGCCCACTCATGGTGTCCATAATTGCCGACCCAACCCAAGTCCAGAACCAGATCGGTGTGGAAGGAGTACTCAAAGCCCGCGCTGTAGTTTTCGACGTAGGCGGGCCGCAGGTTCTTATCCACAGCGCGGACCATTCCCAGTTGTTGGATTCGGGCGAAGTCGTCCAGCGGATAAGGCGTCAGAGTGTCGGCGGGGAAGCCATCCTTCAACAGGAACGGCGGCGGAACATTCGCCGGAAGGAACTGCCGCGTATCGATGAGGAAAGGAGGATTGAACTCCAGGAGGCTTTCGCTGCCTTGCCGGTCGAAGGCCTGGTAGAACATTCCACCACCTCCGCGGAACACGAGCCGGTCGGTGATCCTGTAGGCGATGCCGATGCGCGGCGCAAAGCCCAGGTTCCAGGCGTTCACCAGCGAGCGCGCCGACGCTCCGCTGGCATTGGGCGCGGGCGTGACTAGTCCGCCTAGACCGCCGCGCGCCGTGGGGTCGAAATTCGTGACGTGGTTCTGGCGCTCGATGCGCGGCGTGGTGTACTCATAGCGCAAACCGTAGTTGACCGAAAGATTGCGGTTGACTTGATAGGTGTCTCCCACAAACCAATTGATGCTGTCGTTGTACACGTGCGGGATCGTCAGGGATGCCAAGCCTCCCGCTTGCGGTACGCCCAGCAGCAGATCCGTCAGCGCCGCGCCGGAATACTGGCCGCTGAACGCGAAAAACCCCCGGTTGCAGCAATTATCGTAAGGAGTGTTGGCATCGCGCCGCCAGCCGCCGCCCATCTTGAGCGAGTGCGCTCCGCGGAGGATGCTGAGCGTGTCTTCGTACTGCCAGACCTGCGAGAACTGGTTTTGCGGCAGGAATCCCGGGCTCCCCAGGTTGGCGAAGCCGGTGATCTGAAACGTGGAGAGCCCTCCGCCGACCGTGCTCGCAGGATAATTAGGAACCCCCTTGATACCGAATTGCGCGTCCACCGACGGAGTGCCGAACGGAGACTGCAGCGAATGCGAAGCGACGCGGTTGAACCCGGCGCGCACCTCGTTCAGGATCGTGGGGCTGAAGGTGTGGGTCCAGCCCAGCGCCACGTTGGTTCCGCGGTCCAGGTTCGTGCCGAACGTGGTGTTGGAGGATCCGTCGATATAAGCCGGCTGGAGGTCGTTGAAAATCCCCGGCTGAAAACGCCGCAGGTCGGTGACGGCGAAGTGGCCGAAGAATTTGTTGGAGTCGTGGTATTGGCTGTCCAGCCGCAAGACTGCGGCATCGGAACCGCTGGTGAAGGTGGGACTGGAGATGTAGTTGTTGCCCGTGAATTTGCCGGGAACTCCCTCCAGCGCTCGATTGGTGTTGGGCAGAGGATAAAGGGCCATGATTTTCGCGCCCACCGGATCGATGCAACTCGGCGCGACGATGGCATTGGAGATGCAGCCAGAGAATTGCGAGAGCGCTGGCAGAGTGGTTCCGTGTGGGGCGCTTGCGAGTTCCGAGAAATTGTACTGCCGCATCAGCGGCGTGGGCACGGAGCCGATCAGCGAGGTTCCTTTGGCAATGGTGGTGTGTTCTTCGCCGCCGAAGATGAAGGTGTGATTCTTCTTGATGGGGCCTCCCAGCACGCCTCCGAATTGATTCCGCTGGTACTGCGGCCGGGGTTTGCCCGCCGTGTTCAGGAAGAAATCGTTGGCGTCCAAATCGCGGTTGCGGAAAAACTCATACCCATCCCCGTGCAGGCCATTGGTGCCCGATTTTATGGTGGCGTTGACCACCGACCCCGCGTTGCGTCCGAAGGACACGTCGTAAGTGTGGGTCTGAATCTTGAACTCGGAGACCGCGTCCACGGGGGGCTGCGCCACCTGCGCGCTTTGGCTTTGCAGGTTCTCGTCGTAGGAGTTGTTATCGACTCCATCAAGAATGAAATTGTTCTGCAAGCTGGTGTTTCCATCCACGCTGAATACGCCCTCGCCTCGCGCAGCCTGGATGGGGGTGACGGAGTTGACGCCCGGGCTCAACAGTACCAGATCGTCATAGCGCCGGCCGTTGAGGGGTAGTTCTGAAACCTGCCGCTCTCCCACCACCTGGCCCACGTTTGCCGATTGAGTATCGAGCAGCGGCGCAGCGGCCGTGATGTTTATTTCCTGCGAGAGCACGCCGACCTGCAGCGTGACGTCCAATTCCAGACGGGATTGCACATCCACCTGGATGCCGGTTTGAACGAACTTTTGAAATCCCGTCTTTTCGACGGCCAGAGAATACGTTCCGACCTTTAGCAGCGGCGCCAGGTATGCGCCACTGTTCTCAGTGCGGGTGGTTTCTTTCGCGTTCGTTGCCAGGTTCGTGACGGTAACTTGGGCGTCGGAGATCGCCGAGCCGGTGGAATCCCGCACGCGCCCGGCGATCATGCCGGTATCGACTTGGGCGCCGGCAACCGCCGCACACCACACCCAGGCGGCACAGGCGAAACACCAGCGATTCTTGAAGATTTGTCTCGTTGTTCCCATAAACGACCCTCCGTACGCCAGAAATGCGACCAGTGTACGCACTGAATGTTGCGGCTTTGCAAAAAAACTGCTACACCCTCGTGAATCGCTCGGCGGGAGGAAGCGGCGATGTTCGCTCTCGACCTGCTATGATCCTCGGGAGTGAGCGCTCAACCACCTAACCCGGCGACTGCGGCGAACGCGGCGTCGGTCGAGAACCACGGCGTTCCCGCGCGGCCCACGCATGTGCGGCACGTGGTCCTCGGGCTCACCGTCTTCGCCTACATGATCACTTACATGGACCGCGGCGTTCTTTCGACCGCGCGGCTGGCGATCATGAAGGAACTGGGTATTACGCTGGCGGCGATGGGCTCTGTCACGTTCGGCTTCCGCATGGCCTACGCGCTGTTCCAGATCCCCGGCGGCTGGTTGGGAGACACGATTGGAGCGCGGCGGGCGCTCACTATTATCGTCGGCTGGTGGAGCGCGTTCACCGCGATGACGGCGATGGCGTGGAGCTCGGCGTCAATGATCGTTATTCAGGTTTTCTTCGGACTGGGCGAAGCCGGGGCGTTTCCCATCGCAACGCGATCGCTGGCGCGGTGGCTTCGGCCCTCCGACCGCGGCTTTGCGCAAGGCATCACACACGCGGGATCGCGCCTGGGTGCGGCATTCACTCCCATGATCGTTGCCCCGATCATCCTACACTGGGGCTGGCGGGCAGCGTTCTATGCTTTCGGTGTGCTCGGCGCGATGTGGGCGATCGCCTGGTATGCCTACTACCGCAACACACCGGAAGAGCACCGCGGAGTGAATCAAGCCGAGCGCGAATTGATCGGTGCGGGACGCAAGCGCTCCAGCGGCAAGGTGCCGTGGGGCCAGATCCTCTGGCACGGGAATCTGTGGATTCTGGCGTTGATGTACTTCTGCTACAACTTCAACCTGAACGTGTACAACGACTGGTTCCCCATCTACTTGCAGCAGTCGCGCGGAATGACGCTCTCGCAAATGGGTTTCTATGCCAGTCTCCCATTCTTTGCCGGGACCATCGGTGATCTGGCCGGGGGATGGTTTTCCGATCTCGTGCTGCACTGGACTGGCAATGTAAACGTCGCTCGCCGCTGGGTCGCGATCGCCGGCTTCTTGCTGGCGGCGGCGGCCACGGTTCCGGCAACGCTAGCTCACGATCCCAAAATGTCCGTGGCGCTGTACTGCGTGGCGTTCTTCGGATTGGAATGGACCGTCGGCGTCTCCTGGGCGGTACCGCTCGACATCGGGGCCGACTTCGCCGGATCCGTTTCGGCGGTCATGAATATGTTCGGGAACCTGGGGGGCGCCCTCTCCGCCTACGTGGTCACGAAAACGGTGGAGCATTACGGGTGGAACGTACCGTTCCACATTGTGGCGGTGTTGTGCGTGATCGCGGCGCTGCTGTTCCTTAAGATCGACGCGTCGAAAAAGATCACCGGCTTGCACGCGGAGGCGTAATCTACCATGGCGGTGAACCGGCAGATCAAAGTCGGCTCGCTCAAGAAGAGCGAACTGGCGGAGGCGGACCGGATCTTCCGGCTGGCGTTCGGTACGTGGCTGGGGTTACCCAGGCCCGCCGACTTCATGGGCGATCGCGATTTGATGACGACGCGCTGGCGAGCGAAAAACGTGTGCGTTATCGCCGCACGCGAACACGTTGGCGCCAAACGGGGCCGCTTGATCGGCACCAACGTGGTCACACGCTGGGGATCGTTCGGCTTCTTTGGGCCGCTCACCGTGCTGCCGGAATATTGGGATCGCGGCGTGGCACAGCGGCTGCTGGAAGAGACCATTTCAGTTTTCGAACGCTGGCGTGTCCGCCACACCGGCTTGTACACGTTCCCGACCAGCCCCAAGCACATCGGTCTGTACCAAAAGTTCGGCTACTGGCCGCGCTATCTGACTGCCATCATGACCCGGACTCCGGAGGTCGCACAGGCTTCAGCCTGTGTACTTTCGGGGCTCCCCAAGTCGCGCCGGGAGGAAGCCATCCGTGCCTGCGCGAAACTGACCGGCAAGATCGATAAAGGCTTGGACCTGACCGAAGAAATACGCGCGGTGCTTACACAGCGTACCGGCGATGTTGTGCTCATCTACACTCGCACCACGTTAGATGCCTTCGCGATCTGCCTGCACGGGCCGGGATCGGAAGGCGGGACGAAGGTGTGTTACGTGAAGTTCGCCGCGGCTCGCGGGGGGGCTGGCGCCGGCGACAGCTTCACGAAACTTCTGCACGCGATCGACGCGTTCGCTGCGTCCCGTGGCGCCAGCATTGAGGCAGGCGTGAACCTGGCACGCGAGGATGCCTATCGCCGCATGCGGGCCCACGGTTACCGCACGGCCATGCAGGGCATCGCGA
Organism: Bryobacteraceae bacterium; assembly: GCA_035604115.1. Classification (GTDB taxonomy): domain Bacteria; phylum Acidobacteriota; class Terriglobia; order Bryobacterales; family Bryobacteraceae; genus Palsa-187. The sequence continues at coordinate 794 of DATNJC010000105.1, read as the reverse complement.
TGCACCGCCCGCACGCGGCGGGATTCAGTCACGCCGACGCGTATGTGATCGACGACTGGCGGTGACGCAGCTTCCGCCCCGCAGCGGCGCATTATAAGCTAAGGGCAGCGAGGTGAGTTCATGCGTTTCCTCAGCCTGGTAGCTGCCGCAACCTTGTGCTTGGCGCAAGGGCGGAGACCCCCCAGCCCGGAGCAACTGGAAATCCAGATCTGGGCCGACATCAAGCGGGAACTGCTCAAGCCCACAGGACCTCAATACTTCGAATCCAACCTCAAGGACTCCAGTATGCCGAGGTTCCACGGCACCGTCGTTTCCGGAACCTTCTCGAAACCGGACGCGGTGCTGTTTGTGCGAGTCATCGGCGCGACGGACGCTGAAGTCAAGCTCGTGTTTGGTAACAACCCCACTTCCCCGATTTTCCGGCCTGGCGACCAAATCGAATTCGAAGGGGTTCCGCAGTCTTTCACGCAGAAACCGTTCCTGGTGACGATGGACGCGAAAATTGTAGGCGTTCCGGTCCCGAAGTAGACCCCGTCACGCGGATCACAGGCTGAGGCCGGTGCTACATGAAGTAGAATCAGTAGAGTTTTGCACTGGAGAGGATCTATCGTGCACAAGACTCTGCTTCCCACTTTGCTGATTGCCGCATTGGCGGCTAGACCATTTTCTGAGATAATATAGACCAGCTCTGGCGATCCGGCTGCAAGCAAGAGATGGCGAAGGCCTATTCTGACGATCTACGACGGAAGTTGTTGGAGGCGCATCCGCAGGGGGAAGAGAGCCTGGAAGAGTTA
>DATNJC010000104.1:0-38715 GCA_035604115.1 Bryobacteraceae bacterium | reverse complement strand
CTAACTCTTCCAGGCTCTCTTCCCCCTGCGGATGCGCCTCCAACAACTTCCGTCGTAGATCGTCAGAATAGGCCTTCGCCATCTCTTGCTTGCAGCCGGATCGCCAGAGCTGGTCTATATTATCTCAGAAAATGGTCTAGGCGAGTACTTGTATGGAATCCGCCTGTCGCGCCACCGGGCGCGATATGAACGGTGGCTCGCCGAAGTGATTGCGAGCTGTCGAGTGCTGGAGGTGGACGCAGGAACGGCCGGACACTACGCCGAGGTTCGGGGCGAGCTCAAGCGGAGTGGACGCCCCATCCCGGCAAACGACCTCTGGATCGCGGCGTTGGCCCGGCAGCACGCCTCGCCGCTGGTCAGCCGGGACCAGCATTTCGATTTCGTTCCGAGGTTGAAGCGGGTGGGATGGTAGAAGGTTACAAGCCCCGCCAAATCGCCGCCAATTTCAGCACGAAGCCCGCGACCGGGCCCTCGCCTGCGAGTTCCTGGATGTGGCGGCGGGCCTTCGTGGGCCGGCCCTTGCGGTAAACGTACACGGTTTCGGCGTCGCCATCGATCAGCCATGCAAGATCGACGCCGTTGGCGACCCAAACCTCCATCTTCGCTTTTGCCTGTTTCAGGTTGTCGCTGGGTGAGAGGACTTCGACCACGAACTCGGGCGTGAGCCGCAGGAATTTCTTGCGCTGCTGCTTGGTGAGCCGGCTCAGCGTTTCGTTCGAGACCCAGGACGCGTCGGGAGAAAGCCCGGAGCCGTCGGGTAGAAAGTATTGCACGCTGGAACCGAACGCCGTGCCCGTGCCGTCTGCTTCAGCCCACCGGTCCAACTGAGAAGCAACTTTGATATTGCGATAATCCGATTCACCGCCCGCTGGTGGCGCGACCACAATCTCTCCTTCCGCCGTGCGCTCGATGTGCAAGTCCGGGTTGGCCATGCAGAACGCCCAGTAATCCTCGTCGGAGAATTTCTCGCGGCCTTGGGGGCGCACCGCAAGGCTGGAGATGGGTTCGGGAAACGTGAGCACTTGCGGCATACGCTCATTATCGCGCGTTGCACGTCCGCCCGCGCCCATCTGATAGACTCGAAATTTCAGGAGCGTGTTTGGCCGCGCCGCCATCCAGCATCATCGCCATCTATCCAGGTTCGTTCGACCCGATTACCAACGGGCACCTGGATGTGATTGCGCGCGGCAGCCGTTTGGCCGCGCGGCTGATCGTGGCGGTGCTTCGGAATCAGTCCAAGCAGCCGTTTTTTCCGGTGGAAGAGCGCGTGGAAATGCTCCAGGAGGCCGTGAAGCCCTACCCCAACGTGGAGGTGGACGCCTTCGAAGGGCTGCTGGTGCATTACGCGGCCGAGCGGGGAGCTAACTTGATTCTGCGCGGCATCCGGGCCGTGTCGGACTATGAGATGGAATTGCAGATGGCGCTAATGAATCGCAAGTTGGACCCGCGCATCGAGACCGCGTTCCTGATGGCCAGCGAGGAAGCGTCGTTCATCAGTTCGCATCTGGTGAAGGAAGTGGTTTCGCTGGGCGGGGACGTATCGGGACTGGTTCCGGCAGCGGTGGCCGCACGGCTCAAGAAGCGTATGGCCGCGCGAAAGAAGATGAGGAAGAATTGAACATGCCAGCTCTACAATCTTTGGCTGACCGTATTTCGTTGATCAGCGAATCGTCCACGATGAAGGTGGCCGCAGATGCCGACCGGCTGCGGCGCGAAGGCGTCGACGTGGTGGACTTCAGCGCCGGCGAGCCGGATTTCCCGACGCCTGAAAACATCAAGCAGGCTGCCATCCGCGCGATCACCGAGAACTTCACCAAGTACACGCTGGTGAGCGGCACCGTCGAACTCAAGCAGGCCATCTGCGACCGGCACAAGTCCAACTACGGCACGGCCTACCAGGCCAAGGAATGCATCGTGACCGTGGGCGGCAAGCACGCTTGCTTCAACCTGGCGCAGGCGCTGGTGAATCCGGGCGACGAGGTGATCATCCCCGTCCCTTACTGGGTCACCTATAAGGACATCGTCAATTACGCCGGCGGCAAATGCGTGTTCGTCGCTACCGATGAGGCCGCCGGATTCGCTCTGACCGCCGCGATGGTGGAGCGCAACCTGTCGCCCCGCACGCGGGCAATTATTCTGAACTCGCCGTCGAATCCCAGCGGCGCGGCGTTTTCGCGCGATGAACTGGAACGCATTGTGCGCTTGTGCAAAGACCGGGGCGTGTGGGTCATCACGGACGAGTGTTACGACCGCTTCCTATACAACGAAGAACCTTACTCGTTGGCCGCGCTGCCGGACGTGAAAGAGACGGTAATCGTCGCCGGTTCGCTTTCGAAGACCTACGCGATGACGGGGTGGCGCTTGGGATTCGTGCTGGCTCCGCCGCCGGTGATCGCCGGCATCAATAAGTTACAAAGCCACACGACCTCCAACCCGACATCGATTTCGCAGAAGGCGGCGATTGAGGCGCTACGCGGGCCGCAGGAGTCGGTGACGGCCATGCTGGCCGAGTACCGCACGCGGCGCGATTACGTGATCGACCGTCTGCGTAAGATGCCGGGCGTGAAAGCCCAGGAGCCCAAGGGAGCTTTTTATGCCTATCCCAACGTCAGCGCGGCGTACCACAACGGCATCTCCAATTCGCTGCAATTCGCGGAAAAGCTGCTGGCCCAGGAGCATGTGGCCGTGGTGCCCGGTGAGGCTTTCGGCACCAACGACCACATCCGGCTTTCTTACGCTACATCGATGCAGGAGTTGGCGCGCGGATTGGACCGTTTGGAACGGTTCATCAGCGCGCATATTTAGCGCATTTTTAGGCACAAAATGGCGCTGTTTCGGCTCATTCCGGAGCCCTTGGAAAGAGTCTGGGGTTCCACGCAACTGGAGCCTTGGTTTCCGAACCAGGCTAAACCCACGGGCGAGGTCTGGTTCACCGGCGTTCCGGATGCGCCCCTGCTGATCAAGTTCCTGTTCACTTCGGCGAAGCTCTCGGTACAAGTGCATCCCAGCGATGCTTATGCGTTATCGCAGCACGGCTCGCGCGGGAAGACCGAAATGTGGCACGTATTGCGGGCCGCGCCGGGCGCGCGGATCGCCGCCGGGTTCCGCGAGGAAATCTCGGAGCGGCAACTGCGCGAGTCCGCTAGAACCGGCGAGATACTGAATTTGCTGCAGTGGTACGACGCTCGCGTGGGCGACACCTTTTTCATTCCGGCGGGCACGGTGCACGCGATCGGGGAAGGCCTGGTGCTGTGCGAGATTCAGCAGAACTCCGATGTCACCTACCGGCTGTACGATTACGGGCGTCCTCGCGAGCTGCATTTGGACCATGCCGTGAACGTGAGCCGCCGCGGGCCGCACCTCGCGCGCGCTCAGGCGCAGGGACCCACGCTGGCATCCTGCGAGTATTTCACTGCCGCCAAAATCGATTTGAGCGGAACGCTGCGCCACCAGCCCGAGCCGGGCGGCAGGGAGTGGTGGATTGTGCTGGAGGGCTCGCTCGGAATCGACGGGCAGCCGACGCGGGCCGGGGAGGTTTACTACGTCCCTCCGGGTCAAGCGGCCATGGATCTGGCCGGCGAAGCGGTTCTGCTGCGCGCCTCCACGCGCGCCTAGTGTGACGGCGGGGATCAGTTCCGCTTTTTGTCCAGCATCTGCGCCGCCGAGCTGCGGATCAGTAGCAGGATAAAGGTCAGCATCAGACAGCGCATGAAGGGCGGCGTAAAGTCGACGAAAATGGAGGCCAGCGTGAGCAGCGCGGAAGCGCCGAAAGCCACGGTCAGAAACAACTTGAAGCGTTTGCCAAACACCGTTTGGGTTGTCTCGCGCTCTTCCACCGGCGTGCCGCAGGAGTAGCACACCAGCTCTCCGGTTTTGATGCTGGAATTACAATCGCGGCATTTTTGCATGGATCTATGCGACTTCCGGCGTCCTTACTGGACCGGTAACTGCACCGAATTGCTGGAGACACCGTTGACCATCACTTGAATTGTGAGCGTGGTGGCGGTGGGCACCTGATCGTTGATGTTCAGTTGCACCAGCGCGGTGCCGACCATACCCTCCGCCGCGCCGGCCCATGATGGAGTCAGCGTAAGCCCGTTATCGGCCACCACGGCGACCGGGTCGGTCAACTGCCAGGCCGAGCCCGGAGCCACCACGAATCCGTCCACCGGAGTGTGGTCCAAGGGACCGAAGCCGTTGCCGTAAATCGAGATGGTCTCGTTACGTTGCGCGGGGCTATCGGGCGTGACAGGGGTCCCATCGGCGTGCAGCGCCAGCACCAGCGGGATGCCCTGGACATTGGCTTGCGTATAGACGCCCGGCGAATCGCGCTGGACCGTGAAGGTTCCCGTCACATCCGCTTGGCCGGCCTGATGCACGGCCAGCGTGTACTGCCCGTCGGCGAGTTCCACCGGAACCTGGGCGTTGATCTGTTGCGGTGAAACGAACAGCAGCGGCAGCAGGTAGTTGCCCACCGTCACGGTGATGCCGCCGATGGTCTGCGCCAGCGGATTGGTTTGTCCGATCTGCAGCGACGTGGCCAGGTTCTGCCCGAAGACCGAAATAATCGAACCCGGACCTATGGTTCCGTTGGGGGTGTCGCCGGCCGCGTTCTTGATGCCCGCGGGAGCGATGAACGGCGTGGCCGCCAGCGTGGCCGTGACGCTGTGCGGTGCGCTCATCGTCAGATAGGCGGTGGTGAAGACGCCCGCCAGGTCGCCGTTCCACCGGGTGAATTTATAGCCGGGGTTGGGGACCGCGGTGATGGTTAACTGGGTGCCGTCGGCGAAGTATCCATCCGGAGACGATGGGATGATCTTAAATTGAGCCTGATTCGCCGGGTCGGACGCGGTCGCCAGCGCCCAGGACGTGTGGTAATTCGCGTTGACCGAAAGGATGTCGCCGGTGAACGTGACCGTCGTACTCGCGCCGCCCGATGCCGCGGCGCCGGAGAAATTGTCGAAATCGAAACGCGAGTTGGCGGTGTTGGGAACCGACGTGGGTGCGCTCACTTGAATGGTTGTTCCGGCGGCGCGGTTCACGGTGCAGGGCGTCGTGCAATTGGCCCCGTCGACGGTGAGCGTCATGCCAGGCGGGGTGCTGGTAAACTGCACTTGACCCAGCGCCTGGTAGTTCGCAGTCATGGTGATCTGGCTTCCGTCGCTCGGAACCACCAGGGTTTGGGAGGAGGCTCCTTTGTTGGACCAACCCAGGAAATTGTAGCTGCGCCCTTTGGAGTCGGTCTGTGCGGCCGGCGCGCTCACCGTGTGGGTTTCTCCTTGGCCCCAGATAAAGCTGTAACCCGGCCAGTTGGTGCGACCGTCGACCGTGAGCTGCAGTCCCGGCGGATTAGTCAGGAAGATGACGTAGGCGCCCGGCACAAAGTTCGCGATCACCAGGTCGGGCGTCCCCGTATTGGTATCGGCAACATAGGTGCCGTTCTGCGGGATGCCATCGCTGAAATTGCTGAACACCCACAGTTTCCCGTAAATGTCACGTTGCGACTGGGGCGCGCCGATCTGGTGCGGACTGCCCGGCAGGAAATCGAAATCCCCGTAACACAAGGGCGTGAAGCCGCTGGGAGCGCCTCCTGGAATGGAAGCGTAATTAGGCGTGCAGGACGCGGTAATGTTACCCGGGGGCAATTGGTTGGGGGGCTGCCCGGGGTTGGCGTTGACGATCTCATGATCCACGATCATGTTCAAGTTGGTCGGATTGGTCCGGAACTGGACGCGCTTAGCGGGCTGGAAGTTCGGCAACACCGTAACCGCGTGGTCTACGTTGTAGCTGTAAAAAGCGCTGTTGGGAGCGTTGCCGTCGATGTACCAATTCGCGAACACGAATCCGGGGAAGGCGAACGCGTTAAAGGTGTGGGGGCCCGGCGAGAGAAAGATATCCGTGTCGGTCGTAATGCAGGCGCTATCCACGTACACGATGCCGTAGCGCCAGCCGTCCTGCGGGGCGTCGCCGGGAGCGCCGTTGCAGGTAGCAATCCCGGGGGAAAGATAGAACGTAATGTGGATGCGGTACTGCAGCGTGATATTGGCGATGATGGAGGTCAGATCCGGCGATGCCGTGATACTCAGGATGGGCTGGGTGGACTGGCTCAAATTGGTGTTGTTGGTGACCCAGCCGGTGAACACGTACCGCACCGTGTTGCCGGCCTGGGCTTGATATCCCAAAGTGAGGCCGGTGTCGGGGTCTACGCTAAACAGGAACTGGAGCGTGTGCTTACTGCCCGTGGGCCAGACGAACACCTGAGTTTGCATGTAAGAGGTGCCATCCACCATGAAGGTCGCACCGGGCGAACTGGTCCCGATTGTGATCTGGCTGACATCCTGCGCGCATACTCCGGCGCTCGCCAGTAACCCTAGGATTGCCAAAGGCTTCCATCTCTGCATGACACCTATTTCCTTCCTATTCCCAGCCACGCGGGCATAGAACTCGCGTACAGGTAGTCCCATGGGGTAATCGGCACCCTTCGCGCGAAGCTTTAGCGCCAACCCAGTCCCCGCTGACCCACAGGGTTCACTGGGCGCGCTGCGCGCCTTCGCGAGAAAATAAACTCAATCTGGCCAAGCCGCTAGGCTCGCCAAGAGCCGCCCCAATTTGAGCTGGGCCTCCCCCGGGGTTCGCCATCCCTTCGGCTGCTATGGCACACTGAAGGGGACGGCGTGGACCTTCTTACATTTCTTGCCGGATTTGTTTTGGCTGCCATGCTGGCGGCGGCCCTCGGCCTGCTGCTGGCGCGCCTGCGCCAACCCTCGCCTCCGGCTCCTGTCCCTCCCTTGGCCGCCGAATTGGCGCCGCCTCTGGCCGAAGCCCTGGCGCGGATTGAAACCCAATTGCGCGAGTTTGAATCCCGCGAGCGGCACATTCTGGGATCGCTCGACGCCAGCCTGGCCGCCGTCGGCCGCGACACTGCTGGACTGGCGCAAGCCATGCGGGGAGTCAACGCCCGCGGACGCTGGGGCGAGCTGACCCTCCGCCGCGTGGCCGAATTGGCCGGCATGTCGCCGCACTGCGATTTCGTCGAGCAAGTGTCCGCCGGAGCCGGTTCACGGGGAGACGGCGAAGACAGTCGACTGCGCCCCGACATGCTGGTCCGCCTGCCGGGCGGGCGCACTTTGGCGGTGGATGCAAAGACGCCCCTGGGAGCCTACCTGGACGCAGAAGCCGCCGCCGATGCCGCCGCGCGCCAGGCTTGCCTCGACCGCCATGCGCAGCAGCTTTCCAGGCACGTAAACGAGCTGGCGTCCAGAGAATACTGGACGCAGTTCGATACTGCTCCCGAGATGGTGGTGTTATTCCTTCCCGGCGAGCATTTCCTGGGAGCCGCGCTGGAGCGCGACCGCGACCTTCTCGACCGGGCCCTGGCCAAGAAAGTGCTGATCGCGACACCGGTCTCGCTGGTGAGTGTGCTCAAGGGCGCGGCCTTCGGATGGCGCGAGCGGCGGCTGACGGAAAACGCCGAGGAGCTGCGCCGCATCGCCGGGGAGTTTCACGAACGCCTGCGGGGCTTCGCCGAATTCCACGCCGATTCCGGCCGTCACCTGGCCCGCGCGGTGGAGGCCTATAACAAGTCGGCCGCAAGTTGGGAGGCGCGGTTGCTGCCCTCGCTTCGGCGCGTGCGCGAGTTGGGCGTGGGCGGCGTGGCGGAGCCTCCCCAGCCCAAGCGGATCGATACGGCGGTGCGGGAACTGGCTCCGCTGCCGCCGGACCCTCCGCCACCCTTACCATCAGAACGACTGGACCCGCGCGCTTGACCAGGGCCTTCTTCCTGTTTCTTTCCCAGCGCCCCGGCCTGCGTCGCTGGATGGAAACGCATCCGTCCGCGCGGCGGCTCACGCGGCGTTTCATCGCCGGGGAGACGCTCGAAGAGGGACTGGAGGCCTGCGCGCGGCTGGCCGCTGAGGGCATCCATACGACGCTCGATCATTTAGGGGAAAACGTCGCCACCGCGGAGCAGGCCGCGCAGGCGCGCGAAACATACCTGAACGTGCTGGATCGAATTGCCGCGCGCGGGTTGCCATCGACCGTGTCGCTCAAGTTGACGCACCTGGGCTTCGACCTGTCCCGGGAGATGGCGGTCGAGCACTTGCGGGCGCTGGCGGCGCGCGCCAAATCGCTGGGAAGCCGCGTCGAGATCGATATGGAGGATCGCCGCTATACCGAGCCGACCGTGCGCATCGCTGAGAGCATCGGCAGAGAATTCGGGGGCGGAGAATTCGGGTGCGTGCGCGTAGCGATTCAGGCCTATCTCTACCGCAGCGCGGCGGACATCGACTCGCTGAATCGGGCCAAAGTGATGGTGCGCCTGTGCAAGGGCGCTTACATCGAGCCCCCTGAGATCGCCATACCCCACAAGCGCGATGTGGACCGCAATTACGTCGCCCTGATGGAGAAGCTCCTGGACCCGTCGCCACAGGGGGGAACGATACCCGGCCTCGCCACACACGACGAGCGTATGATCGAAGCCGCGCTCGCTTATGTGAACAAACGTGGCGTCGGCCCGGAACAATTCGAGTTCCAAATGTTGCACGGTATCCGCCGCGATCTGCAGCGCAAGCTGGTTTCCGAGGGCTGGCGCGTGCGCGTGTACGTGCCCTGGGGCGCTGAGTGGTACCGCTATTTCATGCGCCGCCTGGCGGAGCGTCCAGCGAATGTGTTGTTCCTCGCGCGTAATTTGTTTCGATAGTGTTTGTCTTGAGGATGCGCGCCAAGATGCGAAGGCGCAAAGAAACGTTCGGTCTATTCCGACAGCGGCACTTGTTCCACTATCGTGATCCCGAACGCGTCCAGACCCGGGAGTTTGCGCATGCGGTTGGTCATCAGGCGGATGCTGGTCAGCCCCAGATTGGCGAGAATCTGCGCGCCGATGCCGAATTCGTGCAGCGGCCTCGGCGAGCCGTCCGGCATGGGGATGTGCTTGCGCTCGCCCAGGCCGGATTGGTGCAGGTACACCAGCACGCCCGCTCCTTCGCGCGCGATGCGTTCGAGCGACGCGCGAATCATTGCCTGGCAGCTACATGCTGTGGAACCGAAGACGTCGCCCAGCACACAGCGCGAGTGCATCCGCACCAGCACGTTAGGCCGGCCTTGGATATCGCCGTGAATCAGCGCCAGATGGGACTCGCCGTTCACCGTGCTCTCGAGGGTCAGCGTGCGGAAGCTGCCGAATTCGGTGTCCAGGCAACCTTCGCCGCGCAGTTTTAGAAGATTTTCCGTGGCGTGGCGGTGGCGGATCAGGCTGGCCACCGAGATCATCTTCAGGCCATGGGTGCGGCAGAACTCGACCAGGTCGGGCACGCGCGCCATAGTGCCATCTTCTTTCATGATTTCGCAGATCACTCCGCCGGGTTCCAGTCCCGCCATGCGGGCCAGATCGACCGCGGCTTCGGTTTGTCCCGCGCGCACCAGCACGCCGCCTTCGCGCGCCCGCAGCGGAAACACGTGGCCGGGCCGAGCCAGATCCTGGGGGCGGGTTCCGGGGCGTATGCACAGGTGGATCGTTAGCGCGCGATCAGCCGCGGAGATCCCGGTCGTCACGCCGTCGGCCGCGTCCACCGATTCGCAGAACGCGGTCCCGAAGCGCGAGGTGTTCATGGGCGAAATTAGCGGGAGGTGCAACTGGTCGCACCGCTCCGGCGCCAGGGCCAGGCAGATCAGGCCGCGTCCGTGGGTGGCCATGAAGTTGATGGCTTCGGGAGTGACGAACTGGGCGGCCATGGTGAGGTCGCCCTCGTTTTCGCGGTCCTCGTCGTCCACCACCACGAGCATGCGTCCGGCGCGGATCTCTTCGATGGCCTCGGGAATGGTGGCGAAAGGCATGGCGTGCTTTTAGGATAGCCGAGTGCGGAATCGGAGCGCGCGGAACGCGCCAGCCCGGAACTACTCGGCGTACACGCGGCGGACCGCGTTGGGGATCGGGTTCAGGTTGGTCCAGTCCGGATACTTGGTCTTGAATTCGGTCTGGATCTGCTTGCCGGCATCGTCGGCGCTGACCGCTTGCCGCTTCAGTTCCAGCGCGCGCCGTTGCAGATCCTGGAGGAACGCGCGCTCCTGGGTTACAAGCGAGCCGTCGCCCAGGTCGCCGTGGTCCGGCACGACGAATTTTGGCTTCAGCGGTGCAAGCTGATCCAGCACCGCGAGCCATCCTTTGACGCTGGCGTCTTCGTTGGGGAAATTCGGCACCAGCTTGTTCTGGACGATATCGCCGGGGATCAGGACGCTATCCTCTTCGACCATGATCAGTTCGTCGCCCTTGGTATGCGCCGCGCCCAGCCAGAACAGGCGCGCGGTGACGCCGCCCAGGTCGAGCTTCAATTCGCGGTCGTAAAGGATGTCGGGCATGCGCAGCTTCACGTCCTGTAGCAGTTCCTTGTTTTGCGCGGAGCGGCTGCTGAAGGTGGCGATGAACTCGGCTCCGCGGCGGTCCAGCTCATCTTGTTGCGCGCTGTTGCGGACCAGCACGGTCGAGGGCGGAAAGGCCTGCTCGCCGGTCGAGTGCTCCGGATGGAAGTGCGTCGTGGTCAGGTACAGGATCGGGACTTTGGTCAGCTTCTGCACTTCGCGCACGATCACCGCGCCATTGCGGGCGCCCATACCGGTATCGACGACCAGCGTGCCGCGCGTGCCGGTGACGATGGCGATGTTGGGGAACCCGACGATGGCGTGGACGTGCTCGGAGACTTTGATGGTCGCGTTTTCGGGGACACCCTGCGGGGTTTGGGCCTGCGCGGCCACACATAGCGCGGCTCCCGAAAGAAAGATGTTCCGTAGGCGCATACGTATCGCCCGCCATTATATCCCGAGGTGATGGTTCCGCTGTACACTGACCGTATGGGCGCCGCGAAGATCATGCTGACCGCGGAGGAGTTCGATAACTACCCTTTCGAGGAAGACAAGCGCTACGAGCTCGACGAAGGGGAGTTGATCGAGATGACCCGACCCGCGTACAAACACAACATTGTTATGCCGAGTGTGTTGGTGGCTCTGGTGCTTTACTTTCGCAAGAACCGGCTTGGCGAAGCGCTTCTTTCCGAGAATCTTTACGCGCTTTCCCCCAACACGCGACTCGCGCCTGACGTGGCCGTCATCTTGGGCGACCGGCGGGCGGAATTGCTCAACGCCAAAGTGATCCCCATTATTCCCGACATTGTGGTCGAGGTGCTCTCACCGAGCGAGACTCCGCGGAAGGTGCTGCGCAAATTGAAGCGGTATTTCACCGCCGGCGTCAAGGAAGTGTGGTTGATCGATCCGGAGACCAAAACCGCGGAAATCTGGACCGGCCCCGCGCTGCCCGAGCATGAACTGACGGTCGCCGACGCGCTCACGTCGCCTTTGTTGCCGGGGTTTGCGCTGGCGCTGGGCGAGGTGTTCGCGTAACGCAGCAAGGAGGTTTCAGCTATGCGGCCGGCGATCCTCGTAGCGTGTTGTTTAATTCCTGCGGGCAGGCTTGGATTCAGTCAGGCCAAACTCGAATTTGAAGTCGCTTCGGTGAAACCATCCGCGCCGCCTTCCGGCAATGGACCTATCGCCGTAGGCAGCCGGGGCGGCCCGGGGACCTCAGATCCCGGACGGATCGCCTTTAGCCGCTACGGGCTGAAGGGCCTGCTCACGACGGCCTACGGCGTGCAGCCGTACCAAGTGATCGGTCCCGATTCGCTGGACACCGCCCGATTCGCTGACACCGATAGATACGACATCGCCGCCACCATCCCCGAGGGTGCGACCAAAGACGACGTCAAGCTGATGCTGCAGAACCTGCTTGCCGAGCGCTTCCACTTGACGCTGCATCACGAGACTCGCGAGCTTCCGCTGTACGAGCTGACCGTCGGAAAATCCGGGCCCAAGATGAAGCCATCGGCGGAAGATCCCAATGCGGCGCCTCAAGCGCCGGGTCCGCTGACGAAGGGCAAGGACGGCATACCCCAACTCCCTCCGGGCCGCCGCGGAATGATGCTGATGGTGCAACGCGGAGGTTATCACCTGGCGGCGAACGTACAAACCCTCCCGATGTTCGCGCAAATCCTCAGCAATCAACTTCACAGCCCGGTCGTGGATAAGACCGGACTCACCGGCACCTACGATTTCGAGCTGGACTTCGCGCTCGATCCGGGTCAAGACTCCAGCCCGCTGGGCGCGCTTCCACCTCCACCGCCCGGGCCGCCTGCCGCAGAAGTGCCGCTGGCAGGTCGGGTTCCGGCTCCGGACGACGCTCCTGGCATCTTCGCTGCCGTCCAGGACCAACTCGGGCTGCGCTTGGAAAAGAAGAAAGGTCCGGTCGACGTGCTGGTGATCGACCACGCCGACAAAACGCCAACGGAGAATTAGCCCCGGATCAAGAACCAGTCACAAGGCATATCCTATTGAATCGTTCACAAATACACCCGGCGCTCTGGACACCGCCAGTTATCCTGGGATGTGGAGATGTTCTTTATGTGAAGCGCTTCTGTTCGCCGTCGATCCGACACAATCCGACACATCCGACACCTGCATAAAATCTGTCGGCTGGTGGCCGTTGGGGGACTCGGCCTTTTTAGGCTGCCTCCGGCTTTTGAGTTGGCGTCGCGAGCCGAGCAGCCCGGCTGCGGGCTTAGAAGCCCGACCGCACCGCGAATTTCAGGGCGTAGCTTGCACGCTCGGATTCTTGAGATTTTGCGTAGGAATCCCGGAGGCTCCAGTTTTGCGTCGCGCACCCCAAATAGCCCAATCCTTGACCCTCTAGGACCCCTTTGTTAAGATCGGTGACCGATGCGCGTTACGGTTTTGGCCTTATGCACGCTTCCGGTGTGGGCGCAAGTTCCGCGCACTGCCGACGGGCACCCCGACCTGAGCGGAGTGTGGCAGGCAGTGAACACCGCATCCTGGGACATCCAGGATCACTCCGGCGCGCTGGGCGTGCCTCCCGGACTGGGCGTCGTCGAGGGCGGCGACATTCCGTACCAGCCCGCCGCCGCCGCCAAGAAGCAGGACAATTTCGCGCATCGTGCCACGGCCGACCCGACCGAAGCCAACTGCTTTCTACCGGGTGTGCCGCGCGCCACCTACATGCCGTTTCCGTTTGAGATCGTGCAGACGCTCAAACAGATCGCTATCCGCTACGAGTTTGCCCATGCGACTCGCAACATCCCCATGGACGGCAGCAAGCATCCCGATGGTCTACCAGACGAGTGGATGGGCGATTCGCGCGGCCATTGGGAGGGCGACACGCTGGTGGTCGACGCGGTCAATTTCAACGACCAAACCTGGTTCGATCACGCCGGCAACTTCCACAGCGACGCCCTGCACGTCGTGGAACGCTACACGCTGGCCGGCCCGGATCACATTCAGTATGAAGCCACCATCGAAGATCCCAAGGTGTTTACCAAGCCTTGGAAAATGAGCATGCCGCTGTATCGCCGCGTGGAGAAAAACGCGCGGGTGCTCGAATACGAGTGCGTGTTTTACCTGCAGGAAGAGAGGTTCAAGAATGCGCCGTTTCATCGCTAGCCTGCCGCGTGTGGGGCAGGATGCCATCCTGCGCGGCGTTGTCAACGCCGCCCTGAGTGTCGCCGTGCTTCATGCGCAGAGCGCCTACAAGCCCGACCGCACGCCCGACGGGCAGCCCGACATGCAGGGCATGTACACCCGCAACGGCATTGTGGGGCTGGAGGCGAATCCTCCGGAGAATCCCATCGACCCCAGCGACAAGAACGCTCTATCGGTGTCCAACCGCGGCGACGGGCTGGGTCCGTATCCCGGCATTTTCGGCCAGGGCGGCACCGTCCTGCGCGGCGGTCAGCGCCGGGGCGCGAACGGCGGGCGCCGCACCGGCATCGTCGATCCTCCCGATCGCAATCTCCCCTGGAAGCCGGGTGAAGACGCCAAGCGACGCCAGTTCCTCAAGGACATGAACCCCGCGGCCGACCTCCGCCACGTCGAGCTCAACGCCCGCTGCACCTTGCCCGGCCTGTTTCAAGGCGAGGACGGTAACAACCCGTTCCAATTCCTGCAGCGAGCCGGCGAAGTGGTGCTGCTGTACGATTACAACCACACCAGCCGCGTGATTCACTTGGATGGCCGTCCGCACCTGGGCAAGAACATTCGTCTGTTCATGGGCGATTCCATCGGGCACTGGGAAGGAGACACGCTGGTGGTCGATACCACCAATTTCAACAACCGTACTTCTTATTCCCGCGAAATTCCGTATCTGACCGACCAGCTACACACCACCGAACGGTTCACCATCGCCGATGCCAACATCGTCGATTACGAGATCACCATCGACGATCCGGGGCTGTTCACGCGTCCGTGGAGAGTGGCGGGATATTTCACGCGCGTGCCCAAGGGCGTCGAGTCACTCGAATTCGCGTGCGCCGAAGGCAGTCAGACGCTGGTGAATATGTTTGGCCAACCACCCCAGAGGTAATTTATGAAATGCAATCTATTGCTGATCCTACTAAGCGCAATCGCGGCCGCTGTTCCCGCCGCCGCGCATCATGCCTTCGCGGCCGAGTTCGACGTCAACTCGCCGGTCAAAGTGAAAGGCACCGTCACCAAGATCGAGTTCACGAATCCACATGCCTGGCTGTATGTCGACGTGAAGGATGCCGACGGCAAGGTGACCAACTGGCGCTTCGAGCTAGGTGCGCCCAACGCGCTGGTCCGGCTGGGCTGGAAGAAGGACGCCATTCCCGCCGGCACCGAGGTCACCATAACCGGCTTCCGCGCGAAGGCTCAGGAAGCTGTGGCGAACGGCCGCTCCATCACACTGGCGGACGGCCGGGAGCTGTTCACCGGCGGGTCTGGTCCGGGCTCGGAAGGCAAAGCGCCCGAGTCGAAATAGAACCTCTCGCCAAGGCGCAACGTCGCAAAGGGAAACCCGTCAGTCTTCTTTGCGAGCTTTGCGCCTTGGCGAGAAATAATCGGGAGGATCTGCAATGCGACTCTTGATCGGGACGATGTTATGTGCCGCCTCCGCGTGGGGACAAGGCGCGGGCAACGTGCAGTTTCGCGACTGGGGCGCGCAGGCGGTCGGCCCGCAGCCCAAGATCGCGTGCGCGCAGTTGCGCAGCCTCACCAGCTATGAACTGTCGGTCATCAGCGCAAACGTCGTAGCCGCGACCGAGAAAGCGCCCGAGCATTGCCGTGTCTCGGTGCTGGTCGCGCCGGAGATTCATATCGAAGTGAATCTTCCGGCCGCCTGGAACAGCCGCCTGTACATGTTCGGCAACGGTGGATTCGCGGGCGAATCGTTTGAAGCTCCCAACCGTGTCAACAACCGGGCCGCGGGCTTGCGCAACGGATTCACAACTGCGGCGACCGATACCGGGCACTCCGCCGCCACCGAACCCGTGGCGACCTTCGCGGCGAATCAGCAGAAGTTGATCGACTTCGGATTTCGCTCGCTGCACATGACGGCGGTCGTGGCCAAGCTCCTGATCAATGCCTACTTCGGCCAGCCGCCGTCGAAATCTTACTACGATGGGTGCTCGCTCGGCGGGCGCCAGGGCCTGATCCTCGCGCAACGATTCCCCGAGGACTTCGACGCCATCCTCGCTGGAGCGCCAGCGCTCGACCAGACCGGCACGATGCTCTCGCGCGCCTGGTGGATGCAGGGCATCGCCGAAACACCGATCCCCGCGTTCAAGTTGAAGATGCTCTCCGAGAAAGTCTACGAGCAGTGCGACGCCAAGGACGGGCTGAAGGACGGATTGATCGACGATCCGCGAAAGTGCGGATTCAAAGCCTCGCGCGACCTGCCCACGTGCGCCTCGGGAGTCGATCAACCGGATTGTTTTACAACCGGTCAAATTGCTGTGCTTGAACGCATCTATGGGGATGTGATGAGTCAGGGCAAGCGCTTCTTTCCGGGCTACCCCGTGGGTACCGAAGTCGCCGGCCCCACCGGCCAAAGTGCCTGGGTCGGGCAGGTGGTCAACGGGGCGAATGGCCCAGGAGTGTGGACGCGTTACGCCGAGACCTTCCTGCAATTCGAAGCCTTTCCGGAAAAAGACCCCAAGCTGCCGCTGAGCCGTTTCGATATCGACAAGGATGTGCCGCGTACCACGCTCGCGGCGCAAATTCTCAACGCCACCGACACGGATTTGTCCGCGTTCCAGCGCCACGGCGGAAAACTGCTGATGTATTTCGGCTGGGCCGATCCGCAATTAAATCCGCTGATGGGCGTCGAGTATTACGAAAAGGTGTTGGAAAAGTCGGGCGGCGCGACTTCCGATTTCTTCCGCCTGTTCATGGTGCCTGGAATGTTCCACTGCGGCGGAGGGATCGGGACCAGCGTGTTCGACGCCGCGACGCCGCTCCTCAAGTGGGCCGAATTGGGCGCCGCTCCGGACCAGATCACCGGCAGCCGCGTGGTGGACGGCAAAGTGGTGCGCACGCGTCCGCTGTGCTCCTATCCGCAAGTTGCGCGTTACAAGGGCAGCGGGAGCATCGACGACGCCACGAACTTCAGTTGCGTGCGCCCGTAACGGGGCCGCGAAGCCGTGCCGCAGAAGCTCCCGACGTTCTTCATCCCGCACGGCGGCGGGCCGTGTTTCTTCATGGAGTCGAATCCTTCCGGCATTTGGGACCGGCTCGCGGCCTGGCTCAAGGGGATGGCGGCCACGCTCGACGCTGAACCGGAGTTCATCGTGGTGATCTCCGGGCACTGGGAAGAGGACGAGTTCTCCGTGATGGGGAACGCTCGTCCGCCGTTGCTGTTCGATTACTATGGATTCCCGGAACACACCTACCGGCTCACCTATCCGGCTCCCGGTGCGCCGGAGCTTGCTCAGCGGGTGTCCACCCTGCTCGCCGAAGGCGGGATTCCCGCGCGCACGGATGCGCAGCGCGGGTTCGACCACGGCGTGTTCATTCCGTTCAAGCTGATGTTTCCGGACGCGCGCATCCCCGTGATGCAGCTATCGCTCAAAACCGGCCTTGATCCGGCCACGCATATCGCGTGCGGGCGCGCGCTGCAGCCGCTCCGCGAGCAGGGCGTGCTGATCGTGGGCAGCGGCATGAGTTACCACAACCTGCGCGGATTTTTCAGTCCTACCGAAGCCACTTGCGATCCCTTCGATGAATGGCTGACGGCGGCAGCGTGCTCCGCGCCCGTCCAGCGCGAGCAGAGTCTGGCCGCTTGGCGCAGGGCTCCCTGCGCGCGGCTGGCGCATCCCCGGGAAGAACACTTATTACCGCTGATGGTCGCGGCGGGCGCGGCAGGAGAAGACCAGGGCCAGCGGGTGTTCAACGATCGCATCATGGGTGAGCTGATTTCGGCGTACCGGTTTGGGTGACGCGTCTGGTCTGCACGCCCACGGGCCGTGCGTCGTCTTTCCTTGACAGAAGGAGAACCAGGTGCGCCTGGGAGCTGGATTGCTGCTGCTGGCCGCCGCCGTCCACGCTGGCGTGATTCAGGGCGTGGCGCTGGAGAACGCTTCCGGCCGGCCGCTGGCGCGGACTACGGTGCGTCTGGAACCGGTGCCGCAGGCGGGCGGCAACCCGACCGGCGCCCGTCTGCTCCAAACTCGCACCAGCCGCACGGGCACGTTCGTTTTCCTCTCCATCGCCCCGGGTTTATACACCATCGTCGCGCAACGGGAAGGCTTTCTTCCGACCGCGTTCGGCCAGCGGCGGCCCACGGGGCAGGGAACTCCCGTGGAAGTCACCGCGGAATCCAGGCTGTTCGCCGAGCTCCGCATGCCGCGCATGGGGGCGATCACCGGACGCGCGTTGGATGAAAACGGCGTCGGTATTCCCGGCGTACCCGTGCTCGCGTATCGCGCTCGCTTGCCGCTGCGTTCCGTGGCCAGCGCGTTGTCCGACGATCGCGGCGTGTACCGCATCGCCGGACTTCCGCCAGGCAAGTATTGGATCCGGTCCGGCGCACACACCTTCGACGATGGCACCGGACTCCTGCCCACTTTCGGTCCGGGTGGACGTGAGATCCACGACGCGCGCGTCCACGAAGTACGGGCCGATGCGGAAGCCATCGAGGCCAATGTGGAACCGGAGCCCGGCGCGCTGTTCCGGCTGAGCGGAAAGATCACCTGCGATCGCCCCGACGTTCCCTACGTGACCGTGACGCTTTCGTCGGAAACCGGCCGGCGAAGCATGCAGTCCTTGTGCAATGCCAGCTATACCTTCGAGGGGCTCGCGCCGGCTGCTTACGAGGTGTTTGCCGTGTACAGCGACGACAGCGGCTCAGGCTTCGTGGAATTGCAGTTGGATCGCGACAGCCAACTCGGCAACGTGCAGTTGATGTCCGCTCCGCAGGTCGAATTTGAGGTGCGCAATGCGGCCAACGGAAGCGTGGTGAAGACTCCGGTCAGCGTGTTCGGGAGGCGCGACGATCTCTCGGGTTCCGATGCTCCCCGTCAGATTGCGACGCCGCGCGCGCCGCTGCCGGCGGGACATTGGGAACTGAACGCTATCGCCCCGAGCGGCCAATACGTCCAGTCCATTGCCGGCAACAATCGCGATCCTCAGCGCCCCTGGAGGAATGAGCACCCTCCGGAGTGGTTCGAAGTCTTCATCCCCCAGCGCGGAGTCTCGCGGGTGCAGATCACGGTGTCGGACCAGGCTGGACAAATCGGCGGCTCGGTCACAGTCGGCGGCAATGCAGCGCCGGGAGCGCCGGTCTTCTTGTGGCCGGTGGCGGAAACTGCCCGGCGGTCGCTGGCGGGGCCGCGGCAGGCGATAGCGGATACCGCTGGGAAGTATCAGTTTGACAGCCTGCCGCCGGGAGACTATCGCCTGTTCGCGAGCTTCGATTTCAGCGCAGTCGACCTCCAGGACTTCGACGAAGCACAAGCGCCCGCGTTCACGGTTCAGGCCGGACAGACGGCCACGGCGGACTTGCGCGTGTGGGTCGCTCCGTAACCGGTCCCGGTGGAACGCGAATTCGAGCGCACAGTTACGGGGGTGGGCCGAGCCGGGCTGCTATCATCGTTGTAGCCTTATGCCAGAACTCCGATCCGACCTTGCTCCGATGTCGGAAGCCGTCACCAACAACATCCGCGTCGAGGTGCTGTCGCGATACGCGCCCGAGAATTCGCGCCCCTTGGAAGACGTGTGGGCGTTTCAGTACACCGTCCGCATCACCAATCTGGGCACGGAGAAAGTGCAACTGCTCAGCCGCCACTGGATCATCACCGACGGCCTGGACCACGTCGAAGAAGTGCAGGGACCGGGCGTGGTCGGCGAGACGCCGGTGATCGAGCCCGGCCAATCGTTCAAATATTCCTCCTGGTGTCCGCTCAAGACGCCCACGGGCATGATGCACGGGACGTATCACATGGTGGGACCAAAAGGCCAGCAGTTCGATATCGAGATCGCCCCGTTTGCGCTCAAGGCCCGCTACGCTGTGAATTGATCACAGAATGGGTTCACGCCGGCAGTATCGGGCGCATCTGAGACGAATCGCTGAGCTTCTTTTCTGCTTATGCAGCCTGGCGGCAGCGTCACATGCGGCGGCTGCTTCATCCCCTCTGACGCTGCAGATTTCCAGTGAAGTTGCGCCGCCGGGCGGGTGGGCGCAGATCAAGATTTACCCGGTCTCGCCGGCGCCGGTCGACTTCGGAAGTATCACCATGACCCTCGACCCGGCGGTGTTCGGGACCGTGGCGGCAGTCGGGGTGTTCAGCGTGAACGGCGATGCTGGCGCGGCTGCCCAGACGCTATCGAACGGGCGCTTGAGCGTGAACTTTTCTTCTCCCACGGGCGGCATTGGGCGGTTGAACCATATGCCTGTGCTCACGGTCACCGTTCCTGCACCGTTCCTGTGCTTTCCACAGCTTCTCCGGGAAGCGGGTCTCCGATCACCGCCGACGCGAGCCAGAGCTCTTGGAGCGACGCGAACAACAACCAGTATTCCGTAACGATCGTGCCTGGGTCGGTGCTGATCGGAGGAGCGCTCTCAGTTCAGAGTTTGACGCCTGGCGGAGGGTTGCTGCCAGCGGGGACTCTGGTTCGGGTGACGGGCACGGGGTTCGGCGATTCTACCGTCGTGCAAATCGATGGAGTGAGCGTTTCCAAGGTTCAGTACGTGGCGCCGCAGGAGATCGATCTAACGTTGGGCGGCGCGACGGAACTTACGGGGAAGCGGGTGGTGGTGCGGAATCCCGACGGCTCGCAAATCGAGTATTTCTCTGCGATGCCCAGCATCCCAGATTCTTCCAGTGGATCGAGGTTACTCGGACTCCAAGTGGTGACTCCGCTCCAGAGCTGGACGTCGGCCAGCACGAGTTTTCCCGAGCGGGGCGGCGGCATCGCGCTGCAAAATCCGAATCCCACGCCCGTAGATGTAGTTTTACAAACAAGTTTCCCTGTGCCAGCCATTGGGCCTGAAACCAAGGTGACCATCCCCGCCGGCGAATTGTACACGTTGTACACCGATCAGCCTGGAGGCCTCGTGGTGGGTGGGTCTGGATGTTTCGCAGTCGCTTCGCAGCCGATCCACATGCTGGGAATCGGTTATGGTTTCCCTGGGCCCTCTGGGCAGTCGATCCTTTTGGAAGATGGTACCGGCCGTGCCGCCATCGGTGCAGGTAATCGCGAGTACGGCGACGGTGTCATTCCTGTGGCAGAGCGGCAACCCAGCGCCAGCGCCCGTCATCGTCTATTTGAATCCTCCCCTAATATTCGGGGATGCCCTGTCGATCACAGGACCCGGCTCCCCCTTCACGGCCACAACGTCGTCGGGAGCCTCTATCAGCGTCGGCATATCCGCCGGCACTTTGGCCCCGGGGACGTACACCAGCAGCATCGTGATCACTCCGATCGCGCTGAATGGGCAACCGACGACGATTCCGATTTCGCTCACCGTAAGTGCGTCGCCGCTCGTCGAGGTGAGCCAGACGACGTTGATGTTCATCGGGCCGGGCACCGACCAGTCGAACGTGAAAGTGACCAGCACCGGGAATCCAGTTTCCTTCCGAGCCAGCGCTTCCAGCGCGGGCAATTGGCTGTCGGTGAGCCCGTCCAGCGCCAGCACGCCCGCGTCACTGACGGTCTCCGCTGACTCGACGACACTGACCGAAGGGAGCTACAACGGACCAGTAGTGGTCGCTGGACCGAACAACACCATAACGGTGCCGGTGCAGTTATCTGTCGGGCCGCCGGAGGGTTCCCAGTACGTTCCGCCGACCGTCACGTTTTCCGTACAGACCGGCGGAGCGGCTCCGCCGTTCCAGACGGTGCCGCTTGGCGACGGCGCTACCACAGTTGCCGCGACCACAAATTCGGGAGGAAACTGGCTGAGCGCTTCCGCGTCTTCCACGCCTCCGTGGGTAGCGGTGATTGCAGTGAATTCTGCTGGGCTGAAGGCCAGAGTCTACACGGGCACGGTCACGACGAGTTCGTCTTACCTGCCAGTCGTGGCGACTCCGGTGACCTTGTCGATCTACGACACCGAGCCACAGATCACCGTCACGCCCCCCAGCATCACGGTTACGCAGGGACTGAGTCAGATTCTGCCTGACTACGCCTCGTACTATCACACGGTCAACGTTCAATCGGGCGGGATTCCGTTGCATCTGGATTGGAGCACCACGGGAATCGCGTTTTTGGCTAACCGTCCAGATGCGACGCCGGGTGTGGCGACAGTTAGTTTAAGCGCATACATGGCGACGGGACTTGGCAGTTATTCGGGCAACGTTGCGATTACTTCCGGGACCGAAACGGTGAACCTGCCGGTCACCTTGAACATCACGATCGAGCCCGATATTCCGCCGTTCATCGGCGCTATCGTGAACGCGGCATCGCAGATTCAGGCGAGCGTCGCTCCGGGCGAGATCGTCTCGATTTACGGATTCGGCGCAGGGCCGCCGCAGATCACCGGATTCACCAGTGACGCCGCGGGCAACGTCGCCAACAGCCTCAACGGCGCCCAGGCGTTGTTCGATGGAAAGCCTGTGCCGATGATCTACGGGTCGCCATATCAAGCGAATGTGATCGTGCCTTATGAAGTGGCGGGGCAGGCGACGACTACCATTCAGTTGCAGTACGGGAGCGTGATCTCGAAGGGTTGGACGGTTCCCGTGGTGGCTTCGGCACCCGGGATCTTTACACTCGGCGCTACTGGTATCGGGCGGGCGGCGGCGCTCAATCAGGACAATTCGGTGAACGATCCGGCGAATCCGGCGGCGCGTGGGACGGTGGTGCAGATATTCGGCGCTACCTGCGGCGGCTATTATTATACTTGCGCTCGGTGTGGCTTGACACCCTGCCTTCCGCTTTGTTACCCTTAACCCGTTGCGAAAGCTGATGCTTTCTACCGCTAGACGCTTTTCCGCCTGCCCGCGTTCCTCATCCGAGGTGTGTTGTGGCGGCGCTCACCAGTCCTTTCCTTTTGTGGAGGTAACTCAATGGCTTTCAAGCTGAACGTGAATGGGACGTCCGCCACTGTGGATGTACCCGCGGATACTCCGTTATTGTGGGTGCTCCGGGACGTCCTTAATCTAAAGGGCACCAAGTATGGTTGCGGCGTCGCGTTCTGCGGCGCGTGCACCGTGCACCTGGGCGGACGCGCGGTGCGGAGTTGCAGCACTCCCGTATCGGCCGCCGAAAAGGCCCCCATCACCACCATCGAAGGACTTTCGGCGGATGGTTCGCATCCTCTGCAGCAGGCCTGGATCGAGCTCGATGTGCCGCAGTGCGGTTACTGCCAGGGCGGCCAGATCATGTCGGCCGCGGCGATGCTGGCCAAGACTCCCAAGCCTACCGACAAGGACATCGACTCGGCCATGAACGGCAATGTGTGCCGCTGTGGAACCTATATTCGCATCCGGCAGGCGATCCACCGGGCCGCGGCGATCGCGCAGAACAAGGGCAAGTCGGGCGCCACCACTGGGGCGAGCGCACAATAAGGAGGCCATACCCATGAAAAAACTCACAGGAAAAAAGCTCAATCGTCGTAACTTCCTTCAAGTTTCCGCCCTCGGCGGCGGCGGCCTTCTGATCGGCATGTACGTGGGTCCGGAAAAGGCGCTGGCCCAGGGCCGCGGCGGCGGCGCTCCGCCTCCGCCGCCGGTGAAACCCAGCGACTATATCATGATCGCCGCCGATGGCACCGTTACCATCATGGCCAAGAACCCCGAAGTCGGCCAGGGCGTCAAGACCATGATCCCCATGTTGATCGCCGAGGAACTCGACATCGACTGGAAGCAGGTGAAACTGCAAAACACCGATTTCGACGACACCAAGTACTTCTCGCAGTTCGCGGGCGGCAGCCTGGCTACGCCGCAGAACTGGATTCCCATGCGCCAGGTGGGTGCGGGCGGCCGCAAGCTGATGCTGATGGCCGCGGCTAAGAACTGGAATGTAGCGGAGTCTGAACTGACCACGGCCTCGGGCAAGGTGTATCACAAGGCGTCCAACAAATCGGCGGGTTATGGCGAACTCGCGGCGACCGCGGCCACGCTGACGCCTCCCGATCCCAAGACGCTGACGTTCAAGGATCCCAAGGATTACAAAATCATCGGCGTGTCGACGAAGGCTTGGGACACTCCGGCGATCGTCACCGGGAAACCGATCTTCTGCATCGACGTCACGGTGCCCGGCATGCTCTACGCGGCGTACCAAAAGTGCGGCGTGTTTGGCGGCAAAGTGATGACCTCTAACATCGAAGAGATCAAGAAGATGCCGGGCGTCCGCGGCGCTTGGGTAGTGGACCGGCCCGAAGTAAAGGGCGACGTTCTGCCCGGCGACCCCGGTTTGGAACCGGGTATCGCCATCGTGGCGGACACCTGGTGGCAGGCGCAGTCGGCACGCAAGAAACTGAACGTCACCTGGGATGAAGGCCGCTTCGGTGTGCCCGAGCATTCCAGCACGGTGTACGCGCAGAGGGCTGTGGAGTTGAGCAAACAGGCTCCGATGAACACGCTCCGCAAGGACGGCGAAGGCAAGGACGCGTTGAGCAAGGCCGCGAAAGTAGTCGAGGCTGCCTATACGTATCCGTTCATCTCCCACGCGCCGCTGGAGCCGCAGGGCGCCACGGCCAGCTTCAAGGACGGGAAGGTGGAGATCTGGACCGACAGCCAGATTCCCGCTAGCGGCCGCCGCTTGGCGGCGCAAACTCTGGGTCTGACCGAGAAGGAAGTCACGCTGCACATGACTCGCGGCGGCGGCGGCTTCGGACGGCGTCTGACCAACGACTACGTGGCGGAGGCGGCCTACATCTCCAAGCTGGCCGGCGCTCCGGTGAAGTTGCTGTGGTCGCGTGAAGACGACATGGCGCACGATTATTATCGTCCGGGCGGGTATCAGTTCCTGAAGGCGGGTCTGGATTCCTCGGGCAAGGTGATGGCGTGGCATAACCACTTCGTCAGCTACGGGGCTCCCAACGGCGAGCGGCTGAATTTCGTCAGCGCGGGCGCGATGGGGCCGACCGAGTTCCCGCAGCGCTTCGTGCCCAACTATCAATTGGACGCTTCGGTAATGCCGCTGGCGATCCGCACGGGTTCGCTGCGCGCTCCGTCGAGCAATGTGTTCGCGTTCGTGATCCACTCCTTCATCGACGAGCTGGCGCACGCCGCGGGCAAGGATCCCGTGCAGTTCAGATTGGACTTGCTGGGCGAGCCCAAGATGAACGCGGGCTACAACGCCGGCCGTATGCGCGGTGTGGTGGAGAAGGTCGCCGAGATGTCGAATTGGGCCAAGACCAAGCCATCGAAGGGACGAGCTCTGGGTGTGGCGTTCCACTTCAGCCATGCAGGGTACTTCGCCGAAGTGGCCGATGTGAGTGTCAGCTCCGACAAGAAGGTCAAGATCCACAAGGTGTGGGTCGCCGGCGATATCGGCAGCCAGATCATCAACCCCAACGCGGCCGAGAACCTGGCCCAGGGCGCGGTGGTCGACGGGATCAGCGCGATGATGGGCTACGAGATCACAGTGGACAAAGGGCGCGTGGTGCAGCAGAACTTCCCGCAGCATCCGATCGCCCGCATGACACAAATGCCGCCGGAAATCGAAGTCGCGTGGGTGAAGTCGGACAATCCACCGACGGGTTTGGGCGAACCGTCCATGCCTCCGGTGTTGCCGGCGGTGGCCAACGCGATCTTCTCGGCGTCGGGCATCCGCGTGCGGTCGCTGCCGATTAAGAACGCTGGTTTCAGCTTCGCTTAAACCGACCGGCGATACGAACGAATCTTATGGGCGCTCCGGTTATCCGCCGGGGCGCCCCAGTTGTTTCTTGGTGACTATTCCTCGTCCAGTTTCAAAAATGGGCATTTAGCTTTTGACGAATTGAATAGTCTAAAAACATTGCTGCGTTGGCCTCGCCGCAAGGCCCTTCACGCCGCGAATCCCTTCACGCCAGAGCGTCAGCCAGCAACGACCCGGCGAACGATGCGCTGGCGGAGGCGATAGCGGTCTGCGCGGCGCATCGGCGGCCAGCGCCAATCTGGACCGCTACGACTACGAAAGCCTGCCTGTCATTCCCGTCGATTTCGATTCGAGCCGATCGACACGACGTCGATCCCGCGGTTCATCGGGTAGTGGGTCAGTTGGGTGAACCTGACCCACGACCGGCCAGTCTAACTGACCCACTACCCAAACATTCACTACCTCGGAGGGAGAGCGGGCTGTCCTATCTAAACTTACGGAGACTCAACGGACGAGACTCCAAGAAGAGCTAACCATTGAGCTGTCCAGAACAGGCGCGGATGTTCCTCGCATAACACCAGATTTTAACAACGTGGTTATCGAAAAGCATGTGGCCATCAACGGATTAACGGAAGCTGTTTTTATGGAGCGTTTCGAGGAATTCAGTCGCTCGGTAAGCCTAGCCAGTGCCTTCATGACGTTGCGCATGGATGAGTTGGCATCACACTAGGCGCTCTTCTCTATGAGTTCCTTCTCAAGCGAAATAGGAACCCTCGGGCATCAATCCTTTCTTTGAAAGTTTGCCGACACACCAGCCATCCAAGTTGGATATCCGCATGATTCGTCATAATCACAGTGACACGGCTGTGGGCACGTGATCTATCTTCACTGGGAGTCTATGCGTATCCAGGTTTCCGACGACCGCTTTGCGGAGCAAAATCGAGCTCGCGTCCGGATCGCCTTCCGCGCGGCGGCGACCATGACGCTTCTACTTGGAATGGAGCAGGCGGCGCCCGCAGCCACGTCGCCGGGCTCCAACACCATGTGGGTCTACTCGGTAGCCGGACTTCCCAGCCCCGTCACCGACCCGTCAACTCGCGACACGCTCATGCAAAACGCCTCTGCGAGCGGCGTGACGGCGCTCTATGTGAGCGTCTACAGCTCCACCGCCAACAGCGCGCACCGGTATCTGGTCGACGAGAAATCGATCGCCGCCTTCATCCGCAAAGCCCACTCGCGGAACATGCAAGTGTACGCCTCCATGGGCGACACGGAATGGCCCGCCAAAGGCTGCGCCACCCCGGCCACGCCCCACGAGCGCTTCGCCGACATCGCCGGCTATGACTCGGACCACCCCGCGGTCAAGTTCGACGGAATCATCCTCGACGTCGAGCCCGGCCGCAATCCCGATTTTCCGGCGCTTCTGAGCCTGTATCGATGCTTCCAACGGCAGGCGGCTGCGAGCGGGCTCGGACTTTCGGCAGCTGTCAGCGCCTTCTGGAACACTCGGTCACCTTCAACGGGACCACCAAGGAGGCGTACAAACACATCGTGGATCTGAAGCTGACCAGCCTGGTGGTGATGGGCTACCGCAACGCCTCGGGCACTCTCGATTGCACCGCCGGCGGGGGCTTGATTTGCCTGGACAAGAACATCGTCGAATACGCGAACCGCACCGGCATGGCCCGCCGGATTCTGGTCGGTTTGGACACAGACAACCCGGCCATCTCCGGCGCCGCCGCGAACGAGACGTTTTATTCCCTGGGCCAAGCGGCCATGAACGCCGCGGCGCAATCCGTCTATCGTGAATTCGCCGCAGCGAACCTGAGCTTCGGTGGATTTTCAATCCACAATTACCGGAACTCCTATTTGAGCGGCTCGCTGTCCGGGTGGCCGGCCACGAATCCGGAGCTGCGGGTGCCATTCCCAAAATCACCGCAGCGTAGGTAGCCCGTTCCGCAGCCTGCGCACAACAGTCCTGTCGGCCAGCAACCGGGTCGGCACGGTTTTAAGTGGGGCCAGCCCTTTGGGGCTGACGCCGCGATTCGTCGCGGCGCTAGTCGGTACCAGCTCGACGTTCCACAGGAAAGTAATGTTGCCTGACCTCCGGAACGCCGCCTGCAAAGGCGGCGGCGGGCTCAAAGCCCGGCCCCGCTCAGGCTACCAAACTTCAAAGACAGGACTCTAGAGCTGCTTCAGACACTCCTCAATCGTCTCAGCCGCGAAGTCCGCCTGATCCGGCGTAATCACCAACGGCGGGCACAGCCGGATCGAGTTGGGCCCTGCTCCCAAGACCAGGAGGCCGCGCTCGAAGCACATCTGGACCAGGCGGTCCCGCAGGTCGCCGGCACGCTCCTTGGTCACTTGGTCGCGCACCAGTTCGATGCCGATCATCAAACCGAGTCCCCGCACGTCGCCCACGATGGGCGAGCGTTTCGGCAGATCCCGCAGCCGGGCCATCAAATGCGCCCCCACCCGCGCGGCGTTGTCAATCAATTCCTGCTCCAGCAATTCGATGGTCGTGAGCGCCGCAGCCACCGCCACGGGATTCCCACCGAACGTGGACGCGTGAGCGCCGGGAGGCCATTGCATCAGCTCCGCCCGCGCGACCACCGCGCCCAGCGGCAAACCGCTGGCGATGCCTTTGGCGAGCGCGATGGCATCGGGTTCCAGGCCAAAGTGTTCCGACGCGAACATCTTTCCCGTCCGCCCCATTCCGCATTGGACCTCGTCGGCGACGATCAGGATGCTGTGTTTTCGCGCCAGGATCTGGAGCTCATCGAAGAACTTCTTGGGTGGAATGACATAGCCGCCCTCGCCCTGGACCGGCTCCACGAAGATCGCGGCGGCTTCCGACGCTGGCAAAGCTGTGCGGAACAACTCTTGTTCAATGGCTTTGACGCACTCGACCGCGCAGGTTTCCGGCTGTTTCCCGTAAGCGCAGCGGTAGCAATAGGCGAACGGCATGTGGTGGACCCCCGGCATCAGCGGGAAAAAGCCCTTCTTTTGCACGCTTTTGCTGGCAGTTAGCGCCAGCGATCCCAGCGTGCGTCCGTGGAAAGCGCCCAGGAACGCCACAAACTGGCCTCGCCCGGTGTGGTAGCGGGCCAGCTTGATGGCGGCCTCGATGGCCTCGGTTCCCGAGTTCCCGAAATAGACCCGGCGGGGACCGCCGCCTGGAACCAGACTTGCAAGCTTCTCGGCGAGGGCGACCATGTTCTCGTAGTAGAAGTCCGTTCCCGACATATGGATAAGCCGGGCGGCTTGGTCCTGGATGGCGCTCACCACGCGGGGATGACAATGGCCAGTGGCGACAACAGCGATGCCGGCGGCGAAGTCGAGGAAGCGGTTGCCGTCGGGGTCCTCGACGATAGCGCCCTCAGCGCGGTCGGCGACCAAAGGGTAGGACCGGGTGTAGGAAGGCGACATAACTTGTTGATCCCGCTCGATTATTGCGTTGGCCTTGGGGCCAGGGAGCGGGGTGAGGAGGCGGGGCATAGTCGGTTGCATCGTTTCGCCTTTCGGGTTCATCTCATAGCTGATACGATCACACTAAGATTATTGCATACATCCGGACTTAACATGGTACAATTCTAGTACGAGAAGAAGGATTCGGTTATGGACTTCAATCGATTTACTGAAAAACTGCAGGACGGCATTCACGCCGCCCAAACGCTGGCGAGCGGGCGGGGCCATCAACAGGTGGACGTCGAGCATCTGCTGGTCGCGTTGCTGGAGCAGGACGGCGGGCTGGCGCAATCGGTTCTGGCAAAGACGGGTGCGCGGCTGGAAGGTTTGCACCGGCGGCTGGCGCAGGACTTGGACAAGTTGCCGCGCGTTTCGGGCGGGCCGCAGGCTTTGGAGCAGGTTTACATCACCTCCCGTCTGCAGAAGCTGCTGACCGAGGCCGAGGGCGAGGCCAAGCGCCTCAAAGACGAGTATATTTCCGTCGAGCATGTTCTGCTGGCGGCCACGGGCGAGAAAGTCTTTAAAGACTTGGGGCTGACGCGCGAGCGGTTGATGCGCACCTTGCAGGAAGTTCGGGGTTCGCAGCGCGTGACGACGCAGAATCCCGAGGCGACTTATGAGGCGCTCGAAAAGTATGGCCGCGATCTGACCAAGCTGGCGGGGCAGAACAAGCTCGATCCGGTGATCGGGCGGGATGAAGAAATTCGGCGCGTCATTCAAGTGTTGTCGCGGCGGACGAAGAACAACCCGGTGCTGATCGGCGAACCCGGAGTGGGCAAGACGGCCATCGTTGAGGGGTTGGCGCAAAGAATCGTGCGCGGGGACGTGCCGGAGGGCTTGAAGGACAAGAAAGTGGTGTCGCTCGACATGGGCGCGCTGATCGCCGGGGCGAAGTTCCGGGGCGAGTTCGAGGAACGCTTGAAGGCGGTGCTCAAGGAAGTACAGTCGGCTGAAGGGAAGATCATTCTGTTCATCGACGAATTGCACACCGTCGTCGGGGCGGGTAAGGCCGAAGGGGCCATGGATGCGGGTAATTTGCTGAAGCCGATGCTGGCGCGCGGCGAGTTGCACTGCATTGGTGCGACCACGCTGGATGAGTATCGCAAACATATTGAGAAAGACGCGGCTTTGGAGCGCCGGTTCCAGACGGTGCTGGTGGATCAGCCTTCGGTGGAGGACACGATTTCGATTCTGCGCGGGTTGCGTGAGCGCTATGAAGTGCATCACGGGGTCCGGATCAAGGACTCGAGCCTGGTGGCGGCGGCGGTGCTGAGCTCGCGCTATATCTCCGACCGGTTCTTGCCGGACAAGGCTATCGATTTAATGGATGAAGCCGCGGCCAAGCTGCGCACGGAAATCGATTCGATGCCGGCGGAGTTGGACGAGCGCTTGCGGCGTCAGATGCAGCTCGAAATCGAGCGCGAGGCGCTGAAGAAGGAAAAAGATGCTGCGTCGCGGGAGCGCCTGAAAAAGATCGACAAAGAACTGGCCGAGCTTAAAACCGAAACCACGTCGCTCAAGGCGCAGTGGCAGTCCGATCAACAGACCATCAAGAAGCAGCGCGATTTGCGGTCGGGGATTGAACAAGTCAAGGCCGAGATCGAGCAGGCTGAGCGGGCTTACGATCTGAACAAAGCCGCCGAACTCAAATACGGCAAGCTGACGGGCCTGGAGAAACAACTGGAACAGGCCGCGCAGGCGCCTACTCTGCTGAAGGAAGAAGTCGACGAAGAAGACATCGCGCAGGTGGTGAGCCGCTGGACCGGCATTCCGCTCTCAAAGCTGCTGGAAGGCGAAATGCAGAAACTGCTGCACCTTTCCGATGAATTGCACAAGCGGGTGGTGGGTCAGGAAGAAGCGGTGGATGCGGTGGCCGATGCGGTGATGCGCGCTCGCGGCGGGTTGAAAGATCCCAAGCGGCCGGTGGGAAGCTTCTTGTTTCTGGGACCTACTGGAGTCGGAAAGACAGAACTGGCGCGGGCGCTGGCGCAATTCCTGTTCGACGATGAAAAGGCGATGATCCGCGTCGATATGTCCGAATATCAGGAAAAACACACCGTGTCGCGGCTGGTCGGCGCGCCTCCGGGATACATCGGGTTCGACGAAGGCGGGCAATTGACCGAAGCTGTGCGGCGGAGGCCCTACTCGGTGGTCTTGCTGGATGAGATTGAAAAAGCGCACGCGGATGTGTTCCATGTGCTGCTGCAGGTGCTCGATGACGGGCGGCTGACGGATGGGCAGGGGCGCACGGTGGACTTCAAGAACACCATCGTCATCATGACTTCCAATGCGCAGAAGGATGAGCTGCCACGGCTGTTCCGGCCGGAGTTCCTGAACCGTGTGGACGAGATCATCACCTTCCACCGGCTGAACGAGGGGCATTTGAAGAAGATCGTCGATATACAGCTGGAGGGCTTGAAAGCTCGGTTGGCTGAGCGGCGGATTGAGATCGAGTTGACCGAGGCGGCGCGGGAACGGCTGATCCATGTGGGGTACGATCCGGCGTATGGTGCGCGGCCGCTGAAGCGGGCGATTCAGAAAGAAGTGGAGACTCCGCTGGCGCGGAAGATCGTGGCGGGCGAGATTCGGGATGGGTCGAAGGTGCGGGTGGATGAAGGTAGGGATGGGTTGACGTTTGAAACTGAATCGTCCGTGGCGGTTCGAGCGTCTTAAGGCTAGGCGTCGAGATGAGTCTCGACGTGGCACGCACGAGTGCGTGCTCCACGGCGGCATCGAGAGAGAGCACGGCCGGTCTTGAGTGAGCAACAGACAGACAGACAGACAGAAGACAGGACAGAGCAACAGACATACAGGAAGAGACAGCGGGAGCAAGGATATAGGGAGAAAGAGGGACGCATATGGCAGAAGAACTTCGAACGCTTCCGGTATTGGCGCTGAAGAATTCGGTGCTGTTTCCGGGTTTGTTGATGCCGCTCTCGGTGGGGCGGCCCGCGTCGGTGGCCGCTGTCGAGGCCGCGCTCGGTTCCGAGGACAAGGAACTGGTGGTGGTGGGCCAGCCCAATCCCACCGTCGAGGTGCCCAAGGCGGGCGATCTCTACACAGTCGGCACGCGGGCGGTGATCCGGCGCACGCAACGGCCGCGTCCGGACCACATCGAGGTCATGGTGCTGGGCGTGGAGCGCGTCGTATTGGTGAAGGTGGAGGAAAACGGCCATCTGAAGGCTAAAATCCGGCCGCTCCCCTTGCCCGACGATGCCAGCCACGAGATTGAGGCGCTGACGCTGTCGGTGACCGAGATGGCTTCGAAGTTCGTAAGCCTGGTCCAGGGGCAGCCGGAACAGGACGTGGCGCGCATGTTCGCGGCGCAGCAGTCCGATCCTTTGCAACTGGCGTTCATGGTGGCGTCGCTGATGAACGTGGACGGCGTGCGGGAGCAGGCGCTACTCGAAACCACGTCAAGACTAGACGGGCTACGGCTGGTAATGGGGTGGCTGTCGCACGAGGTGAACGTCGCCGAGCTGCGCAACAAGATCACCGAAGACGCGCGCACGGAGATGTCGAAGGATCAGCGCGAATACCTGCTGCGGCAGCAGAAGCGCGCCATCGAACAGGAATTGGGCGAGAAGAACTCGGACCAAGCCGAGACCGAAAATCTGCGTGAGAAGCTGGCCAAGGCGGACCTTCCCGAGGACATCCGCAAGGAGGCCGAGCGCGAGTTGGGCCGCCTGGAAAAAGTCAATACGGCGAGTCCCGAGCACAACGTGATCCGCACGTGGCTGGAATATGTGATCGAGCTGCCGTGGAACAAGCGCAGCGAGGATTCGCTGGACTTGAAGCGGGCTCGCGAGATTCTGGACGAGGACCACTATGGCATCGTCAAAGTCAAGGAGCGCATCATCGAGCAGTTGGCTGTGCTGAAGCTCAATCCGGAAGCGAAGGCGCCGATTCTGTGCTTTGTCGGCGCTCCTGGAGTGGGCAAGACATCGCTGGGACAATCCATCGCGCGGGCTCTGGGGCGGAAGTTCGAGCGCATGAGCCTGGGCGGCCTGCACGATGAAGCCGAGCTGCGCGGCCACCGCCGGACGTATATCGGGGCTTTGCCAGGACGCCTGATCCAGGCTATGCGGCGCGCGGGATTTTCGAACCCCGTGCTGATGCTGGACGAGGTGGACAAGCTGGGGCGCGACTTCCGCGGCGATCCGGCGTCGGCGCTGCTGGAAGTGCTCGACCCGGAGCAGAACAAGAGTTTCCGAGACAACTACCTCGACCTGCCGTTCGACTTGTCGAAGGTGTTGTTCATCACCACGGCTAACACGCTGGATACGATTCCGGCGCCGCTGCTGGACCGCATGGAGATCCTGGCGCTGTCGGGTTACAGCGAGGAAGAGAAGACGCAAATCGCGCGGCGGTACCTGCTGCCCCGGCAGTTGAAGCACACCGGGTTGACTGCGGAACAGTGCGTGATCGGCGAGGAAGCTTTGCAGAAGATGATCCGCTCGTATACGCGCGAGGCGGGCGTGCGGCGGCTGGAACAGGTGCTGGGGCGCGTGATCCGCAAGGTCGCGGTGAAGTTCGCCGAAGGGCGTACGGAACCGTACATCGTGGATGCCGCCGAGGTGCCCGAGTTGCTGGGGCCGGAGGCGATTCTGCCGGAGCAGGGGCGCAAGGACATGCCTCCGGGCGTGGCCACGGGTCTGGCTTGGACCGAAACCGGCGGCGATGTGTTGTACATCGAAGCGGCGCTGCTGCCTAGCGGTAAAGACCTGATGATTACCGGGCAACTGGGCGAGGTGATGCAAGAGTCGGCCAAGACGGCTCGCAGCTACCTGTGGAGCCACGCGCGGGAGTTCGGGCTGCAAACGGATCAGTTCTTGAACGCGGGCCTGCACATTCACGTGCCGGCGGGCGCGATTCCGAAAGACGGGCCGTCGGCGGGCGTGACGATGACTACGGCGCTGGCTTCGCTGTACTCGGGGGTGCCGGCGCGGAGCGATACGGCTATGACTGGCGAGGTCACGCTGACTGGATTGGTGTTGCCGATTGGAGGGGTCAAGGAGAAAGTGCTCGCCGCTCGGCGGTTGGGGCTGAAGCGGGTGATTCTGCCTCGGGGGAATCAGAAGGATCTGCGCGATCTGCCCGAGGAAGTGCGGAGGGATGTGGAGTTCATCTTTGCCGACCGGGTGGAAGAAGTGCTGGCGGAGATGTTGCCGGGGATGCATTGCATGACGCCGGCTAAGGCGGCGTAAGGGGTCTTGGCAAATTCGCTCAGAGGGGTCCCGCCTCGATGACCTTGCGCGCGAGATCCCTCATGTCCTCTGTATAGGCTAGGTAGATCTTCCTTGCATAGGGGGGACTGATCTGGATTGCCTTGGTCAGCCACAAAACCAAGTCGCGGAAGGTCGCCTCAACGTCCTTGCGCGAGGGCCGGTCGCGGTGCAAGCCGTTGTTGAAGAGCTCCCAGAGGCGGTTCACCTCGTCGCCTAGGCGCTGCAGAAGACTCGAATCGCCAAGCCCGACTTCGTCAAGCGGTGAGTTTTCGGCAGAGCTGCGTAGCACCGTCAGTTTGTGAACCGGCGGATCGGGTCAGTCTCTCAGATATTTCGCGAGCATGGCGTCCATGGCGTCGCCCACGCCATAGCCGAGGTTGTGGCTGATGACGCGTACTCGATCCAGCCGTGCGATTAGAGCGTTGCGCTGGCTGGCGGGTAGCTGCTCTGCGATCTTGAGGGCCTGTTCGAACATGCGGACCAGTGCATCGAGGTAGCCCGGGTCCTGATTGCCGATATCACTGCTGAACCCTGCAGCGCGTTCGCAGTAGAACACCATCAGCTCCGCGAGTCCGGACGGTTTGCCGACAGCCTTCTTGTAACTGGAGATGGCCTGTTTGGCTTTCGCGACCGAGGTGTCCTGATTCCGCAACACGTCCGGCCAGAGCCAGCGGTCCAGCGTTTCCTGGTAGGGGTTCAGAACGTCCTCACCCATTCCCAAACGGGCGTGAAGAAACGTCTGATTATCCTTGTAGGCGGCGTAGAGATCCCGAATCACGTCCAGTAATCCCGGTCGGTCGAAGCTCGCGAGCTGTGTCTTAACATCTGTCCATGTGGGCTGTGATCCTGGCTGGCGCTTTGCCATAGTATCTCGGTTTACTCGCCGGCCGACGATTTGTCAGTTGGGGACATGAGCTCAGAGAAGGCAGCCCTGGGAGACCCAGTAATGCCAGTCGCCGATGGCTTCCTTAGTTGATTCGTCTG
The DNA here is from genome assembly GCA_035604115.1 of Bryobacteraceae bacterium. Lineage (GTDB taxonomy): Bacteria > Acidobacteriota > Terriglobia > Bryobacterales > Bryobacteraceae > Palsa-187. The sequence continues at coordinate 3,943 of DATNJC010000104.1, read as the reverse complement.
GAGCGATAGCGGCCAGTTGCGAAAGAGGAACGGCCATTTTCCGCCCCTGCCAACGGATCTGCACAAGCATGTCGTGCTCGCAGACATCTTCAGCGGCCATGCGTACGACCTCGGTGGTTTCGCCTTTCCTGAGCGGCGAGACATCCTTCGCGGCAACACACTTCGTCTGGAACGGGAAACTGATTTTGCTTTCCAGATAGTAATACCAGCTCACTGCCTGCTCATCCGGACTGGCATCGACGATAGCCTCGATGTGAATGCGGTCCTCCCGCACAGGGTCTCGCTGGGGTCTTTTCATGACTTCAGTACCAGGATTCGGCGGACTGAGGTGCGGCCGATCTGTACCCGGCGAGCGATTTCGGATTTGCTAACACCGGCCCGATGCAGTTTCCGGATTTCCGCAGCGTGTACTGCCGCGGTTGCCGGCCGACCCAGGCGTTTCCCGTTCTCCCGCGCATGAGCAAGGCCCGCCCTGGTTCGATCCCGCAGAATCTCTCTTTCGAACTCGGCGAATATAGCCAGCAGACCGGCCATCGCGCGTCCGGCTGGTGTGGTCAGATCCAGCGCCTCCGTCAGGGAGATGAACCCGACGCCGAGGTGTTCCAGTTCCTGGAGGGTCGCCAGCAGATCCGTTACAGACCGGCCCCAACGGTCCAGTCGCCAGACCAGCAACACATCGATCTCCCGGCGGCGGGCGGCTTCCAGCAGTTTCTCGCGGGCCTCTCTCCGCGCCGCACCGGGACCGACCTCGCGGACTTGCAGGGCAATCGTCCAGCCCCGCCGGGCGGCATACTCCCGCATCGCCCGGTTCTGCATCGCCAGAGTCTGCTGATCGTTGGTGGAAACGCGCGCATACAGTCCCGCACGAAACATTTTTGCCGGCTTCCGTGCCTGGCCAAAAACGTGTCCGGATTTTGCCTTCGCAGAGGCTCGCTTTCTGGGCATTTCAGGATGTCGCCCGACCATGGCCGCAGTCGATCCTTTCCGGCCAGGCAGGATTCATCATATTACGCGGCTGCCGGTGTGGCGAGCCGCGCCAGCGTCTCGCGGTAATTCCAGGGCATCCACTCCGATGGGTGGCGCGGCAACTCCCCGGCATGCCGCTGCAACTCGGTGAGATAGTCGAAGGGATTGGCTCCGTTCAGCTCGCAGGTGTAAATCAGGCGCATGAACAGGTCGCCGACCCCGGCGCCGTTCAGCGTTTTGTAGAAGAGCGCGTTCTTGCGGTTCAAAATCGCTTTCTTCAGGGCACGCTCGACGATGTTGTTGTCGAGCGGCGCGCCGGGCTGCTGGAGGAAAAGCGTCAGCTTCAGCCAGTGATTCGATACATAGGAGATCGCTTGGCCCAGCCCGGAGTTGGGCTCGGTCTTCCGCTCCGCCAACTGCGCCTCCATCCAGACCCGCAGATCTTTCATCAAGGGGCCGCTATGCTCGCGATGGAAGCGCAGCCGATCTTGCGGCGACAGCCCCTGTTCCCGCGCCAGCGCGTCATTGTGATAGACGCCGCGCAGGGTCTCCAGCACATACCGGCACTGCTCGGGAAAGTTCTCCACCACTTCCACAAACTGCCGTCTTCCATGGGCGAGACAGTTCGCAACCAGGATTTCGACTCCTTCCAGCTTCGGTGTGTTGCGGGAAAGCGCGTCGCACATCTGGATCGGGGCGGGGAGTTCACGAGCGCGCCGGTTCAGCACGTCGGCAATGTTCTCGCCCGCGTGCTTCCATCCCGTAAAGAACAGTGCGATTCTCCACGCGCCAACGATCGATACGACCCCGCTGGTGAAGGTACCCGTGCGCTGGTCGTCTGGCTCGCGCGCCAGGCGCAGAATCCGCATGCCCGTGTCGTCATTGTGCATCACGCTGCCTTGCGCCGCCTGCCGGATCAACTCCTCCAGCACCGGCCGGATCAGTTTCGCGGCGGCTTCCATGAGCTCCCATTGTGTCGTTGCGCCGGTAAATGCAGCGGCGCCATGGCGCCCGTGACCGGCCGGAGCGGGCTCGCCCGTGTTTCGCTCTTCGACAGGAACAGCCGCAGGCTGATCCACAACGGCGCTGGTCTTCTCCGTGCTGCGTTTCCACAACAAGCGTTCCGCCATGGCGTGCAGCGCGGTTTTCAGCTTCTGGCCTTCCGATTCGTTCAGCCGCGTGCGCATGCCGCGATCGATAATCTGGTCCAGTTCCTCCAGATTCACATCCACCCGCGGGCGCTTCATTGGCTGAGCATCTCCCGGAACCTGCGATGCAAAGGCAAGCCCAGCATCTGCTTCACCGGACTCGTCTGTTCGAAGGTGGGCGCACGATGACCGCGGCCTGCCGTCGTGCCGATCACCTGCCAGTTGGCCGCGCGATAACACGTCCCGCGAAAGCGCGCCGGATCGAGGAAGGTTTCCAACCAATAAACCGGATGCGCGTAGATGCGTTGCCAATCTTGCGGAACGATCTTCGCCATGCGCCCCAGGATGTGCGAGGCCAAGTGCTCGACCCGAACCCACGGCAGAATCAGAAAGCGCGTGTTGTAAGCCAGCAAGTGCACGTTGCGCTCGCGCGCTTCGTCGCTCCAGGCGAGGTACCGGTCGCGCACCTTCAGGTGGCGCGGCGCGCTTTGCCAGGCCAGGCACGCGATCACTTGCCCGCGTGCTTTCGCCAGATACTTCAGGTGCTCGCCGATTGGTTGTTCGTAGCCCAGATAGTGATACTGCTCCATCAGGCTGTTGAACAACGCCTCCTCCGGCGTGCGACGCACTTGCACAAACTCCAGCGGAGTAAGGCTGCCCAGTGGTCCGCACACCGGAAGGTTGTTGGGGATCACGGGCTCGGGCCGCTCGCGCTCCGCTAATCGATTCCGTACCTTGCGCTTTACTGGCGGCAACTCGATCTCGCCCGCGCGGTGAAGCAGCAGCAACAATCCGCGGCAGACCATGTCGCGCAACGCGCCGTTGGCTTGTCTCCACTGCCAGGCTTCACAGAGCCGACGCGACAGCTTCCAGCGGCTCAGTTCCGGATGCTCTGCGATGAGCTGCCGGATGAACGCGATCTCTTCGCTGGTAATGCTCCGGCCCCGGTAGACCGTCATAGCAGCAGTGTGCCAGAACTAGTTTCGGAACGCAAGTAAAAAGTGATCAGCTCACTTTGCGCCACACCGGCGCCGCGTCGATGTCCGGATTGCCTGCCGCCAGCAGCACCTGCGCTTGATGCACGCGCAGCACCCGTGCGGGTTCCTCGCCCTGGGGCCACCAGCGGAAGCGTCCTTTGGATAGGCGCTTGGTCGCCAGCCAGAATCCCTGCCCGTCATAGACCAACACCTTAATCGAGGTTGCTCGCCGGCTCCGGAACACGAACAGGTAACCCGAAAATGGATCGGCATCCAGCTTCTGCCGGCACAGCTCGGCCAACGAGTCGATGCCCTTCCGGAAGTCGACCGACTCCACCGCCACCAGAATCTGCATCTGCGGCGTGATCTGAATCATCCTTGGGTGTCCCGCCAGGCGCGCAGCAGGCTTGCCCAATCGGGCGGCGCCAATGCCTTCCACTGGATGCGCATCTTCGCTCCGCTGGAGGACTCGAACTCGATCACGCACTCCTCTAGCGTCGCCGGATGTGGCGTGATCAGTTCGACGAATGCCGGCCTGGGTGCCTTTCGTCGGTGGCTGGAAGGTTCGCCAAGCCGTTTCTTCAGCCCCATATAGTCCAGCCGAAGCGGGTGCGCGACGGAATACACACCGTGTTGCCGGGCCAGTTCCACCGCAGCCTGCCACAGCGACTCCGGCAGCTTCGTCCGTCGCTGCTGGGTGCTGCGAAACTGGTCCAACTGGCGTTGCAACTGCGCGATTGGTTCGGGAATGGGTGATGTGCTCTTGCGGTTCATTATCAGCCTCCCCTCGGCGACTGAATGAACTTAACAGGGCGGACCAACTGGCGTCACGCACGCTTGCCGAAAACTCAC
>DATNJC010000103.1:0-27803 GCA_035604115.1 Bryobacteraceae bacterium | reverse complement strand
TAGGAACGCCCGGATCTGCTCCAGGCTCAACTTCTCTGAGGACTTCATGCGGATGATCAATCCCCAGCATGCCCTTCAGGCTCATCTTGTGTGAGAAACGAACCCCCGCTTCAGGCTCATCTTGCATGAGACAAGACTGCGGGTGCTGTGGTAACCCAAACTGTGGTATCCTGCGAAAGACGATAACGGTTAAGAAAAGACGAGGAGTATCGATTCTCGAATGGCACTAGCTGGCGAAGCTAAGAACAAGGTGATAGCGCAGTTCCGGGTCCACAAGACGGACACCGGCTCGCCAGAAGTACAGGTTGCGGTCCTGAGCCGGCGTATTCTCGAGCTGACGGAGCATTTTAAGACGCACGCAAAAGATCACCACTCGCGCAGAGGTCTGCTGCAGATGGTGGCGCGGCGCCGCCGGTTGTTGGATTATTTGCGCAGCCGTAGTCCGGAACGCTACAAGTCTCTGATCCAGAGCTTGGGCATCCGGCGGTAGTTCCCGTCCGGCGCAGGCCGGCATTCGGCGTGAGACGGTTGAGGCCGCTCACGGAATCGATTCTCGAGCATCGGCGCCCCCTCGCCCAGCCTTTTTGGTGGAACAGGGGTGACGTGGCCGGTACCCCGCGATCCCTCCAAAGTCTCCTCTTGATCAAAGCAGGCGGCAAGCAAGCGCAAGTCTGGCGTGCATCCGCCTTTAGATTAAAGGACGATTCCAAATATGTTGCATTCAGTAGACATCGATCTAGGCAATGGCCTGGTCGTTACCCTCGAGACGGGCAAGATGGCCAAGCAGGCCAATGCCGCCGTGGTGGTCCGGTCGGGAGCTTCGGTGGTGCTGGTCACCGCCACGACCGCTCCGCACCCCAAGCTTAACGCCAACTTTTTCCCCCTGACTGTCGATTACCGCGAGTACACCTACTCGGCCGGGCGCTTTCCCGGCGGATTCATCAAGCGCGAAGGCCGGCCAACGGAGAAGGAAATTCTCACCAGCCGGCTGATCGACCGGCCCATCCGGCCGCTGTTCCCGGAAGGCTACTCCCACGAGACGCAAGTCATCGGCATGGTGCTGTCGGCCGATCCGGCGCGCGATCCTTCCACGCTGGCGCTGATCGGCGCCGGAGCATCGCTGGCCATCTCCGACATCCCTTTCCATCATGTGCTGAGCGCAGTACGCGTCGGCTTGGTGGGCGGCAAGTTGATCGCCAACCCCACGTATGAAGAATCCAAGGCCGCCAAAATCAACATTGTCGTGGCCGGAACCGAAGAAGGCATCGTGATGGTCGAGTCGGGCGCGCAGCAGGCCACCGAAGCCGAGGTGCTGGACGCGATCGAGTTCGGACACGAGTGCTGCAAGAAGCTGGCCAAGGGCATTCACGCTCTGATGGCCAAGGCGGGCAAGTCCAAGAAGGCCTACGAAACCCCGGCCATCAACCAGCCGCTGTACGATCAGATCGCCGGCGCGGTTCGCGTCGAACTGAAGGACGCGATGAATACCGGTAAGTACGAGAAGCTCGAAAGCTACGCCCGCATCGACGCCTGCAAGGAGAAAGCCATCGGCGCGCTGCCGGAGGAGCAGCAGGCCGAAGGCAAGGACCTGTTCGACCGCTTGAAGGAGCGCATCTTCCGCGACGAAATGCTCAAGGAGCGCCGCCGTCCCGATGGGCGCAAGTTCGATCAGGTTCGCAATATCGATATCGAAGTCGGCGTGCTGCCGCGGGTGCACGGGTCTTCGCTGTTCACGCGCGGCGAGACCCAGGCGCTGGTTTCGGCGACCCTCGGCACCAAGGACGATGAGCAGCGCATCGAATTGCTGGATGCCAGCGAGACTTCCAAGCGCTTCATGCTGCACTACAACTTCCCGCCGTTCAGCGTCGGCGAAGTCGGGTTCATGCGTGGCGCGGGACGGCGCGAGATCGGCCACGGAGCGCTCGCCGAACGGGCCCTCCTGGCGGTGGTTCCCGATGACAAAACGTTCCCCTACACCATGCGCGTGGTCAGCGACATTCTGGAATCGAACGGTTCCAGTTCCATGGCGTCTGTCTGCGGCGCGACGCTATCCCTGATGGACGCGGGCGTGCCGATTTCCGCTCCCGTCGGCGGCATCGCCATGGGCTTGGTGAAGGAAGGCGACGCTTATGCGGTGCTGACCGACATCGCCGGCGCCGAGGATCATTACGGCGACATGGATTTCAAGGTCGCCGGCACCACCGCGGGCATCACGGCGTTGCAGATGGACATCAAGGTCCCTAACGTCACGCACGCGATCTTGAAAGAAGCGCTGGAACAGGCTCGGCAAGCGCGCCTGTACATCCTGGACAAGATGACCGCGGTGATCGCCAAGCCGCGCGAAACCATGTCGCCCTACGCTCCGCGCATCTTCACCCTGCAGATTCCGACCGACAAGATCCGCGAGCTGATCGGGCCCGGAGGCAAGGTGATCCGCGGCATCGTGGAAGCCACCGGCTGCAAGATCGACGTCGAGGACGACGGCAGCGTCAAGATCTTCTCGGCCGACGGCACCGCCGCCGACAAGTGCATCCAGATGGTCACCGACATCTGCGCCGTGGCGGAGATCGGCAAGACCTACCTGGGCAAGGTGGTGCGCATCGTCGATTTCGGCGCGTTCGTCGAGATCTTCCCCGGCACCGACGGTTTGCTGCACATTTCCGAGATTTCGGAAAGCCGCATCAAGCAGGTGCGCGACGAGTTGAACGAGGGCGACCAGATCCTGGTCAAGGTGCTGGCGCTCGAAGGCAACAAGATCAAGCTCAGCCGCCGTGCGATTCTCAAAGAGCAGCGCGAAAAGCTGAAGCAGGAAGCCGGCAAAGCCTAGCCGCTGTGCCAAACCACTCCCTAACGGTCGCGGCTCTGTAACGCACGTGCCGAGCCGCGACCGTTAGGGAGTGGTATCTACATCCACAAGAAAGGGTCCGTGCCGTCGTGCAAGCCGCCAATCCTTACAGCCTGGGGGCGCCTCCCGTCACCGCCGCCGCGGAGCGCACGGCATTCCGCGTGCTCGGAGCGCTCAGTTTCTGCCATCTGCTCAACGACGCGCTGCAATCGGTGATCCCCGCGGTCTATCCGATTTTCAAGAGTACGTATCATCTGGACTTCGTCCAGATCGGCCTGATCACGTTCACATCGCAGCTCACGGCGTCGCTGCTGCAGCCCGTGGTGGGATTCGCCACCGATCATCGGCCGCAGCCGTATTCGCTTTCGATCGGCATGGGCTTCACGTTATGCGGGCTGGTCGCGCTTTCCATGGCTTCGACGTTCCCGATGATCCTACTGGCCGTGGCGCTGGTAGGAATGGGGTCGGCCGTGTTTCACCCCGAGTCGTCGCGTATGGCGCGCATGGCTTCGGGCGGCCAGCATGGGCTGGCGCAATCGGTGTTCCAGGTAGGCGGCAACGCCGGCACCGCGCTCGGACCGTTGCTGGCGGCGTTCATCGTGCTGCCTCAAGGGCAGCACAGCATCGCGTGGTTTTCGATCCTGGCGATCATCGCGATGATCATCCTGGGGCGCGTGGGACAGTGGTACAAACAGCGCCGCGCCGAGCTTAAAAAATCTCTGCGAAAGGCGGCCGCCGCTCCGCCGGTATCCGCGGGCCGAGCGAGATGGGCCATCGCGGTTCTGATCGCCCTGATCTTCAGCAAGTTCTTCTACCTGGCCAGCCTGTCGAGCTACTATGTCTTCTACCTGATCAGCAAATTCCAAACGCCCGTGCAGAGCGCGCAGGTCCATTTGTTCTACTTCCTGGGCGCAGTGGCGGCCGGAACCATCGCCGGGGGGCCGATCGGCGACCGCATCGGGCGCAAGCGCGTCATCTGGTGGTCCATCCTGGGACCGCTTCCGTTCACCCTGACGATGCCGCACGCGAACCTGCTGTGGACCACCCTGCTCACCGTGCCGATCGGCCTGATGCTGGCCTCCGGCTTTCCGGCCATCGTGGTGTACGCCCAAGAGTTGTTTCCCGGAAAAATCGGGACGGTCGCCGGATTATTCTTCGGCTTGGCCTTCGGCATGGGCGGCGTGGGCGCGGCTGTGCTGGGGCGGCTGGCCGACGCGCGGGGCATCGAATTTGTGTACCAGGTGTGCGCGTTCCTCCCGGCCCTCGGGTTGTTGACTGTATTCCTGCCGAATTTGGACCAGCGAAACGCCGCGCGGGCCGCATGAATTACGAAGCCGCGCTGATCAATGTGTCGCTGCTGTGGCTGCTGACCACGCCGCACGAGTTCGCCCACGCCTGGATCGCGACTCTGTTAGGCGACGACACTCCCCGGCGCGAAGGCCGCTTGACGCTCAACCCATTAGCGCATGTCGATTGGCTGGGCACGACGATCCTCCCCGCGCTCACTTCGCTCGTCGGAGGCGGCTTTCTAGGCTGGGGCAAGCCGGTCAACACCAATCCTTCGAAATTGCGCTGGGGCTTGAAAGGCATGGCGCTGGTGGCGCTCGCCGGGCCCGCCAGTAACGTGGTGTTCGCCGTGATTCTGGGTATCGCGGCGGCGATCAGCGCACGCCTCGCCCCCGCCGCCGCGAACTACTTCGCCCAGGGAGTCCGCCTGAGCCTGTACCTGGCGATCTTCAACATGCTCCCGGTCCCGCCGCTGGATGGTTCCAAACTCCTGCTGGCCGCCAAGATCCCCCTCTTCATCTACGCCGAGCTGTCGCGTTTCGGGTTCCTGCTCTTGTTGGTCCTGCTCACCGCCACCGGCCTGGGCTATTGGATGTCCGCACTGAGTTATGAAGGGGCCGAAGGCATTTTTGCGGTGTTGCAGAACAGTCATTTCTGAGTCGAATTCACTAATAATATTCGGGGACTGCTTGTTCCGCTTTTGAATGCTCGCCGGACCGTTACTGAGCCTTCTTGGGTGGCGCGGCTTCCCGCGTGATGCGCTGGATCTCGGGCAGCATGTCTCCGACTTGGGCCTACATCAAGCCCGCCATCTTGGCCATCAGCCCCGGCGTCTTCTGAACCATCGCGTGCCCTACTGGCGATTCGTAGAACGCCAACAAGCCGTCAATTTCCTGATCCGAGAATGCCTCCGCGTAGGCCTTTACGAACTCCGGGCGCACTTGATCGATGCGGTTTTTCACCAGCTCCATGATTTTCGCCGTCATCTCCTCAGCCCGCGCCCGCTGTTCGGGGGTGGTGCCCGGCGGAAGTTGAGAGGCCGTCATGGCTCGGATCTGCGTGAAGACCTGGTCCGTTACGGCGGCAGTGTTGCCGACGGCCAGGATGCGTTCGATCTTAGCCTCTTTCGTTTCCTGCGCGGTGACGATCGATCCAGCGGCCAGCAAGCTAAAGGTGAGCACCAAAATCCGTTTCATGCCCACAATGCTGCGCAGCCACAGCCCGTGCACCACGCCCTTGAATTGCCCTTGTAACATGCCAGAAGTACAATGGGGCATCCCAACATAAGGAGCAACATGGAAATCCTGATTTGGATCCCGGTGATATTCGTCTTCTTCGTCGCGCTGTCCGCGGTCCTGGGCAGCTTCTTCACGGTGAAAACCGCCCAGGTTGCCGTGGTCACCAGATTCGGCAAGTTTGTGCGCGCCGCCGAACCTGGCTTGAATTGGAAAACTCCATTCCTGGAAGCCGTGGCCGGCACCATCAGCCTGCGCGTCAATCAAATCACGCTCACCGTCGAAACCAAGACCAGGGACAATGTCTTCGTCACCATCCCCATTTCCATCCAGAACCGCGTGCGCCCGGAAAAGGTCTACGACGCCTTCTATAAGCTGTCCGACCCCACCGCGCAGATCAAGTCTTACGTGGAGCAGGTGATCCTGGGGCACGTGCCGGGCATGACGCTGGATGAAGTCTTCGCCAGCCAGTCCAGCATCGCCTCCGCCGTAAAGAAGGAGCTGGATGTGGATATGGCCGCTTTCGGCTACGAGATCGTCAATGTTCTGGTGACCGACATCATTCCGGACGCCAAGGTCAAATCGGCCATGAACGATATCAACGCGGCCCAGCGCGAACAGGTGGCCGCAACCGCGCGTGGCGAAGCCGAAAAGATTCTGGTGGTCAAAAAGGCCGAAGCCGAAGCCGAAAGCAAAGCGCTGCAAGGGCAAGGAATCGCCAACCAAAGGAAGGCCATCATTGAGGGCCTGCAGGTTTCCATTGAACAGTTTCAAAAAGTGGTGTCCGGAGCCACGTCCCAGGAAGTGATGCAACTGGTGATGGTGACGCAATACTTCGACACGCTCAAGTCCATCGGCGAAAGCGACCGGACCAACACGCTGTTCCTCCACCACTCCCCCACGGCGGTGAAAGAGGTGGGCGATCAAATCCTGCAGTCGTTCCTGGGAGCGGGCAAAGCCGCGCAGTGAACTGCCGTATATAATCGAGAGCGGCTATGAAAACGACGCTACTCGGAGTAAGTTTGCTGCTATGCGGCATGACCGTCCGCGCGGGAGAACCCGAGTGGAACGCCGCCGCCATCAAAGAGTGTGATCGAGCATGTCTGGTCGGCATCATGGACGGATTCATGAACGCCATCTTCAAGCACGATCCCAAACTGGTGCCGCCGCTCGCGCTCGACGTCCGCATGACCGAGAACACCGGACAAATGGACGTGGGCGAGGGCGTGCTGTGGCGCTCCAAGGTTGAACCCACCAGCTTCAAGATCTACGTCGCCGACCCGGTGGAAGGCCAGGTCGCCCAGCAGGCCCGCCTGACGATCCAAGGCCGCAACGCGCTGGTGGTGGTGCGCTTGAAAATCGATCGCGGCAAGATCCTGGAGATCGAGCAACTCTACGACCGCAACATCAACGACGCCGCGGTTCCGCTTCTGACTACGCCGTTGGCGATTCTGACCAGCGATGTCCCGCCCGCGCAGCGGGTTTCGCGCGAGATCATGATCCGCGCCGCGAACTCGTATTTCGACGCGCTGGAGGGCGACAACGGCAAAATCGGTGCGTTCGCCGACGACTGCGTGCGCCACGAAAACGGCTACCAGACCGTCAACAATCCTCCACCTGGCGGACGCATGATGCCCGGCCCCGGCCTGCCGAATCCCAACACCGAGCAAGGGAAGCAGCAGCTCGCCTTCAGCATGATGACCTGCGCCCAGCAGATCGACAGCAAGACCTTCGCGTACATGAAACACATCCGTCCCCGCCGCGCATCGATTATCGACGAACAAAAAGGTCTGGTCGGAATGTTCCCCTTGTTCGTCCACGACGGCACGCGCCGCGGCGCCGCCCCCGACGCGCCCCCCGGAATGCTGCAGAACCTGGTGACCATGGAAACCTTCGCGGTGCGCGGCGGCCTGATCCACCACGTCGAAGTGTTCCCCTTCGTCACGCTGCCGTATGGGCTGGGCAACGGGTGGACGCCGGGGTCGGGGAGATAGCGCGAGGCACCAGTCTCGCCTATGACAGCAGCGCCGGCGAATGAGATTTGAGCTGGTTGGCTCACCAATGAACGTCGAGGTCGTCGCGGCTGGCCCCAGCGTTCGGGTCCGTGCCTATCTCAACAAGGCCTATGGTCATGCGCGTTGGCGGAAAATGAAAGGCATTGCGACGGTTCGGCTTCCGAACGGTGCTCTGCGCCTAGTCGAGCTACACTGGTATCAAGCTCACGGGATCGGCAAGCGAGACCTGAAGATCAAATATTATTTGGACTGGTGATTAAGACCCAAACCAAGCCGTTCGCCCTCTGCATTGACAACGCTGGCTACCAAGCGTCCCTCATTCCGGGAAAGGTTTATCCGGTCATTCCTGATCCGAAGGCGGCCAAAGACGACCTGGTGCGGATCATCGATGAGAGCGACGAGGATTACTTGTACCACAAGGGTCATTTCGTCTTTGTGGACTTTCCACCATCGATAAGGAAGAAAATTCTGGGATTGAAGGGTGCCGCCTGACGGAGTGCCCGGCCCGTAATTCCATGCTGCGAGCGGCGTGGGGCCGGGAACCGTCCCGCCCAGCTTTGGCTTACTCTTCAACCGCGCCGGTAAGCTCCAGCCCGGCGGGCCTTACAGCGAAAGCGCCGCTGAAACGCCGACGACCTGTTCGACTGAGCGGGTTTTCGGATTGAAGTGTATCCCGTTTCGAATTGGCCTCCAGAGGCCGTGGTGGTTCTTGGCTAGCGTAACGATGTAGGTCACATGATTGAATAAACTCACTTGGCCGATTACCCCTTCAGCGGTCCAATCGACCGTGAGAAGGTGCCCGTCTGTCTGTCGCTGCTCAGGAAGATCATCTCCAAGAATCGGCCGAAAGCTTTCGCGGACCAGCGGGTGCTCTGTGGATTCACCGTAGCGAACAAATCGCCTCGCGGCGTCGAAATCGCGGGCGAGCACAAAGTCGGGGCCGCAGGTGAAGGCGAGAAAGTTGAACGCGTACTTGGCGATGCTGCGTCGAATTCCGCGGTTCACCTGAAAGGTGATCTCCACTTCGGCACCGGCCTCTTCAGCCGGCGGTTTCGGCATAGGAAGGAGGTGCTTAAACGTGATACCGCGCTGTGCGAGCTTAGCCTGTAGAACGTCTTGTTCCATTCGCGAGCGGACGAAAATCCGCACGCTGTCTGTGCTGAATTCGCGGTTCTCAAGATCGAGCATTCCGCGATCAATCTCCTCTTCGGTCACATGAAGCCAACCTGTGCCGCTCTTTAGGGGGAAAGCCACCTGCGGCACAAGTGTTACGACAGGCACCCCATCCTCAGCGACTAACTTTAAGCGCACGCCTTCCCAGGGGCCCGGACCAGGAAGCGTGATGTCTACGTACAGCAGGCGGTGACCGGGCGACTCAGCAATGCCTTGCTTGTACCTGAGTAACGCTTCAAAGCTGTGTCGCGCAAACCGAAGTTCAAGTTGGTTTCCGAAGTACCGGTTGCATCGAATGCACACGCAATCCAAAGTCGGCGCATGCTCAAAGGTTCCGAAGGCTAGGGAGAGCACATGTTCATGGTCGAAAGCCGAAGCCACTTTCGTATGGAGGCAATATATGCGCGTGCGATGGGCTTGTTTCATGAGTCAGAGTCACGGAGTGCTTGGGCAGCTCGTCGATGATGCATTCACCGCCCAGGCACCCCATCTCGAAGCTGCCCGGCGGGATCCAGACGTAAGTGAGGCCGTCCTTTGGATTGACCTTGTCCATTGCCGCACGCAGAACGCTCAGCGAGGTGAATCGAATAAAACACCTCGAGTTGACCATCGCCGTTGACTGAACCTGATCCACTCCGGGCAGCGAGGGGAGCCCGGCGTAGGAGAAACTGGCCTGGCCCGTGCCGTTCGTGGCTAGGGTTCCGGTCCATTTGACTGGCTTCTGCGAAAGTGTGCCCATAGACGCCAAAAGCACTTCCACGCATTTCAAGAAAGCTACTGGATACTCAGGAACGCGGTTTGACGTGTGAGACACGTGAAAGAAACAAAATAAGTCTTGACAAAAGGTCTCAGTTCGACGATATTGTGGTCTCCCTTTCCCGGAAGCAGGGAGCGTCTCCGAAGCAATTAGCTGTTGCGCTGTGCGCCAGGAGGAGCGACATGCCAAGTCGTTGGTGTCAAATCACGCTTGTTGCTGCGTTTGCGGCGATCGGCGCTTGGAGTCAAACGCAGGTTCGTGCCACCGGCGGAGATGGAAAGATGTCCGGCAGCGGCCGCGACACGACCGTGCCGAGAACGAGCGCGCGGGGCGCTAAGCCTGCTATTCCCAGGCCGGAAGGTGGCCCGGGCCCCTCAGTCACGCTATTGGGCTCGGTAGCCACAGCCTCCCCCGCCGAATCCGTGGCGCTGAACGGAAATGTAGCCTACGTTTGCGACGACAATGAAATCTCAGTCGTAAACGTCGCTAATCCATCCGCATTACAGGTGACGGGCACGGTGACGAATCCGTTGATTCAGACTTCAGGTATCAGCCTCTGCGCGGTCCAGCGGAGCACTTTGTCCGTCTTCGCGGATCAGGTTAGTACAAAGATTCCCGGCCCTGGCCCAGTGTTTCTCGCATTCAGCCTGACGGTTCCCACAAGTCCCCAAGTCATTGCGGGTACTTCGCTCACAAAACGGTTCTTTCAACAACCGCTTTACATGGGGAACTACGCGTTTGTGCCCACGTCGTCGCTGGAGTTTTTTCTGCAGTTCCAATGGGACAACCAGTATGGAGATCTGGTGTCCATGGATCTGACGAATTTCGGCAGCCCCAAGGTTGCTTCCACGCTGGAACAGCCGGTTCCCGGCCTTTCCTACTCGCAGACTTATGGCGGGCCGACGCAGGTGTTTGGAGTCACGCAGGTTAGCAGCTCCTTGCTCTATATCGGAGGCAGCACGTCCACTAACGCGGCGAATAACGGCGCCGGACGGTTGCAGACCGTAGACGTAAGCAATCCCCAAGCCATCAAGCTGGTGGGACAGATGCTCATCCCGGGCACACTCCAGTTTGCCGCACCCTTGATTCAAGGCACAACTGCGGTTGGGATCGGCAATAACGGAGGGGTTGGCAACAATGGGAGTCCGCCGGCGGTTGGCAATATCGTGGTAACGACGTTTGACGTCAGTGACCCGCGTCAACCCACCATCCTATCCATCAACACCACGTCGTACAAAGTGGGGACAGGGGGCGGCGCCACGCCGATCGGAAACAATCTGTTCGCCTTTGCGGGCGTGGTGGACTCCAACAATAACAACGTCCTGCTAATCGTGGATGCGACCAACCCTTCGGCGCCGGTGATTGAGAGCGTTTCCATACCGACTCCGTTTACGAACATGCAAGCGGTCGGTACGACGCTCTATGCCACGCTCGGCCCCAGCGGGTTTGCGGCCTATTCGATTCCCGGAATCAGCAGCACGCCGCCCTCGTTTTGCCCGGCGTCCGTGGATGCGATGCTGGTGATCGACCGCGGCGCGAACATTCCGAGCCAGGCGTTTTTCAACGCGGAGACGGCCCTCGAAGCCTTCATTTCGACGCTGCATTTGCCTTCGGATCAGGTCGGTGTCGTATCGTTCACCACCGCGGCGACGGTTAACCAGACGCTCACCAACAATGCCGCGCAGGCCGACTCCGCGATTAGCAGCATTGTTCCGGGGGGGACCTCGTACATCGGCTCCGGTATCGCAGCCGCTCAAGCCGAGCTAGCCAGCCCGCGACACAACCCCGCCGCGACTCCGATGATTGTCGTGCTTTCCGACGGCGTCGACGTCGGTGCTCCAAACCCAACAGCGACACTGGCTGCGGCCAACACAGCCAAGACCGCGGGAATTCAGATTATCAGCCTGCAATACGGGACCGGCTCCACATCACGCATGCAATCGATAGCCAGTTCCGCCAGCAACTTCTACCAAGTGCCGCAATAACGACCGTAAGAGTGGCGTCGTAAGGAGCAGGTTGTGAAGACTCACCGATCCTCAGAGTTACTCTTGGCGGCCGGGGCCAGGTTGTTTGCCCGCGGCGCCTTCCGGTTAGCCCCCAGGATTGCGGCCTTGGGGCTGGTCGTGAGCGGTGTGGCTGCGGCGGCCTCCTACGACCAATGCATGATGGCGCTGAATGCAACCACGGCTTTTGCGATCTCGCTCAGTGGATCGGCAACCGTGAACGCACCCAATTGCGGCGTAGTCGTAAATTCATCGAGCGCTACCGGCCTTAGCCTCTCAGGCCACACGGCCCTGATGGCCAGTTACATCAATGTCGTCGGAGGGTACTCGGTCACGGGAAACTCGACGGTGACGCCGACGCCCACGACCAACGCCAGCCCCCAGCCCGATCCTCTCACGTTTCTGGTCCCACCAACGTTTGGCCATTGCGACTACACCAACACCAAAGTTACCGGCAATGATTCGTTGACGCTGAGTCCGGGCACCTATTGCAACGGAATCAGTGTGAGCGGGCACGCCACGGTCACCTTCAATGCGGGCACCTACGTCTTGCTGGGAGGCGGGCTAAACGTGAGTGGCTCCAGCACCCTCACCGGCGCGGGCGTTACGTTCTTTCTCACATCGGGAACCGGATACTCGTACGGGCCACTTTCGGTCAGCGGATCAGCAGCGTTGAATCTTTCCGCACCGACTTCGATTTCCTCGCCGTACTACGGGATATTGTTCTATCAGAGCTCCTCGATCGGCTCGAATCAGCCCGCCAGCACGATGTCGGGCTCGTCGGACTCAGTTCTCGAGGGAGTGTTTTACTTCCCGACAACCGGGCTGACCTTTTCCGGTTCCTCGCAGGCGGGGAACTATCTGTTCTTGATCGCTGACACACTGCGCCTTACCGGGTCGGTGGACATCAACGGCACGGTTCCCAACGGGCGCTCCCCGCTGGAGCCGCCGGTTTCGGTTTCGGTGAGTCCGGGCGCAGTGTCCCTTCCGTCGGGGTTGACGCAGCAATTCACGGCGACCGTCAATAACAGCAGCCAGGGTGTGACTTGGACTCTAAATCCATCGAGTGCCGGCACAATCAGCACGTCCGGCTTATATACCACTCCGGGGAACGTGAGCAGTTCGGAGACGGTCATCATCACAGCGACCAGCGTGGAAGACCCCTCCAAATCGGCGACCGCTACGGTCACCGTGACACCTCCTATTACGGTGCTGGTGACGCCGCCCGCTATGAGTCTCTACGCTTCGCAGGCGCAGCAGTTCACCGCCTCGAGCAATGGAGCCGTGGTTTGGAGTATCAATTCTACGGGGGTGGGAAGCTTCACCGCGAGCGGGCTCTACACCGCGCCTGCAAACATCACCGGTCAGCAGACGTTAACGGTCACGGCAACCAGCCTGGTGGATCCCAGTAAGAGTTCCAGCGCGACGATCACGCTATTGCCGCCAGTGGCGGTGAGTTTGTCCTCGCCCAGCGCGTCCACCTACTCCGGGCAGACCGTGCAACTGGCCTGGTCGGTGATTAATACCAACAGCACCAACGTGACGTGGTCGTTGAATCCGGCCGGATTGGGAACCGTCAGCGCCACGGGACTGTACACACCTCCCGCGGACATTCCGAATCCTCAGAGCGTCACGATCACGGTGACCAGTCAGTTTGACACCACGAAATCGGCTTCGGTCTCGATCGCTCTCTTGCCGCTGTCGGTGGGCGTATTGCCGACCACCGCGACATTGCTCGTCGGGCAAACCCAGCAATTTACCGCACCGGTCACCGACGCAACCAATGGCGCAGTGGCGTGGACGCTGAATCCGGCGACCGGCACGATCTCCGCCACAGGGCTGTACACGGCCCCGGCAACCTTAGCGGCGCAGCAAGCGGTTACCGTCACGGCCACCAGCCAGGTGGATGCCACTAAGTCGGCCAACGCGGCAATCACGTTAATACCGGTGTCCATCAGTGTCGGCCCGCCGACGGCCACGTTGTACGCCGCCCAGACGCAGCAGTTCACGGCCAACGTGAGCAACGCGCCCATCGCCGGCGTGAACTGGACCGTGAACCCGCAGGGCGCTGGGACCATCAATGGCGCTGGTCTTTACACTGCCCCCGCCCTCATCGCGAACGCGCAGGTGGTCACGATCACGGCGACCAGCCAGGCCGACACCAGCAAGTCCAGTTCGGCGACAGTCACGCTCACGCCGGTGGCGATTAGCGTAGCTCCGGGGACGGCGCAGTTGATCATCGGACAGAAGCAACAGTTCAACGCCACCGTCACAAACACCAATAACACCGCGGTCGCCTGGACTGTGAATCCCAACCTTGGGACGATTTCGACCAGCGGCCTGTACACCGCCCCTGCCAGTATCGCCAGCGCGCAGGCGGTCACGATCACGGCGACCAGTCAGGCCGACACGACCAAGACCGCCAGCGCCACGGTGAATTTGGCGCCAGTTACTGTGAGCGTGGGTCCGGCCGCCGCAACGCTGTACGTAAAGCAGAGTCAAACCTTTACAGCTACGGTCGGCAATGCACTGGACTCTTCGGTGACGTGGAACATTTCTCCAACCGGAGCCGGAGCCATTACCAGCGCCGGAGTCTATACCGCGCCCGCGAGCATCGCCAGCCAGCAAATGGTTACGGTGACCGCCATCAGCAATGCCGATCCGACGAGGTCCGGCAGCGCCACGGTTACCCTGATGCCGGTGGTGGTAAACGTGACGCCGCCCACGGTAACTCTCTACGTCGGGCAGAGCCAGACGTTTACGGCGACCGTGGGCAACGCGACGGATCAGTCGGTGACCTGGTCGGCGAACCCCACCGGTGTGGGGACGCTCAGTGCCACGGGAGTCTACACGGCGCCCGCGAGCATAGCGAGCCAGCAAACAGTCACTATCACCGCGATGAGCAACGCCGACCCGTCCAGATCCGCGAGCGCGACCGTCACGCTGGTGCCCGTGACGATCACCGTGGCCCCGACTACCACTACCACCCTATTCGTCGGGCAGAGCCAGGCGTTTACCGCGACGGTTACGAATGCAGTCAATCAGAACGTGAACTGGACGATTTCCCCGACAGGAGTCGGAAGCATTACTACAGGGGGTGTCTATACCGCGCCCGCGAGCATCGCCAGCCAACAGAACGTCACCATTACCGCGACTAGCCAAGTCGATTCCGCAAAATCGGCCAGCTCCACAGTGGTGCTCGTGCCGGTCACGGTGACCGTCGGGCCCGCTACGACGACGCTGTCCGCAAGCCAAACCCAACAGTTCTCAGCCACCGTCACCAATGCCACAGATCGTTCCGTCACATGGTCGCTGAATCCCACAGGAACGGGCACGATTACCAGCGCAGGTCTCTATACCGCGCCCGCAACGATCTTCGACAACACAACGGTCATCGTGACAGCGACTAGCAACGCCGATCCTTCCAAATCGGCCAGTGGGACCTTGACGCTGCGCATCTCCGCGATTTCAGTGACCCCGCAGACCGTGTCCCTCAACATCTCGCAGACCCAGCAGTTCACGTCCACCGCCACGAACGTAACGTGGACCGTGACGCCGGCCGTGGGCACGATTTCATCCTCGGGGCTGTACACCGCGCCAGCCAGTATCGCCAGCCAGCAGACGGTGACGGTGACCGCCACTAGCGTTGCGGACTCCACCAAGATGGCTAGCGCCACGGTCACGCTGAATCCGGTTACCGTGAGCGTGGCGCCGACATCGGTCACGACGCTCTATGTGGGCCAGTCCCAGACATTCACCGCAACCGTGACCAACACCAGTAACACGGGGGTGACTTGGTCCGTCAATCCGGCCGGCGCGGGGACCATCACCACCGGGGGCGTTTATACCGCCCCCGCTACGCTTAGCAGCCAGCAAATCGTCACCGTCACGGCCGCCAGCGTGGCGGACTCCACCCGGACGGCAAGCGCCACGATCACGCTGAACCCGGTGAATGTAAGCGTCGCACCCACATCGGTAGCGCAGCTTTACGTCGGACAATCACAGACGTTCACCGCGACGGTGACCAATGCGGGCAACACGAATGTCACTTGGTCGATTACTCCAGCGGGTACCGGAACGATTACGACTGCCGGAGTCTACACCGCTCCAGCGACCCTGGCGAACCAACAGCCGGTAACCATTACGGCGACGAGCGTGGCGGACGCGAACCGGTCGGCAACCGCCACGGTAACGCTGGTTCCGGTCCAAGTGAGTGTGGCTCCTTCCACGGCCACGCTGTATGCCGGGCAGACGCAACAGTTCACCGGCACCGTCACCAACGCCACGAACACACAAGTGAACTGGTCTGTGAACCCGGCGGGCGTGGGGAGTGTCAACACCAGCGGATTGTATACCGCTCCAGCGAGCGTATCGAGCCAGCAGAACGTATCGGTAGTGGCGACCAGCCAGGCGGATGCTAACCGGAGCGCGAGCGCCACGGTCACGCTGGTGCCCGTAACGATTATTTCGATGACGCCGCAGACCGCGACGTTGACGGCGTCGCAGACCCAGCAGTTTACCGCGACCGTCCAGAACGCCACCAATACTTCGGTCACGTGGACGTTGACACCCGCGGTGGGGGCCGGAACCATCAGCTCGACCGGGCTCTACACGGCGCCGGACTGCATCAACGAGCAACAAACCGTGACCGTTGTGGCAACCAGCGTTGCCGATTCCACCAAGACTACGTCCGCCACGATTACGCTTCAAAGCTCGAATACATTCAGCTACCAGCGCACGGTTGTGATCAACCACGCCCAGGTTCCGAACACCGACCAGACCAATTTCCCGGTGGTTATCAGCGTCACCGATCCGGCCCTCGCGAGCGCCAGCAACGGAGGGCATGTCGTCAACCCCAATGGCTACGACTTGGTCTTCACATCTGACGCCTCCTGCCAGGCCGTCCTCAACTATGAAATCGAATCCTGGAACCCGGCGACAGGCCAACTGATCGCCTGGGTGCAAGTCCCATTGCTATCCCACACGACCGACACCGTAATTCAACTGTGTTACGGAAACAGCGCGATTACGACCAACCAAAGCAATCAAACAGGCACGTGGGATCCCAACTATGTGGGTGTTTGGCACTTCCCGAACGGAACGACGCTCTCGGTTGCCGATTCCACCCATCGGAACACCGCGGTCAACAACGGGGCGACCGCTGGTGCCGGTCAAATCGATGGCGCCGCGGCGTTCAACGGAAGCAATCAATCCATTGATGCCAGTAACTTTAATCTTGGCTCCACTTCGGTCACAGCGGAAGCCTGGGTAAAATCGTCCACACTAACCAGCCAGAACGGACTCCTTCTGAACAAAGAGCCGGTAAACCAAGACTGGAACTTCCTTGTGGAGAGCGGAAACATCAGGTGCCGCGGCGCCTCCGGCAATTTCCAGGTCTCCGCGCCGACTCCGTCCAACAACGCATGGCACCACCTGGTGTGTATCGTCTCCGGCGGCACCGCCACGATCTACGTGGACGGAAAGCAAGTTGCCACCGGCGGCACGGCTGGCCTGGCCAACACGACCAATACTTTGGACATCGGCAGGTACAGTGGTTCCGGCGGCGGCTATTACTTCTCGGGATCGATGGATGAAGTGCGGGTGTCCAACGTCGCCCGATCCACAGATTGGATCAATGCGGAGTATAACAACCAGAGTTCGCCCGGGTCGTTTTACACGATCTACCCCGAGAACATCAAAGCTATCTCCATTTCCCCTGTGGTCAGCTACCTCTACGCAAGCCAGACCCAGCAATTTACGGTGGCCAGTTTCGTCGGCACCTGCACCGCTCCAGTGACGTGGAACGTCAGCCCCTCAGGGTTCGGCACGATTAGCACCGCCGGCCTCTACACCGCGCCCGGCGCCATCAGCCAGCAGCAGACCCTCACCGTCACGGCGATCGACGCCAACAACGCCGCGATCGCCGGCACCGCAACGATCACGCTGGAGCCCCCGTTGTCGCTCACACTGTCGCCGCAGGCGCCCGCAGTCACGGCTTCCCAGCCTCAACAGTTCACCGCGACCGTGCTGAACACGCCCAACGCAGCAGTAGTTTGGACGATCGTTCCCTCCGCCTTGGGGACCATCAGCACGTCCGGGCTCTATACGGCGCCATCCTCGATCGCCGCGCCGCAATCCCTCACGGTGACCGCGACTAGCGTGGCCGATCCGACCAAAAGCGCCTCGACAACCATCAACCTCGTCACGGGAAGCGCCTTCAGGTACAGCCGTCCGATCGTGATCGATCACACCAAGGTTCCCAACACCGACCAGAGCAACTTCGCGGTCCTGATCTCGGGAACCTACAGCTTCCTCGCCAGCGCCGCCAATGGGGGAAAGGTTCAAAGCTCCAGCGGATACGACATTGTCTTCATGGGGGATTGCAACGGCGTCACCAAGCTCGATCACCAGATCGAGAGCTACAATCCCGCGACGGGCCAGATCGCCGTCTGGGTGCGCATCCCGATCATTTCTCACACCACCGATACGACCTTCTACATGTTCTATGGCGACGCCGCGGTGGTGTCCAGCACGGAGAACCCGACAGGGGTTTGGGACACCAATTATCAAGCCGTCTACCACCTGAATGGAGCAACGTCGCTGGGGGCAGATTCGACGCTGAATGCGCGCGCGGGCACATTAGTGGGAGGCCCCACGGCGGCAGCCGGGCAGATCGCGGGAGCAGCGAGTTTCAATGGTTCGGGCCAATACATCGATATCGGCAATATGGGAGCGCGGCCCTCGCAGGGGACCATTTCGATGTGGGTCAATTCGCCGACCCGCGTCGGCTATCCCAACTCGGTTTCCACGAGCGCCCTGGGCAACCAATGCGATCAGGTCCGTTTCGAGGTACGTCCCGACGGTTCGGTGGTGGGAATCCTGGGCAACCAGTATGGCGACTGCGTTTACAACAACGTTCAGCCGGCATTCACCACCAACTTTGTTCCTTTCGTCTGGCATCACTTGACGCTCACCTGGAATCAACCACAGGCTGCGGTGACCGCATACTACGACGGCAATTTGGCTCAAAGCGCCGTCAATCACGACTACTGGCCGCAGAATTTCGACGACGTCAAGATCGGCGTAGCCGTGGACCTGACCCATTCCTGGAACGGGCAGATCGATGAGGTGCGCATGTCGAGCGTCCAACGCTCGGCCGACTGGATCGCCACCGAATACAACAACCAAAGCTCGCCCGCGACGTTCTACACGATCTATCCGGAAAACGGCGCGATCAGCGTGGCTCCCCAAGGCGCGGCGCTATACGCTTTGCAGACGCAGCAGATGGGCGTAGTGGGAACTTGCGGCACGACCGCCGTGACTTGGTCGCTGCTCGGGCCAGGAAGCCTTAGTTCCGCGGGACTATATACGGCTCCCACCAACATTGCAACGGTCCAGAACGTCAGCATCACGGCCAACACCCAGAGTCCCGCGGCTACGGCTTCGGCGAGCCTGACGTTGCTGCCTCCGGCCGCGGTGACCGTGGCTCCCGCCGCCGCCACTTTGTACAACGGCGACACGCAGCAGTTCACGGCGTCGGTGTCGAATGCCATCAATACGGGCGTGACGTGGTCCGTGAATCCAACTGGCGCCGGAACGATCAACTCGACAGGATTGTTTAGCGCCCCAGCGACCATCAGCGCACAACAGAACATCTCGGTTGTCGCCACCAGCGTGGCCGATTCCACCAAGTCTGCAACGGCGGTAGTGACGCTGATTCCCGGTCAGGGCGTCTCGGTGAGCGGCGGTTCGTTCACTTACGTTCTGGACCTGATCGCGCAGGCCATGTGCCGCAAGCCACATGTGGCTCCCGTGGTGGAGGCCGGGGCGGATCAACTGACCTACATATCGGGCACGGCCGCCGCGGCCACGGTGACCGGAACCGTAGACGACTACTCGCTCGAGCCTGGCGGTTCGTTGAGCTACTCCTGGAGTTTCGCTAGCGGTCCAGCCACGCCTACGTTCGCGACTGCCACCGCGGCCTCCACACAAGTAACCTTCCCGGCAGTGGGAACCTATACGCTGCAATTTGCGGTATTCGACGGTCTGCTCACCTCAGTCGCGGTGACCCACGTCACCGTGGCGCCAGCGCCCGTGGGCAACCAGGACAGCATCATCATTACTCCGCCGTCCAACGGACCCGCCGCGGTGCGGAGTCCGGTGACGCTCCAGATTACGCTGGTTGGGTCTCTTTCGGGAGGCAGCCTGCCGGCCATGAACGTTCAGGTGAGCGGAGCTAATCCCCAGAGCGCGACGCTAAACCCGGGGACAACCGGGGTCTACACGTTCACCTACTTCGGCGCCAACCCGGGCACGGACACGATCGTGGCCAACGCGACAGTGTGCTGCTTTACTGCCGTGACGTCGAATACCGCCTTGATCACTTGGATTAACGCTCCGCCGACTTTATCGAGTTCGCCCGTGACCGGGCAGTTCTTCACCAACGACGGCTCGGGGACGTTCAACACGCCCAAGACGCAGCAGCCGGTGTTCACCGAGACCTTCCCCAACATCAACTTCAACGCGGCGGCCGGTAGCGTGAGCAATCTGACCCGTCCGTTCACCGATGTCGAAACCGATCCCAACGGAAATGCGCTGGGCACGATCGTGGCCCAGAGCACCAACTACCAGGCGGGCGTGGGCACGATGTACACCTTCAGCGCGGTGTTTACCGGATCGCTGAACGTTCCCACGGCGGGTCCGCAGACGTTCACCTTCGCCAGCGACGACGCGTACATCTTCGCGGTAGGCAACAACGCCACATCGGGTGGCGGCCCGCAAACCAACACCCCGGCGGCTTCGGCATTCAAAGGCTACCCAGTGATGGGCGGCGTGAACCGGCGCTCGGCAGTGGCGCAGAGCACCATGACCGTGAATTTCCCGGCGGCGGGCGTGTACCCCTATGAGGTCGATTACGCCAAGGGCGGAGACCAGAACCTGACGCTGAGCATGCTCGGGGGCAACGGCTTCCCGATTCCGTCGGCGGCGCTGCTGACGCTCTCGCCGGCCACCGTGCCTTCGATTACCCAAGGGCAAATCCAGACGCTGGCCCTTCAAGCCAGCGATCCGGACGGCGTGGCGCTGGCTAACCAGGCCGTTAGCGTGAGTATCAATGGCATCAACCCGCAGACCCGGACGCTGACCACGGACGGCACGGGCCAAGGCAGTTTCTCCTACGCCGGGACGCCCTCGCTGGCCGGAGTGGATCAGGTTCAGGCGACGGCGACTGTCAACGGCGCGGTGTATTACTCCAACATCGTGGCGGTGACCTGGAACACAGGCGTCAACCAGCCGCCGGTGGTGAGCGCGGGTTCGGCGCAATCGGTAACCTTGCCGGCCAAGGCGATTCTCAACGGCAGCGTGAGCGACGACGGGCTGCCCAATAACACTTTGACCATCACCTGGAGCGTGCAAAGCGGACCGGGGACGGTGACGTTCGACGCTCCCAACCAGGCCGTGACCGGCGCCGCGTTCAGTGCTCCGGGGACCTACACCCTGCAACTGAGCGCATCCGACGGCGCGCTCACGACCAGCGCCACGGTACAGATTGTGGCGAACGGGAACGCACAGACCAGTTCGGGCTGGATTGCGAATCCGATCAATAACGCCGCGGTTAGCGGACAGGTTCCGGTGACGCTGGTTTCCGGGATCACGCTGACCGGCGGCACGCTAGTCTACTTCCCGGCGGGCCATCCCGAACTGTCGGTGACGCTCAACCCGTCGACTACGGGCACGGGCCAGGTCGGCACCTTCGATGCGACGCTGCTCAACAACGGCGGCTACTACATTGTGCTCAACGGCACTAACTCGGCGGCCGTGACGCAGTCGAACCAGGTGTACGTGACGGCGGTGGGCGATTACAAGCCGGGCCGGGTGACGGCGACGATCACCGATCTGACGGTCCCCGCGCCGGGCCTGGCGATTCAGATCCAGCGCACTTACGACAGCCTGGTGCGCGGAACGAGCGGCGATTTCGGCTACGGCTGGAACCTGGGCATCAACGTTCAGATGACCGTCACCGCCGGGGGCGACGTGAGCTTCGTGCTGAACGGCCAGCGGCGCACGTTCTACTTCACGCCGCAGCCCAATGCGATTTTCACGTCGTACTACGCGCCAGTGTATACCGCGGAGCCTGGGTTGTACGGGTCGCTGGTGAACACAGGCGATAACTGCAATGGCGTGCTGCTAAATGTGGCCAACATCTACCAGTGCGCGATCAAAAACGCGGGGCAGGTCTATGCCGCGAGCGGCTTCCGGTATGTCGACCCGTATGGGCGCATCTACCTGATGTCGGGGACTGGCACGATCCAATCGATTCAGGATTTGAGCGGGAACACCCTGACGGTGACGGCGACGGGGATCTCCTCGACCAACGGGCTGAGCGTGCCGTTCGTCCGCGACTCTTCAGGCCGCATCACCAAGATCACGGACCCGCTGGGCAATCAGTACAACTACGCCTACGACGTCAACGGGAACCTGGCGAGCGTGACTTTCCCGCCGGTGACCCCGCCCATGCAGCCAACCCAGTACGGCTACGATCCGGCGCACCTGCTTACCAGCGAGACCGACGGCAACGGCCACCCGGCGGGGTCGAGCCTGTACTACCCAGACGGCAAGCTCCAGCAAGTCACCGACACGGTGGGGAACGTGACGAAGTTCGTGTATGACGTTCCGAACGACAAGACCACGGTGACCAATCCAGACGGAGGAACGGTGGTGACGGTGACGGACGCGTACGGGATGCCGCTGAGCGTGACCGATGCGTTGAACCGCGTAACCAAGTACAGCTACGACGGCAATCACAACCGCATCTCGATGACCGATCCGCTGGACGCGACCGATCCGGGCAACCACACCACCACCTACGCCTTCGACGCGAACGGCTTCCGCACGTCGCTCAAAGACCCGCTGGGCAACACATGGAGCACGGTGTACAACATCGTGGGCGGGCCGACCTCGGTGACCAATCCGAACGGGTCCGCTGAGACACGGAATCTTGCCTATGACACAAACTTCCGCATCTCCTCGATCACCGACGGCCTGGGTACGTTTGCGCAGGTCACCTACAACGCGGCGGGGTCGCCGCTTACGGTGATCGACGCACGGAACAACACATTCAGCTACCAATACGATCAAAACGGCAATCGAACCAAATACGCCGACCAGCTCACTCGGACGACTCATTACCAGTACGACACGCTGGGGAACCTGATTAGCCGAACGGACCCGCGGGGTAATGCGACGACGTACGTCTACGACGCTTTCAATCGCCGGACCTCGATGACCGACGCCTACAACAAGACGACCACGTATGGCTACGACGGCAACGGCAACAAGACCAGCGAGACCAACCGCCGGGGCTACACCACTGCCTACAAATACGACAACTCCAACCGGCTGATCGAACAGGATTATCCGGACAACACCAAGCGCACATACACCTACGACTGGCGCAACAATAAGCTGACGGAGACGGATCAGTTGGGCCGGGTGACTGGATACGTCTACGACCTGGCGGGCCAGTTGACCAGCATGACGGTGGCCTCGGGCACGGCCGACGCCGCCACCACGCAGTACGGCTACGACTTGGCGGGGCGGAAGACGAGCCAGACTGATCCCCGCAACAATACCACGTACTTCACCTACGACGCCGCCGGCCGCATGAGCAGCATGAAGGACGCCGTAGGCAACGTGACCCAATACGGCTACGACGGCAAGGGCCAGCGGACCTCGATGCTCGACGCGAAGAATCGCAGGACGACCTACGGGTACGACATTCGCGGGCGCCAGGCCACGGTTACCACGCCGGATGGCAAGACGGTGACCAAGGGTTACGACCCGATGGGTTTGGTGACCTCAAGCCAGGACGAAGAGAACCGCACAACCCAATACGTCTACGACGCTGCCAGCCAATTGAAGACAGTGATTGACGCGCTGAACCAAAGCACCAGCTACTCCTACGATATCGCCGGAAACGAGCTGACCCAGGCTGACGCCAACAATCACACCACCAGCTACGCCTGGGACAACCTGAACCGGCGAACCTCGCGGACACTGCCAGCGGGTCAGATTGAATCCTTCACCTATGATCCGGAGGGAGACATGGCGACCCGGACGGACTTCAACGGCAAGACCACCACCTATGCTTACGATCCACTGAACCGGCTGCTTTCACGCACGCCAGATGCCAGCTTTACGGGGGCCGTTCCTGAATCGTTCACTTACACAGCCACGGGTCAGCGGCTAACAATGACCGACGCTAGCGGCACGACGACCTATACCTACACCAACCGCGACCAGATCGCGAGTAAGGCGACTCCCCAGGGAACCTTAGCCTATACCTACGATCCCGCGGGCAACGTGATCTCAGTGGTTTCCTCGAATACCGGAGGGACCAGTGTGCCGTACGCTTGGGATCAAAATAATCGATTGCAGTCGGTGACCGATATCCGGACGGGCGGCGCGACCAATTACAGCTACGACCAGACGAACCAGTTCTCGTCAATTCAGTATCCGAATGGGGTGTCATACGCTTACAGCTACGATAATCGCGATAGAACCACGGGGTTAAACGTGAATGGACCGGGTGGACTACTGGCTAGCTACACGCAGACCTTCAGCTTCTCCGGTCGAAAGACCAACATCTTCGAAAGCAGCGGCCGGACGGAGAATTATGGGTACGACTCGATCTACCGGTTGCTGAATGAGAACATCACCGGTGATCCGACGGCGCCCGACAACTGGTCCTTGGCCTACGCGCTCGATCCAGTGGGCAACCGAGTCTCACTAACGTCCACGCTGGCGGTGTTGCAATCCCAGTCTTTCAGCTACGACGCCGACGACCGGCTCACCACGGACACTTACGACAACAACGGAAACACGACCGCTTCTGGCGGTGTGAACTACGCGTACGACTTCCAGGACCGCCCAATTAGCACTTCCATGGGTATGCAGGTCATGTACGACGGCGACGGCAATCGAGTGTCGGAAACCGCGGGCGGCGTGACGACGAAATTCCTGGTGGACACGCAGACGCCCACCCCCTACTCTCAAGTGACCGAAGAGCTTGTCAACGGCGCCGTGACGGCGCAATTCACCTACGGCCTAATGCGCATCAGCCAGAACCGTTTAGGCGCGGTGAGCTACTACGGCTACGATGCGGGCGCTTCGGTGCGGGAACTACTGAACAGCACGGGTGCGGTGACGGATACGTACTCGTATGATGCGTTCGCCAACACTGTCGTGCAGGCCGGGTCAACGGTGAACGAATTCCAGTATCGTGGCGAGCAGTTTGACGCTTCGCTTAGAAAGTACTATCTGCGGGCAAGATACTACAATCCGCTAACCGGAAGGTTCCTCTCTCGAGACTCGAGGGACGGCCTGCTCGTTGATCCGAGGTCCCTGCATACGTATTCATACGCGAATGGAGACCCGGTCAATGGTAGGGATCCAACGGGACACGGCGATCTAATCGAGTATGATGTGACCACGATTTGCGGCGGGACCCTTTATTGTGGGGTGAGAGCCAAGACGGTCGTTGTCGGCCTTTTGATATTGTCGTTGGTGGCTGAAGCGTTAGACCAGGCCTTTGACATTAACGCCCTCCCACCACTCGACCACAACCCGGATGAGAATGATCCTTTCGAACCGCCGCCGACGAATCCGCCCATAGCAGGTCCCCCTATTGCAGGAGCACCTTAAGTAGCGGAGCAAAACGGGAGTTGCTCATCCCTGAGCCTAGTATGCCGGAGTCGATTCTTCGCCACGGCGCCGGAGACTGTATTGTTCTGAAAAGGCGGCAGCAAGATGCAAAGTATCAGAAAGTTTATGTGCTGGATTTTCGCGACCACATCGCTGCTCTACCTGCTGGTCTCTCTTAGGGACATTCTGTATATCGTTCATCGGCATTATGATTTTCTGCCTCTCCGAAACCTGCTTATCACGGCACCGTTTTCGGTTACTGTGGCCACCATCTCCGGAATGGCTTCGTGGAGCGTCTGGAACGGACAGCCCTCAGCGAGAGTCTGGGCAATTTCCGCTAGTCTGATGAGCATTCTCATTTTCCTTCGGCCAATCATTTTTCACTTGCCACCCGTCTGGGATCACCACGTGGGCGCGTTGGTTATCGGAGTAATTGGATTGGTTGCGTTTCTGTGGCGCAATGATCGACGCGTTCCCGGCAAGAGTCCAAGAGAGTCTGCCGATTCCGAGACGCGTATTCCGGGCCTCTGAGATGCCTGGTGGGGTCGGAAGCTGGCGGATGGTCCGTACGATGCGTCCTTGTCGCCGCGGACCGTACGATCAGTCGATCACGGATTTGACCTGACAACACGCTGACAGTTAGCGCGAGCAGATTCTCCAGCCCCAAAGGGTTGAACGTGGCTTTTGTGCGCGACAGCTCGAATCACAACCGCATCACGCGCATCATTGACACGCTGGGGCTTACACTGGAACCAAGACAAAATCGGAGTGATCTCACGCTGCGGTCTCATTCTTGTTGACACTTACCGCCGCCGCCGGCCCTCTCCGGCACGGCCCACAGCCAGACATGAGCACGCACTCTCGCTTCAGAGCCCGCTTCCGCGATCCAGGTGAGCCACGCGCCAGTGTATACGGCGGAGCCTGGGCTGTACGAATCAAACGCGTAGGCTTATCTTCCTGCGCCTTCAGATTCTGCGCTGAACTCAATGGCACCAGAAGAAGCGTTCCAATTACTATCACCGAGGACGGCGACTTCACTTCACGGGACCTCCATCGTCAGTCTGACCGCCAAACAGAGTTCGCCCGTCCGAAAAAGTCACGGATCGGGCGGCCGCAAGATTCGGCCTTTCCTTCGCGCGGTAAGCGTACACCTTGACGTGATCGCCCAGTTTCATAGTGTCCCGCTTCCAACCTCGTGCAATCAGTACGCTTGGGCTCCCCGTCTCTAAAGCCCACCCCACAGTCTTGCCGCTGGGCTCCTTTACATCCACGTAGAAAAACGTGTGGGGATTGATCCATTCGACACTCGTCACCACCCCTTCCAGGACGACGGGCGTTCGCTGATCGAACTCGGCCATAAATGAATGGTGAGCCAAGATCGGTGCGGCGATCAAAAGGCTCCCAGCCGCCACCAGGACCTTTTTCAACGCTTTCGAGCGAGATTTCATTCTGGCCACCTCCTATGCTCCACTCCACTCGACTACCAACTGCACCGGCTGTGCCAACTTTCCTGAAACCAAACCAAGCAGACTCAGTGCAACGTTCCTTGGCATGCGCTTCACTTTGTGTTTACGTCTGTTTGGGGCGCTTGAAAACGGCAGTGTAGTACGAATCCTCTTCCTCTCCGGCGTGATGCATGATGCCGGCCAGCTCCCACGCAAATTCGCCGACACTATTCATGGCCTCATCCAGCTCCACCGGCTCGCTTGCCGCATCCAACCGCAGTAACTTATATTCCCATTTCACCTTGCCTAGCAGAGCATTTTGGCGACCAGTTGCTAATACGTTGATCGGAAAGGGCTCGATTGAGCGAGAGAGCGCTTTGGCCCATGAAACTCGCGAACATTGGTGAAAGCGCTCAGCCTGCGCGCGTAGCGCGTGCGTTCCGTGATCCCAGCGTTGGCTTCTGTCAAGGTTCGCGGGTTCCGCAATCCACTGTAAACATAAGGCATCATCCCGGAACCACGAAGGGTCATCCAGCGGCGCGTTGGTTTTCCAGCAGAAGGGGGTTTGGCGAGTGAATTGCGTTGCCAGAAATGCAAGTCGCAAGGGAAGTAAAAGCGGCCCCAGCGAAACGGGCCGAAATTCCAGGAGGTGCGCTATAGAACCTGGCACGAATAAGGGAGCGGTGGATTCGAACGGCTTGGATGCAGTCGGAGGCCAGTAGGCGGCGGATTTCAGGCACCTAACATGGTGCAGCGTGGAAAGCGCAAAATGATGGCCGCTTGGCCGGTCCCCTAGAAGAGTCGCTCTCATCACCGCTCCCTTTGGTTTTCCCGCCCCAACGGGTGGGCGTTGCTGTAGCATCTCGACATCGGGAGAGTCGACACGTTACACGACGTCGCTACAAGCAACAAATCAAGACGCAACAATTCCGCGACGAAGAATCGGGTGGCGGAGACGCGTCCGTGCGGCTTCAGGGCCGTTGCCGCGGATCATGCTTCGGATGGGCTGAACG
The DNA here is from genome assembly GCA_035604115.1 of Bryobacteraceae bacterium. Classification (GTDB taxonomy): domain Bacteria; phylum Acidobacteriota; class Terriglobia; order Bryobacterales; family Bryobacteraceae; genus Palsa-187. The sequence continues at coordinate 329 of DATNJC010000103.1, read as the reverse complement.
AATCGTCAGGTTGCTGCTTGTTATCCGGTGTTGAACTAAGCCTCCGGCAGGTTGGTCGATGCCCAAAGTGGAACCATCTACAACCCTCCTATAGCAGAGGGGAGCAGCGGCGTCGAAACAATCTTGCTGCCGTTCGTTCCTTGGGATTTGGCGGACATGAAATTCCACGTCAACAGTCGCCTTTTCAAGCTAGTGTAGTGTCCAGGAATTAGCTGGACTTTCTTTTTCGGGTTTTGGGAACCGTACAGCCGGGCTGGATTCGTTCAAGAGTTTGACGACAGCGGGCGAGCTTGGCGAGGATGGAATCCACGGTGGCGGTCCAGACGAAC
>DATNJC010000102.1:0-54119 GCA_035604115.1 Bryobacteraceae bacterium | reverse complement strand
GCTCCGGGCCGTTCTGGGGACGCCTCCTAAGATGAGGGAAAGGGGGCAAAACGGAAACGCCGCTTCCGGCACTGGCCGGAGGCCTTTGGGGTGGGGATTTTTCGACCGGCCAAATGGGGAATTTTCAACCGGCGTTGACACCGCGACCGTTTGGCGGGAAGGGAACTGGTACGTCTCCCAGTGCCTCGAACTCGATATCGCCAGCCAGGGCGAATCCGAAGACGAAGCTCTCGCGAACCTGAAAGAAGCCCCGGAGCTTCACTTCGAGCCGCCGCAAGCCACGCGTCCTCCCAAGGTCCGCACCATCGAGGTCGAGGTTGGGGCGCCTTAACCCGCAACCCTTCCGTGAGATCAAGCGCCGCCTCGAAGCCTTAGGCTTCGTCGAAATCAGCCAGAAAGGCAGCCCGGAAAGGCAGCTCAGAAAGGCAACGATGTTAAGTTCGTGCGTCCGGCTCGATTCGCCCAGCTCACCTCTCCGGCGCGCACATCATCCCACGAAGGACCCTCCATCGAACGCGCCTTACACTCGGCCATCCCCGGTCCAGCGAACCCGCTGAACCCGGATGTCCCTCTCGCGCTTCCGCGTCTGCGCGATGTCGTAAGACGACTGCATCCGCATCAGGGTATCCATTTTCACCCCGAAGGCTTTTTCGATGCGTAGCGCCATATCACCCGACAGATCGGACCTGCTGTTCAGCAAACTCGACAAGGCCGGCCGGGACACCTGCAGCGCCTTCGCGGCAGCGGTGACGGACAGGCCCGCCGGCTCGACAATCTCGGTTCGGATGAAATCGCCGGGGTGAGGCGGGTTCTTCATCGGCATGCGTCTTTACTCCTTCGGTCAGTGGTAATCTTCCAAATTCACGTCGCGGATTTCACGCTCTGCGGCGTCTACCAGAAACGTCAAACGGCGGTTGCGCGTAACGCTTAGGCTCCAGATCCCCTTGCGGTCGCCGGTCAGCGTGTGCGCCTTCCAAGCCGTGAGCGCCCGCAGTTCCTCGGCGTCTTTCAGGTTGTCGAGAAACGCAAACATTTTGCGCAGCTTGTCCACCGTATCTGGTGGAACGCCCTTCACGCTCCCTTCCGCGTAAAGCCTTTTGAGGCCCTTATGGATGAAATTCCGTATGTGCACCAGCGGGCTGTAACCTGTAGCTTAACACTTGTCGGCGAATGTCCGCCGGACACAAAGGCCCGCCCGCGCACCGGTTGTCCCGCGCAGGTCAGTCCTTCGAAAAACCCCAGCAGAAAGGCCCTGCGAGTACAACAGTTTAAGCGTTTCGTCCTTCGTCCCATCCATTCATGTCGATTCACGTTCATTCATGGCCAAGAAGCAGCCTTCCACAAAAACCGCTCGAATCTTTTTCATACCCCATTGTGGCCGAAGGCCGTGGGGCATTCACACCCCGCCAGATCCCCATAACTCCCCTAAAATCAACAACCCACCCTCCGCGCAACCCACCCCACCCACAACCCCCATGTGAAAACTCAAACGAGGTGATTCACATGTCAATCAAACAACCGTCCGATAAGCAACGCGCCGCCAGCCGCACCAACGGCGCCAAATCCAAAGGCCCGGTGTCCGCAGAAGGCCGCGCCCGCTCCTCCCAAAACAGCCTCCGTCACGGCCTCTCCTCGCCGGCCCACACCCAGCTCGCCGTCGAAAACATGGTCTTGCCCCACGAAGACCGAGCCCAATTCGAAGCCCTCCGCAAGTCCTACTTCGCAGACTTCCAACCCGCCAACCAATCCCAGCAGGATCTGGTCGAAACCATGGCCGCCGCCCGCTGGCGCCTCACCCGCCTGCAGCACGTCGAGACCAAGCTGCTCGAAAAGGAAATGGTCCTCCGCGCCAAAGAAATGAGCAAGGAACTCACCGAGATGACCGAGGTGGAAAAGCTAGCCTGGGTCTTCGACCGCAGTGCCAACCAGGACAAATCGCTGACGACGCTGATCCGCTACGAAGGCAACCTGAACCGCACCTACGGCCGAGCCTTCAAGCAGTTACAGGAACTCCAAAGCCAGGCAGCCCAGGCCTGCGACTGTGAATCCGAAGAAATACCAAACGAACCCGAGCCGCCCCCCTCAGCCCCGCCGGCCACTCCCAAAACCACCTCCAAATCGCAAGAATCCACCCCCATCCGCACCCAGCCCAGCCCAGAGCCGCCCCAATCACCCCGCCCAACCCCGCCACAGCCGCAAATCCCCGCTCCGAAACCCGCCACGGAGCCCGACATCGCGATAGACTAACGCTTGCCGGCAGCCCCGGCAACCTCCAATGACGCCAGACCCCGAATTCCTACGCCGGCACTACGCCTCGCTAACCGATGAAGCGCTCCGGGCAATCCACCGAGCGGATCTTGTAGAAGCGGCCCAGCAGTGCTACGACGACGAGCTCAAGCAGCGAAGGTTGCCGTCCCAGCAAGCCACGCCAGCGCCGCGCCCGTCAACCGAACCCACGCGCGAGCTGCCCAAGGCCTCCACCGATGCGGACGCCACAGTGGAAAAACCGGATTGGCTGGAAGACGCCGCCGAAGTATTGACCCGGCCCGGCACAGGGAACGAACCAGCCGACGTCCTCGTAGAGGCTCGCGACGTCCTGGAAGCCGCCGAAATTCCCTGCTATTTGAACCTGTTCGAAATTCCCGAGGAGCCCGTCCAAGCGGCGCAACCGACCCACGAATGGCGCCTGCTGGTGCCCGGAGATCTCGGCGCGCACGCCCAGAGCGTCTTAGAGCGCGACATCTTCAACGCCGACTTCGAAGCCGGATGGAAGACGCACCTAGAAATGCTGTCAGACCAGGAGCTGGTCAAGATGAATCCGCAAGAAGCCTTCTGCGGCCTCTTCGACCGAGTCGAGCGCGTGACCAGAGTCTACGAAGAAGAGCGCTCCCGCCGCGGGTTGAAATGACCCCACCGCGCCTACATCAACACCCGAGCCAAAGCCCCCGCCAGCCCCCCGCCAATCAACCCGCCCAACACCGGCACCGGAGCATAACCCCAATCCGACCCGCCCTTCCCGGGAATCGGCAAAATCGCATGAGCAATCCGCGGACCCAGATCGCGTGCCGGATTGATCGCGAATCCAGTAGTCCCGCCCAAGCCCATACCGATGCCCCACACCGCCGCCCCCACCAGGTACGGAACCAACCCCGGCGCCGGACTAGCCTTGACGATCGCGAAAATCAGGAACGACAACATAAAGGAGCCCAATGTTTCACAAATCAGGTTCGGCACAAAGCTGCGGATCGCCGGTCCCGTCGAAAAGCAAGCCAGCTTCCCCGCCGCGTCCGTAGTCTCCTTCCAATGCGGCAGAAAGTGAATCCACACCAGGATCCCGCCCACGAATCCACCCAGCACTTGAGCGATGATGAACGGCACCACGTTACTGAAATCGCCCGTCCGCACCGCCACGGCCATCGTCACCCCCGGATTGATGTGCGCCCCATCGCTCCCGCAAGCAATCGCAGTGAACACTCCGGCCGTCACCGCCACCAGGAAGCCCGTGCAGATGACGATCCACCCCGAGCTGTTCCCCAGCGTCTTCTTCAGCACCACATTCGCCACGGTTCCGTTCCCCAGCAGCACCAGAACCAAAGTGCCCATGAATTCACCGATCAGATGTTTGTCCATAAAAATGGGGACAGTGCGCTCTGCCCCCATTCCCCCTTTTTTGATGATGTCCGCTGGCGCCTTACGCGACCTTCCGCAGCTTGGTAACGCGGCCGATCTCCACCCACTCGGAGACGAAGATGTTGCCGGCGTGATCGAACGTCGCCCCGTGCGGGTTCACGAATTGCCCCGGCACGAACTTGCTGCGGTCCTCCGTGGTGCGAGGCGGATTGCCCGTCAGTCCCTCGCCCAGATGCACCACGATCTTGTTGTCCTTGTCGAGCACCGTCACGCGAGCCGCCAGATCCGGCACCACGATCATGCCCTTGTGCTCATGGAAGTGGCAGGGTTGCAGCGTGCCCGCGACCACATCGATGGGTGTGTCGTCGAGTTTGTAGCGCACAATGCGCTGGTTGCCGCGGTCCGCCACCAGCAGAATCGGATTGGCCGGATCGCGCAGATCGACCATGTTGCCATGCGGATTGTTCATGGACTCGATGGGCACGTTGCGCGGCACCCCAGCCTGATTCGGCTGCCGAGGAGGAGGCGCCGCCGGAGCGCCGCCGGCAGCCTGGGCGCCGCCGGCTCCAGGAGCCGCGCCCTTACCGCGTCCCCCGCCATCGCCGCCTTTACCACGCCCACCCCCATCGCCGCGACCTCCGCCGCCCGCACCCGCGGCCTGCGCCGGCGGACCGCCGAACGTCTTCACCAGCGCCGGATACGCCGTGCTGCTCTTCTGCGAGTAGTGGAACATGTAATACGACCCGTACCCATCGCCTACCCAGAAATCCAAGTTGGGCGCGATGGCGAAGTTCGTCGGCCGGTAGTTCAAACCCGCCGCCCCGCCCGGCCCGGTCGAGCCGGGACCCTTCTGGTAAACCGGCGAATCCTGCGGATAGCCCAGCGTCCACACTTCCTCGCCCTTCATGGTGCGCTTGGTGATGATGCCGTGCTTCTCGTCGCAGAAGTACAGGTACTCGGTCTTGCCTTCCTTGTTGATCAGCATCCCGTGAGCGCCGCCATGGAACATGGGGCCCCAGCTCTTCACGAACTTGCCCTTGTCGTCGAAGACCACCACGGAATCCAGGCTGGGGCTGTCCTTGTGGACGGTGTGATGCACGTAGATGTGCCCCTGCGAATCCTCGCAAACGCTGTGCGTGTTGCCGTACTTGATGTTCGACGGGAGTTCGCCCCAGTCGTGGATGCACTCGTACTGGTGCTCGCCCGAGCCCAGAATCGGGTTCTTCGACCCGGTCTTGGAGTCACCTTTGATGAAGAACGGAACCGCGGCGGCCGCGCTGGCGGTAAGAAACGCTCTGCGACTGGTAGTGTTGACGTTGGCGTCTTCCATGAACCTGCTCCTTGTGCCTGCTCCTACTGGATGTGTAGCCTTGCGGCTTCACAAATTATAACCCACACGCAGGGGAACGCAAACCGCTGGTACTGCCTGAAAGACGCCGCTCCCTGGAGAATCGCACTGGTCAAGGTTCTGCCTTGTCCCCAGATGGAATCTCTGTTCCGTATGGGGCTTGACCGGAATCCAGAAAAGTGAGTGGATCTGGTCCGCGCCCGGCAAGCTTGAAACGACCGAAGTCTACGTACCAATCTCCTGCTGGCACGTCTGGATTAGAGTCAACCCATATCCGAAGTCTGTTTAGGTCATTTGCTGTAATTCTGCGGTCGAGCAGGCGCTCGCTGAGATGGCGCTTCACGCTCCCAGAGAAATCGTTCCATCGATTTAATTTCACCGCCCAAAGATCATAGCACCCAGTTCTTCTGCGAGCCGTTCCGCTTCATTTGGATCGGCGCATTCACGGTAGCGGCGAAGCATCGTCTCCAGACGTTCCTTTTTCTGGCGTTCGGCCTCCAGTCCTGCCCGAATGAGTTGAAGGATCGTACGATTGAGGCTCATATTGTTCTCTTCCGCCCTTGCAGCGACTTCCTCGTGGATCTCGGCAGGAAGTGCAACGCTCAGGCGTGGCGCTGCTTCCTTGGTTTTAGCAAGCGTCGCGTGATCTTGATTCATTCTGATTCATTATGAATCACGGTAAGGCGTCGGTCAAGAGTCCAGCGTGCAACTCATTGAAATATAAATGCAATTTAGTTCGACTTGACGCTGGATTGGACCCGGTGACAGACGGCGGGTTATGTCTGCGTGAGTTACTGTGTCAGCGGTTCGGCAGGCATCGAAAACTGTAAAGGTCGCGTGGTCGGAGGAATTAGCGGCGTGGGCCGCGGTCGCGGCCGCCTCGGGCGCCGTCCCGGCCGCCTGGGCCGCGGCGATCGAAGCGTCCCCGGCCGCCCGGGCCGGAACGTCCGCGAGGCGCATCGTCTTCCGGCCTCGGCCGGGGCGGGCGTACGGGCTCCGGCAGCGTCTTCATTTCGGCGGGCACGATCACCACTTGGCGGATGGGTCCTTCGCCCACACTTTCGCTGCGGACATCGGTTTCGCCGCGCAGGGACAGGTGCAGAATGCGGCGCTCGCGGCTGTTCATGGGACTGAAGTGAAAAGGCTGGCGGGTTTTCTTGACGCGCTCGGCCGCGGTCATCGCGCTGATGCGCAGCTCTTCGATGCGCAGGATGCGGTGGTCGTTGGCGTCGAAGCACAGCCGCGAGTGTTCGTCGGTGGCCAGCCGCAGCGCTTCCATGGTGAGATGCTCCAACGCCAGAAGGAGCTCGGCTTTGTTGGACAGCAACAGCTCCACGTCCGGACCCGTGAAGCGGACCATCAGGTCGGGGTTCTCAAAATCCGGATGCGGCGTTTCGCCTTCGCTCACCGCAAATTGGAGCGAGAAGTTGGCTACCCGGAAGACGTTCTTCAGGAACTCTTCGATGCGGGGGCCCTGCTCCGCCACCGTGTATTTTTTGGCTGACACCGTTGTCCTGTCTCGACCCTAGCGCTTCTTTTTGGCCGCCGGTTTGGGCGGCGCCGCCATCGGCGGTGTAGGCATGATCTGGTTGAGCAACAATTGCTGCACGATGCTCACCAGACCGCCAGTAAACCAGTATAACGCCAGCCCCGCCGAGTAAAAGTAGAACATGTAGCCGAACATCAGCGGCATGAACAGCATCATCTTGGCCTGGGTCGGGTCCATGCCGGGGCTGGGCGTCATCTTCTGCGAGATGAACTGGGTGACGACCACCAGCAGCGGCAGGATGTGGATGGGCAGCGTTTCGGCCTGCGACAGATCGTGGACCCACAGCCAACTTGCGCCGCGCAATTCGATGGCGACGCCGAGCACGGTGTAGAAGGAGATCAGGACGGGAAGCTGCAGCACCATGGGCAGGCAGCCGCCGACCGGGTTGACGCCGTTCTTCTTGTATAGCTCCATCAGCTCCGCTTGCTGGTCGGCCTTTTTCGGGTCGCGCAGGGGCAGGCTCTTGTACTTGTCGTTGATGGCCTGAATCTGGGGTTGCAGGGCCTGCATCTTCTTGGACGACTTCATGCTGGTGAGGCGCAGCGGGAACAGCACCATGTTGATGCCGACGGTCACCAGTACAATCGCCCAGCCGTAGTTGTGCGTGATGTGGTCCGCGGCCGGTTTGAGCACCCAGAAGAAGAGCGGCTTGGCGATGAAGCCGAACCAGGTGCCCCAGTCGATCAACTGGTCGAGTTTGGGATCCACCTTGCCGAGCAGGCTGGTGTCCTTGGGTCCGGCGAAGAAGGTGAACTGATTCTCGGCTTCGCCTCCGACGCCTGCGCCGATGCGCTGCTCGTCGACGCCGCTGATGTTCGGCACGGCATCGGAGAAGGTGGTGAGGTCCACGGATGGTTTACTGGAATCCTTGGGCGTCGCGGGCAGGAAGACGCCGGCGAAGTAGTGATCTTCGAGGCCGGCGAAGGAGTATTGGCCGCTGGAGGTCACGGGGCCGTCCTTGGCCGCTTTCAACTGCACCTGGTTGAGCTTGGAATTGGCCAGATCGTAGTACAGGGCGTGCTGATCGGCGACAGGATTGGCAACCGTGGCATCGCCGAATCCGCCGCGCCAGGCTAGCTCGTGGGGGATGCGGATGCCATTCGACACGACCTCTGAAGTCACCTCCACCAGGAAACTGGAGGGCGTGAATTTGAACGTCTTGGTCGCGGCGGTGCGGCCGTCGGAGTACTCGAAGGTGACGTGGCGGCCCTCGTCGGAGCTGGTCACTTTATAAAGAGCGGCGTTCAGATCGGCCGCGGGGGCCTGGCCTTTGAACGTGAACGCGAACGGCGGGGCTACCTTTTCGATGGCCCGGGGGTTCACCAGTTCCAGGGGCTGGCCGGCGTGGTCCTTGTAGGTTTTGAGAATCCAGCTTTTGACCACTCCGCCACGGTTGGAAAAGCGCACCCGGAATACGTCGGTATCGATGGCGAAGGATTCTTCGGAGCCCGCCTGGATTTGTCCGGGGACTTCGACGGGAGCCGCGACGTGGACCGGGGTGGACGCCGGGGCTTGCGCTTTAGCCTGACTGGGCGCTTGATCCGGCGCAGTCTGCGCGGTCTTGGCCGCGGGCCCGCTGGGCGCCGCCGGCGTGGGCAGAGGCCGCATGGAATATTGCCAAACGATCACCAGCCCCATCAGCACGAAGGCGATGAGGAGCCGGACTTCCATCGATAGTTCTTTTTTCTCCATGGGAGAGCGCGGCGCCGCTAACGGACTGGATCAAAACCTCCGTGGTGGAACGGATGGCAGCGGAGTAAACGCCACAGGCCCATGCCCGCGCCTCGCAACAGGCCGTACTTCCGGATCGCGTCCATCGTGTATTCCGAACAGGTGGGATGAAACCGGCACGCCGATGGGAGCAGCGGCGAGACCCACCGCTTATACGTGCGGAGCAGGATCAAAGCGAACTCACTGGACGCCGCGGCAAACCCTCGGTATGACGCCGCAGCAAACGCACTGGATACGGAAAGCACACCCACTTGGTATACGCGCGGCTGGGCCGGGGCGTTCCGTGGGGCGCGCTTCAGGGCGAGTTGCGTCATATCGAATTGCACTTGTGGATCACTTTCAGTATGGCGCGTTCCACATCCGGGAATGCGGCGGTGAGGGCGGCGGGGCGGGGATTGAGGACGATGTCCCAGCGGGGGTCGAGTGCGGCGCGGTGCAGGCGGAAGGCTTCGCGCAGGCGGCGCTTGATGCGGTTGCGGTCGACGGCCTTGCCCACGGCGCGCGGGACGGTGATCCCCAGGCGGGCCGCTGTGCGGGCAGGAGCTGCTGTACGGGGTGGAGCTGCTGCGCTGGCTGCAGCCGCTGTGCTGGCTGGAGCCGCTGTGCTGGCTGGAGCCGCTGTGCTGACTGGTGCCGCTGCGCTAGGTGGAGGGAGACTCGATGCGGGCGCGGATGGGCTCTCGGGATTGCGCGCGAGGCAGAACGCGGCGAACAGTGGGCCGGGGACGCGGATGCCGTTATCATACACGAGGCGGAAGTCGGCCCGGCGGAGGATGCGCGCGTCCTTTGGAAACGGGCGCGGGGGAAACGCGATCGCGGCGCCAGACGCGGCCTCAGCGGGTCTTGGTCGAATAACGGACGTTTCTCTCGTCACTGACCGTTAGTTTGTGACGTCCGCGCGCGCGGCGGCGCGCCAGCACGGCTCGGCCGTTCTTGGTTTTCATGCGCTCACGGAATCCGTGCGTTTTGGCGCGCTTACGATTATTGGGCTGAAACGTGCGTTTGGGCATCTGAATTACCTGGGAGCGCGCGACGGACTCACCGGGAGCGCACTGGGAATGGCTTTGTTCAGAGATCAGTATAGCACGGGGGCTGCGGCGCCGGTTTGGTTGGCCGGAAGCCCTGCACGAAAGAGAAGTTGGTCAGCCACAGATGCCACACAGATATGGGGCCGATGCTTTGCGGGCCGTAATCTGCGTGGAATCCGTGGCCCAATGGTCTGCTCACGATTCCGGATAAAAGCGCTTTCGCCTTCGCTACTGGAACTGGCCTAGCGAGGTGAACGAGTTTGTCGGGCTGAAGCGCAGTCCTACTACCGCAACGTCGGGGGTGGACGCGGTGAGCTCCATAGAACCGCGCACTCCCGCTAGGGCGGGGAACATCGAGGTCAGCTCGAAGGCTGTATGCGCGTGCGCGGGCAGGGACAACGATCCCGTCTGCTGAGTGCCATTCTCTAGCTGAAACACCAGTGAAATGAATAGCCCCTGCGTGGGATTCGTGTTGGCTACGGCCACGCCCGTCACGTAGCCGTTGGTATCGTCGAAGGGCACGAAGATGCGGGAGCCGGATTGAACGCCGGTCACGGTGCCCTCCGCATCGGGCCGCCCTGCAACGATTTGGCGGAAGATGGTCAGGACTCCGATGCGTCCGCTGCTGGCGGCCTCCGCCCAGCCTTGGGTCAAGGCCGCCGCGGTGCCGGGGGTTTCGGCGAAGGCGGTGCCTCCTACGGCTAGCGTTCCCCCTGTCACGCCGTTGGCTAACGGGAGTTGCAGCGGGTTGCCATTGTCGTCCCAAAACTGGAAGGAGTAATTCACCGGCACTTGATCCAGATTCACCACCTGAATTAGCGTCTTCCAGTTCGATCCATCCGCGATTTGCGCAACCCGCAGGGCGCTGCTGAAGCTAAAGATGGAGAAGGTGACGGCGTTCGACACTGGCCCATTCGGGTTGACGACCGTGATATTCGCGGTGCCAGAGCTGGCTATATAGGATGCGGGCACCGAGGCGGTCAGTTGGGTCCCGCTTCCCGAGCTGCTGGTGGGAAGCGAGGTGCCGTTCCACTGCACCAGCGCTCCGTTCACGAAACCGGACCCATTCACGGTCAGCGTGAAGGCGGGTCCACCGGCGACGGCGGAGCTGGGCGAGAGGCTGGATACGGTCGGCCCCGGCGTGGTGGACGCGTTGATGGTGAAGATCAGCGCATTGGACGCGGCGCCGCCGGGATTCACGACCAAGACACTGGCGGTGCCCGCGGAAGCGATCAAGCTGGCCGGCACGAACGCGCTCAACTGATTGCCGCTGGTGAACCCTGTCGACAGCACCGTGCCGTTCCACTGCACCACCCCTCCGTTCACGAAACCGGACCCGATCACGCTCAGCGTGAAGCCGGGCCCCGCGGCGGTGGTGAAGTTAGGCGAGATGCTGAACAAGGCCGGAGTGCCGGCCGGGCCGATGACGAAGTTTAGCGTGTTGGAGGTGACCCCGCCGGGGTTCGTCGCCGTGACATTGGCATTGCCCGGAAAAGCGATCAGGCTGGCGGGAACGAAAGCGCTCAACTGACTGGCGTTGAGAAAGCTGGTCGAGAGCACCGACCCGTTCCACTGCACCACCGCTCCATTCATGAAACCGGACCCATTCACGGTCAGCGTAAATCCGGGTCCGCCGGCGGCCGTGGAGCTGGGCGAGAGACTGACCAAGGTCACCGTCGCCGCCGGGGTGATGGTGAAGGTGAGCGTATTGGAACTGGCCCCGGAAGGATTCACCACGATGACATTGGCACTGCCGGGCGAAGCGATCAGACTGGCGGGCACGAAGGCGCTCAACTGATTGCCGCTGACGGCGCCGGTCGAAAGCGCGACGCCGTTCCACTGCACCACCGCTCCATTCACGAAACCAGAGCCGTTCACGGCCAGCGTAAAGGCAGGTCCACCGGCGGTGGCGAAACTGGGAGAAAGGCTGAACAGGATCGGCGTCCCAGTGGTGCCGATGGTGAAGGTCAGGGTATTGGAAACGGCCCCACCGGGATTCATCACGGTGACGTTGGCGGTTCCCGGAGCAGCGATCAGATTGGAGGCCACGAAAGCAGTCAACTGGCCGACGTTGGTGAAACCGGTCGCGAGAGCCGCGCCGTTCCATTGCACTACGGCTCCGTTCACAAAACCGGAGCCATTCACCGACAGCGTGAAGCCGGATGCACCGGCGGCGATGGAATTGGGCGAGAGGCTGAACAGTGTCGGCGTGCCGGACGGACCAATGGTGAAGGTAAGGGCGTTGGAAATGGCTCCGCCGGGATTCACCACCGTGACGCTGGCGGTGCCCGCGGCGGCGATCAGACTGGCGGGCACGAGAGCGCCCACCTGACTGCCGCTGAAATAGACGGAGGTGAGCGCCGATCCGTTCCATTGCACCGTAGCTCCATTCAGGAATCCGGACCCATTCACGGTCAGCGTGAACCCGGGTCCGCCGGCGGCGGCGAAGCTGGGCGAGAGGCTGAAGATGCTGGGCGTGCCGAGGCCGCCGATGGTGAAGATCAGCGTATTGGAAATGGCTCCGCCCGGGTTCACCGCCGTGACGTTGGCGCTACCCTGGGTCGCGATCAGATTGGCGGGCACGAAGGCGCTCAACTGATTGCCGTTGATGAAGCCGGTGGAGAGCTGCGAGCCGTTCCACTGCACCATGGCTCCACTCAGGAAACCGGACCCGTTTACGGTCATGGTGAACGCGGGTCCACCGGCCGCGGTGGCGTTGGGCGAGAGGCTTAACAACGTCGGCGTCGTTACCGTGCCAATGATGAACGTGAGCGTATTGGAGGTGGCGCCGCCGGGATTCACCACGGTGATACTGGCGCTGCCGGGAGTCGCGATCAGGCTGCCGGGCACAAAGGCGCTCAACTGATTGGTGCTGGTGAAGCTGGTCGACAGCGCCGAGCCGTTCCATTGCACCACCGCTCCATTCTGGAAATAGGACCCATTGACGGACAGGGTGAAGGCTGGTCCGCCCGGGGTTGCCGAACTCGGATTCAGGCTGGACAAAGTCGGGGTCTGGGTCGACCCTTGACTAATGGTGAAGGTCACCGCATTGGACGTGGCTCCGCCTGGATTCACTACGGTGACACTGGCGGTGCCGGGGAAAGCGATCAGACTGGCGGGCACGATGGCAATCAACTCGCTGCTGTTGATGTAGCTGGTGGACAGCGCCGCGCCGTTCCACAGCACGGCCGAGCTGTTCAGGAACACAGTCTCGAAGCCGGAGCCGCTGACGGTCATGTTGAAGCTCGGTCCTCCCGCGGGGGTGGAACTGGGCGTCAGGCTGAAGATGGTCGGCGTCGATTGACCGAAGGCGGCCGGAGCCAGTAACACCCCTGTCAATAGCAAAGAGGAGACTATGCGACTTACAGGGTACTTCATAGCACACTTCATGTAATAATGATGCCGTCTGCGCCGTAAGTGTTTCCGGCAGCGTCACTTCTTCGGATTCTGAACGGTCCGCGGGTCTGGGCTGGGCTTCAGTCCGCGTCGATCCGGGGCGTCAATACGGGAGGAAGTGAGGACGGGCGGTAGAGCAGGGCGGGCAGGAACATGTAGGTGTAGGCGCAGGCCGTCACTACCAGGGCGTACCACCCGGGCCACGATTCGGTCGGGAGAAACCAGCCGGCTAACAGGGCTACCGTCAGGGTGCCGCCGCCGGGTACCCGGAATCCGCGTGCGATCTGAGCGATGGTCGGAATGCGGAACGGCTGGCCGGCAGGGGCTTGGAGGCCGCTGATCGAGGTGGTTTGCGGGGATGTTGCCGTCGCTTTCCATTGTTCGATGGACTGCTGCAAGCGCTGCGGGCTTGCGCCCCATTCCACGGGATGCAGGATGAAGGCGTGGACATCGCCCGATGCAGGGTGGCGAAACCGCACCATGGGCTGCCATCTGCGCCAGGACGACGGGGCCGCGGCTACCATGCTCACTTCCACGACATCCGCGGGATTGAGGCTGATGGCGGTGTGCTCGCTGCGGTAACACAGCCTCCCGCTTTCGAAGGAAAGAAAGCCGGCATCCGAGAAGCGGTAGCCGTTGTAGACGCGCGGTTCGCTATCCACGGCCAGGCCCACCAGTTGTCCGCCGGCTCCGAGCTTCGACGCCAGCTTGCGCCGCAGCCGGGCGTAGTTGCCGGACATCACCTTCGTGGCCAAGAAGCTGGTGAGCGCACATCCGAGTACAATTCCGCCCAGTAGTTGCGGGACTCCGGTCCCGGCGAATCTGGCGAGCAGCCAGGTAACGAACAAACCAGCGGCGGAAGCGCCGAGGAATACGGTCCAGACGTAGCGCGTTGCATTGGCCTGTTGCCAGGCGAGCGTAAAGATCGCGGAGCTGTCGTGGGGCGGAAGCGTGTAGGGTTCGCCTGGATCGTCACGCTCGCACAAGGTCTCCACGTCGGCGGTATCGAGTCTTCCGGCGGCGGCCAGCGCGCGGATGCGCTTGTGGGTGGAAGGATGGGAGGAGCACCACTCCACGGCGGGGCTGTACTGGAGCGGCCTTTTGTTGTGGCGCAGGATTCTGGCGAGTGCGGCGATCAGCGCTCGCGGGTCTCCGGTGAGCGACACCGCGCCCGCGTCGGCCGCGAACTCGCGCTTTCGCGCGCCCCGCAAGGCTGCGAAGAACACCGTCAACGGCGCCAGCAGGGCCACCGGTAGTCCCCAGGCCGCGGGGAGAAACATATCGGTCAACGGCGTTTGGAACAAGATCGCCGCTACCGCCAGGGCCACCCACGAGCTGCGCCTGGCGTGGCCGAAGTGCGATAGTTCGTGCGCCACCACCGCATCCACTTCCCGCTTGGTGAGCGACTGTACCAAGGGAGCTGTCAGGAGAATTCGGTTCCGCAGTAGCGCAAAGGCGTTCATGGAGTGCGAGCGCGTGGAGGAAGAAATGTAAACTTGGACGTCGTGGCGGCCCGCCCTGGCGGCCAGTTCGGAGACGCGGTCTTGCAGTTCGCCTCCGCTCAATTGACGGACGACGGCGCGTCCGTTGGCCCGCATCCGCCAGCGGCACACGAGAACACTGACCGGCGCGAGGACCAATGCAGGGGCTGCGCCGATCCAGTCTCCTTCGGCCATCGACGGGACTGCCGAGAGGGCGCTGGCCAGCGGAAACAGGAACATTCCGTAGCTCCAAAAAAGCTCGGCGAAAAGCTCGCTGGGTTTGCGGTCTGTCCGCTTGCTGCCTCCCCATGCGGCTCCGGCGGCGACGCAGAGCAGGGGCGAACAGTATTCGAGCAGCTCCGCGGCGAGGTTGGCCACCGGGGTTCCGGAGAGCAGAATTCGGAGCGGGTCCGCGGCGTGAAGGCGGGAGGCTGCGCCTAGCCAGAGTATGGTGCCCAGCATAAACGCGGAACCGTTCAGTTCGGCCAGACCGGTTCGGGAGAGACGCATCGCGATCAGCGTCAGCGCCAGCGCCAGGGCGGCTAGCGGAAGATAGATGATCGCCAATTGATCGGGGTGGTAGCCAAACTGAATGCGGATTGGACCGGGCACGGCGGCCGCTGGGAACCGGGCGGTCCGAGTCAGGCTGAATCGCGACCCTTCGTCATGCAAGGGCGTGGACGAGGTTTCAAATCCCAGGCGGGGATACTCCAGCCACAGTTGGATTTCATCCGCCGGCGCGAGTTTCTCTGCGATGGGCGCAAGGTCGAAGACGGCTTCCAGCGAAAGACCGTCGCGGCGGAGTGGGTTCGAGCAGCGGAACTCGCCGAACACCTCATCGCGGATTTTGCCCTGGCAATGCAGGACGGCCGGAAGGAGCGGAGGGAGTTCAAGCCCCGCTTGCCGGGATGAGACGCGGACTGTGACTTCGCCGGTCGCCTCCATTTGGGCAATCAGAGTCACGGTGGGCGTTTCCGCCCACGCCATGGGTATGGCGGCGAGGCAGAGAGCTCGGGCGAGGGTGGACATGGGACAGCCGTACGTTAGATCGGCTCGTCTTTGGGAGGGCTTTAGGCGTTGGCGGGGCGCATTACGGGCGCCGTCTGGTCGCGGCCCTTGACCGGCTATACGTCAATGCCGTATAGTGAAAGCGGTGATCGCCGAAATCGTGAGCCTGCCGGGATACGAATCTCAGGTATCGGCGCTGCTCGACGAGGAGGAACGGATGGCAATGGAATTCTTCATCGCGTGTGCACCGGAAGATCATCCGGTCATCCCTGGCTCCGGCGGGTTTCGTAAGGCTCGTTGGTCCCGTCGAGGTGGAGGGAAGAGCGGCGGCTTTCGGGTGGTCTATTTCTTCTTGGCTGAACCGGGGCGAATCTATATGGCTGCGATTTATGCAAAGTCGCGAAAGCAGACTCTTTCGGCGGCGGATCAGAACGTGCTCGCAAAACTCGCGACACAGATTAAGAAGGCGGCAAAGGGAGGGTGATTGTCAATGGGCGTGCGCAGGTCGAAAAACGGAGGCCGAACCAAGCTTGGCCTGGCGCTGGAGAAGAGCGCTAACGAGATTCTGGCCCATGTGAAGGGCGAGATGAGGCTGCCTGCCCGGCGCATCGTACTGCCCGAAGAGGTCGATGTGAAGCGTGTCCGTGCGAAGGCGCGAATGTCGCAAGCGGAGTTTGCTCGCGCGTTTTGCATCAACCCGAGGACCTTACAGGAATGGGAGCAAGGGCGCAGAAAACCTGATGCAACTACCCGCGCCTACCTTGCGGTCATCGCTAAGAATCGTAAGGCGGTGCTGGAGGCATTGGCGTCTTGAGTGGATACAAGCTGGGTCGCCACGCTGGTTTTGCGGCCAAGTGCCAGCGGAGTGGACATAACGCCGGATTCGCGGAAGCTGAGGCGACAACAACAGTAGATGATGCCACCTACTTGTAGCTCGTGGACGTGAACTACAGATTCGGTCCGATTTGGGGGTTGTGGGCCACGAACTTCGGTAGTGCCGAACCCCGGAATCGTGGGCGGTCACATCCGAATCCTGGACCGCAAAACGGGCGATGCCAAGTGGGACTCCGGACGCATAGAACGGCGACTACGTCGGTGGGATGAACAACGCGCAGAACTTCGCCATGAGCGACAATTCGTTCGACGCTGAGCACTCCATCCGGCAACACGCAGTTTAGGAACGCTCGGAGGCACCGATCGGGTGGTTTGCGCCTCGGCAGTTATCGTCTTCGATTATGTTACTGAAAATTAAAGGCCTGTGGGTGCTGGAACACCACACAGGCCGAAAAGGAAGGTCCTTCGTGAGACCCAAATTCCTTCCGTATAGTTATACCCCGGCGCTAGGACCATGCGCAAGACCAAAAGAGAGAACTCACCCCACTTTCCATTCTTTTCTGCGCGTATACAGCGTAAGTTCCTCATTTTACTAGCATGCTTATTGTTACCGATCTGTAACCGTGTGTACACTTCAATGTCATATTAGCCTTATAACCTCGCTGCTGAGCCTTCTTGGTGCTGGAAACGCCACGTTGGCAGAAAGATAAAACGGTCCTTCGTGATGATCCGAAAATCGCTGTCCCGTCTCACTTCTCCGCGGCCCTCGAATGGCCCAATTGTGATCGTTCTGAGTCTCGGGTTGATTTTGGTTCTGCTAGATCACTATGTCCTCGGAGCGGAGGTCATCGCCTCTGCTTTGGTGTTTTGGCACCAGTCGCATCGGTAAACCTGGAACTCAAGGGCACGGGTGTTGGAACACCATACCGAGGTTCTGCCTTTTACTAGACGATAAAGTATGTTATCGTCTGGAACGGACCCGCCAACAATCGGCTGGGAAACGACCCGTTGCGGGCGATTTCTCGTTCTACTAGACGCGGCTGCCGCGGCTTTCTAGAAATGCTCGGGCTTGGCGGATTAGCAGGTCGCCGGTGTGCGAGCCTTCCCAATGGCCGGTTTCGGGGACGTAAACCAGGCGGCCGTGTTCGGTTGGGGCGTGGTCTTTTTCTACTACGTAGATTAGTTCGACGGTGGCCCCGGAGTCTGCCAGGATGGAGAACCTGACGGCATCGGACGCGGCGTCTTCGGGGAAGTGCGAGCAGCGGTGGCGCGCGTAACCGCAATTGCAGAGTTCGCGCTGGTGGGGCTCGGGCGGCTCGAACGCGGCGGCGGGGTCGGCGTGGCATTCGCCTGCGTAGGGATCGCCTAGGGGCAGGCGGGGCGGGTTGAGCCAGGCGCCTCGGTCCAGGCGGCGGATGGGGAGGAAGAAAGGGCACGGCATGGTGTGACTTCGGGACGCCGCCTCGAAAGGCGGCGGCAGGCTCAAAAGCCTGCCCCACGATTGGGTATGCTAACAGATTGGAGAACTCACGGCTTATCGTTCTGGAACAAATGCTGGCGTCGCAGCCCGAGAACGCGTTTGCGCGGTACGGGCTGGCTATGGAACACGTTCGGCTGGGGCAGCTGGAACAGGGCGTGCGAGAGTTTGAGACGCTGCTGGCGGGAGATCCGAATTACTCGGCGGCTTATTTTCATGGCGGGCAGACTTTGGAGAAGCTGGGACGGATCGACGACGCCCGCGAACTGTACCGCCGCGGCATCGGCGTTACGCGCGATCCGCACGCGCGCAGCGAACTGCAGGCGGCTCTGGATATACTAGGCGAATAGAGGATTTGGCTTGCGCGCTTCGGCTCTGGTTCCTGTTCTCCTGCTCGCGCTGACCGCGGCGCCCGCGCTGCCGCAGCAGGCCAACCCTCGCGTCCGGCCGCGGGACAAATACCCTAAGGCCGGCCAGGCTCCCGCTGCGGAACCGGACAAGCCGGAACAGAAGAAACCATCGACGCCGCAGGAACCGCTGGGTCAAATCGATTCGATCGAGGCGCTGTTCGACGTGATGGCGGCGATCAATGTGGCCGGATACGACGAAGGTATCGATTCGGCTTCCAACGATCCGCTGCGGCAAGCTCTGCGCGACTACATCGCCAAACAGGACCCACGCAGCGTGGATGCGCTGAAGCGCTTCGTGCGCGATCGCCGGCCGCGCAGTCGCGACACGGAGCTGAACCAGTACGTGTCGTTTGCGCTGCTCACCAAGGGGCCGCCGGATTTCGCGTTCACCAATCCGGATCTGCCGCTGCCGCCGGAAGTCGTGCCGCTGGACGGGTTCGCGCCACTGCTGGCCGCCTTTTATAAGGAAGCCCAGCTGGACCAACTGTGGAAGCGGGTCCAGCCCAGCTACGAGCAGGCCATGGCGAAATACACCGAGCCGGTGTCGCGGGCGATTTTGGAAGTCAACGCCTACATGCGCAACGTCACCAACGGGTTTCTGGGGCGCAGGTTTCTGGTGTATGTCGATCTGCTGGGCGGCCCGAATCAGGTCCAGACACGGAATTATATCGACGACTATTACGTGGTGATCACGCCCGCGGCGGAGTTGCCGGTTTCCGACATCCGGCACGCGTTTCTGCACTTCATGGTGGACCCGCTGGTGCTGAAGTACTCGGAGAATTTGAAGAAGAAGAAGGAACTGCTCGAACTGGCGCTGGATTCGCCGATTCTTGAAGAGAACTACCGGCTGGACTTCGTGCAGTTGGCCGGGGAGTGCTTCATCAAGGCGATCGAGAGCCGCATCGAGCGCAAGCCCGCGCTGGCGGAGGAGGCCATGCGCGAGGGTTACATCCTGACGCCGGCCTTCGCCGAGTTGCTGGACGTGTACGAGAAGCAGGAACAAGGGATGCGGCTGTACTTCCCCGATCTGGTGGACGGCATCGTGCTGAAGAAGGAGCAAACGCGGCTGGCGCACATCGATTTCGTGAAGGAGCGTCCGGTGCGGACGATTCGCACCGTTCACACTGTGGCCGACATCGCGCCGCCGGCGACTGGGGCGGCGAAAACGCTCGAGGAAGCCGAGCAGGCTTACACGGCTCGGGATCTGGAGCGCGCCAAACAGACCTACCTGAAAGTGCTGCAAGAGACTGCCGAGAATCCGATGCACGCCAAAGCGTATTATGGTTTAGCGCGGGTGGCGGTGCTCCAAAAGGACCCGGAAACCGGCGACCGTTTGTTCCGCAAAGTGCTGGAGCTGGATCCGGACGCTGCGACCAAGTCCTGGAGCCTGTTGTACCTGGGACGCTTGGCGGATTCGCAGGGCGATCGCGAGGAGGCTCAGAAGCAGTATCATGCCGCTCTGGAGGTCCAGGGCGCGCCGGAGACGGTGCGACAGGCCGCGGAGAAGGGGATTCAGGAAGCGTTTTCGCGGAAGTAGGTTTTGGTTATGGTGGAGCGGGCTTCAGCCTGCAACGGAGGCTTTAGCCTCCGCTTCGGCACGGGCGCTGAAGCACCCGTTGCAGGCTGAAGCCTGCTCCACAAAGGAAGGTTTGGGAACAATATCTTAAGGAGTTTGGAAAAGAGATGATCAAGAAACTGATTCAGGTTATAGTGGTCCTGGTGGCCGCCTCGGTGCTTGCGGTGGCTCAGCCCAAGGCTCAGCAACAGGCTCCGAAGGGCAAGGGAATCACCAAGAAAGAACAAGACGCCCTGAACGCCGTGATGACCGCGAAGACTCCGGACGAGCGGATTGCCGCCGCGGAGAATCTGGTCACGAACTTCGCCGATACGGAGTTCAAGGCCTGGGCGTTGGAAATCGCCGCCGAAGCTTCGGAGCAAAAGAACGACACCGCGAAGGCCTTGTTCTACGCCGATCGGTCCCTGGAGGCCGATCCCAAGTACGTGCCCGCGTTGATTGTGATCGGCCTCGAAACCGCAGGCCACACGCGGGAAAACGATTTGGATCGAGACGACAAGCTGGCCAAGGCTGAGAAGGCCGCCAAGGAGGCGCTGGACTTGCTCCCCAACGAGGCTAAGCCCGCTTACGTCAAGGCCACGGACGCTCAGTGGGAAGCCAGTAAGAAAGACGACGCCGCGCGCGCCCACGTGGCATTAGGCCTGGCTGCGACGGTGCGCAAGAAGTACGACGACGCGGCCAAGGAATTCCAGACCGCGGTGGACGACGAGCAGATGCCCGATCCGACGCACATGATTCGGCTCGCCGATGCGTACAACAAAGCCGGTAAGCCGGACGAAGCGCTGACGGTGGCTAATAAGCTGCTGGCGATGGCCGATCTGAATCCGGCCTACAAGAAGTTCGCGCAGCAGGAAAAGGACGACGCGGAAAAGGCGAAAAGCGGCAAGAAGTGACCTGGCGGAATCCTGAACTCACCATGACCGCGAGTGGAAGCCGGCAGCGGTGAACAGACGGAGTCTGGCCTTGAAACGTTTGGCCTGCCGCTAGGCTTCTCCTGCTTAGGAGGCGCTTAAAAGAAGTGGCTGTCCCGAACGCGTGAGCGATGGCAGCGGACGCAACGATCCTCGAAACTTCGATAGGCTACAAGTTCCGCGACCGGGAACTTCTGGAGCGGGCGCTCACCCATCGCTCCAAGGTCCATGAAGTGGGTTTGGACCCGGTGAGCTGCGACAACGGGCAGATGGAGTTTCTCGGAGACGCCATCCTGGGTTTTGTAGTCAGCGAATGCCTGGTCAAACGCTATGGCACTGCGGCCGAAGGGCGCTTGTCGAAGCTCAAGGCCCACCTGGTCAGTTCCACGCGCCTGCATGAAACCGCGCAGGCCCTGCGGTTGGGCGATTATTTGATCCTGGGCCGGGGCGAGGAACTTACCGGCGGGCGGGCCAAAAAGGCTCTCTTGGCGGATGCCGTGGAGGCGCTGATCGCGGCGTTGTACCTGGACGGCGGCCTGGAGCCGGCGCGGGCCTTGATCGAGCAACGGGTGGTAGGCGAGTTTGAAGCTCCCACCGAAGTGGACGGTGCGGTCACCGATTACAAAAGCGCTCTGCAGGAAGCGGCGCAGACGCGGAAACTTCCGGCGCCGCGGTATTTCATCGTGGGCGAGGAAGGCCCCGAACATCTGAAGACGTTTACGGTGGAAGTCCGTTTAGGCAAGGATTGGGTGAGCCAGGCGCAGGGCTTATCGAAGAAGGCGGCCGGGCAAAAAGCGGCGCAACAGGTACTGGAGCAACTGAACGAGCTGGGGAAGGCGAAGCTGGTCTGAAAACTTTGCTCTTGCGGATTCCGCAGGTTCGGTCATAATGTGATTCAATGAGGTCCGGCTGTAATAGGGAAGACATCCTCAGCCGATGGGGGTAGGATGGGAGTTAGTTGGTTCGAGTGAGCTAGGGTTGCTGAAACAAATCTGGAGCTGACGCATGGCCCGATCCGCTTGGCCGCCGGTGTTGCCCTGTTTGGCAGGACTGGTTACAGTTGCGTGTGTCCCGGCGGGCGCGCAATCGATGCTCACCGGAGTGGGCGGCGCGCTCCGGATGATCAACACCGACATGGCGGTGCTGGAAACGCAGGAAGTCCGGAAGGATCTGCCCTGCACGGTCAATCCGGTTAAGCCGGTCATCGGATTCGATCTGCGGTTCCACAGCGGGTTCGACGTCAACGTCCCGCTGCGGGAGCTGGCCGGGAACGGCAACCAGCTCACCATCATCTTCCGGGTGATTCCGGACAGCCACAAAGACGATCCAGTCTATTTTGTCCAGCACGTGCGGGTGCCGGAAATCGAAGAAGACGCCCACGGGGATGCCAACCTGAGCGGCGTGTTCGACATGGGCGAAGGCAAGTACCATGTGGACTGGCTGATGCGGGACCGCGCTGAGCGCGTGTGTTCTTTTTACTGGGACTCCGAGGCGGCGCTGACCTCCAAGGACAAGCAGATGGAGCTGACCATGCCGGCCGGCCAGGTACAGGCGGCTGAAATCGAGCAGTTCACTGAGGAGCCGCCGGTGGAGCGGAGCCAGAGCGCGCCTCCGCTGAACATTAAGGTGCTGGTGAATTTCGCGCCGCAGAATCAGGATTCCGCCGCGCTGCGGCCGCTGGACACGCTGGCGCTGGTGACCATGCTGCGCCGCATCTCGCGGGAGCCGGAGTTCGGGAAGTTTTCACTGGTGGCTTTCAATTTACAGGAGCAGCGCGTGCTGTACCGGCAGTCGGGCGCGGACCGCATCGATTTTCCGGCGCTGGGCGAAGCCGTGCAGAGCATCAAACCGGGCGCGGTGGACATGCGGCTGCTGGCGCAAAAGCACGGCGAGGCCGAGTTTCTCACCGACTTGATCAAGAAGGAAGTCGGCGCGGCCGAGCGTCCCGACGCGGTCATCTTCGCCGGGCCCAAAGCCATGCTCGAAGGATCGGTCGCGGACGAGGAGATCAAGCCCTTCGCCACCAACATGACCTTCCCGGTGTTTTATGTGAACTACAATCTGTATCCTCAGCAGGTTCCCTGGAAGGATTCGATCAGCAAGGCAGTG
This sequence comes from Bryobacteraceae bacterium, assembly GCA_035604115.1. Taxonomy (GTDB): domain Bacteria; phylum Acidobacteriota; class Terriglobia; order Bryobacterales; family Bryobacteraceae; genus Palsa-187. The sequence continues at coordinate 31,631 of DATNJC010000102.1, read as the reverse complement.
AAGCTGCTGCATGGGGCAGAATACACGGTGAGCCGGCCGCGGGACCTGTGGTTCGCGGTGTCGGAGATGGTTTCGCGTATCGTACAATTGAAGCGTGGGAAGAGTTCCGGGGCAGCCGTTTCCCAGTAGATAGAAGTAACTATTGAGGCCGCGGCTGCGTCGATGATTCAGGGTCGTTCATGCGTTTTAGCTTTGGCCGCTTTAGACTCGCCGTAGGACTAGCTGTTCTGGCTGTTCCCGCATTTCCCCAATACGTCAACAAGCTCGCGCCGTACGTCGCGTCTCCGCAACACGTCGTCGATCTGATGCTGGAGATGGCCAAAATCAAGCCGGGCGAGACGGTGTACGACTTGGGTTGCGGCGACGGGCGGATTTTGGTTCCGGTGGTCGAGCGCTACAAGGCCAAGGCGATCGGCGTGGAAATCTCGCCCAAGCTGGTGGAGCAGGCAGGCGTTCGCATCAAGAAGGCTGGTATCGCCGATAGCGCTCGCGTGATCCAGGGCGACGTGCTGGAGACCGATTTGAGCGGGGCCGATGTCGCCATCATTTATCTGTCGACGGAATTGAACGCGTCCTTGCGCCCTCGGCTGGAGAAGTATCTCAAGCCCGGAGCGCGCGTGGTGTCCCACGACTACCCGGTTCCCGGCTGGCGCGCCAGCCGCATCGAACGCGTGGACGGCAAGCAGATGCACATCGTGTATCTGTACGAGATGCCGCCCGTCCGCCAACAACAATAGCCGCGATTCTGGTGTGCTGTGCTCTGGTGTGTTGTGGAGCACGTACTCGTACGTGCCACGTCGGCAATCTTGCCGACGCCTGGCGGGGCCTCCGCATAAATCATGTAGAGATTCCCGCTACCCACCGACCACTCACCAGTATGGGTTCAACTCGCCGCCTTCCTCACATCTACCCGCACGGCCGCTGGCTGTCTTAACCTGGCATCTGCATGGCAGCTTGCCTCGGGACCGTTACCCGCCTCCGCACCACGCCTCGCCTGGGCAGGCCTTCGTGTGGATGGACCGTTATCTCGACCGGGCCGAGTGCGGGCCTCGGTTTCTCCAGCAGGAAGGCATCGCCACGCTGGTGGCGGACTCCCTGTTGCTAGGCGTCGAGCTGGGTCATTACCAACTCGGCGCGTTCGCGATTATGGCTAACCATGTACATGCCCTGCTGCTCCCTTCACTGCCGCCGAGCCGGATATTGAAGTCGCTGAAGGGCTTCACCGCGCACGAGGCCAACCGGCTGCTGGGGCGAACTGGAGAGCCTTTCTGGCAACGGGAATCTTACGACCACTGGGTTCGGGATCGGCAGGAGTGGCTGCGGATTGCGGCTTATATTGAGAATAATCCGGTGAAGGCGGGGGTGGTTTCGCGGGCTGACGAATATCGTTGGAGTAGTGCGTGTGAGACTTGGCGGGTTAGGGTGGTCCCGCCAAGCGCCGGCATGAGTGCCGGCGTGGCACGTACGAGTACGTGCTCCACGAACTCGGGCTAGCTCGCTCACACAAGAGCGAGCTCACACAGGCTGGCTCACGCTAGCTGGCTCATATAGCTCATACAGGCTAGCTCATCAGGGTGGCTCATACAGGCTAGGTCATCCAGGCTGGCTCACACAGGCTAGCTCACGCTAGCTGGCTCATACAGGCTAGACTCACACGGGCTCGCGGCTCTGGTTTACGCGCTACTTTTTCTTTTCTGGTACGGGGCGCGGGCCGAAGCGCACTTCCATCTCGGTGTTGCGGGCGAACACCACATCGCGGCCGCGGGAGACTACGTTCGCGTAAACGGACGCCGCCAGGCCCCACATGCCTAGCGCGCTTCCGACACCGGACGACGTTCGCGCCACCGCTGCGCCGAGCAGGCCGAAACCCGAGAAACCTCCCAGCGTCAATCCACCCGCGTTGCCGCCAACGCCCGCTCCCGCCGCCGTGGTTTGCCGGCCGGCATCGTTGTCCATCGCTTTCATGGCGATCAGCGCGGAGATCGCGGGCGCGATAAAGCGGGTCTTCGACTCGGTGGCCTTGGCTCCGCCCTCCGAATCGATCTTCACGTGCGCCGTGGGATCGGTGTCGGCGGCCTCTAAATGGGCCTCCGCGGTTTCGAGTTTGCGCGAAGTTTCACCGCTCGCGTGAGCGTAGGCCGGCAAATCGACCGCATCGAAGGTGAACCGCAAGCGGCCGGACCGGTGCAGCCAGCGCGCGGGCCGGGCTTGCCGGACCGATCCACTCAGGCGAGTCCCTTGGGGCAGCAGCAGCGCTCCGCTGGGGCCCATCAAGGGCTGTGAGAGCGACGCTTCGACTTTGTCGCCGACACCCGCGTCGGCGGAACTCACAGTCGTGAGGAACCGCACGCGCGCCACCTGCGAGACACTGGGTTGGCCGCCGAGCGCGCCCAATGCGGCGGTGGGAACTTCCGCGGAGCCGAGCTCCACGGGTTCCGCGAGGACCGCGTCGAAGCGCGTGCCGCGACGGTACCACTGGGGATGATACGGCATCTTGGAGATCAGCAGGTCGAGCAAGCGTTCCTTCTTATTCGGTCCGCGGATCAGGCTGCCCACGCCGAAGGTTCGGGCGTTCAACTGGGCGTCGATCTTTTGGTTGATTTGTTGCTTGGCTTGCTGGCGGGCTTGTTGCAGCAGTGTGGGGTCCGTTACTGGTCCGGGAGGCGGCGTTTGCTTTGGCGGTTTCTTGGGCGGCTTGGGCTCCTCGTAGATCGCCGTCAGCCCCTCTGAAGACTCCGTGTGGACCGGTAAAACGCGGCCGTCCGGAAACGCCAGAGAGTCAAACTGCACGCGGGCGTAGTGCAGCGGCGTGAAATCTCCGCCCAGCAGGGCGTGAATGCGCAGGAGCTTCGGCGCTGGATCGAGTTTCACCACGCTGCCGCGTACCTCCGCGCCCGCGGGGATCACAACGCGGTCGAAGGAAAATACCGGGTCGATCAGCTTGGCCGTTACCGGTTGCCCCATTTTCATGGGTACACGCGAGGTCGCGTACACGCGGAACGGCGTTCCGACTTCGGCCTGGAGGGGAATGGACACATTCTGCGCGGCACTTTGTACGGCGACGCCGGCCGCGGCGGACAGGAAGAACCACAACTTCATTGGTGACCTGCTGAACTAAATCTTGTGTCCGATCGACTTGGCCTGGGTGAACAAATACAGGTAGTCCGCGCCACCCGCCTTGGAATCCGTTCCCGACATATTGAATCCGCCGAAGGGGTGAGCCCCGACCACGGCTCCAGTGCACTTACGGTTGATATAAAGATTGCCGACATGAAAATCCCGAACCGCCCTTTCCACTTTCTCTTGAGACGCGGTGTACAGGGCTCCGGTTAACCCATATTCCGTGCCATTGGCGATTTTCATGGCATCGTCAAAGTCAGCCGCGCGAATTACCGCCAGCACGGGGCCGAAAACCTCCTCTTGGGCGAGGCGCGCCGTGGGTGCAACGTCGGCGATCACGGTAGGCTCGATGAAGTATCCATCTTCGAGACCCTCGGGCGTTACGCGCTTGCCTCCAGTGAGGATGCGGCCTTCCTGGGCGCCCAGCTCGATGTAGTCCAGAATCGACTTGAGCGCGCCCTCGTTGATCACGGGGCCGACCGGCGCATTCGCGGCGGGGTCGCCGATCTGCAACTCGCCCACACGCTCGACCAACTTGCCGAGGAACGCGTCGTAGACCTTGGCATCCACGATCGCGCGCGAGCACGCCGAGCACTTCTGCCCCTGAAAACCGAACGCCGACGCGGCTACACCGGCCGCGGCCGCATCGAGATCGGCGTCGTCGGCCACCACGATGGCGTCCTTGCCGCCCATCTCGAGAATGGCGCGCTTGATCCAGATCTGGCCGGGCTCCGGCTGGGCGGCGTGGGCGTTGATCTCCAGGCCCACGTCGCGCGACCCGGTGAAGGCGATATAGCGCGTCTTCGGATGCCCCACCAGGCCGCGCCCGAAAGTGGAGCCCGAGCCGGGACAAAAGTTCACCACTCCGGAGGGCATGCCCGCGGCTTCGAGGGCTTCGAAAAACTTGGCGGCGATGGTGGGCGTGTCGCTGGAAGGCTTGAGCACCACCGTGTTCCCGCACACCACCGAGGCGATGGTCATGCCGCACATGATGGCCAGCGGGAAATTCCACGGCGGGATCACCGCGCCTACGCCCAGCGGGATGTAGCGCAGATAGTCGCGCTCTCCGTCGAGTTGGACCAGCGGCTCGGCCTGATCGAGTTGCAGCGCCAGGCGCGCATAGAGATCGCAGAAATCGATGGCTTCGCAGGTGTCGGCTTCGGCTTCGTCCCAATTCTTTCCGGCTTCCAGCACCAGCCACGCGTTGAATTCGAGCTTGCGCTGGCGGATGATGTCGGCGACGCGGAAGCCCAGCCCGGCTCGCTCCCAGGTGGACGCGTTCCGCCACGATTCGAACGCCGCGAGCGCGGCTTGGATGGCGGGTTCGACGTGCTCGCGTCCGGCCTTCTGATGCACACCCACGACCTCATGCGGCTTGGCGGGATTGAGCGAACGGATCTTCTCTTGAGTGCGGATGCGCGTTCCGCCGATCACCAGATCGTATTCCTGGCCCATACTCGCGCCGGTGCGCTGGATCGCCAGGCGCATGAAGCGGGCGTTGTCCGGATCGCGGAAGTTGAGCAGGGGCTCGTTGCGGAAGTCGGAGGGGTTCATGCGTGCGCTCTTTTGAGCTTAACGCAGAGGGTGCGGGATTACGCGCGCGGGCGGCCCGTTGCGGTGTTGGACGGCACGATCGCCGTCAAGATGCGCAGAATCCACTGCCGGAATGCGTTTTTTGGTTTGCTCCCAGCTATGTTTGCCGCGCCAGGATAAGGCTGCATGTGCTGGTTGGGTATGTGGTAGAGGCGCAGGGACGCTTCTTCGTGCACCAGCTCAGCGTCTTCAAGCTGGAGCGGCGTCGATTTCGGTACCACCACGTAGCTGACGCCGAAATTATCGATCAACTCGCGGCGCAAGTTCTCTCCTTTGTAGAAGCGGTCGGACAGATCCTGTTGCGCGTTGTAGCTGATGCTGAACAGATCGTGGCTGGCGAAACTCGGCATGGGAATCGTGGCCACCCAGGGGGCCATCGCCGAGGGAGCCAGGACCAGATCCTGGTGGGGGAGACTCGCGCGCATCCAGTCGATCATGCGGACTTCATCCAGCGGCGCCACGGCGGAGAGAAACAGATCCGGCTCAGGGGACTTTCCTTCCTTCCACACCTGCGCGTACATCGTGCCGAGCGCGGCGGCCGACGCTAAGACCCAGCCCGCCAGCCCGAAGCGCATGACGCGGGGCCGGGTGGCGAACAATCGCGAGATCAGGCGGTCCTCAGTAGCTTTGCGGACCAGCAGAAATCCCAGGCAGTACACGAAGCCGTCAAATAAGTGCGAGGAGACCGGGATCACGGGAATCATCGGCAACAGTGAGGCGCACAGAAACCAACTCTGCAGGACGCCATCTTCGGGGCGCTTCACCCGAAAGTTGATCAGCATCAGCCAGCAGACCATCGCCGCCGGGATTCCAAAGGCCAGCAGGACCCAGGCGGGCGATCCCATAGTCCACTGGGCCAAGTCGGAGGCGTCGCGCACCCAACTCGACCGGACGGTTTGGATCACGTAGGGCGACATGCCCACGCCGGCGGCGGCAAACAGCCAGGGGATCATGTGCTTCTTGCCGGCTCGCCACAGTGGCCACACCGCCGCCGTGGTGATCAGGAAAATCTCAAAGGGGTGAAAAAGACCATCGAAGAACACGCATGCGACGAGCCACAGGTAGTGCCGCCGCTGGCCATCCTTGATGTAGCGGGCGAGATTGGTGAACGCAAACAGCGTCATGGCCGTCCCAAACGTGAGCGTGATCGAATTGGAAAGCCCCCCGCGCACCAGACCGTCGGCAGTGTCGTAAGCGTAGTGAACGACGCCGAGGCCCAAGAACGTCCGCAGTGCGGTGGACCAGCCCAAGGCCATCGCCGCCACCCAGCCGAGCATCAGCAAGGGAATGCTGCACACGACCACCGCCGCGGAGTAGAACATTTGGCGGCGCGTCTCGCAGAAGGTTCGCGCGGCCTGCAGGAGCGCCAGGGCAGCCAGCCAGTACGTCAGAATCTGGAACAGGTAATAGGAGACCGCCATCGGCAACATCGTGTGGCCGACGATCCAGAACATGGGCTGGAACAATGCCGGCTCGGTCAACCAGGGCGCATGATAATCCGGCAAAAGCCCGTGCTGCTTCGAGAGCTCGGCCCAAGTCAGATACTGCGGCACGTCCAGGTTCCGGATGAAGTGAGCGGGCACATAGCCGGCAGGCGGATCGAGCATGCCCGCCAGCACCCCGGCGTGGTTGATCGCGCACAGCAGCGTGCCCAGCAGGACGGCATGAAGAAATAACCGCATTTCTGTTACTATCGGCAGCCCGCACGTTAAACTTTTGGTTCAATAGCGAACAATCCGTGCGAGACGCCCGCGACATGGATGAGCGCCAACGACTCTAGGTGCCTTGGTGAGACCGGCGCTCTGGATCGTCAGACGCATGATGCGGGCGTTGTCTGAGAAGCGGTCGTTCGGCCAGTCTCCGGCTTGTGCATTTTCCGTCAAGTTGGCAGTCGCTGATGCGAATATTCGGTTACGAGCCGACTTATCGGTACCAAGTGACGTGGTTCTTCACCCGATACGCTCACTAGAACCGATGCACGGTTGGGACACTTACCGAGAAAGGGCAGGACAGGATGGCTCAGGCGCGGCCAACGGGCTTATACTTGGTCAATATGGCATCCACGTTCGGCGACTCCACAGCACCCGCTCAGCCTTTGTTAGCTGAATCGAGCTCCTCGGAATCGGTCGGGGTCGAGACCGTTATGAACGACATGCGGGATGGAATCGTGACGATTCCGGATTATCAGCGGGATGGCGACCAATGGGACGAAGTCAGTAGGTCACTATTCGTTGAATCGATCATCAATAACCTGACAGTGCCTGCGCTTTTCTTCGAAGCCCAGGTGGGCAAGGATGGCGTGGAACGGTCCGAAGTCGTCGATGGGCAGCAGCGCCTGACAACCTTGAGGGCGTTTTACGAAGGTCAGTTCTCTTTAGTCCCTTCAAACGACGCTCCGTATCTGTCCCCGAACAGCATTCACTACGCCGGAAAGAAGTTCGATGAACTGCCAGTTGCCTACAAGCAGGCGTTTAAGAAATACCGTCTCACCGTAATCCGCCTGCGTCAACTTGGCGATATGAGGCTCGAAGTTTTTAGACGGATCAATCAGGGTGGTACCCCTTTGAGTGGCCAGGATATCCGCCTCGCGTACTTCGGCGACGGATCCCCTTCAATGGGATTTATCCGCTTGGTCGGTATTTACGACCAAAGCAGTGCTGCGTCTGGCAGATTTATCCAGAGTGCCAAGGGCAAGTATGGCCTGAAGCTCCCATGGTCTGACGACCTTGCTTTCGGAACATGGAACGACTGGTGGGCGGAAAAGGAGATTTCTAGGGGTCAAACCGCGTCCGAGATGTTCCTGTGGGCGCTGACTGCGGCGCAGGCAGAAAAGCTGGGTAGCCTACTGTCAAATCCGGGGGCATTGAAGACACTGAAGTGTCGATACAACGAAACCATCTCAGAAGCTCTTGACGCTCATTGTGCCCAGATCCAATATCAGGACCGCAACCCGGAGCAGGTACCTCTCCTGATGCAGATGGAGGAGATGAGAGAGAAGTTCTTCCCTTTCTTCCAGAAATGGGTCGATTTTCTGCTGCGGCGAGCGGGCAGCTCAATACCTGTCACGAGGCATCGGATTGTTGGAACTGTTATAGGTGCCGCATACCCCAAGCAGATTTACCCGGAGGGCTTGAAGGAGCCTAATGGAACCGAAGTCGCGGGATTCATCCGATCGCCAAGAGACGTCGCAAAGAGCTTCAAGGTCGATTGGCCAGAGAGTAAAGGACGTTGGGGAGGGCTTCGAGGATATCGAGCGCAGTTTGCGGCCGCTGCGGAAATCCTAAGCCATCTGCGATCTTGACCGCTCCCCTCCCCGCGGGTCTTGTACGGGTTGACCACCGGCAACGTCTCTTTCCCGAAGCGTGGCGAGATGCTGCAGTCGCCATCAGCATAAGTCAAGAAGGACGCGTTGTCTGTCCGATGTGCCTCCAATCGTTCCTCGAGCGGCGCGAGCTTCGAGTCCTCGAGGCGGACCATATTCATGCGTGGAGCCTTGGGGGAGAAACGACCTGGGAAAACCTTCAGCTATTGTGCAGACCGTGCAACCGGTCAAAGAGCAACCGGACGATTCTCGCGAGTCAGAAGTCTGGGCAGGAAGTTTCACCAGGTAGGTAAACGGCAAACACACCTGGCCTCGCCGATCCACTTGGCCCAACCAGCGCCGATCACCTCGAACGCCCAACTCGATTTCCCCCGCCTTCTATCACTTACGCTTCAACCCCGGTCGCATCCGAACAAACCTCGTGTACCTCGGAGTCGAGAGAGGTTAATCGCTCGGCCATCTGAGATAGTTGATCCACCGAGCGCGTCGAATTCTAGACCAAGGCGTGCAACGTAAAAGTGAGATGGATTCCCGCCGGTTGTTACGAACCGGTCGTTGATAAGCGGACGTACAAGACATGCTTCTTGCGGTCGATGCAAGTAAAACCTCGGCACCGGGAGCTCCCGAACGTTTAATAGCGCACAGGCGGTAGTCCGTTGTGCGCAGTAAGAAAAGCGCACAGGCAGGGGGCCGTTGTGCGCGACTGGAGAATTGTTCTTTGAAACTTCGTCAATGCGGCGCCTCGCCTGCAGTGTCTCTACGCTACAATTGCAACCAACCTCATGAGCCAGCCCGCCGCCACCGAAACCCACGGCTTCGTCCGCGGACTGAACCTGTTCGACTCCACCATGATCGTGATCGGCGCCATGATTGGATCGGGCATTTTCATCGTTCCGGCCGACATGGCGCGGCTGATCGGCAGTCCCGGCTGGCTGCTGGCTGCCTGGGTCCTCACCGGCGTGCTCACAGTATCCGCGGCGCTGTCCTACGGCGAGCTGGCCTCGATGCTGCCGCAAGCCGGCGGCGTCTACGTGTTCTTGCGCGAGGCCTACTCGCCGCTGTGGGGATTTCTCTACGGCTGGACGTCGTTCACCGTGATTCAGACCGGCACCATCGCCGCCGTGGCCGTGGCGTTCGCGCGATTCCTTTCGGTGATGCTGCCCTCGGTCGCCGAGGACCATTACCTGATCCCGCCGCTGCATGTATCGAGCGGATACGCATTTTCGCTCTCCACCGCGCAGTTGGTGGCGATCGGCGTGATCGCTCTGCTCACCTGGACCAACGCGCGCGGGCTCAACTACGGCAAGCTGGTCCAGAACATTTTCACTTCGGCCAAGGTCGCGGCGCTCGGAGGGCTGATCCTGGCGGGCGTGCTGCTGGGCTGGAACTCGGAGGCCGTGCGCACGAATTTCACCGGACTGTTCCGGGTGGGCAGTTTCGACCCATCGCTAGGAGTGGCCGCGGGCAGCGTGTTCGGCTTGCTGGTGGCGGTGTGCGTGGCGCAGTCGGGCTCCATGTTTTCCGCCGACGCCTGGCACGATGTGACCTTTATCGCCGCTGAAGTCCGCGACCCCGGCCGCAATCTGCCGCGCGCGATGGCCATCGGCGTGTCGGTGGTCATCGGCCTGTACTTGCTCGCGAACATTGCGTACCTGGTGGTGTTGCCGCTGGACGGAATCCAGCACGCACCCTCGGATCGCGTGGCCACCGCGGTGCTCGAACACATTTTTCCCGGATACGGGCCGGCGATGATGGCGGTCGCGATCATGATTTCGGCGTTTGGTTGCGTCAACAGCCTGGTGTTGTCGGGCGCGCGCGCTTACTGGGCCATGGCCCGGGACAAGTTGTTTTTCAGACAGGCGCAGAATTTGAACCGCGCCCATGTGCCGGGATGGTCTTTGGCGGCGCAAGGGATCTGGTCGGCCGTGCTGGTTCTGCCGCGCACGTACGATACCGCCACGCACCAATACGGCAACCTCTACAGCAACCTGCTGGATTACGTGATCTCCGCCGCGCTGTTGTTCTACATTCTGACCATCGCGGCGGTGTTCCGGCTGCGCGTCAAGCGCCCCGACGCCGAGCGCCCGTATCGCGTGATCGGACACCCGTGGGTCCCGGCGTTGTACATCGCCGGCGCGGCGGTAGTTCTGGTGATGCTGTTCGCGTACCGCCCCGCCACCACCTGGCCGGGACTGGTGATCGTCGCGGCGGGCGCGGCGGTTTACTTCTTCGTGCGAAACACCGACAACCCGTCAGCGCGGGCGTAATCCGTAAATCGTGACCGGACCGCCCTTGTACAACTCCGCGTAATCCGGATTCTGGGGGATCGCGCGCGCCACCGCCTCACGGTCCTCGTCCTCCAGGCCCAGTTGGACGTCGACGCCGGCGAACTCGAGATACGTCAGCCCTTGGGCGCGCGCAAAGGCGCCGGGGTTGCTGAGCCAGTCGACCATTTCAGCGCGGGCCTCCTCGTACCACAGGATCGTCGGCACTTGACGCCGCATCGCATGGCGGCCGGTGTAGAGGAACACCACGGGATCGTCGATAGCCAGGATGTTCGCCTCCCGAGGAACGTGGGCGGAGATCCAGCCATACGCGGCCACGCGGTCTACGTTCGCCACGCGGCGATCATGCGCTTCATCGGGCAGATGCGAGAAGGAGACGAACATCTCCAGCGCCACCGATCCCGCGAGAACCGCGATGGCCACCGTGGCCAGCGTTCCTGCGACGATGCGCTGGGAGAGGTCGGGATGGTGCAACCCGGTCCGGAGCATTCCGAAGAAGTGTTCCATCTCCACCAGCAGTCCGGCCAGCGCCAGCGGATACAGAGGCAGCACGTAGCGTTCGTTGATTCCCCAAGCCAGCGGCAGCAGCACCAGAATCGTGGCGGCGGCAAACAAGGCATACAACACGCCCTGGCCTCGGCGCAGCATCCGCACCACGCCTGAGATCATGGCCGCGGCCATCATCCACGCCAGCACCTTCAACACCGGCGAACCGGTGACGCGGGGTTGAAAGAGCGAACCGAGGCCCCACATCACGCCGTCGAGATTCTTCCACAGCAGCAGATGGGCATCGCGCAGTCTCAGATTGTAAATCTGGTAGCCGAAGTAATCGGTGTAGTACGTCAGCGCGAGGTCGGTGGGATGCATCTGATGCAGTCGCGACCAAATGGTCCAGCCGGCGATGAACGGCAGCATGGCAGCCGCGAAGTAGACGCCCTTGCGCTTTTCGCGCCGCAGCCAGAAATAAGCGCAGGCCGCCAGCAGCATCACGATTCCGGCGGTGCGCGTGAGGAATGCGAGTCCGGCGACTGCGCCCGCCGCGAACGCCCAGATGGAGGCGGCGGTACGCTCGACCGCCCGTTCCACCAGCAGCATCGTGGATAAAATCAGCGCCAGGAACAGCATTTCGGTCAGCATCTGACTGCTGAAGAAAATCACATACGGATTGATGGAGATCAGGACCAGCAGCAGCCAGGCGCGCCATCCCGACATGCCCAACCGTGGATAATACGCGGCCAGTTGAACGAGCACTGCTGGAACCGCCAACCACGAAAGCCAGGCGGCAATCGGGACGTTGCGCGGGAACTGCGGATCGATGCGCCAGGCGAGCGATAGCAGCAAAGGGTACAGGGGCGGGAACTTGGTCTGCGCCGGTTCTCCGGGAAAACTTTCCACCCGATAACCGCCGCCGTCGGCGAGCGATTTGGCCGAGACGAAGTACACCGCATCGTCGTGGAAATCGCCGAACTGCGGCAGATCGTCGAAGTGCCACAGGTAGGCGGCCGAGGGGATCAACAGGAACAACAGGATCAGCAGCGAGCGAGGAGTGAGGCCAGGGTGCACATAGCCAGTGTAGCCAAGCACACCGGCGGCAGTCCGTCATGTGCGAATCGGATTTGGCGGAAGGCTGTGCGAATCGAACACACCAGCAGCCCTTAGGACCGCTCAACGGTTTTGAAGACCGCGCGGGACACCAGCCCCAATAGCCTCCCGCAGATCATTGTACGGTGAGGCGCGCGGCGCAAGTTGAAACGCGCACTGCGGCGACGCTATCCTGAAAAGTCCCCCTCATTCACGGAGATCTTTCAATGTCCTCAATCGACGTACCGCTACGTAAGAGCGGCTTCGGGCAAACCACCCGCACAGACAAGTGGTGGGTGGAGCCGCTCTTAATCTTTCTCGGATACGCAGCCTTCATTCTCTATGCCAACTACGCGGTGTTCGTTCCGATGTGCGGACCGAACCAGCCGTGTTACGAAGTTCCCGGCACCAGCTACCTTTCGCCGATGTACTCGCCGCTGCTGTTCCGCGAGATGCCCTCGTGGTGGCCCACGTTCATTCCGTTCTCCGCCGCCATGCTGATTCTGTGGGCTCCCGCGGGGTTCCGCTTCACGTGCTACTACTATCGCGGTGCGTACTACAAAGGATGGTGGATGGACCCGCCGTCGTGCGCCGTGGGCGAGCCGCGCAACTCCTATCGAGGCGAGAAGAAGTTCCCGTTGATCTTTCAGAACGTGCACCGGTACTTTCTATACCTGGCAATCATTTTCATCTTCATCCTCAGTTGGGATGCCTGGAATAGCCTGTGGTTCGACGGGCCCGCGGGAAAGGGCACGCAGTTCGGCATCGGGCTGGGCAGCCTGATTATGATCTTGAATCCGATCCTGCTGGGACTGTACACCTTCGGCTGCCACTCCTTCCGGCACCTGATGGGCGGACGCAAGGACGTGATGTCCGCGGCCTCGCTGCAAAAGAAGTGTTATGACTGCGTGTCGAGCTTGAATCGGAGCCACATGAAGTGGGCGTGGATCAGCATGTTCTACGTGGGCTTCGTCGATGGGTACATCCGCCTGTGCGCTCTGGGCATCTGGCATGACTGGAGAATCCTGTAACCATGGCGGATTATCCGATTCACGAATACGACGTCCTGGTTGTCGGAGCGGGGGGCGCGGGATTGCGCGCGGCCATTGAATCGTCGGCCAACGGCGCCAAGACTGGCGTGGTGACGAAATCACTGCTGGGCAAGGCTCATACCGTAATGGCCGAAGGCGGCATGGCCGCGGCGATGGGCAACGTCGACGACCGCGACAACTGGCGCGTCCACTTCGCCGACACCATGCGCGGCGGGCAGTACATGAATAACTGCCGCATGGCCGAGTTGCACGCCCAGGAAGCTCCAGCGCGAGTGAAGGAACTAGAAGCCTGGGGCGCCATCTTCGACCGCACCAAGGACGGCAAGATTCTGCAACGCAACTTCGGCGGACATCGCTATCCGCGGCTGGCTCACGTCGGCGACCGCACGGGGCTCGAGATGATCCGCACCTTGCAGGATCACGGCATCCATCAGGGGATCGAGTTCCACATGGAAGCGACGATCCTTACGTTGCTCAAAGACGGCGAGCGCTGCGTGGGCGCGTTCGGCTACGACCGCGAACGCGGACGCTTCATGATCTTCCACGCCAAGGCGGTGGTGCTGGCGACGGGCGGCATCGGCCGCGCGTACCAGATCACCAGTAACAGTTGGGAATACACGGCCGATGGCCAGGTGCTGGCCTATCACGCCGGAGCGGCGCTGCTGGATATGGAGTTCGTGCAGTTCCATCCCACCGGGATGGTGTGGCCACCCAGCGTCAAGGGCCTTCTGGTGACCGAGGGCGTGCGCGGCGAAGGCGGCGTGCTCAAGAACAAAGAAGGTAAGCGTTTCATGTTCGACGATATCCCGGAGAACTATCGCAGCCAGACCGCCGACACTCCCGAGGAGGGTTGGCGCTACGTCATGGGCGACAAGAACGCGCGGCGTCCGCCGGAACTTTTGACGCGCGATCACGTGGCGCGCTGCATCAACCGGGAGGTGAAGGCTGGGCGCGGCAGCCCGCATGGCGGCGTCTTTCTGGATATCGCGTGGATCAAAGAGAAGATCCCAAATTCAGTCGAGCACATCAAGAAGAAGCTGCCCAGCATGTATCACCAGTTCAAGCAGCTCGCGGATTTGGACATCACTCAGGAGCCGATGGAGATCGGCCCCACGACGCATTACGTGATGGGCGGCGTTCAGGTGGACGGCGATACGCAGATGTCCAGCGTGCCGGGGTTGTTCGCCGCAGGCGAATGTGCGGCCGGCTTGCACGGGGCGAATCGGTTAGGTGGGAATTCTCTCAGCGACTTGTTGGTGTTCGGCAAACGTGCGGGCGAGTACGCGGCCAAGTTCGCCAAGCAACAAGGAGCGGGCAAGATCGACCATGCGCAGGTGGACGCCGCGGCAAAGCTGGCTCTGGAGCCGTTCGAGCGTGGTCCAGCCGCCGAGAATCCCTTCGCCGTACAACACGAACTGCAAGAGTCGATGCAAAAGCTGGTCGGCATCGTGCGTGTGGAAAGCGAGATGCAGCAGGCGCTGGACATCATCGCCAAGCTGAAGTCGCGCGCGGCCAAGGCGGGCGTCGGCGGGCATCGCGAATACAACACCGGCTGGCACACGGCGCTCGATCTGGACAATCTGCTGACGATTTCGGAAATCGTGGCGCTCGCCGGAATCGAACGCCAGGAAAGCCGCGGCGCGCAATTTCGCGACGACTACCCGGAAAAGAGCGCCGAGTGGGCCAAATACAACCTGCGAATTTCAAAGGGCGCCGACGGGAAGCCCAAGGTCGAGCGAGTCCCCGTGATGCCGCTCACCGATGAGCTGAAGCAGGTGATCGAGGAGCAAAAGTGATGGCCGCTAACGCGGATTCCAAGGCAACGTTCAAGATCTGGCGCGGCGGCGACGGCCAGGGCGAGTTCAAGGATTACACCATCGCGTTAGCCCCGGGCATGGTGGTGCTGGATGCGGTCCACCAGATCCAAGCGACCCAGGCCAACGATATGGCGGTGCGCTGGAATTGCAAGGCCGGCAAGTGCGGATCGTGCTCGGCCGAAATCAACGGCAAGCCGCGGCTGATGTGCATGACGCGGCTGAACCAGCTCGATCTGACGCAGCCGGTGACGGTCGAACCCATGCGCACCTTTCCTCACGTGAAGGATCTCGTCACCAACGTGAGTTGGAACTACAAAGTGAAAGAGCGCATCGCCAAGTTCGCGCCGCGCAAGCCGGACGCCCAGGACGGGTCGTGGCGGTACCAGCAATCCGACGCGGACCGGCCGCAGGAGTTCCGCAAGTGTATCGAGTGCTTCCTGTGTCAGGACGTGTGCCACGTGCTGCGCGACCACCACCTGCACGACGAGTTCATCGGGCCGCGGTACTTCGTCTACGCGGCGCAATTGGAGATGAATCCGATCGACTCGGGCAATCGCATCAAGAGCCTCAAGGACGACTTCGGGATCGGCTACTGCAACATCACCAAGTGCTGCACCAAAGTGTGTCCGGAAGAGATCAAGATCACCGACAACGCGATCATCCCGCTGAAGGAGCGCGTGGTGGATGAGTTCTTCGATCCGCTGGCCAAGCTGTTCAGAGTTTTCCGCTAGTGTGCGCTACGGCAGTCGAGCCTTGCGCGGCGGGAAGAGTGAAGTAGAACGTGCTTCCGGAGCCCGGCTTGGATTCGACCCAGATGCGTCCGCCGTGGCGTTCCACCAGGCGCTTGGTCAATGCCAGGCCCAATCCGATGCCGGGGAACTCCTCGCCGTGCAGGCGCTGAAAGGGCTCGAAGATCCGCTCCAGGTATTCGGGATCGATGCCGATGCCGTTATCGCGCACCGCGAACTTCACCATGGCATCCGCCGCGGATTCCTGCGGGGCGGCGAAGATCTCGATACGCGGTGGCGCCCCCTGGGTCCGGTACTTGAGCGCGTTCCCAATCAGGTTCGAAAACACCTGGAACACCGGGGTCCGCGCGATCGCGACGGGTGGCAGTGGCGCGAGCGAGACGCTGGCTCCGCATTCCGCCATGAGCCCGTGCAAACTCTCGACGGCATCGGCGACGATGGTCCCGGTGTCGGCGACCTGGGGTTGCTCTTCGCCCCGTCCCGCGCGCGCATAAGCCAGCAAGCCGTCGATCATGGCGTGCAGCCGCTCGATGCCGCCCTGCGCAAACGCCGCGAACTCGGCTTCGTCGGAGCCCGGCGCGGGGGGTCTCCGTCGCAGCAGCAATTGGGTGTAGGCGGCCACCGTGCGCAGGGGCTCCTTGAGGTCGTGGCTGGCAGCCCAGGCGAACTGCTCCAGGTCCGCGTTAGAGCGGTGCAGGGCCGCGCCGCGCTCGCGGAGCATCTGATTTTCCGTCTGGAGCCGCTGGTTTTCGTCGCGAAGCGTTTGGATTTCCTCGCGGAGCGTTTCGTTCTCAAACAATGCCGTATAGTTCTCCTGTTGGCGCTGCATCTCACCGTGGCGGCGCGCAGGTTCGAGGGAGGCTCCAGGACTCTCGGTAAAGGCACACGGTCCGTGTGCATCGGCCAACATACTGAAGGGTGCTTTCGAAAGAGAGATTCTCTCCCTTGAAAAACGTTACACGGCTTCCGGCAGCGGGAGCGAATTCGGCCGTCCGGCGGCGGGAGCGTTTGAGGCCTAAGTACTGGGACGCCGTTACTTGATGGCCAGCCAGGCTAGAAACAAACCGTCGGGTTCGACATCCTCCCAATAAGAGATGGGCCGGCTGGAGACCTCGCGGCAGTGCCGGGCGAGCAGGCGCTCTAGTTCGTTGCGGTCAAACCAGCGCTCCCAGGCGGGAGTTTCCAGCCGCCCCCAGGCTTCCGCGCTTTTGTCGATGATGACGATACGGCCGCCTGGCCGCACCACGCGGCAGAGCTCGCCGACGGCTGCGGGGATATCGACGGCATGCTCCAGCGATTCGGTCGCATACGCCGCATCGCAGCACCCGGCCGCCAGCGGCAGCGCGGTCATGCTGGCGGCGGCGCGCTCGATTCCCGGCGGAACCGAGGCCAGCATGGCCTCCGCGACATCGAGCGCGATCACGCTCGCGGAGGGATGGCGCTCCTTGACGATTCGCGCGAAGCGGCCCTTGCCGCACCCGACATCGGCCACGCGGCCGCTGGTGATGTCGCCGATGTGATCGAGCACCAACTTCACGTGGAGGATGCGCGGATCGATGGTGGAGGGATAGTGCTCCTCATCGCTGGCGGCGCGATTGAAGAAGGCCCGGATCTCCGCGGGCGTGACAGGCTGCGCCTGGGGCAAGCGGCGGAAACGATCGAACCACGTCATGGTCTAGACACTCTCGCAGAGGCGCAGAGGCGCAAAGGAAACCCAGGAAGAATCTTTGCGTCTTCGCGCCTTGGCGAGAGTTTCACGCCCGCGTCAGGAAAATCGGCAGGCCCATCTTGGACGCATAGTTGGGCCGGTACCGCTCGGTATTGTACATGGTGGCGATGTCGACCTTGCGCGGCCCCAGCGCGGGATCGGGAATCGGCGAGAGCGTGTAGCGCCCTTCCACCAGCGACGCCATCACTCCGCTGCGCCCGCTGAGCACCGCGTCCATGGCGATATTCCCGAACGTAGCCGCCACCAACTTGTCGGCGAAGTCCGGGTCTCCGCTGCGCAGGTCGTAGGTCAGGTCGCTGACGATGCTCTCTTCGCCCGTGCGCTTGCTGATCTCGTTCGCCAGCGCCTCCGCCACGCTGGCCTTATGGCGATGCCCGTAGGCATCCGGTTCGCCGTATTCCTGCGGAACATAGCCTTCCCACTTGGCGCCTTCCGACACCACCGCGAGCACGTAGTTGCTGGGCGTGTTGCGCTTCTCCACCATCAGCAAGTCGATCAGCTTCTCCAGATTCACCACGTACTCGGGAATGCAGCAGCGGATCGACGTGACGTACGCGGTGTACAGCGCGGTGTATCCGGCGTCGCGCCCGAACACGCGGAAGATACCGATGCGTTCGTGCGATCCCACCGTCGTGCGCTGGCGCTGAATGGCGTCCATGGCGCGCGTGATGGCAGTGGAGAACCCGATGCAGTACTCGGTGTTGCGCACATCGTTGTCCATGGTCTTGGGGATGGCGATCACCTTGACGCCTGCCTTGTCGAGCTTGGCCGCGTAGCTCAGCGTATCGTCGCCGCCTATGGCGATCAGGTAGTCCAGTTGTAGGAGCTCGATGTTTTCCAGAACGTACTTGGTCACATCCCATGAGCCTTCCGCGCCCGGCAGGCCGTCCGGAGAAATCGTCGTCGGAAGACGCCTCATGCGCGAAGGATTGGTGCGGCTGGAATGCAAAATGGTGCCGCCGAAGCGGTCGATCGTCCGCGTGTTGGAGCGATCGAGCATCATGATGTAGTGCTCTTCGCTCTTGGGGTCGTCCAGATTCAGGTGCGTCAGACCTTCCCAGCCGCGGCGAATGCCGATCACTTCGCAGTGGTTCTCGGTGCTGCGGTAGACGACTTCTTTGATGACGGAATTCAGGCCGGGGACGTCGCCGCCCCCGGTGAGAACGCCAATACGTTTGCCCATGTTCTATTGTGACGCAGCCGCGACGGAATGGGCGGACCTGGCGGCAGGCCGGGGCGCTACGTCGTGCCGACCGTAAATGGGAATCCCTGAATCAGCCATTGCTGTCCGGGCACCCATTTGAAGACCAGGTACTCGCCCGGGGCGAGGTCGGCGGCGGGCCGCAGCGTGAGCACGTCGTCGGCGGTGGCCGCCGGGTCCAGCGGGACGGGGTTGCCGAAATCGAAGGACATTGTGGGCGAGTGCGCCAGTACGTCCGGAATCCTGGCGATGGCCTCGCGGCGATCGGCGCCCGAAGCCAGGCGCATGACCCACCATCCGCGCTCGGGGCGTTCACCGCGCAGATAGAATGACGGCCGCGCGCCCGTAACCCGGACGCTCGCCTGGGCACCGGGCAGCACATAGTGCCGGGTCTCACCCGCATGGTCCCAGGTTGCCCCCAGCGTCTTCCAGTTCGTTCTGTAACGGTAATCGATCTTAGGCCACACCACCACCGAGGCGAGCGCGTTCCAATTGGCCCCGGACTGGTAATAAAGGCCCGCCGCCGCGGGCAGACCCTGCACCTTTGTGCTGGGCTCGTAAGGCGGAATATTCGGGGCGACGAGGATGGTGTTGAGGACGTCTTCGCTGGCGCCCGCGTTTTTGAGTTCGATCAGCCCGGTTGGCGAAACATCGAATTTCGTGTTCCCGCGCTCCACGGCACGCTGAATGGCGAGCATCACGCTGCCATCCGGCACTCCCGCCCGGATCATGTTCGCGACGTCTGTGTTGTTAAGTGGTTTCTCCGCCACCTGCGCAGGCAATGCGGCGCAGACAAGCAGAAGCGTTAGGTTAGCTCTGAGGCTCATAGTTCCTCCCCGGAGGCACCATTGTACTCCACTTCCATTCTAGAACGGATACAATTTCTTTATGCTCCACATCCTAAACCGGACCGTTTTCGTTCTATCCGTACTATGCATCGCCGACGCTCAACCCAAGCTTCAGATCAAGGTACACACCGGCCGCGGCGTCAACGGATACGACGTCAACTCCACCATGATTTCCGGCGAACGGGACATGCTGGTGATCGACCCGCAGTTCGGCCTCGCCGAAGCGCACCGTCTCGCGGCGGACATCCTCGAGTCCAAGAAGAACCTGACGCTCATCTACGTCACGCATCCGCACCCCGATCATTTCTTCGGACTGGCGGTGCTGCATCAGGCCTTCCCGTCGGCGAAGATCGTGGCGCTGCCCGCCACCGCGAACGGCATCAAGACCGCTTGGCCCGCGCGCCAGAAGTTTTGGTTTCCGACTTACGGCGGCCTGATCCCCGGGCCGGACGCGGTCGTGCCAGAAGAACTCTCGTCCCCGGTCCTCACTCTTGAAGGCGAGCAATTCCCGATCACTGGCGGCCTGCAGGGCGACGGCCCGGGCAACAGCTTCGTCTACATTCCTTCGCTTAAAGCCGTTGTGGCGGGCGACACGGTCTTCGATCGCGTGTATTTTGGCGTCCCGAAGGATAAGGCTCGCGAAGATTGGATGAAGACGCTGGACCAGATCTCCGCTCTGCAGCCCGCCATTCTGATTCCCGGCCATGAGGGTCCGGGCGCGAGGCATGACTTGTCGGCGATCGCGTTCATGAAGAAGTACATCAACGACTGGGATGCGAACGTGGCGGCATCGAAGACTCCGGCTGAAATGCGCGCGAAGGTGCTGCAGCAGTATCCGGGCCTGGGCATGGAGTTCACGCTCAACGATCGCATCGCGGCGTTTTTCCCGGACGCTAACAAGAAGTAATGTGGAGTGGGCTATTGACGTGGAGTGGGCTCTTAGCCTGCAACGGGGACTTTAGTCTCCGCTTCGGCTCGGAGGCTGAAGCCTCCGTTGCAGGCTAAAGCCAGCTCCACATTCATCACTTCGCGCGGCCTTGGAAACCCTCGGCCAGCATCGAGATCTTGTAGATCGTCTTGGCGTTGTTCCGGACTCCTTCGGGCGTCGTGAACTCTTTCCCATCCGGCCCCAGCGCTCCGGCGCCTACCACATACAGCGTCCTCTTGCCCGCGCCCGAGAAGGCCACGCTGATCGCGCTCCGCGGCGTCGGAATCAGGCCCAAGTATTTTCCTTCCCGGCTCAGCACCTGAATGCCGGGCTGCGTCGAAACGTACAGCCGGCCTGAGGTGTCGATGGCCATGCCATCGCCTGACACGGCGCCCGATCCGCCCGCTTCCAGTTTTCCGAACTCCCGCTGATTCGTCACCGAACCGTCTGCTTGGACATCGAAAGCTACGATGGTCTGGCCGTTGGTCACGTACAAGACATCTTCGTCGCGGTTCAGCATGATCCCGTTGGTCCGCAGACCCCCTCCAAAACTGGTGACCTTGCCGCTGGGATCGAGATAGTAGGTTCCATCGCCGTTGAAATAGATGCCGCCTGTCTTGCTGACCACCAAGTCGTTGAGACGGCCCAGGCCTTTGCCGTTGATGCTGCTGACGAGTACCTTGCGCTCCGGAGCCAGCTCGGCGATCGCCGTCGGTACGGTGCATCCCGCCGGTCTCCTGCCCGGATCAGTACAGGTGCGCTGGGCGACAAGAATGCGCCCCCTGGAGTCGATGGCCACAGCGCCCGCGCCGCCGGTGTCCCGGAGAAACACCACCACGTGATCGTTCGTGTCCAGCTTGATGATCTGGCTGGGCTGCTCCTGCGCGAACAGCAGGCCGCCATCGGGAGTGCCGACGATGCCGTCGGCGTTGTCGGTTCCTTGCCACGCCAGGGTCCACTTCGATCCCGCCGCGACCACCCTGGGGATCTCAGTAACCGTTACATCCCGCGCGCCCTGAGGTTGTGGGAATGTCTGCTTGCCACCGCGTCCTTGCCCGAGTGCGGCAACAACAGCAGCGGAAAAATACAGACAGACTTTCGACGTCATGAACA
Organism: Bryobacteraceae bacterium; assembly: GCA_035604115.1. Taxonomy (GTDB): domain Bacteria; phylum Acidobacteriota; class Terriglobia; order Bryobacterales; family Bryobacteraceae; genus Palsa-187. Next base: position 10,293 of record DATNJC010000102.1, on the reverse strand, counting down.
CCTCCGCCGGTGGCTGACAGTATATCCCGAACCTCGGCCAGCCGGAAAGTTTGCTACGCTGTGGCTCGAATGGATGTGCAGATGAAACTGGTTCTTGGGCTGGCGATGCTCTCGCCGGCGCTGTTGGCGCAATGGCCTCTCTATCCCACCGCGGGAGCACCGAGGACCGCGGATGGACGTGTGAATCTCAATGCTCCGGCTCCCAGAACGCCCGACGGCAAACCCGATCTGTCGGGAGTCTGGGATCGGGGGATGGTTCCGGGTGCACCGCCTCCGCCGCCGGGGCCCTTCGCGGGCGGAGCGCCGCCACCCGGTCCACCACCGGGGCCGCCGCCTGGGCCGCCACCACCGGGCGCGCCTCCGCCGGGCGGTCGCGGTGCACCGCCGCGCGGCCCGCGTCCCTTTCAGGATCTCCCTTCGTTGCTCCCCGGAGGCTTGCCCTTCCAACCCTGGGCCGCGGAATTACGGAAGCAGCGCTTGGCGGAGAACAGCAAGGATCATCCGGATGCGCACTGTCTGCCGCTGAGCCCGGTGCAGCTTCACAGCCATCCTCAGCCGCGCAAAATCATTCAGACGCCCGGCGAGGTTCTGATCGTCTACGAGGCCAACAGCGGCCTCCGCCAGATCTTTACCGACGGCCGCACTCTGCCCAAAGCCGACGACGTTCAGCCCTGGTGGTTCGGCTACACCGTAGGAAAGTGGGAGGGCGACACGCTGGTGGCCGAAACCATCGGCCTCCGCGACATGGGGTGGCTGGATGAGGAAGGCACGCCCGTGACGACCGCGGCGAAGATCACTGAACGCTTCCGGCGTCCGAACTACGGAACTCTGGAAATCGAGATCACCGTGGACGATCCCAAGACCTTCACCAAGCCGTGGACGGTCAAGTTGAATCAGCGCCTGATGCCCGACACCGAGCTGATCGAGTTCATCTGCGCCGAGAACAACACTAGCTTGAGGCATCTGATCGGACACTGAGCGCTCGCCTGCTACCCTATCCTCATGAACATTGGCATTCTTGGTTCCGGCAACGTAGGCGGAACGCTCGGGCGCAGATGGAGCGCGGCCGGGCACCGCGTGATCTTCAGCTCGCGCAACCCGCAGTCGGAGGAGATGCAGAAGCTGGCAGCAGAAGCGGGCGCAACTTCGGCAACCACGGCCGCGGCGGTTCAAGCCAGCGACGTCCTGCTGCTCTCGACGCCCTGGCCCGCGACGCAGGACGTTGTGAAAGGCTGCGGCAACCTTTCGGGCAAGGTGCTGATCGACGCCACTAACCCGCTGCTGCCGGATCTATCCGGATTGTCGATCGGCACCACCACATCCGCGGGCGAGCAGGTGGCCGCATGGGCTCCCGGCGCCCGCGTGGTTAAGGCTTTCAACACCGTAGGGTTTAACGTGATGCAGGATCCGAAATTCAGCGGCGGGCCGGCGGTGCTGTTTTACTGTGGCGACGATGCGGCGGCGAAAGCGACAGTGCATCAGTTAGCGTCCGAGCTCGGTTTCGACGCGCGTGACTCCGGCCCGTTGTCGCAAGCGCGGGTGCTTGAGCCTTTCGCCTTACTGTGGATTTCGCTGGCCGTGAAGTACGGCTATGGCCGCGACTTCGCCTTCCAGTTGATGCGCCGCTGACTCAATCCTGGAGGCGGTCCGGGCGTTGACCGACGAGTTCCACGCCGACCAGGATTCGCCATTCGGGCGCGCCGAAGTGTTCGACGAGTCCATGGCCGATGCCCATCCTGAACCGCAGATGCGCCCGGTCGCCAGTCCGTTCCAGCCGTGCAGTCAAAAGGCCCTCAAAACCGGTCTGCCCGTTGGAGGAGGAACGAACAGCCGTTTGGCCAAAGAACTCCGGTCCGACGACCATACCCCATCCGCTGCGGAGAGGGAACTTGCGGCCTGCACTCACACCGAAGAGCAACTCATTGCCATTGGGACTGCCGGGCAGGAGCAAACCTTCGGCCGGTCGGATGTGCACACCGAGCTGACCCGCATACGAAAAGCGGCCAGCATCGCCCGCTGCGAGAAACCGGAACATCCCGCGATACCTGCCGTCCGTCACGTAGTCGGTGCGATTGCCCGACGGAAAGATGAGTTGTGCACCCGCGCCCAGGCGAAGCGAACTCCCCGGCTTTCCAAACAAGCGCGTGTCGAAACCGAGGCGCGGATCGGAGACGGTATCGGGGTTCGCGCCGATACTCAGCGACGGCGCGGTCAACTGATACGGCCCCAGAGTCCCGCTGTTTCCGGTAACGCTCAGGGGCACAGGAATGTTAAGGTAGACGCGATAGCGATCGTAAGTGACCGCAGCGCTGAGGTCGGCGAATGCTTCACCCGAGACGAGCGCGAGTCGCTGAGTACCGTCGCTGGCGACTTGGAGCGGATTTCGCGCATAGCCGGTCGTGAGCGAGATCGCGCCCCCGAGTCCGCTGCTGATATTGATGTCGTCCATCACGAACCACCCGCCGCCCGGGGCCGACGGATAGAAACGCTCGACGGCGAACCCCTGGGTCGGCTGCTGCGCATCTGCGAGCGAGGGCCACGCGCTCAAAACAAGTAGTCCTGCGGCAAATGCGAAAAATTCGGAGCCGCAGTTACGACGCGCTTCAAAACTCGCCATGGATCCTCACGCTGAAGATGTTGACGGGGCCGCGGTCGGCGTTGAAGCCAGGATTTACGACACGCTGGAAATCGCCAGATAGCCAAAACGATTTCCGAAGGTTGACGCTGTAGAACACATCCAGGGCGCTTTCCGTGGCAGGCTTGATGGCTCCGTCCCCGACGAAACCATCGACGCCGCCAAGGCTCAGGTACTGCGCGTGCACCTTTGAGATCCAGCCGAGGTTGACGCCAACGCCCGCCAGGTCGTTGGCGCGCCGCCACAGGGAACCTTTGGCCAGCATGCCAACCGAGGCCGAACGGTCGGCCGCCGTATAAGCGTCCACTTCGGTCTTCCCGTCCGAGATCATGACGCGGGAGTACACACCGATGTCGCGCGCGAGGTACTGCTCGGCGAACACTCCGATGCCAACCTTCACGTTCGGCCTCCGCACCCAGCAAAGATCCGGCGCGTTTGAATTTCCCGATCCGTAGTTGAATCCCGGGCAGGTGGTCGCGTTTTTCAGCGGGTCTGCCTGAAACGCGGCTATGGCATCGCTGAAGCGGCCCATGTCCTCGTGATTCCGGTACGCAAGCACGCGTACGGTGCCTTCCTGCCCGAAAATCGTATGCTTGTGCTCCAGCTCCATTTGGTCGCCGTAGTATTTGAAGAGCCGGAAGTCGATGGGCAGTTGGTTAGGATCTTTCGGGGGAGTGATGCGGCCGAAGCGCACCGCCCAGTCGTCCCAATAGAGCTCCGCGACGCCTCCGTAGGAGTACCCGCGGGCGTCCGAGGCAAAATCCCAGGCAGCGTAGGTCAGGAAGCCCAGGCTGAGGAACCCCTGGCGGGGGTCGATGTCGAAGGCGTTTTTGTCGAAGAAGTCGAGAATGCTGAAGTTGCCGGCAATCAGGACAAGTCTCTTGCTGTCGTAGGCCGTGCCGAGCTGCATGGGACCCGACTCCTTCACGACGCGGTGGCCGCCGAATCCGAATGTCTGCCGCGCGAAAAGCCGGGAGTGATAGATCTGGGGCGTCTCCGTACCCCCCTTTTGTAGCTCGAAGTTCTGGATGCCTCCGGCCATTCCCCGGAGCTGAGAGAGCGGACGCTCGGAGATGACCTCGGGGACCACATAGGCTTCGCCGCCGCTCCACAGCCGTACGCCCAGGTAAAGAGTCGCAGTGCCGGTGAAGCTCCGCTCTGCGTCCGGAAGGAGGGAATTGATGCTGCCGTTCAAGTTGGTATAAGCCGCCGGGAACGACGGCTTCCAGCTCGAGATGTAGGTGAACTGGCCATAGGCGTTCCAGCTCTCGTTCTCGATGTCGTGCAGGCCATCGTCCGCGAGCAGCTTCATGAGGCTGGGTTGCTCTTCAGGCCGGGGAGCGGGGGAACCGTTTTGGGCGCCCGCTGGCCCCGATGCGAGCAGGATGCTCCACAGCAGCAAGGCTCCGCACCCTGAAACTCCGTTACGGCGGCTCGAACCAACCGCCTTCGCATTTTCGCCACATGATACAAGGCGCAGCGCCACATTATTAAATGGGCGTCGCATGAGGAAGCGGGGCAGTAGGAGGCCGAAGAAGCGGTACACAGGGGACAGACCCATTCTCGCAAAGCACATGTTAAAGGTGTATGAAAATCAGCAAGGTTATGGAACTTGGGGTGTCTCCGCCGCCATAAGCTGCTTCGAGCCCAAGGTATCATGAAGCTTCGGCCTAATGAAACCCGCCTCCCTCGCCCAGCAGGCCTTCGACTTCCACGATCACCTGCTGGAAATCAAAAAGCGCACTCCGCTGCCCGCCGATCACCTTCGCTGGTACCCGTGGGTGTCCCTGGCCGGCATGGAAGCCCTGCACGGCTTCGTCGACGGCGACCTCAACCGCATCGCCCGCATGACCGGTCTCGACCCGGTGCTCGACGTAGGTTGCGGCGACGGCGACGTGGCGTTCTTCCTGGAATCGAAGCTCGGCCTGCACGTCGATTGCATCGATCAGCCTCCCAGCAACTACAACGCCATGTACGGCGTGCGCGAGCTGAAGCGCGTCTTGAACTCGAGTGTCGGCATTTACCACGTGGACATGGACACGCGTCCGGATCTGCCCGCCGAACGCTACGGACTCGCGCTGGTGCTGGGCATTCTGTATCACCTGAAGAATCCGTTCCTGGTGCTGGAGGCGCTGGCGCAACACGCCCGCTACATGTTCCTGAGCACGCGCATTGCGTCGCTGAGCCCCGATCGCAAGACCAGCTTCGGCCACTTGCCCATGGCTTACCTGGTCGACGCGGACGAGTTGAACGACGATCCCACCAACTTCTGGATCTTCACGGAAGCAGGTTTGCGGCGCATTCTGCGGCGCTCGGGCTGGGACGTGCAGCACTACACCACGCTCTCGCGCAGCGCAGCCCACTCCGATCCCGTAAGTTCAGATGGCGACGTGCGTGCGTACCTGCTGGCCAAGAGCCGCCACATGCGGGTCACGCGCGGGATGGAGTTGGGCGGCGGCTGGCACCAGCTCGAATTCGACCGCCAGCGCTGGACCGAACGCCGCTTCTCGGTGATCCTGGATCTGGCCGCAGCCATCGAACCGGCCCGTTTGCGCTTTCGTTTTCAGTTGCACGAAGCCGTGCTGGGCGCCCAAGCGGGTCAACTGGGTCCGCCGATTTCCATACGAGCGACGATAAACGGCACGCCGCTGGCCCCGCGCGTTTTCTCGACTGCCGGGTGGCACGAATACACGGGCGAGCTCGAATCGCTGGAGCCGGGCAAGGTGCGCGTCGATTTCGAGCTCGACCGTGCGTTGGGGCCGACGTCGTCCGACCTGCGCGAATTGGGCGTGCTGGTCGATTTCACCGACGCTGCGCCCGCAGAGTTGTATTAGCGCCCGCCGAGCTGCTCCAGCGCCTCGCCCGTGAGGCGGAACAGGGTCCACTCGTCCATCGGAACCGCGCCCAGCTGCTTGTAGAACCCGATGGCCAGCGCGTTCCAATTGAGCACCGACCATTCCATGCGTCCGCATTCACGTTCGCAGGCGATCGCGGCGAGCTTTTTCAGCAACGCAAGGCCCGTGCCCTTGCCGCGCGCGTGCGGCTTCACGAATAAGTCTTCGAGCCAGATCCCAGGACGAGCCAGAAACGTCGAATAAGTCATGAAGAATAGCGCAAACCCCGCGCACTCCTGGCCGTCGTAAGCTAGCAACACCTCAGCCGCCGGCTGAGGCCCGAACAGCGTTTTGCGCAACTGATCTTCGTTCGCCACGACTTTGTGCGCGAGCCTTTCGTACTCGGCCAAAGCTCGGATCATTTCGAGGATCACGGGGACGTCGGACTCGGAGGCGGGAACGATGCGCAGGGATGTCATGGGCTTTTCTTGATCGCGCACAACGCGGCCCAGAGGGCGCACCGCGCCTGTGCGCTATTCACACTCTATAATGAAGTCGGGCCTCGCGGACGGGCAGCCGCTGGCGCGTGTGGGGCGCAAGCCGTGCCGCGCGGGAGGAAAGTCCGGTCTCCATAGGGCAGCATGCCGGCTAACGGCCGGGGGGGCTCGCTCACAAGCGGGTTTCACGGAAAGTGCCACAGAAAATGTACCGCCGTCCGCCCTACGGGTGGGCGGTAAGGGTGAAAAGGTGCGGTAAGAGCGCACCGCGGCCGCGGTAACGCGCGCCGGCAGGGTAAACCCCATGCGGAGCAAGACCAAATAGGGGAGCAGGAGCGGCCCGCTCCGTTACGACTTCCGGGTAGGTTGCTGGAGCCGGCGAGAGATCGCCGGCCAAGAGGAATGGCTGCCGCCCGCTACGCAAGTGGCGGGTACAGAAACCGGCTTATAGTCCGCGAGAACCCGCTGCCTTCGAGAAACGACACGCAGATTTTTATGCTCACCAACCGCGGGTCTGCATCAACTCGCCCTCCGGCAACTTGGCGACATCCAACCCCCGCATCGCTTCCCCGAGCTCCTCGCTAGCCTCCAACAGCTTCGCCGGGTCCCGATAATAAGTGGCCGCCTTGACGATAGCCTTAGCCCGCCGCTCCGGATCTTCGCTCTTGAAAATCCCGCTGCCCACGAACACCGCCTCGGCGCCCAGCTGCATCACCAAGGCCGCGTCAGCCGGCGTCGCGATCCCGCCCGCGGAAAAATTCGGCACCGGCAGCTTCCCATTCGCCGCCACCCACTCGACCAATTCGAGCGGCGCTCCCAGCCCCTTGGCCTCGTGCACCAGCTCTTCTTTTCCCAGAATCGTCAGATGCTTCATCTCCTTAACGATGGTGCGAATGTGTCGCACTGCCTCGACAATGTTCCCCGACCCGGCCTCGCCTTTGGTGCGAATCATAGCCGCGCCCTCCGCGATCCGCCGCAGCGCCTCACCTAAATTCCGAGCCCCGCAAACAAACGGGACTTTAAATGTTTTTTTGTCGATATGGTGCTCCTCATCCGCGGGCGTCAGCACCTCGCTCTCGTCGACATAATCGACCCCTAGCGCCTCCAGCACCCGAGCCTCCATAAAATGCCCAATGCGCGCCTTAGCCATGACGGGAATGGAAACCGTGTTCATGATCTCCTTGATGACTCGTATCGAAGCCATCCGAGCCACGCCGCCCTCTTTGCGAATGTCGGAAGGCACACGCTCCAGCGCCATCACCGCCGTGGCTCCAGCGCTCTCCGCGATCCGAGCCTGCTCGGCAGTAGTGACGTCCATAATCACGCCGCCCTTCAACATTTCCGCCAGCCCAGCCTTCAATCGAAACTCGTCACTCAGAAACATAGCCTTTATCTCCTAAATTCATGTCCATTCACGTCAATTAACGGCTAAAAAGGTTTTAAACCACCGCCGCAGCAGGCTCCAGCCGCGACCCGTTTCGCGGCGCGTCCATCTCCATCTTGAAAATCCGCCCCAGAATCTCAATACCCTTCCGGATCTGCTCCGGCTCCAGCCCCGCGAAGCTCAACCTCAGCTCGTTCTTATGGGAACGAGACACAGCAAAATACTTCCCGGCCATGAAGCTCACTCCCTGGTTGGACGCGCGCACCGCCAGAACGCTAGCGTCCAAGTGGAACGGCAGCCGCACCCACACATTCATCCCGCCCAGCGGAATCGTGTACTCGACGCCGGCCGGAAACTCCTTGTGGCAAGCTTCCAGGCAAACATCCAGCCGCTCGCGGCACACCTCGACCATCTTATTGAGATGCGCCACCAGCCGCCCGGACCGCGCAAACTGCAGCACCACCGCTTGCGATAATTGATCCGTGTGCAAATCGCACACGTACTTGGCCTCCACCAGCCGGGCGATCGTTTCCCGCGGCCCGATCATCCAACCCACGCGCAAGCCCGGAAATGCGATCTTGGAAAAGCTCGTAAGCAGGAGCGTTTGGCCCGTTCTATCCATCGCTTTCATGCGCGCCAGCGGGGCCCCGTGATACTGCAGCAGGCTGTACAGATCGTTTTCGACCAAAATGGTGCCGAACTTGCGCGCGGCGTGAGCCACCAGATCCAGCACCTTCCGCCGTGCCTCTTCGGTGAGCGACAGTCCCGTCGGATTCTGGAAACTCGGCGTCAGCACTAACAGCCGCGGATGTTCCTTCTCCAGCATCCGCCGCAGTGCCGCCACATTCATCGGCCCACGCTCGCCGCCCAGCGGAACACCCAGCGGCAAACCAAGCACTCGGGCGCCCGCGCGCTGGAAGGCATCGCGGAGTCCCGGATACACCGGATCTTCGATCAGCACCGTCTCGCCATTCGATCCGTACACGCGCGCCAGCAAATCGAATCCCTGCTGGCAGCCGCTGGTCACCAGCACATCGTCGTTGTCGCCGGCTACGCCCTGCTCGCGCGAGACCTGCAGGATACTCTGCCGCAGCGGCTCATACCCGGCCGGGGCTCCCAGTTGCAGAATGTGCGCCGCTTCCGGAGAATCGATCACCTCGCGGCAGGTCGCCCGAAACTCGTCCAGCGGAAACAGCAACTCGGATGGCCGCGAGGCATAGAAACTGATCGCCGCCCGATCGTCGTGAGGGCGCCCAGGCTCCCCGGCTGCCGTCGGCGCGTCCGCCTCCCCACCCACGACAAAAGTGCCCTTGCCTCTGAATTGCTGGACCAAGCCGTCCGACTCCAACCAACTGTAAGCCGTGTCCACAGCGTTCCGGCCCCAGCCAAATTGACTGGCCAACGTGCGAATCGCCGGAAGCTTTGTACCGTTCTTCAGATCTCCGGTCGAGATAGCAAGCTTCAATTTTTCATGAAGTTGCCGGGACAGCAGCACTTCCGATCCGGGATTGAGCCCTTCGAGATACCGGTAGAGCGGGTCAGCCATTTTCGTCAGTGTACCATGTCAACCGGTTGAATGACTGGCTCAGTCCACTTTGGCCGCGACCACGTCCACGCCGACGGTGGCGTCCAAGGCCGGCAACCCCTCAAACAGGAGGGTCGGGCCGCCAGCGCCAAGAGTCGCCCGCTCCCGGTTGGCCGCCTCCGCCGCCGCCCGCGTCAGCGGGTATACTGAGACGAACGCGCCCTCCATCCGTCCGCCCAATGGCTCCACGGCTTTCTTCAGACGGTCAAACGCCAGCCGGACGTCGGCCTCTTGATCCTGGAACGCCATTTGCAAACCACTAAAGATGATCTTGGGCCCTGTGAAGACCACGCCGCCAGCGTGTGCGGAAGGCGCGCGGGCGACGCCTTCGCAGTTCGCTCCTCCCTCTGAAGAAGCCGTGCCGCCGAAGCGCGTCAACTGCACAAAGTTCGCCGCCGCCGCCGGAAACGCCGCCGCCACCTGGCTGCGGACTTGCGCCAATCCCTCCAGCGAGTTCAAGAAACACGTCACGCGAAGAAACTCGCCGGCGGCCTTCAGCGCCTCCACCGGTTGGGCCGGCAAGAACGCCAATCCACCGGGATTCGCCGCGCGCTTGTCCACCCTCTTGTCCTCGCTGACGCTTTCGATGACCACCTGCGCGCCCTCCAGCGGCAGTGCGCCCACTTGGACCGTCGTTAACGCAGGCAGCGGTTGTTTCTTTTCCGAGAACACCTCGCTGACGATCTGTTGCACCCGCCGCATGTCCCCGGTGCCCGCCACGAACGCGCGCAGCTTGACGATCTGCGCGCCGCGATTGTCGCGCTCCAGCGACTTCAGCGCGTCGCGCGACTGCTGCGACAGCAAACCCTTGGACGACAGCGCCGAGACGTGAAACACCAGCCGGGCGGTCTCCGCCGCGACGGCCGCCGGAGGATCGGGCAGTACCGGAAGGGTCTGCGTCACGGGTTCTTTTTGATCGTTTTTGCTGGGCTTTTTCTGCTTCCGCTCCGGCTGCGCGTCCAGCGCGGGCAGCGCCAGTACTAGCCCCGCCACCAGAGCGACAAGACCTTTAACGGTACGGGAACCTGTGCGCATCATAGGGTATCTTTCGATCCTCTACGGAGTTTTTCGGTAACGGAATCGCGTTGGTTGTCGTATAGTTCGACAAAGATCTTACCATCTCGAAGAGCACTTTCGAAATGCAGGGTGGGCCGTAATCCGCCTGTAGGGAACCGCTGTCATCACCTGCGCCCGTCGATAGAACGATTTTCCGGTGGTGGCTGGCAAAGCGAGGGGTGGGAATGCGAGGGGAAGGCAAGTTTGCGCCTGCGAGTCGTAGGGTGGGCCGAGCACGGGCATGGCTTCGCCAACAGAGCAGGCGGTGAAGGCCGATTCTGGAAGGTTCTGGAAGATTAAGC
>DATNJC010000101.1:0-34817 GCA_035604115.1 Bryobacteraceae bacterium | reverse complement strand
TCGCAGCCGGTACAGGTAGTCCCGACACGCTTGCTCGGTGTCGAACCGAGCCTCGAAATCGGCCAGACTCCGGGGATACTCCTCCACAGCCGGCCATGCTACAGGTTGGGGCCACCTGAGTCAAGTAAATACCCCCTTATCATCGAATCTGGGTCGGCTCTGAGATAGGCCGTACGGTCGAGTCACTGGAGCTGGTGGTGAGTGCGTTATGCCTTGCGGTACTGCATCTGCTGAACAAGGAAAACGGTGATCGCCGGAATACGGATCTGCGGCTACGCGTCGCGGAGGGCGTGCCTGCCGGGTCGGACGCTGCCGTGCCGGCCGCTTCGCCTACCAGCGCCCCCTGAAAGATTTCGGGCCAGCAGCCCTCGATTCGCTTCGAGGAGAATATACTGCAGCGATGGGTCCACACGAATCATGAAGATTCGCCCTACTCTCATCCGTGACGCCGCCGGCCGCGGGATTGGCATTCGCCTGTGCCTCCATCGCCTCGCACGACCAGCAGGGGGTACTACAAGATCCTGGCCTGGGCCAAGTGCCTCCAAATCAGTGTGGGGACTCTCTAGGCGGAGCGGCGGAAATTTGAGCGCACCACAGCTCGCAATATGCAAGCACACGATCCCAACCAATCTTCTCTAGCCACCCCCGGCCCGGCGGAGCTACAGCGTCCACCGTTGACCTCTACGGGGGCTGGCGATAGCGACGCGGGCGGCGCGGTATCGGCCGACGATGTCCATCTAGCGGAGTTGGTGCGCAGCCTGCGGTCGCTGGCAGGGGACTCGCCGGAATGGCAGGCCCGCATGGAACAGATGGCGCGGAGCGTGGCCAGCGGTTCGTTCAGAGTGGATGCTCAAGGGACGGCGTCCAAGATCGTGAGCGATGCCCTACAACGGCCCTAGTGTGGTGCGTCACACAGATTGCACAGTACCGGAAGTCCCGGTGGGGCGGGCAATCTTGCCTGCAGCCGTCTTTCCAGGCGGCTTGGGATCAGGATGTCGAGCTGATCCGCAGAGCGTCGGGTGGAAACCCGGCGGCGGCCAGGAGGGGCCGCCCCACGTTTGGCCCTCCCTGCAGATCTCCGACCTCGGATCCACCGCGACGCGTGTGGCCCAACACCCCAACGGACCTTCCCCCTGGCGCTGACCGCCCAGCAGATCAGGACGCCGACATGACCGACGCCAATCCTCCAGCTGACCCAGGCGCAGACCCAGCAGCAAGTCGCGCTGACGGCACGCGCGCAGTTACCGCGGAATTTCCCGGGGTGAGTTGAAGTGGCGCGAGGTGCAGTGGGCTGAGGTGAAGTGCGGTGAGATTGGGCCGGCCGGGGGTGAGGTTAGGCCGGAAGTCCTAAAGTGATTGCGCCAGCCGGCCGAATTTGTGGGGCAGGATCGAGATTTCTCTGGATTCCTTGCGAAATGTGTGGTACATAGTGGTTTAGACGTTCCGTAGGGGGCTTCGCGAAATCCGCGCCCCGTCTTCCAAACGAATGTGGCCGAGTCACGGCCGCGGGACGCACCCTACGTCTTCCAGACTTTAATTCTTCCAAACCTGGTCTTCCAAACTTGCCAACCAATTACGCGACAGAACCGTTCGAGGTAACCCCGGGCCAACAAACAAAAGTGGTGAAGTTTGTCGGGGAAGAGTCTGATCCACCCGAATAAGGAGAGCCAACCAGCAACTTTATGGAAGGCGACCGTAAGTACCGGACGCGCGGCTACATGGATTCCGGCCGCGACTATTCCGCCAATAACGGCGAGCGGCGCGATGAGCGCCCCAAGCCCCAGGGTCCAAGACCTCCGATCGATGTTACCGGTCCCCGCCTGCCGCGGATGGTGCAGGCGGTTACGGCGGCGCGATGTTTCAATTGCGCGACTCCGTTGCCGGAAGGCCTCGATTTAACGGGAAACTGTCCCAAGTGCGGCGCGGCTTTGCATTGCTGCAAGCAATGCGCCCACTTTGAACCGTCCACCCGGTTTCAGTGCCTGAAGCCGATTCCCGTGCGGATCCCGGTCAAGGATCAGGCCAACGATTGCGGACTCTTCCGCCTGCGGCTGACCGTGGCCCGCGACACTGTGCAGGGCGGGAGTCCAGTCGGCGGCCCAGGCCAGAACCCGCCGGCGGCCAACGTTCCGGAACCGCGCAATGCCACCGATGCGCGCGCGGCGTTCGACAACTTGTTCCGGAAGGCGGAGTAGCGCCAAGGTACGTCTAGTACGCCAGCGGCGCTGCGAGGATGCCGAGGCGTCGCAAAAGCCGCCTAATTCCTCTGAAGCAGATCGCGGATCTTGTCCTCATCGCCCCGGCTGGGTTTATCCTGCAAGGCCAGCTCAAATTCCTTCCGGGCGCTGGCCCGATCGCCCTTTTGCATGAGGGCCATGCCGTAGTGGTAATGGTACCGGTAGTCGCCGGGAGCCTTCCGGACCAAGTCGGAGAACAGGCGGACGGCGTCTTCACTCAAGTTCTTCTTGATGTAGATCCAGCCCAACGTATCGCTGACGTCGTTCGACTCCGGCATTCTCTGTCGCGCGCGCTGGGCCATGGTGAGAGCCTGGTCCAGATCGCTGCCCTCCTCCGCTTTGATGTAGGCCAGATTGTTCAGAGCCACGGCCTCGTCGGGGTTGAGCTTGAGAATCTGCTCGTAGATCGGTTTGGCTTGATCGCGGCGGCCGGTCGCTTCGAGCAGCAGTCCCAGCTCCAGCGGACAGACGGTGCTGTTGGGAGCGGCCTGGGCACACCGCCGGAAGACGTCGGCCGAGCCGTTCAAATCGCCTTTGCGGCGCTCCGCTTCGCCCAGCCGGAACAGCAAATCGGGGGACATGGCATCCTGGTCCAGCAAGGATTGGAACTGCCGGATGGCGTCGCCGTAGCGTTCCGCCCGGACGTACAAGTTCCCCAGAGCCAGTTTGATGTCGCGGCGATTGGGTTCCGTGGCTACGGCCCCCTCGATTTCCTTGATCCCGTCTCCCATCCGGCCCTCGGCCGCCAGGGTCTCCACCAGGCCCACCAGGCCCCGGAAGTCCTTCGGGTTGACCTTGCGAAGTTCGAGAAAAATCGCTTCTGCCTTCTTGTATTCCTTGTTCTCTAAGGCCAGGTAACCCACCTGGAATTTGGCATCCTGGTTCTGCGGGTAGGTCTTGCTCAGGAATTCCAACTCCTGCTGGGCTTTATCCTGGTCGCGGAGGGCCAGCAGGGCGCCGGACCGGATCAAGTGCGCCGCCAGGTTGTTGGGCTCGATCTTGACGATCTCATCGGCCTGCTGCAACGCATTGCCGGTGTCGCCTTTGGACAGATACAGGCGGCCTAGCAGTTCCCGACCGGCTAAAAAATCGGGCCGCAGCTTGATGCACTCCTGCAATTGAATCCGGCCTTGCTCGGTATCGCCCTTGAGGATCAAGGCCCGGGCCAGATTGTAGCGCCACAGGTGATTGTCCGGGTTCTTGCTCACCAGGACCTGCAGATCGTTGACCGCCTGCAGCACCTGCTCACGGTTTCCGGTGGTCAGCATAAGCGCGGCACGCATGGCGATGGCGTCGGAATCCTTGGGATTGTCCTTGAGAATCGAGGCCACCAGGCGGCTGGCATCTTCGGCGTGCCCGGTGCTGGCGTACAGTTCCACCTGCCGCTTTTGGTACAGCGCCTTATCCTTGGGAAAGGCCTTGATTCCGGCCTCATACTGCATTCTCGCGTTTTCATTCTCGCGTAACCGGAAGAAGTAGAAGTCGCCGGCCAACAGGTGTCCATTGGGGAACTGCTTTTCGTCGTTCAGGCGCTGCATCACGGCGTCCATTTCGGGGCGCTGTTTGGTCTGGTAATAGTGCGCCGCCAGTTGCAATAGAAACGTGGGATTGTCGGGATTGTTGATGGTCTTGAGCTTCAGAATTCCCTCGGCGTCCGCCGGCCGTTGCATCCGCGAATAGTGCAGGTACATCAGGTCGTAGAGGGGAGCGAAGGTCTTTTCGCGCTGCAGAAAGTCGCGGCCCATTTTCTCCGCGTCGGCGAACTGTTGGTTTTCCGCCAGGGCTTCAAAATAGGCCGGGGCCAGATCGGTCTGGAGAGGCTTAATTTTGATGGCCTCCTGGAATTCCGCGACGGCCGTGGCCGGGTCCTTTTTCATCAGGGCGACTTGGCCGGCCAGCCGGTGGGCGTCGTAGGGATCTGCCGCCGCGTTGAGGAGCTGCTCGATCAGGCCGGCGATTTCCTTCTGATAGTCGGCCACGTGCTGGGCGTCGTGTGCCGCGGCGGTCATATACAAGTCGGCCAGTTTCACGGCCGCGTCCGCGTTGGCTGGTTCCAAATCCACGGCGCGCTGCAACATTCTAGCGGCATCGCCGTACGAGTTCAGCTTCAAGTCGGTCAGTCCCAAGCGGTAGTACGCCTGGCCAAAGCGCAAGTTCTTTTGTAAGGCGCGCCGGTACATGATGGACGCTTCCTTAAACTTGGATTTGGCGAAAAACTTGTTGCCGTTGTCGAGATAGCGCTGGGCCTGTACGTTGGGGTCACGCGAGCACGCCGCCCCGAGCAGTAGCAGCGTCAGGACGATGGAGAGTTTACCGCATTTGTGCATCACCTTCACTTCATCACAAACCGCTGGAGGGCGCAACGGATGAAGTGGGGCAGCCATTCTGGCTGCAGCCGCCCTTTTAGGCGGCTCGGGATTCGCCGGTGCGTTCTCCGCGAAAGAGGCCGGCTAAAAGCCGGCTGCGGGCAGAATTGCCCGCCCCACGGAGCTGCTTCCCCACCTGTAGGGGATCTGGAGCCCAGTTCAGACTTTGATGACCCGGGTGTCGCAGATGCGGTCGTGCAGGGAGCGCTTCTGCTCGTCGAACCCGGCGATGATAAAGCCGATGAAGAACGTGAAGCTGCTCAGGATGTAAGCGAAATAGCGGCCCACGGCTAAACCCATGCTGATGGGACCTCCGTCCGCCCGGACCACCTTTAACCCCAGGGCCATCTTGCCGGGTGTCGCCCCGCGGGAGGTGAGGAAGTAAATCTCATAGAAGAAAGCCACCGCGATGTTGATCAGGATCGAGAGTCCCAAGACGCCGAACAGGGCCGGCAGGGCAGCCAGGGCCGCCGCTGGATCTTGCGCGTTGCTGAGTCCCAGACCGACTCCGCCCACAAGCAACATCAACGGGATGCGGATGATCATGCCGACGATGCCCAGCAGAATAAAGTCGATGACGCGGGCCAGGAACCGGATCCAGAAGCCGCCGTACCGGATCTGTCCGGGCATGCCGCCTGGCGGATAGCCCATGGCGGGCGCATAGGCCCCCGGAACCGGATAGGCCGGCGCTGGTTGGTAATTGGGCGCTTGCTGATAAACAGGCTGGGGCGCCTGCTGATAGGAAGGTTGCGCTGCAGCGGCAGCTGGCGCGGCGCCAGCCCCGGCGAACGAGGGCAAGCAAGCCGCGCAGATCGAGGCTCCACTTACCGTGGTCAACTGGCTGATGGGTGTCGGGCGGCCGCAGTTCGAGCAGAATCGCATCTCCTGCGCGGGCGCGGCTTGCGGCGCTGGCGAGCTGGATGGGGCGGGCCAAGACGCGGCTGGAGCCGTGGCGGCTGGAGAGGGAGCCGAAGCCATAGCCGCAGGTGCTGCCGACGGAGCCGGGTATGACGACTGAGGAGGAGCGGGGGCTGCCGGGGGCGGAGCCGGAGCTGCCGCAACCGGGGCCGCAGGCCGAGGCCGCGCCGTGCCGTGCGGCTGCCACCCAGGGAGCCCCTGTCGCCAGACCAAGGTGTCGTCGCGCACCACGCCCTGGCGCACCAAGTCATCCAAGGCGGCCTCTTCCACCGGGCCCATCTGCTGGCCGCCGCTTGCGTAATACCACGTCATTCCTGTCCCTCCTTCGCGCACCTATCGGCCGCTACTTGGGGCCGATCCGTGTGCAGCATGAGGACAGTTTACACGTTTCCGCCAGTCCAGGAGCGCATTTATGCGTGGCTAAACACCACCCCGATACGGGAGGCGGCCGGCGCCGCTGGAAAAAATCGCCCCCGCCGCAGCTCCTCACCGTGCGGTGAGGACTCGCGGCAGGGGCATCGCTCTGGCGGTTGCTTACAGGGAGATTGAAGACGACGTTGATTAAACAACGTCGATTAACTACGTTGATTAACTACGGAGCCGCGGTCAGATGCGCCCGGCGGTTCCTCTGGTAGCAGGCTTCGCTGTTATCCGTGCACACCGGATGGTCCTTGCCGAAGCTGACTACGCTCAACTGATTGGTGGAAACACCCATGGTGACCAGAAACTCCTCGGCGGCGCGGGCACGGCGGTCTCCGAGCGCCATGTTGTATTCTTCGGAACCGCGCTCGTCACAATGGCCTTCGATGACCAGTTTCTGGCTGGGATAGGAGGCCAGGATGTCCCGGATGACCCCGGAATCGTCCTTCAGAGCCGTAGTCGCGTCGGAGCGGATGGTGGATTTGTCATAGTCGAATAGTGCGTCTTCCAGACGCGCCAGACTATCGTTTAAGGTCTTGCGCACTTCCGGCGGAATCGTCTTGGAACGCTGCGGCGTGGGCGTGTTCCTTGCCTCCTGCTTCGGGGCTACCGGAGTCCGAGACGGTGTCGGCTGAGTGCGGGCTGGTGCGGCCGCCGCCTGCTGCGTCGGCGCCGGAGTCGACGGTTTCGCTACCACGGCTTTCTTGGCGCAGCCGGCCAAAGCCAGCGCGCCCGCAATTCCCAGAGTGGCCAGAGTTACTGTTTTCATGTTTGGAATCCCCGTTCCTAAGTTAAGCCCGAACCCCGGTTGGACGGCAATCCAGTTGAGACGGTATTCCTTCCGCGCGTGTGAGCGCTAGACTGGGGATCGGATGTCACTTTCCCAGACGCTGGGGTCTAAAGTCCGGACGCCGGGCGGCCGATCATTATTGATTGCGGGTTTCGGGGGCCTTCTGCTTCTGATGCTGGCGGTGGGCGGCTACGCTCTGCAAATGTTCGAGCAGGTCCGCCAAAGCGACGCTCAGGAGCGCAATGTGTACCTGCGGCGGGCGCGCTCGCTCGAGAGTGTCCGCGCCGGGATCTACCAGTCGGCGATCGTCATGCGCGATTACCTGCTGGCTCCCGATCCGGATTCCGCCGGGAAGCATTTCGACGAGTGGACCGATATCCGAGGCGCGACCGACCGCGCCATGCTGGAATGCGCTTCGGCGCTGGATCCCGCCGAGACCGTTCCCTTCCGCAACCTTCAGGCGGAGGTGCAGGTGTACTGGAAGCTGCTGGACTTCATCACCGAATTGCCTCCGCGGAACAAGCACATTCACGGGGCGGAGTTTTTGTCCAAGGAGGTGGTGCGGCACCGCACCACCATGCTGAACCTGGTGGACCGCATCAACGAAATCGACTCGCGCCAGATGGCCGCCGGCGACGCCAAACTCAACGCGACGTTCGCTATGCTGCGCCTGCGGCTGATGATGATGGTGGCCGGAACGGTCGCCGTGGGGTTGCTGCTGGCGATCTTTACTATGCGCCGGACGCTGCGTCTAGAACACGCTTTGGAGTTGCGTTACCGCGAGGTGGCGCGGGCCCGGGGCGAGCTGCAGGATCTGTCGGCGCGGCTGGTCTCGGCGCAGGAGGAGGAACGGCGCAACATTTCTCGGGAGCTGCATGACGAGGTGGGGCAATCGCTGTCGGCGCTGCTGATGGAGGCGGGCAACGCGGCGGCGCGCGTGCCTCTTGGATCGGACGAGGTGCGCCGGCATGTGGAATCCATCAAGAAGCTGGCCGAGGCGAGTGTCAACGTGATCCGGAACATGACGCTGTTGTTGAGGCCGTCGATGTTGGACGATTTCGGACTGGTGCCCGCGCTCGAATGGCAGGCGCGTGAAGTGTCCAAGCGCACCGGCATGCGGGTGCACGTTACCGCGCCCGAGACTCCGCCGGAACTGCCCGATGAACATCGGACCTGCATCTACCGAGTGGTTCAGGAAGCGCTGCATAATTGCTCGCGGCATGCGCAGGCGCGCAACGTGCGCGTGGTGGTGCGGCCCGGCGGCGAGAAGATTCTGCTCTCGGTGGAAGACGACGGCCAGGGCTTCGATGCGCGGAGGGTGCGGGGGCTCGGTCTAGTGGGCATGCAGGAGCGCGTGCACCACTTAGGCGGAACGTTCGAAGTCCAGTCCGCGCCCGGCACGGGCACACGTCTCGCGATCGAGTTGCCGCTGGCAAGTTGAGTCTATGGCACCTCTACAAACCTCTCCGTCAACTTCCATACGCGTTCTGTTGGCCGACGACCATACCGTGATGCGGAACGGCTTGCGACTGCTGCTGGAACGGCAGGGCGACCTGACGGTGATGGGCGAGGCGGCCGACGGGCGGCAGGCTGTGGACATGGCCGCCGCCGGAAATCCCGACGTGGTGGTGATGGACATCGCCATGCCGCAGCTAAACGGCGTGGAGGCCACGCGGCAGATCGTCAACCGGAATCCGAACACGGCCATCGTGATTTTGAGCATGCACAGCGACGAGAGCTACGTGATTCGTTCGCTCAAGGCGGGCGCTCGCGCTTACCTGCTGAAGGATTCGGCGGAGGCCGATCTGATCTCGGCCATCCACGCGATCATCGAGGGCAAGAGCTTTTTCAGCCCCGGCGTCCGGCGGCTGCTGAAGGAAGACTACATGCGCGAGCTGGCCGACATGGGCGCCGAGGACACCTACGAGCTGCTGACCACGCGCGAGCGCGAGGTGCTGCAACTGGTGGCCGAGGGGAAGAGCAATAAGGAAGTCGCGAATTTGCTCAATCTGAGTTTGTACACGGTGGAGACGCACCGGACGCATATTTTGCAAAAGCTGAACCTGCATAGTGTGCCCGAGTTGATCCTTTACGCCGTGCGTAAGGGGATTATCAGCTAGCCCTCACGGGAGCCGTCCGGCTCACCTTTTTCCCGCCCTCATGCTAACACTCCGGTCCAAGGAATCTAGGGCGGATTCCCGGATTTGCTACCGGCGAAGGCGGTCGCTGGGCTTGGGGTTCGTTTTGTCGTTTGGGCGGGCGTGGGAAGATCGGAGGCGGCTTGAAAGGCTGGCGCGGGCTCTGATTTTGCTTCTCTTGGGTTCGTTTTGCGGTTCGAGTAACCGGATAAGAATCAAATATTTACGTTGCGGTTGAGGGCCGTGGAGCGGGCGGCAGCTTCTCAGGCGTATGGATATATTGAAGGTATGGAACGGAAGTATATATCGTATGGAATTTTCGCCTCGGATTCTCCCTGCTGTGGCGGGTTTTGAGGGTGCCGGGTGAACTGCTGTGATCGTGCTTGGTGGTCGTCAATTTCCGGGCGGGGTGTTACACTGGCCAACACCTGAGAGCCATCCTCGTGAGGGCATACTGCCAGAAGGAACCTCGACATGGAGGGCGTACACTCCGAGAAGGTCGGATTTGACTGCCAGGGTCCGACACCTCAGCGAAGTCTAGCGGCCAACGCAATCAAATCACAACCGAGGTGGGACGTTAACGTAGTAACGTTCTGTAGAATAGGTTCGACGTCGACGTTTGGTTGACGCGTCGAAAGAGAGGGGACGATGCAATTCAAGGCAGTCGTTTACGCGGCCCTCGGGAGTACGCTCCTGTCGGTGCCTGGTACCGCCCTTGGGCAGGGCAAGAGCGAATCCAAATTTGAAGCATATCTTAAGCCCGCCCAAGTAACGCGCATGGATTTGATCGAGCTGAAAACGCGGATCGGGATTTTAGAGCGCCTCTTGACGACCGATTCGTTCATGATCGAGACCGGTATGAGTATTCCATCTGTAAATTACAGTGCTAGAGACCAGCAAATGCAGGCATCGACAACATTAGGCCTTGGCTTTGAGAAGCTACCGCTTGAGACCATCATGAATCGTCTCCATAGGGTCCGGATTTTGTGCAACTCAGTGTTGGCCGAATTGATGCCGGATTTGCAAAAGGACGATTTCGTCTTGAGGGTCTACCGTGTTCAGAATTTCGAGCCAAAACTCTTTGCTCAATGCGATCAATTTGATTGCGTTCTCAGGTAATTCGCGCTGGAGTCTGGCATCCGCCGCGCCCGGGAAGTCAGAGGGTCCTATCGCGGGTCAGATCACGATCTGCAGCATTTAAGGTGGTCTGGCCTTGCAGTAGAGCTGCCGCGATCACCGGTCAGCCACAGTGTTAGGATCGAAGAACGGAGAAGCTGAACGTGCCCAAGAGGCTCAAGGCCAGGCAAATTGCGGAGGCCGCCGAGATCCTAAGGTCGCACAAGCAGGCAGATGTGCTTCGAGTCGAGTATCGAAAAGACGGTCGCGTAAAGTTACTTACGAAAATCAGGTTTGGGCGCGCTGAATCCGGTCGGCCCACGAAGCGGACAATGGATTGTCTGGACGACGGAGTTGAGCAAACATACGACAAGAACTTTGACTTCGAGGTAATCGCTTTCGCCAGTGCAAGCGGCAATCGAATTGAGCTGTAGGGGCAGCGAGACCGGAAGCAGGGACCGGGAGGATTAGCGTCCCACACCAGAAGAGCTGAACACTTCCAACGCGCTTCTGCTGAGCAAACCCTGATCGACCAGCGCGGAAACTATTGGTCGCATCCGCAGAAAATCATAATCTTGTTCCGCGGTACTCGGTCTTCCACCGGTTTGGAGCAGGTCTCTCAACCCGAGCAGGAGAATAATGTATCTTGCTAAGTATTCACATTCGCAAATACGGTGACGTATTATCGCAGCCGGTTCGGCGACGTAATCTGACACTCTGGCGTTAAGGGGGATTCGCCTCTGATGCCACGGAAGAGCCCATTCGATGTGAGTCTGCTACAAGAAGAGCGGCAGGCTCTCGAATCTGTGGCGCGGAAATATACGTCACTGTATTGTGATGTCATTCGCGCCAAGATCATCCTGTTGGCCAGCGACGGCCTTTCTAACGACGTCATCGCGGCCCGCCTGGATACTCCGCGCCAGATCGTCAGCAAATGGCGCAAGCGGTTCTGTCTGACGCGACTACCCGGCCTTGAGGCTCACCCTCGGGGCGGGCGCAAAGCCCGCTTTTCCCCCCAGCCTCGTCGTTCAGGTCAAAGCCCTCGCCTGTGAGCTTCCTCATCGCCTCGGTCTTCCGCTGTCCCGGCTTTCAATCGCGGAGATCCGCCAGCACGTGATTACTCAGGGTCTCGTCGCCGACATTAGCGGCGCCACTTTATGGCGATGGCTCAGCGGCGATGCGCTCCGTCCTTGGCAACATCGCAGTTGGATCTTCCCTCGGGATCCCAACTTTGCTACCAAAGCCGGTCCCATCCTCGATCTATACGAGCGCGCTTGGGAGGGCGCTCCACTGGGCGTGGATGACTACGTCATTTCGGCGGACGAGAAAACCAGCGTCCAAGCCCGACGCCGGAAACATCCGACTTTGCCGCCCGCTTCCGACCGGCCCATGCGCGTTGAGCACGAGTACTTTCGCGAAGGCGCCTGGACCTACCTGGCAGCTTGGGATGTCCATCGGGCGAAGGTTTTCGGTCGCTGCGAAGTCAAGAGCGGAATCGCTCCTGTGGATCGGCTCGTCAGCGAAGTCATGGGCCAACAGCCCTACAAGTCCGCTCGCCGCGTCTTTTGGATCATGGACAACTGCTCCGCTCATCGCGGCCAGAAAGCCGTCAAGCGTTTTCGCGACAAGTGGCCCAACGCCATCCTCATCCATACTCCGGTCCACGCTAGTTGGCTCAATCAAGTTGAAATCTACTTCTCAATCGTTCAGAGAAAGGTCCTCACCCCCAATGATTTCTCTTCCCTCGCCGAACTTGAACAGCGTCTCCTGGCCTTCCAGTGCCACTATGAACGGTCAGCATCGCCTTTCAAATGGACCTTCACTCGCAGCGATCTTCACACCCTTCTGGCCAAGATCGCCGCAAAACGACTGGCTCTCGCAGCTTGATCAGAATACGTCACCGTAATTCCGAACGGGAGTACTAAGTGACGAGATGCGTCAGTCCGCGGCCTTTCGCGCTGTGCTCTTGCAGCGGCCAACTCCCTTTCAATTCGGCCCATAATCTCCCAGTAGCCGTTCCCCTCCATTACGCAGCGGACAGACTCGCTAACGAACAGCTCAAAATCAAGTTGGCGTGGGACCATTAAACTTCATAATACCGCTAGGACCCGGTGGAAAGCCCGGCGCACCCGCGCTGCCTCCCGCGCGCTAAACCTGCAGGTCGATCGACGTCCAAACCACGTATTGTTCGGTCTGGACGATGGTTGGTACGCTATTGGAAGAGGCACCATGACGATCACGCTGGAACTGCAACCGGAAACAGAAGCCAGTCTGCTGGCTCAAGCGCAGGCTCGCGGCCTCTCACTCGACGCATACTTACGGAGCATCATTATAAGTCAGGCCGCTTCCGCTGAAACCGCCCGTGCGCTCCCAGCGTTTCCGCGTGATGGGGAAGATCTGGATCGCGCCATCGACGAACTCTTCGATACGGTTGAGGTGCCTCCGGGGGTAGGGCAAGGCGCGATGCGTCGTGAGAACTGGTATCGGTGATCGCCATCGACACCAACGTCTTGGTTGGCGCCATTCAGACATTTGACCCGGCAGTACGTGCTGACGCTCGACGGGCGGTAAAGGTACTGCATCGCCAGGCCGAGCAGTTGGTGTGCTTTCCGCAGAACCCTTCATATAAAACCAGTCGAGTTCTGGAACGTTGCGACGCGGCCGGCTCAGGTTAACGGCCTCGGTTTGACGCCCGAGCAGGCGGCGCGCTACGTGGACCGATTTCAGACGTTGCTTCGACTCCTTCCGGAAGCTCCCGAGGCATTTCCAATCTGGCGAGACCTCGTGCTAAAGCATCGAGTGTCCGGAATACAAGTTCATGACGCCCGGATCGTCGCGGCGATGCTGGTGCATCAGGTCCAAGCGATACTCACTTTCGACCTGGACGATTTCAAGCGCTACCCTGGCATCGTCGTCATCCACCCAAACTCAATGTGATGCAGCACGATCCAAAGGTCTCGGCGCTTAGCGGATTTCCACCCGCCACACGGTAAAATTGGACGTTGATCGATATCCACAGCCACGTGTTGTTCGGCCTCGACGACGGCGCCAAGACCATCGAAGAGTCCGTAGCCATGCTACAAATGGCGGCCGAGAACGGCACCACCGACCTGGTGGCCACGCCTCACGCGAACCCGCAGTACAGCTTCGATCCCGGTCTGATCGAGGAGCGGCGGCAGCAGCTCGAAGCCGCCGCGGGCGGAGCTGTGCGGCTCTACACCGGGTGCGATTTTCATCTGAGCTACGACAATATCCAGGACGCTCTGGCTCAGCCTCGCAAGTACACCATCAATCACCAGTGTTATTTGCTGGTGGAGTTTTCGGATCTGCTGATTTTCAAGAATACCGCCGAGATTTTCGGACGCCTGGCTGACGCGGGCATGATTCCTATCGTGACTCACCCGGAGCGGAATGCTCTGCTGCGGCAGCGCGTGGACGAGATCGCGAGCTGGGTGGATCAGGGGGCCTACGTTCAGGTGACCGCGCAAAGCCTGACGGGGCGGTTCGGGCGGCGGGCGCGGGAGTTCTCGCGGGTGCTGCTGGACCGGCGGCTGGTGCACATTATCGCCAGCGATGCGCACGATTGCGAGAGTCGTCCGCCGGTGCTGCGCGAGGCTCATCAGTGGTTGTGTGAGTACTATGGCGAGGCTCTGGCGGACACGCTGACGACGGGAAATCCGGGCGCCACGCTTACCGGAGAATCCCTGGAGTTACCTGCGGCGGCGGTAGCCTCAAGTTCCCGTAGGTGGTATCAAATCTGGCGATAAGCCCGGTGGAATCTTAGGGTTCGCGCTGGAGATGAATTCGCCGTTCCTTCCACCATTTTGACGTAAGGATGCTTGCGGAAGAACTGCCGCAGGCGCCGCGGCAGTAGTGGCTCATTTGAGCGGGATCCCGACGATGGGACTCACAATGCGTGAGCTACGCGCGGAGTCTGACCGAAGATCTCATTTTGAAACGAGTGTTCCATCATGGCATCGTCCACTCAAACCTCAGGTAGTTCCAGTACTGCGCGCTGGTTTGCTTTGACCGTGCGGCACCAGCACGAGCGGCAAACCGCGCGGTCGTTGGATTGGAAAGGACTCGAAACTCTGGTGCCCTGCTATCCCACTAGCCACCGCTGGTCGGACCGGGTCAAGGAAGTCGAGACTCCGCTATTTGCAGGCTACGTTTTCTGCCGGTTCGAACTGCGGGAAAGGATTCGCGTGTTGAATACGCCGGGTGTGGCGAGAATCGTGGGCTTCGGCGGGGCGCCGGCGGCGTTGCAGGATGAGGAGATCGGCGGGATACAAGCCGCGCTCCAATCCCGGCTCCGCTTGTGGCCGTGGCAGTACCTGCGCGCCGGGGACCAAGTGCGGATCGAACGGGGCCCGCTGCGAGGCGTTCAAGGAACCTTGCTGCGCGAGCCGGAAGGGCTGCGCCTGGTGATCGGAGTGGAACTGCTGCGAAGAGCGGTCGCGGTGGAAGTCGATCCCGAAATGATTGCCCCGCTCCGTCTGTGGGAAGGCTCAGAGGCGTCTTGCCCGGAGAAGTCTCACCTGGAGATCCAAAGGAGATGCGGATGAAGTCCCGGTTGTTATGCGTTTTCGCTGTCTGCGCGGCAGCCGTACCAGCCTCGGCCCAAACCTTTGCGCTGCCCCGTCCCACTGTCGGGGTGGACTTGGGCGCGAACCTGCCGGCGCAAATTCTGGGTCCCGGAGATCTGTTGGCGGTATCCGTGTACGGCGCTCCCGAGCTGACCCGTACCGTTCGCATCGGTTCGGACGGATGGATTCGCTTGCCGATGATGTCGCATTTGATTGAGGCCCAAGGGCGCATGCCGGCGGAGTTGGAGAGCACCATCGCGGAAGCTCTCAATGCCGCGGGCCTTCTAGTGGACCCGGTGGTTACTGTGACCGTGGCGGAGTATACCAGCCGGCCCATTAGTGTGGCGGGTGAAGTACGGCGTCCCTTGACGTATCAGGCCCTCGGCCCCACCACCTTGCTCGAAGCCTTGGCCCGCGCCGAAGGTTTAACCGAAGCGGCCGGCCGCGAAATTCTCGTCACCCGGCGTAACACTGAATCGCCGGACCGTCCGCTAACCGAACGCGTCCGCGTCAAGGACCTGTTGGATAGCAGCGATTCGGCCGCGAACGTTCACCTCGAAGGTGGCGAGGAGATCCGCGTACCGGCTGCCGGGCGCGTCTACGTTATGGGCAATGTGAAGAAGCCGGGTGCGTTCCGGGTCGAGGAATCCACAGGCATGACCGTCCTTCGGGCCCTGGCGATGGCCGAGGGCCTGACGCCGTTCTCACAGAAGGTCGCCTATGTGTACCGGCCGAAAGACCGGGATGACGGTGCGGCTGGCCATAGCGCGCCCCCGTTGGAGACCCCGGTGGAACTGCGAAAGATCATGGACCGCAAGTCCCCGGATGTGCCGTTAGAAGCCAACGACGTGCTCTATATTCCTGACAACCGATCCGGCCGGAATACTGCAACCACGCTCGAACGAATCGCCACGTTCGCGGCGGGCACCACTTCCGGAGTGCTCGTGTACGGCGTCAGCCATTAACCCCGCGACAGCAATTCTTAAACCAACGTCCTACTTAGCCTCATGATCCATCCTTCCGATTGGGAGCAACCGCTCCCAGCAGTTGTTGATCTGACTCATGCCGATCCCGGCAGGATTCCGGGCGACCCGCCGCTCCCGAATTTCTACACCGCGATTGGTTCGGGCGAGGAGCCGATTGAGCCTAAGATCACGCTCTCCGAGTATCTATGGATCCTGAAACGGCATCGCTGGCGGATCGGAGGATTCTGCGTAGCCTCGGTCGTCGCCACGCTGATTGTTTCTGCGCGCCTGACTCCTATTTTCGAATCTACGGCGACGGTGGATGTGGACCGCCAAACTCCCTCCGGCGTGGTTGGGCAGGATGCCACTCGCACTGCAATCAATGACGCGGATCAATTCCTGGCCACACAGGTCAAACTGGTACAGTCGGACTCCGTGGTGCGGCCGGTGGACCAACGTTTCGGACTCCGGGCCCACGAACATCAATCTGCCCTGGCAACTGCCAATGGCGAATCCGCTACTGTCTCGCTCAAACAACTGAAGGTCACCCGGCCGCCGAACACCTACCTCCTGCAAATTTCGTACCGTAGCGAAGACCCGCAACTGGCGGCGGATGCAGCTAACGCCATTACTCAGTCCTACCTGGAACACACTTACAACATTCGGCTCCGCAGCTCCGCCAGCCTGTCCGAGTTCATGGAGCGCCAGATGGAGGAGTTGCGGGCCAAAATGGAGCGGAGCGGGCTGGCGCTGGCGGCTTTCGAGAGGGACCTCAATGTCGTTAACCCGGAAGAGAAGACTAATATCGTATCCGCGCGCCTGCTGCAATTGAACACGGATTACACCAACGCTCAAACCGAGCGACTCAAACGGCAAGCGGCTTTTGCGTCGGTCCAGGGCGGATCGGTCGAGGCCGCGCTGGCCGCCGACCAAGGCGAGCCGCTGCGCAAACTGGCCGAACGTGAAAGCGAGGCCCGCGAGCGATTTGCGGACATTCGGTCGTACTATGGCCCCAACCACCCCGAATACCGGCGCGCCGCGGCTGCGCTCCAGGAGGTCCAGGCGGCATTTGACGCCCTGCGTGGCGAGATCGCGGAGCGGGTGGAAATCGAGTACCGGGAAAGTGAACGGCGGGAGGAGGGTGCGCGCCAAGCCGTGGCGGAGGTCAAAGACGAGTTTGACCGCGTCAATTCGCGTTCCGTCGAATACCAAGCCCTGAAGCGGGAGGCGGAAGCGGACAAGAACCTGTACGAAGAACTCATCCGCAGAATCAAGGAGGCCGGAATCAACGCCGGCTTTCAGAGTAGCGCCATTCGCATCGCCGACCCAGCGCGGCCAGAGGAGAAACCCGTCTTCCCGAATATCCCCTTGAACGGTCTTCTAGCGGCGCTCTTTTCGTTGCTGGTCGCTGTGGCGGCGGCCTTCCTTGCCGATGCGTTGGACACCACCGTCCGCGACCCGGAACAAGTGGCGCGCACACTCCGAACCGAAGTGATCGGAAGCCTGCCTCTGGTGAAAAACCGGCGCGGTTTTTCGCTGGCACCGCTGGGCACGGAGGGGTGCGGGGAGCCTACCGATGACACTTTAAGCTTCGGCGAGTCGGTGCGCTCCCTGCGCAACGCGATTCTGTTGACTAGCTTCGACCGCCGCTGCCGCTCTTTGTTGGTGACCAGTGCCGCACCCGGTGAAGGAAAAACCACCACTGCCGCCCATCTAGCCGCTGCGCATGCCCAACAGGGCCGCCGCACGCTGTTGATCGACGGAGACCTGCGCCGTCCCAGCGTACATCGCATCTTCAACCTTCCTAGTGTGATGGGTCTGTCCAATGCGTTGTTGGGCGAGATTCCCTGGCGCGAAGCGCTGGTGCGGGTCGACGGCTTAAGCGACCTGGATGTGTTGTCAGCCGGTCCGCCTTCGCGGCGGGCCTCGGACCTGGTGGGCAGGGGCTTGCTTGAACTACTGGCGGAAGCGGCTTCCGATTATGATCTGGTGGTGTTGGACGCTCCGCCGTTACTCGGCTTTGCCGAGCCGCTCCAGATGGCGACAGCCGTGGATGGGGTCGTGGTGGTGGCTCGTGCGGGTGTAACCCGGCGGAAGGCCGTGGCGAGCGTGCTGGCGACGCTCGCACGCTTACGAGCGAAAGTGATCGGCCTGGTGCTCAACGAAGTCCATGCGGAATTGAGCGATAGCTATTACTACTACAGCCACTACCGTTCCTATTACGGAAGCCGCCCGGCCGAGGAAGTGCAGTCTTGAGCAAGTCGGGGTGCGTTCTGGCGAGCGGACGGCCAAGTTCAAGCAGCTGCCCAAAGCGACTCGCGACGATCGCGTCTATCAAAAACGTAAGCGAACCTCAGCGTTGCCGAAGTCGTGCGAGAGGGGCTTTGGCAACCACCGATGATTCGGCGCGACGGGCGGGTGACGGAGGTAAGACGCCGATAACTCAAGTGTGTCGGATTGGAAGACCGTCCTGCAGCCACGGCGAACATTCGATGAAAAACGGGATTTTGGCTTACTCGACGGAGATCTCCGCACATGGCTCGCTCGGCCTATGCCTGGTGAGGTACTTTGATGGATCACGCCGCTGGAGCACGAATACAAGTGATGGGCTGACAGCCGACGCCGTCAGGTGTTTTGCTTCAATTGTTCGAGCCCTCGCGCCAGCGGCTCCCTCCCGGCCGTTGTCCCGCAGCATAGTCCGGCGTCGCCGCTGACGTATTCCATCGATGTATTCGACCTCGGGTTCCGGCAGCGTCTGCTGGCCGGGAGGTGCTGCGACTGGATCGCCGCTGGGTTGTAACGTTTCACGGAAAACATGCGGGCCGCAGGGATGCGCCCGGCCGGGCGACGGGGATTCACCGTTGCGCTTGAGGGCGGCGTCTCTGTTGAAGGTCAAGGCGAATTTGGACCGTCGGCATTGCCGGAAGTGGACGAAATGTATGTGTTCCCTTCCGGTGGTGACGAATCGAACAGCATCGGTGCGGCTTGCTGAGCTGCGCAGTTGGGTCAAAAGATCACGACCGACTCTACCGCTCCACCGGCTCGCGTCAGAAGTGCGAGTGATCAACGATAGGGTGACTCCGGGGTTTCTGGATGCCTTTTGCACGCTCCGAGATCGAGCAGCGAGTCTGCGACTTATCCAGAAACCCAAGCCAGTGTGATCACCGTACATGATCGTCATGTTTCGTGGGCAGCCGGGCCGCGAGGCAAAGTTTGCCGCCGCGCCTTATCCCTACCACGCCACCACGCGACTCGACGAGGTTTCGGCAGAACACAATCTTGCCCGAAGCCGGCTACTCAAGGAGTACGAGCGAGCATGGGCGAGGGCCATCCTTCCAGATGCTTCCCTCAACTGGCACGGTGAGCCGATTGTGAGTCGGGCTGCAGAGGCGGGACGTATTCCTGTACAGAAGCTTGGAGTTTGTGGCGTTTTCCAACGGGGGGTCGAGAAGGTCCTGTTTTGCGCCCCGAGCTCGAGTCGGGTTTGAGAGGACGCCGCGGGATTGACTGTCGATGGATGCAAACAACATTTTAGTGACCGGGGCCGCCGGTTTCATCGGTTACCACCTTTCTCAGCGTCTGGCCTCGGAAGGGCGGCGCGTGACGGGGGTAGACAACTTGAACTCGTACTACGATCCGTCCCTCAAACAAGCCCGGCTGGAACGGCTTGCGGAGTTACCGCGATTTCGTTTCCTGCGTTGCGACCTGGCCGACCGCGCCGCGACCGAGGCGCTGTTTGCCGCCGGTGGCTTTGATCTAGTCGTGCATCTGGCGGCTCAAGCCGGGGTCCGTTATTCCGTTGAGAACCCGCACGCCTACATCGATTCCAACGTGGCGGCTTTCCTGCACGTCCTGGAAGGCTGCCGCCACCACGGTCTCCCGCGGCTGATCTACGCTTCCTCCAGTTCGGTCTACGCCGGCAACACCAAGACGCCGTTTGCCGTGGACGATCCGGTGGACACCCCCATTTCGCTCTATGCCGCCACCAAGCGCTCCGGAGAACTCATGGCCCACTGCTACGCGCACCTGTACGGGCTGGCGGCCACTGGTCTGCGTTTCTTTACGGTGTATGGGCCATGGGGACGGCCGGACATGGCGCCCTTCAAGTTTGTGGACGCCATTGAACGGGCAATTCCCATCGACATCTACAACTATGGCCGTATGGAGCGCGACTTCACCTACGTGGACGACGTGATCGAAGCTATCGTGCGGGTCATGACGTGCCAGGAACCCGGATTCAAACTCTACAATATTGGAAACTCGGAGCCGGTGCCCCTCATGCAGTTTGTGCGGGCCGTGGAGCTGGCGCTCGGCCGCCGCGCGCACATACGATTCTTGCCCCTGCAACCCGGCGACGTTGTTTCCACACATGCCGATATCGAGGGCCTGTGGCGGCTGACCGGTTATCGGCCCGTCACACCGGTTGAAAGCGGCGTAGAACGACTGGTTTCCTGGTACCGGAATCATATTGGAGGTGAAGTGCGGCCGGCGGTCCCCATGGTATTCGGTGCTGGGCCTATGGGGCAGAACCTCGGCCAGCGCAGCGTCGAGGACTTGAGGGCCGGATGACGGGTACGGTAATCACTTCCCGGCCGGGCTCGAATCCCGATGGCCACGCCGCTGTCCAGACGCGGCGGTGGCAACCAGTCTTGCGCGCCATGAGTCAGATCGGGGGCGGTGCGCTCGCTAGCGGGCTGCTGAGTGCCGGGGCAGCCAAGATCGTGGCGTCGGTTTTGGGTCCTGCTGGTGTTGCGGTGCTGGGGACACTGCAGCAGTGCCGCGAAACCGGTGCGGTCGCAGCCACGCTTAACGGGCAAACGGCGCTAGTCCAAGGTGCGAGCCACCTCACGGGCGTGGAACGCCGCGAATTCCTGAGGACCTCGCTGTGTCTGTTTGGCACAGCGACCTTGGCAGTCATCCTGGGCTTAGTCGCCGCGCCGGAGCAGGTCGCGAGGATGGCTGGCCTGGGAATGCTGCGCGCTCCTTTGATCCGCTGGTTGACGTTGCCGGTGGCCCTAGCGAGCCTCTATATCTTTCTAAATGGTCTAGTGAGTGCTCTAGGCGCGATCCGGGCTCTGGCCGGATTGCAGCTGGCGGCGCCAGGGGCGCTACTTTTGCTGGCCTATCCGGCGGCTATGGGTGCCGCCCGACACCAGGAGAACTGGTTCTCGATGTTGCTGACGGTTTCGGCAGCGCTGGCGGCTGCCGCGGCGGCGCTGGCCTTGGCGCGTCACCGCAGAGAACTGGAGAGCTGGATTCACGGATCGGGACGCTGGTGGAGCGGCGCTGCCGCCCGCAGATTTTTTCTTCTGTCCGGCTCGATGCTGAGTAGCGGCTTGGCATCCAATGGGGTGTTGGTGCTGGTTCGCGCCCAGATGTTGCGTCGGGAGGGACTCACCGTTACGGGCCAGTTCGACGCCGCCTGGTCGATCGGATTGAACCTGTCTACGTTGCTGCTGGCGAGTCTTCCAGCCTACCACCTGCCGGCCCTGGCGAAAGCGCGCACAGCGCCGGAACGGGTGGCGCACCTCTGGAGTGTGCTACGCGTGGTGGCCCCGGCGGCCGTGGTGTTGATTGTGGGCCTAGCGGCGCTCAAGCCGGTGGCCTTGGCAGCCCTGTACTCGCCGGAGTTCGGCCCCGCCGCGCTGTACTTACGCTGGACTCTTCCTGGCGTATACCTCAAAGTGACGGCCTGGGTCTTGGCTGCTCCCATGTTGGCGTGCACGCATGCCAAAGTGTTTTTGGCGGCCGAGTTGGCTGCATGGCTGGTGTTCTCGGCCGGAACTGCGGCGCTGGCCCGCTGGCGGGGGACGGCGGAAAGCGCCGCGATGGCGTTTGTACTGATGTATGTCGTTCACCTCGCGATTTCCTTCGCCTACGTCCGTCGCTATCACGGATTCCGTTGGGATCCCTGCGTGGGGCCTCTGTGGCTGGCCGGTCTGGGATTGATTACCGCAGTTTCGGTGGCGCATTGGAGCCCGCTTCCGGGGCCGCTGCTGGGGCAACTCAGTGGGGGCGCGCTGTGGATTCTGGCGGCGGTCTTGATCCAGATCCTGCTGCTGCGCCGGGGTCGAACCGAATGTGCGGAATAGCAGGCGTCGCGGGTGCGGTGGACGCGGTCGCGTTGGTTCGGAAAATGACCGGCGCCATGGCTCACCGGGGACCCGATGGCCAAGGCTTCTTCGGAGGAAGCGGCATTGCGCTGGGGCACCGGAGGCTCGCCATTGTGGACCTCTCCACCGCAGCCGCGCAACCGATGACGTCGGCCGACGGCCGCTGGACCATCGTCTTTAATGGAGAGATCTTCAATTACCGGGAGCTAAGGAGCCAGCTGGGAAGCATCTCGTGGCGCTCGGCATCGGACACCGAAGTACTGCTCGAAGCCTGCGCTGCTTGGGGCGCGGAAGCGGCCGTGGAACGTGCTGTCGGCATGTTTGCGTTCGCCTTGTGGGATGCTCGGGAACGGGAACTCACGTTAGTGCGCGACCGCGTGGGCGAAAAGCCATTGGTCTACTTCGAAGGCGCCCTTGAGGGGCAACCCATCCTGGCCTTCGCTAGCGAGGTGAAGGCTCTGGGCGCACTGCACTCCGCCCGCATCGATCCGGAGGCGCTGGAGGTCTATCTGGCTTTGGGGTACGTGCCAGCGCCTCTAGGGATCTTCCGGGGCACTCGCAAACTTCCTGCCGGGCATCTGCTGCGCTGGAAGAACGGGTACCTCGAACGCCGCCGCTGGTGGTTCCCAGAACATAGTCCGGGGTCCGCGCCGGCTCCCAGCAGTTTAGCGCCTTGGAAGTCCAAGCGGGAGTCCCAGGAAGCGGCCGCGAAGCTGCGAGCCTTGGTCGCCGACGCTGTCCGGCTGCGGATGCGCGCCGACGTTCCTCTGGCGTTGGCGCTCAGCGGCGGCCTGGACTCGTCGGTGGTCGCGCTCGAGATGGTTCGGCAAGGAGTTTCGCCGCAGGTCTTCACGGTGATCTTCGACGGCGACCAAACGGATCTGCCCTACGCGCGCCAAGTAGCCGCACAACTGGGCCTGCAGCATGAGGTTCTTCGAGCCGAGAGCGGGGATCTGGCCGGGCAGTTCCACCGGACCGTGGAGCAATTCGACGAACCCTTCGCCGACAGTTCGGCGGTGGCCGCGCTGGCGTTGGCCCGAGCCGTGGGTGGGCGTTCGAAAGTGATTCTGGGCGGAGACGGCGGAGACGAGGCGTTTGGAGGGTACTCGCACTACGAGTTTATCGGCGCTAAGCAGGCCGCCAAAGCCTGCGCCGCCGCCGTGGGGTTGGCCGATGGACGCGGACGGACCGGCGTCTATGTGCAGTCGAAATGCACCTTCCGGGCGGCTGAGCGTGCGCGCCTGATGGAGCGTCCGGGCGCAACGGAGGAGCGCGTAGCGCGGGACGGCCTGGTTTCGCCGGCCGCCTCGGGCGCGTTGACGCGCTGGCTTGAACGCGATGAGTTCCACCGAGTAGCGCCAGAGGGGGCTCTAAAACATGCGTTATGGAGCGACCGGCATCTGTATCTCTCCAATGACCTGACTTACAAAATGGATCTGGCGCTAGCCTCTCAGGGGGTGGAGGGTCGGGCTCCGTTGCTCGACCACCGCATTCTGGAATGGACGCAGCGCCTGGTGGATGCCCGGCTGGTCCATGGGCGGCAAAAAAAAGTTCTGTTGCGTCAGGCCTACGGGGGCGACTTGCCGCCCGCCATTGAAGCCCGGCGCAAACACGGATTCGGTGCGCCCATCGCCCAGTGGCTCCAAGGTCCGCTTAAAGATCTGGTGCGGAATCTGCTGCCGTGCCCGCTGTTAACACCCGAGGCCCAACGCGGCGTGCGGGGCCAGAGGCTGTGGACCCTTTTGGCGTTCGCTCAATGGGCCCGCCAATGGGGGGCATCGTGGTGATCACGGTTCTGATGGCGGTGTACCAAACGCCCCTCGCGATGCTGCGGGAGGCGGTGGATTCGATTCTGGGGCAGACCCACCCGGGGTTCGAATTTTTGATTGTGAACGACGGCAGCCGCGATCCGGCGCTGCTCGAATACCTGGCGCGGATCGAGGCAGTCGACCGGCGCATCCGCGTTTGCCACGAGCCGCATCGGGGCTTGACGCGCTCGCTCAACCGGGGGTTGGAACTGGCGCGTGGCGTCTGGATCGCGCGGCAGGACGCCGATGATTGGAGCGCCTCCGGGCGTCTCGCACGCCAGCTCGAGTTTCTTAGGTCTCATCCGTGGGTCTCCCTGTGCGGATCGAACGCGTGGACCCACCAGCAGTCCGGCCGGCCGCTGTGGCCCACCGATCTGCCCCGAACGCACGCGGAGATCGTGGCAGCCTTTCCAGCCGGGAATCCCTTCGTACACGGCGCGGTAGTGTTTTCGCGCCGCAGGGCGCTGGCCCTGGGTGGATACCGTGAGGAGTTCCAGTGCTCACAGGACTACGACTTCTTCTGGAGACTGTCCGAAGCGGGGACAGTTGCCAACCTGGAGGACCGCCTGTACCACTACCGTTATACGGCTGGATCGATCAGTGCGGGCCGGGCTGCGGAACAGGCCATCGCATACCGGGCGGCCCGGGAACTGGCCCGGGTTCGCGCGGCCCAAGTCCGCGAAAGTCCGGAGCATCGAAAGGCGGAAACGGCGCTGGAGGTAATCGCGGCTCTGGAAAGCGCCGGGAGGGGCACTCGTGAAACGCTCCGCGGTGTCTTCAGGACTCAACTGAAGCAGGCCGATCACGTTCTGCTGGCGGGCGACTACCGGGCGGCCCTGCGAGCCTATCTGCGCTTAATCTGGAACCATCCGGCCAACATTCTGGCGTGGGCTAAACTGGCGCGCTACGGGCTTTTTCTGGCACTGCCTCCGGCGCGGGAGGCCTGTTTCCGGTTGACCGCTGCTTCCCCCACGGGTGTGCCCCGAACTCCGGCGGCGGGCCCGGACCCGCTGCGGGTCCTGTTCGTTATTCCGGGCCAGGGAGAAGGCAGCTCGATGATTTTCTGCCGGCGCCAGGCGCAGAGTCTGGCGGGGCAAGGCGCCCGGATTGCGATCTTCTACCTGCTCTCACGGACTTCGCCCCTACGGCTGGCCCAGGAGTGGGCGCGCTTCCGGCGGGAAGTGAAGCGTTTCCGGCCCCATGTCGTGCACGCGCACTATGGCACCGTAACGGCCCTCTTCACGGTGCTAGCGTCCGGCAACATTCCAGTAGTGGTCACGTACCGCGGCAGCGACTTGAACCACGTCCCCACATCCCCCGGACTGCGGGCCTGGATGGGACGCCTGATGTCGCAGGTGGCGGCGTTGGGCGCCACCCGTATTGTGTGTGTGAGCCGGCGTTTGAAGGGCTGCCTGTGGTGGAGGCGGGATAGGGTGACGGTGCTGGCCAGCGGAGTCGATACGCGGTTGTTCCGCCCCACGGGCCGCGACGAAGCTCGGGTGCAATTGGGCTGGCGGCAGTCCAGTCGGGTGATCCTGTTCAATGCCGGGCGCGATCCCCGCAACAAACGCCTGGATCTGGCGCAAGCCGCAGCCGCCGCGGCCCGGCGCGCGTTGCCTGGGCTGGAACTGAAAGTGCTCGATGGCTCGACCGATCCGGCGCGAGTACCGCTGCTGATGAACGCCGCCGATTGTCTGCTGGTGACCAGCGACGCGGAGGGCTCGCCGACCGTGGTGCAGGAGGCGTTGGCCACCAATCTCCCGATTGTCAGCGTCGATACCGGGGACGTTGCGGAGCGCCTGGCGGGAGTGCGCCGGACGCGCCTTGCTGCCCGCGATCCCCGGGCGCTAGGGGAGGCGCTGGTTCAGTTGCTCCGAATACCAGGCCGCAGCGACGGGCGACCCAAGGCCGAGGATCTATCGCTGGCCCGCATCGCGCGCTCGCTCATGACCATCTACCGGGTGGTGGCCGCACCGGAAGGGTCCCGGCCTGCGGCCAACAATCCCGCGGTGGCCGGAAGGGGATAAATGGAGTACTTTGCCTTGCTCGGAGTGGCCACGGTGATGATTGCCGCGCTGGCCCTGGTGTTATATCGCCGCAGCGGAGACTGGGGCATCCTGGTAGGCGTTGCGGCGCTGTACTACTGGTCGCTCTACGGGGCTTGGTATATCGTAATCGACAAGAGCGGCGGATTCAGCGGCAAGAACTATCACTACCTTGAAACCAAGATGTTTCCGGTTCAGCTCGACCGGAATTATTTGATCACTTTAGGGCTGTATTCGGCCTTCATTCTCCTGGTGGAATTAACGGCTTTGGCGGCACTGAAGGGTGGGCACCGCGAGCAAGCCAGGAGCCGGTTGCGGCCGCAGCTCGTGCTGCGGCATGAGCCCATCCTGATTCTGGCCGCCGTGGCGGGACTGGCGAGCTGGATCATCATCCGGGACAAGCTCAATGAAGCCTGGGCCCTGAACGCATCCGCTTACCTCTACACGCGTATGCAAACTGGTCCATGGTACTCCTTGCACCAGGTGTTGAACCGGATCGCCATGTTGCCCCCCGCGATCGCGGTGGCCGCTATCGCCGCAGGCCGCGGCTCGCGGGGATTCCTCAGCCTCACGCGCCGCTACACGCTACCAGCCTACTTGGTGATCCTGTTGGCGATGGGATGGTTGACATTTGTGCTGGGCAATAAGAATGAGGTGTTTGTCTCCCTAGTCACAGGAGTATTGGCCTACTTCGGAATGGCGCGCAAGCCGAAAGTATTCCGGGCGGCGCTGGTGGCGGTGGCGGGCGTTTGGTTTCTTTACAGTATCGATTTTTTTCGTGGGGTGCCCTTTTCCAATCTGAGCCAGGTGGTCTCCGAGCATATGGAGGAGGCCACCGATGTGGGTGGCTTTGTCACTTCGAGCAACGAAGCGTACGCGGCCCACTTCTCCATGTACGGAGTTTTGGCCGCCCAGGTACCGCCCCAGTTTGGCTACAGCCTTTACGCGCTGGCGTGCTCGGTGATTCCTCGGGTAATCTGGCCGGACCGGCCGCTGGACATTTATTACTACTACAGCCAAAGTGTGGGGGTTCTCGATGGGCAAGGCTACTCGCTGCATCACGCCACCGGCTGGTATCTGAACTTTGGCTATCCCGGCGTGGCGCTGGGCGCGATCGTGCTCGGTTTGGTGTGGGCGTTTTGCCTCAATGCTCGCCACCGTGTGGGAGTCAGATCAGCGCTCTACTACTGCGTATTCGCCGAAGTAGCCCCCTGGCTGTTCGCGGCCCAAATGGCGCCACTGATTCGCGCGGGTCCAGAAGCTTACAAGGGCTGGCTAATCGAGAGCGTGCTGATCCCTTTGGGTGTCTTGGTCCTGGCCTGCCGGACGAGAAGGCGGACCAGAAAGTTGACTCCCAAGCTGGCCTGGAAGCCGGGGCGCGGCTGGGTCTTTCTGGCTGCGAAATAGCCTACCGCGCCCGCCGCTTAACGTTGCGGCCGCATTCCAAAAAAAATGCAACCTTGTGAGCGTCCTTTCGTAACGGTGATCGTGCCCTGCCGCGACGAGCGCAGTTGGGTGGGGGCGTGTCTGGAATCGATCCTGGCCTCCGATTACCCGCCCGCGCGGATGGAGGTAGTGGTCGCCGACGGCATGAGCCGGGACGGCACGCGCGGGATCATTGAATCCTATGCGACGCAGGACCAGCGGGTCCGCCTGATCGACAATCCGGAACGGATTACTCCCGTAGCACTCAACCGCGCGGTGGAGGCGGCGCGCGGGGAGATTATCGTGCGCGTGGACGCGCACGCGGAAGTTGCTCCCGAGTATTTACGGCGGGCAGTGGACTACCTCGAGGCGACCGGCGCCGACAACGTCGGCGGCGCCATGCGCACGGTGCCCCGCGATCGCGGCCCCTTCGCCGAGCCGATATGCATCGTGCTGACGCACCCGTTGGGGGTCGGCAATTCGCGTTTTCGCACCGGCTCGGACCGGCCGCGCTGGGTGGACACCGTCTTTGGCGGCTGCTGGCGGCGCCAAGTGTTTGATCGGGTGGGCAAGTTCAACGAAAAACTGGTGCGCAGCCAGGACATGGAATTCAATGTGCGGCTGCGGCGCGCGGGAGGAAAAATTCTGCTGGCTCCAGACTTGGAGGCGCGGTATTACGCGCGGGCGACGCTCGCCGCGTTCTGGCGGCACAACTGGATTAACGGCGTGTGGGCGGTCTTGCCGTTTGCTTACTCCGACGTGGTGCCGGTGCGCTGGCGCCATCTGGCGCCGCTGGCTTTCGTGTTTGCCCTCGCGGCTTCAGTTTTAGGCTGGTCGGCGGGATGGTTTCCTGGGGAGGCGCCGGCCGCGGTGGCCGGGCCGTATGGGGCCACGATCCTGGCGGCGTCGGCGGCCGTGGCGCTGCGGGAACGCAAGGTCACCTTGGCGCTGGTGCTCCCCGCCACCTTTGCCAGTCTGCACCTGGGATATGGAGCCGGAAGCTTGTGGGGAGCCGTACGGCTGGCAGGAATCCAGTCCCGGAAGTTTATCGGATGGCTCCGAGCAAAAGGAGAACGCCGGTGACCCCCACTGAGGCGCCCTCGATTCCCTTTTTCAACTACCCGTCGCTGTTTGCCGGCGAAGAAGCCGAACTGGTCACACTGTTCCGCGATGTAGGCCGCCGCGGCGCCTTCATCCTGCAACCCGATCTAGCCCGCTTTGAAGCCGATCTCGCGGCGTATCTGGGCGCCCGGCACGCGCTGGGCGTGGGCAACGCCACCGATGGATTGATCATCGCCTTGCGTGCGGCCGGCATCGGCGCCGGGCAGGAAGTCATTTTCTCATCCCACACCATGGTGGCTACAGCGGCGGCGATCCACTTCACAGGCGCGACGCCGGTCCCGGTGGAATGCGGTACCGATCATTTGATCGATCCGGTGGCGGTCGAGGCGGCGATAACGCCCCGCACGCGCGCCATCCTGCCGACCCAATTGAACGGTCGGACGGCCGACATGGACGCGCTAGGAAAGCTGGCGCAACATTTTGGCTTGGCGATCATCGAAGACGCGGCCCAAGCCCTGGGGTCGCGCTTCCGAGGCCAGGCGGCCGCAACCTTCGGAGCGGCGGCGGCGATCAGCTTCTTTCCAGCCAAGCTGCTGGGATCGCTGGGCGATGGCGGAGCGGTGGTTACCAACAGCGCCGCGATCTATGGCCGCCTGGTCGAGTTGCACGATCATGGCCGGCGCGCCGACGGTGAGATCGTAAGCTGGGGCCTCAACTCGCGGCTCGATAATCTGCAAGCCGCGATTCTCCGTCATCGCCTGCGGAGCTTTGGGGCGGCGATCGAACGGCGTAGAGCGCTGGCGCGCCTCTACCGCGAGCGGCTCGCCGGTTTGGAAGAACTCAAGCTGCCGCCCGGTCCGGACGGTGATCGAGACCACTTCGATGTGTATCAAAACTACGAAACCGAGGCCGTGCGGCGCGACCTGCTACGCGAGTTTTTAAAGGGTCGGGGTATCGGGACCCTGGTGCCCTGGGGCGGCAAGGCGGTCCATCAATGGGAACGGCTGGGGTTCGAACAGCGCCTGCCGTTTACCGAACGACTGTTCGAACGATTGCTTTTGTTGCCACTGAACCTGTCTCTTTCAGATGGCGACATTCATCGGGTGTGTGATGCTATCCAATCTTTCTATTGCGGTTGAAACCGAAATCCGGCCGGCTCGTCCGGCGGTGCAAACCTCTGGCATCGCAGTCCGGCGGGCCGAATTGCGCGTGCTGTGGCGCACTATGCTGCGGATCCGGCGCGCCGAAGAATGCATCGCGGAACTGGCCGAAGCGGGCCAGGCGCGTTGCCCCTGCCATCTCTACATCGGCCAGGAGGCCGTGGCGGCGGGTGTATGCGCGGCCCTGAGGGACCAGGATTCGGTGTGGGGCGGCCACCGCTCGCATGGCCACTACCTGGCGCGGGGCGGATCGCTCGAAGGCTTGTTCGCGGAAGTCTTGGGCAAGGCCACGGGGTGTTCGGGGGGGCGCGGCGGGTCCATGCATTTACTGGCGCGGGAAGTGGGAATCCTAGGGACGGTGCCCATCGTGGCCGGGACTGTACCGCTGGCCGCCGGCGCCGCGCTGGCGTACCAGCTGCGCGGAGAGCCGCGCGTGGCCTGCGCGTTCTTTGGCGACGGCACGCTCGAGGAGGGCCACATGCACGAAACCATGAATCTGGCGGCGCTGTACCGCCTGCCGCTGCTGCTGGTATGCGAGAACAACCTGTATTCGAGCCACCTGCACTGGAGCGAACGGCGGGTGCTGGACAATCTCCACCGGGCCGGTGAATTCCACGGGGTGCCGGGCGTGCGCGTGGACGGCAACGACGTCGAAGCGGTCTTGGCCGCCGCCCGCGCCGCGGCGCATCGAGCCCGGGAGGGCGGAGGGCCGACGCTGATCGAATGCCGCACCTTCCGTTTCCGGGGACACGTGGGCCCTTCGACCGACCTGGACGTCGGCGTGAAGCGGCGCGACGCGTTGGACGCTTGGCTGGAGCACGACCCCCTGTTGCGGTGTGAAGAATGCCTGCGGGCGCTGGGATTCGAAGATCTTGACGGCGATACGGCTTCCGTCGAACAGGAGACCGGAGCAGCGCTGGCGGCAGCCGAGGCCGCTCCGTTTCCCGAAGCTGCCCGGGTCCTCAAACACGTCTGGAGTTCCAATCCGGACGGGCCGTACAGTCCGGACGGGGCACGCCGGGAGGCACTATGCGCGCGCTGACCTACGCTCAAGCCATTCGCGAGGCCCACGCCCAACTGCTGGAGAGCGACCCGCGCGTATTTGTCGTTGGCCAGGGCTTATGGAGCCCCTGGTATGCGGGCGGGAGTCTGGAGGATTTAGACCAACGCTTCGGACGAGCCCGCATTTTGGACAGCCCGGTGTCGGAAAACGCGGTCACCGGTCTGGCGGTAGGCGCGGCGCTGGCGGGGATGCGTCCCATTGTGTTCCACCCGCGCATGGATTTCATGTTGCTGGCCATGGACCCGATCGTCAATCAAGCCGCCAACTGGTCGTAC
This sequence comes from Bryobacteraceae bacterium, assembly GCA_035604115.1. Taxonomy (GTDB): domain Bacteria; phylum Acidobacteriota; class Terriglobia; order Bryobacterales; family Bryobacteraceae; genus Palsa-187. The sequence goes on along the minus strand of DATNJC010000101.1, from coordinate 4,330 downwards.
CTGTTTGCCGGTCAGGTTCAAGTACCGCTAGTGGTGCGCGCCGTGGTGAATCGGGGCGGGGAGCAAGGCGCGCAACATTCGCAAGCCCTGCACGCCTTCTTCATGCACGTGCCGGGGCTGAAAGTCGTGATGCCTGCGACCCCGGCCGATGCCAAGGGGCTGCTGGCCGCGGCGGTCGCCGATCCCAATCCTGTGCTGTATGTGGACGACCGTTGGCTGTATAGCGACAGCGGACCGGTGGCCGAAGATTTGTACATCACGCCGATCGGGCAAGCGGCGGTGCGGCGCGCCGGGACCGATGTAACGCTGATCGGGATTTCCTGGATGGCGAAGCTGGCGCTCGAAGCCGCGCAACAGTTGGCGCTCGAAGGGATCGATGCCGAAGTGCTCGACCTGCGCAGTTTGAAACCTTGGGATCGTCCGGCGGTGCTCGCCAGCGTGCGCAAGACCGGTCACGCGGTGGTGGCCGATCCGGGCTGGCATACCTGCGGAGCCTCGGCCGAAATTGCCGCGACGATTGCCCAGGAGGCCTTCAGCCACTTGCGCGCTCCGGTGGAGCGGGTGACTCTGCCGGACGCGCCGGCTCCTACCAGCCGCACCGAAGAGCAGGCTTATTATCCGCATGCCGGCCACATCGCCGAAGCCGCGCGGCGTGCGCTCCGGTGGCGGACGTCCGGGCCGGACCAATATCCGGAGCAGCGTTCGGAAGGGCCTCCGGAGCAATGTCCGGAGCAACGTCCGGAGCAACGTCCGGACCGGCGGCGGGAGGAGGCGACGGCATGAAACGCGCGGGCATGAAACGCGCGATCTTATGAAACGAGCGTGCGACCTGGCCGGTTCGCTGGCCGGATTGGTTTTGCTGGCGCCGCTGTTGGCAGTGCTTGCGGCTGCCGTGTGGATCGAAGACCGCCATTCGCCGTGGTTCCGGGGGCTGCGGCTCGCCCGCGGCGGGGGCGAGTTCCGCATGCTGAAGTTTCGCACCATGGTGCCGGATGCCTGCAAGACGGGCGTGAACTCGACCGCCTCGGGCGACTGGCGCATCACGCGGGTGGGTCAACTGCTCCGGCGCACCAAGCTGGACGAGCTGCCGCAGCTCTGGAACGTGTTGCGGGGCGATATGAGCCTGGTGGGCCCGCGGCCGCAGGTCGCTACCGACGCCGCCCTGTACACGCCGCTCGAGCGCCGCATGCTGGAGGCGCGGCCTGGAATCACGGACCTGGCTTCGATCGTGTTCGCCGATGAAGGGGACATCCTCGGCGGTTCGAACGACCCGGATCTGCTCTACAACCAAATCATCCGGCCCTGGAAGAGCCGCTTGGCCCTGACCTGGCAAGCGCATACCAGCCTGCTCTGGGATCTGGCGATCATCGGCTGGACCGTGGTGGCAGCCGTCTCGCGAGACCGCGCTCTGGCCGGAGTCGCAGCACTGCTGAAGACCTGGAATGCCGATCCCATGCTCATCCGCATGGCCCGCAGGCGCGAGCCGCTGGTCGCCTGGCCTCCGCCCGGCGGCGCCCAAATCGTCACGGCCTACCCGCGTCAAGCACGTCCCGAAATGCCTCCAGACATTCAGGAATTGGCGGGGCAAGCAGGTTCAGGAACAGTGCGCCCGTGAAACCCTTTTTCGACGCCAATCTCGCTGCCAAACCCGCTGCCAAAATGGATACCAGGCTGCTCCATCACCGCCGGTGGATGGCTGGGGCCATGCAGGTGCTGGTGTCCGGCCTGGCGTTGGCGGCGAGCTTCCTTCTGCGGTTTGACTTTGCTCTCGAACCTAGATACGGCCGCATGCTGTGGGAGGCGCTTCCTTTGGTCGTCGCCGTCAAACTCGCGGTATTCCGGAGCTTTGGTCTAAGCGATCTGCCGTGGCGCTACCTCGGGTTCCGGGATCTGATCCGGATCGCGTGGGCCAACCTGGCAGCCAGCGCCGCAGCCACCCTGGGGCTACGCCTGGTCCTTGGCCCGGCGTTTCCGCGTTCCATCCAGGTCATCGACCTGCTGGTGTGTTGGACGCTGGCAGTGGCCGCGCGGACCGGTATTAAGCTGTGGCTCGACCGGGCCGACCTGGGCGCCACACCGCTTCGCAGAGTCCTCATCTACGGAGCCGGCCAAGCGGGTTCCACGCTGGCCAATGAGATCCAACAGCATCCCGCCATGGGCTATCAAGTAGCCGGTTTCCTGGACGACGATCCATCCAAACGCAGCCTGCGCGTGCACGGGGAGCGGGTCTGGGGCGGGCTGGACGAGTTGGCCCGGGCGGCGCGAGCGCTTCGCGCCTCTGAAGTCCTGATCGCGCTCCCCACCATCTCCGGCAGCCGTCTCACGGCGATTCTCGAACAGTGCCGGGCGGCTGAAGTCCCGGCCCGCCGCGTGCCCGCGCTGGCCGAACTGCTGGGGGAGCGGTCCCTGCTGGTGCACCAGATTCGCAACGTGCGCCTGGAAGACCTGATAGGGCGTCCGCCAGTTCAATTGAGGCCGGATGCGGTGCGGCGGCGTCTGGCTGGACGGGTGGTCCTGGTGACGGGGGCGGGCGGGTCGATCGGCAGTGAGCTGTGCCGCCAGATTGCCCGCTACTCGCCGGCCGCCATCGTGGGCTTCGATCATGGGGAAACGGCGCTGTACGACATCGAGCAGGAGTTAGCCGAAGCGTTTCCCGACGTGGATTTCTACCCGGCGGTGGGCAGCCTGCGCGACCGCCGGCGGCTGCGGGAAGTATTTCGCGACCATCGGCCTCAGACGGTGTATCATGCGGCGGCCTACAAGCATGTGCCGATGATGGAAGCGCACCTGTTTGAAGCTGTCGAAAACAACGTATTCGGTACGCGCCAGGTGGCGCGCGCGGCCCTGGCGGCGGGTTGCGAGGAGTTCGTTCTGGTCAGCTCGGACAAAGCCGTACGCCCGGCCAATGTCATGGGAGCGACCAAGCGTTTGGCGGAACTGGTCTGCCTTGGAATGAGGCCGGGCCGGAGCCCTGACATGGGCCCTGACATGGGCCCTGGGACAAGCCTGGGTTCGAGCCCGGACACGGCCTCCGGGGAATCCACACGGTTTGTCGCCGTGCGTTTCGGCAACGTGCTGGGATCGAGCGGTAGCGTCATCCCCCGTTTCCGGCGCCAGATTGCCCGAGGGGGACCAGTTACCGTGACGCACCCTGAAATGCGACGTTTCTTTATGACCATCCCGGAGGCCGCGCAACTGGTGCTCGAAGCGGCCGCCATGGGCGCGGGTGGCGAAGTGTTCGTTCTGGAAATGGGCGAGCCCGTGCGCATCTCCGACCTAGCGCGGAAGATGGTCCTGTTGAGCGGACTGCGACCGGACGAAGACATTCAAATCGTCTACTCCGGTGTTCGGCCCGGCGAGAAGCTCTTCGAAGAGTTGCACGCATCCGGTGAAAACTTGGTGCCCACGCCCCACCGCCAGATCCGGGTCTTCGCGGGAGGCTTACCCCTGGCGCCCCATTTGGAGGACGGTCTCCGCACGCTCCGCCAAGCCACGGAAGCCCGCGATGCCGCCGGCGTGGTGATGTGCCTGAAGGGGCTGGTTCCCGAGTACAACCCCAGCGCCGCGGTGCTACGTCAGGCCTTCTCTCGACAGACCGGTTCGCAGCCGATGCTCTCCCAGCCCGGGGTCCATCCACGACTGCGCCGGGTAGTCGCCTAGCGAAAGCTAGGTTACTTGATGGCGTAGTTGTGCGCCGCGAAAGCTCCGGTGACCACCGCGCTCGACCAATTCAGCTTAGCCAGCACGCGAGCCGCGGCGGGGTGCTTTTTTACCAGCACGTACTCGGCGCACAGAAGCGCGCCGGCCGCCCCGAACTTCAGGGTCGCCGCCTTCATTTCGAAGCGTCCGGAGCCATCGGCCAAGGCCGGATTCAGCTCGTGCATGTTCCACGAACTGGCGGTATCGAGGGCCTGGCTGGCGATCACTGCCGCCAAGCTCCATTTCCAGGAGCGATAGCCCGCCTGATCCCGGCTGTTCCGCTCCGACGCTTCCCGCGCCAGCACCGACACGGGCCGGTTGGGGTCGGGGAAGAAGCCGGAAACGTCCGCCGCCCGCAGAGCCGGTGTGATCGTCGCTACGACGAGGGATACGGCTAAGGCCGTTGATGGGGTGAGGAGTTTGGAATTCATATCAAAGTTCATCTCTGGGATGAGCATAAGTCCCGCTCCGAGACTGTTCAACCAGACACGGCCTAGTACTTACTTGCAGAAATAACAGTTAAGATGTAGAATCGGGCATGGCCCGATCATTGAACGCCGGGATACGACTGACGGAGCAGGAAGAGGCGGTGTTGCGAAGTTGGACACGCAAGAGCAGTTCCCAGCAGCGC
>DATNJC010000100.1:0-9590 GCA_035604115.1 Bryobacteraceae bacterium | reverse complement strand
GTGCCTGAAGGCGCTGCCGAAGGACAAGGAAGTTCAGATCGGCGTGCTGGACGTCCGCACCAGCATGATCGAGTCACCAGAGCAGGTGGCCGGCCGCATCCGCAAGGCGATCGCGGTGGTGCCGCCGGAGCGCGTGTATCTCAGCACGGACTGCGGCATGAAGCCGCTTCCCCGGATCGTCGCGAAGCTGAAGCTCAAGGCTTTGGCTGAAGGCGCTGCGATCGTCCGGAAGGAATTGAAGTAACCGAGTTCAGCCTGCGGCGAGCGCTGCAGCGCTCGCGTGGAAACGCAGACAAACCCCTCGAAGATTTCACAAGGAGAATCAAATGAGTAAGAAGGTGATTGCCGTAGTGGGTGCTACCGGCGCCCAGGGTGGCGGCTTGGTGCGTGCGATTCAGAGCGATGCCGGTGGAGACTTCACCGCCCGGGCCCTGACCCGGGACGTGAATTTGGACAAGGCGAAGGCGCTCGCGAAATTGGGCGCCGAGGTCGTGCATGTGGACCTCGACGATCCGCCCAGCATCAACAAAGCGTTCGAGGGAGCCTATGGGGCCTTTTGCGTCACTTTCTTCTGGGCGCATTTTTCGCCGGAGAAAGAGATGGCCGAGGCCGCTGCCATGGCGCAAGCGGCCAAACACGCCGGCTTGAAGCACGTCATCTGGTCGACGCTCGAAGACACCCGTAAGTTTATCCCGCTGAGCGACGATCGCATGCCCACGCTCATGGGCAAGTACAAGGTTCCGCATTTCGACGGCAAGGGCGAGTCCAATCATTTTTTCACCGACCTCGGTCTGCCGGTAACCGTTTTGGTGACTTCCTTCTATTGGGATAATGCGATCTACTTCGGCATGGGCCCGAAGAAGGGACCCGACGGCAAATTGGCCCTCACCATGCCCATGGGCGACCGGAAGCTGCCCAGCATGGCCGCCGAGGACATCGGCAAGTGCGCCTACGGGATTTTCAAGAAAGGCAGCGAGTATATCGGCAAGACCGTGGGCATCGCGGGACAACACCTTACCGGCGCGCAGATGGCGGCCGCTTACGCCAAGGCTCTGGGCCAGGAAGTGGGTTACAACGCGGTCGCTCCGGCGGTTTATCGAGGTTTCGGTTTTCCCGGCGCGGAAGATTTGGGAAACATGTTTCAGTTCAATCATGATTGCGAGAAAGAGTGCTGCGGCGCGCGGAGCCTGGAGGTCAGCCGTTCGCTGAACCCAGCGCTGCAGACTCTGGATACCTGGCTGGCTCAGAACAAGAGCCGCGTTCCTTTGGACTGAGAATCACGCGCGCGACGGGAGACATGAGCAGCTATCAGATCGATCCGACACATTCGGCGGTGCAGTTCCAAATCCGCCACATGAACATCGCCAACATCAAGGGCCAGTTTCGGCAAGGTGACTGGCACCGTGAATTTCGACCCGGCCCATCCCGAAGCCTCCATTGTGGACGCCGCGATTGACGTCCACAGCGTGCTGACGCGCGATGAAAGGCGCGACGGGCACCTGAAGACGCCCGACTTTTTCGATGCCGAGAAGCATCCCCTCATCACGCTGGAAGGGGGCGGCTTTCTGTTGAGCGACGAAGTCGACGTCGAGATCGACCTGCAGATGATCCGCCCGTCCGCGTAAGTGATCGGCCACCAGGACCGCGAATGTTATCCTGAAAACTCAGGAAGTCGCGGTTCCAACCATGGCCTACAGCACGCGTTCCTACGCACGATCCTACTTATCCGACCGGCTCCCGCGCGGTTTGCGGATGCTGTTGATCGCCAACGTGGTGGTGTTCCTGCTGCAGTGGGCGACGCAGGGCACGCGCCTGGACGAAGTCTTCAATGTACTGGCGTTGCAACCCATCGCCGTAGTCCGGCTGGGCTTCGTCTGGCAGTTGGCGACCTACATGTTTCTGCACGGCGGCGTCTGGCACATCCTGTGGAACATGCTCGCGCTGTGGATGTTCGGCCGGGAGCTGGAATCCACCTGGGGCACGCGGCGATTTCTGCAGTTGTACTTTTTCTGCGGAATTGGCGCCGGAGTTTTTGTGGTCGTCGCCAATTATTTGTTCGGCGATCCGCGCGTGTCCACCATCGGCGCGTCGGGGGCAATCTACGGCATCCTGATCGCATCGGCCATCCTGTGGCCGGATCGCATCATCTATTTCAACTTTCTATTTCCTATAAAGATGAAGTGGTTCGTGGCGATCGTCGGGGCCATCGCCTTCCTGGGGTCGTTCAACCCGCGCAGCGGTGTCAGCGACGTGGCCCACTTGAGCGGCATGTTGTTCGGCTATGTGTTCCTGAAGATGCCCAGAGTGCATGGATTTCATCCCTTAGAGGCGTTTTCCGGGCGTTATCGCGCCTGGAAACTGGCGCGCGCCAAAAAGCGATTCCAGGTGTACATGCGCAAGCAGCGTTCGGACCGGGACCCGTGGGTGCATTGAAGACCGCGGAAGTCTCGCCCGCGGCGGCGGTGCGCGAACGTTTGGCCGGGGCATCCGCGGTGGCCGTGCTGACAGGCGCTGGAATCTCGGCCGAAAGCGGCATCCCCACGTTTCGTGGCGCGGGTGGCTTGTGGAAGAATTTTCGCGCCGAAGATCTGGCGACGCCCAAGGCTTTCGCCGCCGACCCGAAGCTGGTGTGGGAATGGTACGATTCGCGCCGCGGATTGATTGCCGCGGCCGAGCCTAATGCGGGACATCGGGCGCTCGCCGAAATGCGGAGCCGGTTCGCCCGCTTCACGCTGGCGACGCAGAACGTGGACGGCCTGCATCACCGCGCGGGCAGCACCGATGCGCTGCGTCTGCACGGCGACATCTGGACGCTACGCTGCACTGCGTGCGGGCGTGAGCGTGAGGATTTTCGTACGCCGCTACCGGAGTTGCCTCCGCGCTGCGTGTGCGGTGCGCTCGAACGCCCCGGCGTCGTGTGGTTCGGCGAGACGTTGCCGGACGATGTTTGGGAGCAGGCGCTGCAAGCCGCGCGGGAAGCCGGTGTGTTTCTGGTGATCGGGACCTCGGCGGTGGTGTATCAGGCGGCGGGGCTGGTCGAACTGGCGAAAACCAGCGGCGCCACAGTGGTGGAGATCAATGTCGCCGCGACGCCGGTGTCGCATCTAGTGGACATTTCCTGGCGTGCCCCGGCGGCGCAAGCTTTACCCGAACTGTTGGCATGAAGATTTGCTACCTCGACGCGTTTTCCGGTATCAGCGGCGATATGACGGTCGGCGCTTTGGTGGACGCTGGAGCCGCACCCGGCGAGGTGATCGGGGCGCTGGAGCAACTCGGCACCGGCGCGCGCTTTTCGATTGAGAAAACCACCCGTGGCGGCATCGCGGCGTCCAAGTTTCGCGTCGATACCGGCGCGGAAGCCGCGAAGCACCGGCATTTGGACCACATTTTGGAAATGATCGAGAAATCGCCGATAGCCGCGTGCGCGAAACAGAACGCGTCCAATGTGTTTCGGCGGCTCGGCGAGGCCGAAGCGCAAGTGCACGGCGTGTCTATCGAGAAGGTCCATTTCCACGAGGTCGGCGCGGTCGATTCGATCGCCGATATCGTAGGCGCGTGTGTTGCGCTGGATTTGCTCGCGGTGGACGAAGTGCAAGCCTCGGCGATCAACGTGGGTAGCGGGACCGTGCAAACCGAGCATGGCTTGTTGCCCGTCCCGGCTCCCGCGACGGCGGCCCTGCTGGCGGGAAAGCCGGTCTACGCGCGCGGTCCGGAAGTCGAGCTGACCACGCCCACCGGTGCGGCCCTGGCCGTGACGCTGGCCCAAAGCTTTGGGCCGCTGCCCGCCATGCGCATCTCCAGCATCGGGCATGGCGCGGGAGATCGTGATTTCCGGCAGCAGCCGAACGTCCTGCGCGCGTTGATTGGCGAGAGCACCGCTGCGCCCGAAGCAACGCTCGTCAGCGTCATCGAGGCCAATATCGATGATTCCAGCCCCCAAGTGCTGGGTTACGCTTTGGAGCGGTTGATGGAAGCCGGCGCGCTCGACGCGACACTCACCGCGCTGCAGATGAAAAAGAACCGCCCGGGCGCGTTGCTGCGCGTGATCGCGCGGCCCGAAGATCAGGAACGGCTGGCGCGGATCATGTTCGACGAGACCTCCACCTTGGGCCTGCGCATCCACGCGGCCGAGCGCCGCGTCGAGGAACGCCGCATCGTGACGGTCGATACGGTGTTCGGTCCGGTGCGCGGGAAAGTGAACGCACAGGGAGCGTTTGCGCCCGAGTACGACGACTGCCGCGACATTGCCGCCCGCACCGGCACGCCGCTCAAGCAAGTGCTGGCCGCCGCGCAACAGGCATACTTAATTAGATCGCGCGCAACGGACTGACGCCTGCGCGCTAGGTAAAGACGCGAAATGAAATATTATCTGACCACCCCGATTTACTACACCAACGCCGCTCCTCACATCGGCCACGCCTACACCACCATTGCGGCCGACACCATCAAGCGCATTAAACGCCTGCAAGGCCTCGAGGTGACGCTGGCTACCGGCACCGACGAGCACGGACAGAAAATCGAACGCGCCGCCACGGCCGTGGGCAAGACGCCGCGCGAATTCACCGACCTGGTGTCCGACGAATTCCGCGAACAGTGGGCCGTGCTGGGATTGGCCATCGACCGTTTCGAGCGCACCACCAGCACCCGTCACGCGCGCGTGGTGCAGGATCTGTTTGAACGGTGCAAGGAACGCGGCTTCGTCTACAAGGGCAGCTACAGCGGCCAGTATTGCGTCTTCGACGAGTTGTATGTGAACGACGCCAAACCCGGCGATCCGTGCCCCGACTGCGGCCGGCCTACGGAAACCGTCACCGAAGAGAACTTCTACTTCAAGCTCTCGGCGTTTCAAGACCGGCTGCTCGATCTGTATCTGAATCAGCCCGATTTCATTCAGCCCGAGACGCGCCGCAATGAGGTGCTCGCGTTCGTGCGCAACGGCCTGCAGGATCTTTCTATCAGCCGCACGACCATCAAGTGGGGCATTCCCGTGCCGCACGAAGACAAGCACGTTTTCTACGTGTGGTTCGACGCCTTGACCACCTACATGTCCGCCGTCGAAGGCGAGGGTCTCTGGCCGGCGGATTTGCACTTGATCGGCAAGGAGATCGTCCGCTTCCATGCCGTGTACTGGCCCGCCTTCCTGTGGGCCGCGGGCCTGCCGATCCCGAAACAAATTTTCGCCCACGGATGGCTGCTGTTTGAAAACGACAAAATGAGCAAGTCGCGCGGCAACATCGTGCGGGCGACACCGATCCACAACGTGCTCGGCACCGATGCTCTGCGCTACTTCCTGTTGCGCGAAGTGGTGTTCGGGCAGGACGGCAGTTTCAGCTACGACGCCCTGGTGCAACGATACAACGCCGATCTGGCGAACGGGCTCGGCAATCTGGCCAGCCGCACTCTGGCCATGATCCTGCAATATCGCGACGGCAAAATTCCGCTGTCGCGCGGCGATCAGCAAATCGCGCAGGCGGTCACCGAGACCACGGAGATCGTGCTCGAAGCCTTCGAGCGCTTCGAGTTTTCGAAAGCCCTGGAGCAGATCTGGAGCCTGATCGCCACGGTGGACAAGTTCATCGTCGAACGCGCGCCGTGGAAGCTGGCCAAGGCGGGCGACGCGGCCTCCGCCAAACTGCTCGACGACACGCTGTACACCGCGGCCGAAACGCTGCGCATCGTCACCGGCCTGCTGAGCGCGGTGATTCCGGAGTCGGCCGAGAAAATCTGGGCGCAACTGGGATTCACGACGCCCGTCGAAGCGCTTCGCACGTCCGGCCTGCATTGGGGGCATCTGCCCTCCGGACAGGCCGTGGGCGCGGTCTCGGGCGTGTTCCCGCGCGCCGACCCCAAAATCGTGATCCCCAAGATGCAGGAAGGCGAAACCGCCGAACTGGCTCGTCAGAATGCGCTGGTGGGGAAAGTGGAGGCCCCGGCTGCCGCCGAGACCAAAGCCGAAGGCGCAACCCACATCACCATCGACGATTTCGCCAAGGTCGATCTCCGCGTCGGCGTGGTGAAGTCGGCCGACCGCGTCAAGGGCGCCGACAAACTGCTGCACCTGCACGTCGATATCGGCGAACCGCAGCCGCGCAGCATCGTCGCGGGAATCGCCGCAGCGTACCAGCCCGAGGCTCTGGTGGGGCGCAAAGTGGTGATCGTCGCGAATCTGGCGCCGCGCAAACTTCGCGGCCTGGAGTCGCAGGGCATGATCGTCGCCGCGTCGGTCGAAGGCGGCTTGCCGGTGCTGGCCGGATTCCTCGAAGACGTGCCTGTGGGGGCTCGGCTTAAGTGAGTTTGGCCGTGAAGTTGGTCGACTCCCATTGCCATCTGGACAACGAACAGTTCCACGCCGATCGCGACGACGTGATCGCGCGCGCCGTCGATGCCGGTGTCGAGACCATGGTGGCGATCGGCACCGGAGACGGCCCGCCGGATCTCGAAGTGGGCGTTCGCTTGGCGGACCAGCATGCCCCGATCCTCGCGACCGTCGGCGTGCATCCGCATGACGCGGCCAAGGCGGATGATGGCACATACGCCCGCTTGGCGGAACTGCTGCGCCATCCCAAGGTGATCGCGTTGGGGGAAATCGGCCTCGATTATCACTACGATTGTTCCCCGCGCGACGTGCAGCATTCCGTGTTCATCGAGCAAATGCGCGTGGCCCGCGACGCTCGAAAGCCCATCGTGATACACACTCGCGAGGCCTGGGAGGATACGCTGGCGCTGCTCGAAGAGCACTGGGCGCCCTCGGGACTGCCCGGCATCATGCACTGTTTTTCGGGCGGACCCGAACAAGCCAGCCGCTGCCTGCACATGGGGTTCTACCTCAGTTTCGGCGGCATCGTGACGTTTCCCAAAGCTACCGAAATTCAGGAAGCCGCGCGCACCGCGCCGGCGGACCGCATCCTGGTCGAAACCGATGCGCCGTATCTCGCACCCGTACCCCGGCGCGGGAAACGCAACGAACCTGCGTTCGTCGTCGAGACGGCGCGCAAACTCGCCGCGTTGCGAGGCGAGTCGATCGAAGAAATCGCGCGCCTCACCAACGAGAACTTCCGCCGCGCGATCAGTGTGACGCCGCCTTAATCCCGAGCAACACTCCCAAGGCGGCCACCAAAGCGATCACTGGAAGAGCCGCAACCGCGTACTGGAAGGCCGATCCCACCGGCTTTGGACGGCTCGCGATCAGATTGAAGACCATCGTCGAGAGCAGTCCGCACACGCACCCCAGCCCGGGTGAAAGCCACGATTCCGCGAACGCCCGCCGTCCCGCGCTTTTCAGCTCGAAGTAGACGGGTAACCCGAGCATCAATTCCATCAAGTACGCCAGGATCGTCCCATCGAACAGGATGGCGTTAAAGGCAAACCATGAGCCGCGGCTAGGGTCAGCGAGCTTGTCCAGAAACAGCGGCGAGGCGGGGATGCTGAACAGAATCGCGAGCAGCAGGCTGGACGCCAGCGGAGCGACCGCGAAAGCGGCGATTCGTTGGAACGCGTGGCCGTTTCCATGAACGGATTCTATCGCAACATACCTGCGCTTTGTTACACTCGAATGATCCCATGGCGTTCGGCAAAGTTGGCCAGACACTCACGGCGCTCGAGATCTTCGACCTGGTGCGCTCGGACCTGAATCAGGTGGAGCGTGAAATCGGGCTGGAGTCGGTGGCCTCGGTGGACGCGGTCACTTATATCGGCCAGTACCTGCAATCCGGCGGCGGAAAACGTCTCCGGCCGATTCTGGTTTTACTGTGCGGACGAATGTTCGGGCCCTCCACGCCCGGCCTGGTCCGGCTGGCTGCGGTGATGGAGATGATCCACACTGCCACGCTGGTCCACGACGACGTGATCGACATGGCCAAGACGCGGCGCGGGCGGCCGTCCATCAATGTGGTGTGGGGCAATCACACCTCGGTGCTGGCGGGCGATTGGTTGTACATGCAGGCCTTCCAGGTGGCGCTGCGCGAGCGCAGCTTCCCCATTCTCGACCTGCTGATTTCGCTCACGCAACTGATGGTCGAAGGCGAACTGCTGCAGCTCGACCGCATCGGCAAGATCGGTGTCACCGAAGCCGATTACATGGAACTGATCGACCGCAAGACCGCCAGCCTGTTTTCGGCCTGCGCGCGCTTGGGCGCGTTGTGCGCGGGCTCGGGCGACGAGAGCGAGGCCCGGCTGGGCGAATACGCCTGGAACCTGGGCATCGCGTTTCAATTAGTCGACGACATTCTGGATTTCACCTCGCGCGAAAAGATTCTGGGCAAGCCGGTGGGCAACGATCTGCGCGAAGGCAAGGTGACGCTCCCGCTGATTTACGCGCTGGAGCAGGCCGATCCGGAAGAGCGCAAGCTGATCGAGACGGTGCTCGCCGACGGCAACTACGACCAGGTCCCCTTCGGCAAGGTGCTGCAGATTCTGAACCGCCACCAGGGCATCGAGCGCGCCCAGGAACGCGCTCATCAGTTCACCGAGAAAGCGCGCGCAATTATCGCCGAGTTTCCGGATTCGCCGTTTCAGCGGGCGCTACTCGCGGTCACTGGACTGGTGACTGAGCGCGACCGCTGAACTTGCTATGGTGTAGGTGGCATGACCGTCGCAGTGAAGAACAACAATAGAGCGCCTCTTGTGGTCCCTCTGTCCGTTCGTCGCAAGGCCGGCTTCAAGACGGGACAGGAACTCGAGATCAAGGCCTCGGGCGGCGTGATCACGATCGTTCCCAAGCTGCCGAACGCAGACGACGAATCTACGCCCGAGCAGCGGCGGATCATCGACGCGCGCCTCGCCAAGTCCGGCGAAGACATCGAGGCGGGCCGGGTTCACGGCCCGTTCTCGGCTAAAGAAGCTGCCGCGTTCATCGAGAACCTTGCTACGGAACGAGCAGCCAGGAAAAAGCCGCGTCCGCGCCGATGAAGGTTGTTTTCACGGATCATGCAGCGATTGCCGCCGCTGACGCTCCAGCTCAAGTTCGCAAAGCGTTACACAGACAACTCGCCTTCCTGGAGCACGACCTCCACCATCCCTCGCTGCGCGCCAAGAAGTATGATGAGTCCGGCGACATTTGGCAGGCGCGCGTCAACAGGAGCTGGCGTTTTTACTTCAAGATCATCGCGGACAGGTACGTGATCGAGGACGTGACGCCTCATCCCAAGTAAGGGCACTGTGCTTGACTCAATATCCGAAAGCGGTTATTTACGACTCGCTGCGGTGGTGTTCGCCCTCGCCGTGCTAGCGGCGCTAGCCTGGCGTCGACGAAAGCTCGGGAGGGAATTGGAAGGATCGCGCAAGGTTCGGGGTGCTACGCCTCCTCAGCCGTTTCGACGAAAGGACATTCCAAATTAGCGGCTTTTCGTTCGAACTTGCGGCCTATCCTCCGTCCTTTTGGTCGTGGCCGTTCCGGCCTTCCTTCTCACCGCCGGTCCCAACCCACCGGTGCAGACACCGATCGAGGTTAGATTTCTAGACCATTTTCTGAGTATTTATAGACCATAGCCGCAGTGGCGAAAATGGGCTGTTGCGTGTTCTGAATTCACCGCAGTAAGGGCCGCGGCCACGGCATGCTCCAGCAATTCCAGTTGGCGGATCTTCCAAGCTCG
>DATNJC010000099.1:0-24000 GCA_035604115.1 Bryobacteraceae bacterium | reverse complement strand
ACTCTTCCAGGCTCTCTTCCCCCTGCTGATGCGCCTCCAACAACTTCCGTCGTAGATCGTCAGAATAGGCCTTCGCCATCTCTTGCTTGCAGCCGGATCGCCAGAGCTGGTCTATATTATCTCAGAAAATGGTCTAGAAACGCTATTGAGAGCGATGGTGCCGCCGGCCGCGCCGAACACTGCCACTACGTTCCCGTCCGCGAGCATTCGCTCTTGCGTGACCCAGTAGTCCGGACACAGCCCGAAGTATCCGGCAAACGCGGCACGCACCTCTTCCCGGCCCACGACGCTTTGGCCCAACGAGTCGATGAACACGTGATCTTCCGTCATCAGCTCGGCCAGTTTACCGGCATCCCGCTGGTTGATGCGATTCATGAATTCGAGCACAGTTTCCATGGGATTCATCGGGCACTCCCTGGGCGCGCGCAGATCGCGCAAAGGTTCCAAACATAGTTATGCGGCGGCTTGGGTTCGCATTGTGCGGAGCTACCTGACCGGAATCCGCCGGCGCACCTCGTCCGAGAAGTTGAGTAGGAACGTCACGTTGACGTTGCCTTGTTGGCTCTCCGCCTCCTCCGGCCGCGGGAACACGGCGAAGCGCTTGCCGTCCGGAGCGAGGTCGAAATACGGGCGGTTCCCGCCCAGAAGCTGCTTGTCGGACCACAGGCGCGGCTTGGAGTAAGCCCGAGTTCGGTACCTTCGCCTAACGGCATGAGGGAAGAAGATTGTACCGCAACAGCTAATCGCTTACTTCCGCGCTCCAGTTGCGTGTCCGGTGGGTTTCGTTGAGGGCTCAGTCGAGCGCTGGGGGCCAATTCCATACGCCACGGCGGTCAGAGTTTTTCCCATTCTTCACGAGAGATCAGCGCATCGCGAAGGATGCGGGCGAGTAGCGGCTTACTGGTGTCACCCTGGAGGGGATTGGGGAGCCTGACTTTGACGGGACCTCGTTTCATATACTGATGCTTTGCGCCCGACTCCGGCTCTTCGAATCCGGCCTTCCGGAGGTAGTAAATCAAGTCGGCACGTTTGATGGGACCGAAAGGAGGCATCAACGAACGCCCGCGGTCGCGTTCAGATCGATGCCCTCGATCACAGGGAGCGGGTCATGATGGGCGATGCCGAGCATGATCCATTCCTCCACCACCTCTTGAAGTTCCTCGCGGCATTCCTCAAGGGTGCCGGAGCTGGCCCAGGCGCCCGGCAGGTCGGGCGCGTGCCCGTAGAACGAGCCATCCTCCTCCAGGATCTCGTACTTGGCACGCCGCATGGCGGCCTGGATGTACTTGGTCAGCACGCTGACCCTATCTTACCTCGCCGCCCATCCCGCCCTTGCCGATGATCGACAGGATTTTGTAGGGCCCGAGTTCGGTACCTTCGCCTCGCGGCATGAGGTCCGAACGATTGTACCGCGCCGGACTTTTTTCGGAAGGCGGCTAACTACTCCTTTACTTCCAATCATCTAAGATGTTACTCTCAGGTCTTAATGCGAACTGTAGACCTTATCCACAGAAAGCGGGACGGCGAAGAACTGTCCGCGGAAGAAATCGCATATCTCGTTGACGGTTATACGAGTGGATCGATTCCGGATTACCAGATGTCGGCGTTTCTCATGGCCGTATTTTTCACCGGCATGAGCGACCGGGAAGTGGGAGCGCTCACCGAGCGCATGACCAATTCCGGCGAACGCGTCGACCTTTCCACTGTTCCCGGCGTCAAAGTCGACAAACACTCGACCGGCGGCGTGGGGGATAAAACCAGCCTGATCGCAGCGCCTTTGGCGGCGGCCGCGGGCGTGACCGTGCCCATGATCTCGGGACGGGCGCTGGGGCATACGGGAGGGACGCTGGACAAGCTCGAGTCCATCCCGGGGTTCCGTACTAACCTTACTATCGACGAGTTCCGCGAGCAGCTCATCGCGCACCGGCTGGCGTTCATCGGCCAGACGCCGCAGATCGCGCCCGCCGACGGGAAGCTGTACGCGCTACGCGATGCGTCGGCGACGGTTGAATCGATCCCCTTGATCGCGTCCTCGATCATGGCGAAGAAGATGTGCGTGGGCCTGGACGCGCTGGTGCTGGATGTGAAGGTCGGCTCCGGGGCGTTCATGAAGAAGCAGGTGGATGCGCGGCGGCTGGCGCAGTTGATGCGGGATATCGGCCGCCGCCTGGACAAGCGCGTGCAGGCGCTGATCACCGACATGAATCAGCCGCTGGGGTACGCTATCGGCAACGCGCTCGAAGTGATGGAGGTTTCGCAGACCTTGCAGAACGCGGGACCGTCGGATCTGACGCAGCTCTCGCTCGAACTGGCCTCGCGGATGATTCACCTGGGCAAAGTCACGGCGACGCTGGACGAGGCGCGCGAACTGGCGCAGAAGAAACTGCTGGACGGATCGGGCTACCGCAAGCTGAAGGATGTGATCGGGGCGCAGGGCGGGAATCCGGCGGTGCTGGACCGCTTCGAACTGCTTCCTAACGCAACGGGGGCGCGTGAGATCACTTCGCCGCGGGCGGGTTTCGTTAGCTTGATCGAGGCTGAGTACATTGGGCTGGCCTCCAGCATGATCGGGGCAGGGCGGAACACCAAGGAGGATTCGATCGATCCGGCGGTGGGCGTGATTCTGGAGGTGAAGGTCGGCCAGAAGGTGGATGCGGGTGGAGTGCTGTGCCGACTTTACTACACTAGCGAGGAGCGCGTGGAGGAAGCTGCACAGTTGGTCGAGGACGCTTTCCGAATTTCGTCCACGGTGCCGGATGAGCGGGCTTTGATTTTGGAAGTGGTGGGGTAGAGCGCGCACTTGTGCGTGCCGCGTCGGCACTTATGCCGACGCTTGGCCAGTTTTGCAACACTCTGCCGTGCGTCGCGATGAGTCGCGACGTGGCTCGCACGAGTGCGCGCTCCACATCCACTCTGGTACACTGGCCGCTCTATGGAGCGTTTCACGGGGCTCATCGGTCTGGTCCTGATCGTATTGGGCGCCTACGCCTTTTCTAACAACCGCGGCGCGATTAAGCCGCGGGTGCTCTACTGGGGGCTCAGCCTCCAATTCGGCTTCGCCTTCCTGGTCTTGAAGACGCCGCTGGCAGAGGGGTTCAAAGCCCTTAGCGGCGTGGTGAATCACTTGCTCGATTACGCCGGTGAAGGCAGCAAGTTCGTCTTCGGCGATAAGCTGGGCGCGCCCAGCGACATGTTCGGCACCATCTTCGCGTTTCAGGTGCTGCCCATCGTGATTTTCATCGCTTCGCTGTTTGCGATTCTCTACTATCTCGGCGTCATGCAAATCGTGGTGCGAGCCATGGCGGTGGTGATGCAGCGCGTCATGGGCACCAGCGGCGCTGAATCGATGAACGTCGCGGCCAGCATCTTCATGGGGCAGACCGAGGCTCCGCTCACCATCCGCCCCTTCATTCCCGGCCTCACTCAAAGCGAGTTATTCACCGTCATGACTAGCGGCATGGCGCACGTGTCCGGAGCGGTGATGGCGGCCTACGTTCTGATCGCCCACGTCGAAATCCGGCATCTGCTGACCGCAGTGATCATGACTGCGCCCGCTACGCTGATGCTGGCGAAAATCCTGATGCCGGAGGTGGACCAACCCGCGACCTCGGGCAGCGTCAAGATCGAAGTGGAGCGCCCCGGCGTCAACATTATCGATGCAGCCGCGCGCGGCGCGGGCGACGGGCTGCAACTGGCGTTGAACATCGGCGCGATGCTGCTGGCGTTCATCGGATTGATCGCGCTGCTCAACGGAGTTTTGGGATCGCTGCACTCTACGCGCCTGTTCTACTGGATTCCCGGCACTATGCAGGCGATTTTGGGACATATCTTTGCGCCGGTGGCGTGGTTGCTGGGCGTCAAATATAACGACTGCGCCACGGTCGGCAATCTGTTGGGCACCCGTATGATCCTCAACGAATTCGTGGCCTTCGTCGATTTGGGCACGGTCGGCAAGACGCTCGACCCACGGTCGTTCACGATCACCACCTACGCGCTGTGCGGCTTCGCCAACCTCAGTTCGATCGCCATTCAGGTGGGCGGCATCGGCGCGCTCGCTCCCAGCCGCAAATCGGACTTGGCGCGTTTGGGCGTTAAGGCGATGCTCACCGGTACGCTCGCCAACTTCATGTCGGCCTGCATCGCGGGAATGTTGCTCTAGTATGGCGGGCCGCATCGGAGTGGTGTTAGGCAGCGGCCTCGGGGCTTTCGCCGATACGCTGGAAAACCCCGTCGAAACTGCGTATGCGCAGATTCCGGGCTGGCCTGCCTCGACCGCCGTGGGCCACGCAGGCAAGCTGGTCGAAGGGCGCATTGGCGAGGCGTCCGTGGTGGTGTTGGCCGGGCGTGCGCATCTCTATGAAGGCTACACCGCGCAACAGGTCACGTTTGGTATTCGCGAACTGAAGCGCCGCGGCGTGTCTAGCGTTATTCTGACCAACGCCGCCGGCGGCATCAACCTCGAATACAAACCCGGCGATTTGGTGCTGATCTCCGATCACATCAATCTGCTCGGCGCCAACCCGCTCACCGGGCCTAATGACGATGCGCTCGGCCCGCGCTTTCCCGACATGAGCGAAGCCTATTCGGAGGAATATCGCGACATCGCCCGGTTAGCCGGCGAGTCGCTGGGCCTGGCGCTGGCCGAAGGCGCGTACGCGGCGGTGCCCGGACCCAGCTACGAAACGCCCGCCGAGATCCGCTATCTGCGGACGATCGGCGCGGACCTGGTGGGCATGTCCACCGTGCCCGAAACCATCGCGGCGAATCATATGGGGATGAAAGTGCTCGCGATTTCGTGCGTCACCAACATGGCTGCGGGAGTTCTGCCGCACAAGCTGGATCACAAAGAAGTGCTGGAGACCGGCGCGCGCGTGCGGGACACGCTGGTCGCGCTGCTGCGGTCCATCGTCACGCGGTTGGGGTGAGTAGCTCCGGCCTCCGGCCGGAGTCTCCGACGTAGACGTCGGAGCTACAGCTTGTAAATCGTGATGCCGGTGAGCAGCTTGGGATAAAAGTCCGTCGACTTCTGCGGCATCACGCCGCCGCCGAACGCTATGCGGGCCATGTCTTCGATGGGCGTGGGGTCGAGCAGAAACGCTACCTGCGCACCCTTCTCGCGCACCTCGGCCACGGCCGCGTCCATGCCGCGCACATAGGTGATGTAGGATTCTTCGCGCACGGCTTCTTCGGTGATGCCGAGCATGCCACCCAGGATTTCGGTGTGCAGCACGGGGACGTCCAGTTCGCCGTCCTTGCGGGCGCGCTGGAGCAGGTGCGCCTCCTCCGCGGTGATCATGCCGATTCGAACCATCCCTGACTGGGGCGCCGACTGGTGCGATGGCGCGCTCGCCCCCGGCTCCCGCGGCGCCATTTCACGCTTCAACGCCTCGGGCGAATCGAAGCGCGTCACCTTCCACGCCGCATTGGGCCTGTTCAAAGCCGCCGCGCCTTCCAGACTATCGAGCCGGCGCAACACCCGGTGCGTCGCCAAAATCTTCAGCCCCGGCGAGTACATGTTGATGAACGTCATCATCACCCAGCGCGCCGCGTCGTCACCGGGATGATCGTTGCGATACGCCAGTGCGGTTTCGTAGCGGTGGTGCCCGTCGGCGATCAGCAGCTTTTGGGGCGCCATCGCTTCCTGAATGCGCGCCACCACCGCCGGGTCAGTCATGGCCCACAAGCGGTGCCGCGCTTCGTTATCGTCCAATACGTCAACGAGCGGAGCGCCCCGCGCGGCTTGCTCCAGCAGCGGGTCCACCACGCCTTCTTTGTCCGGGTACAGCATGAAGATCTGCCCGAAGTGCGCGCGCGTATGATCCAGCACGGCACGCCGGTCCTTCTTCGGACCGGAGAGCGTCTGCTCATGCCGGTGCACGATTCCAGCCGAGTAGTCCTCGACCTGGCCGAGCCCGATGAAGCCCGTGCGCGTGGCCCGCTGGCGTGTATCGGGAACCTCGAAATCCTGGAAATACGCATAGAAGCCCGGCACGTGGTCCTGCGCCAGGATTCCTTTTTGAATCCACTGTTGGAAGTACCGGGCCGAGCGCGTGTAGACATTGTGCGCGTCGTTATCGGAGGCGAAGTGCTCCCCCAGAATCACTCGCACCAGGTTGTAAGGACTCGCAGCCAGGTATTTGGCCTGCGTCGCCGGGCTGATCTTGTCGTAGGGCTGCGTGAGCAAGTCCGCGGGATCGCCGGCCTTGGCAGTATAGCGGTAGGGTTGAAACGGTTTTATGGTAGCCAACTCACAGGATAGCAACGCACGTTCACTGGTCGCGCTTGCGCACCCACACCACCAGCGCTGCCGCGAACAGCGTCATCGCCCCGCCCAGCATCACGCTCCACGGCCGGTAGCGCATCTCGATCACGTGATCTCCCGCCTCCACCGCCACGCCGCGCACCGCGCCGTCTACTTCGTCGACCGCCGCGCCGCGGCCATCCACGCTGGCGCGCCATCCCGGAAACCAGGCGTCAGTCAGGATCACCATCGCGCGGCAGTTCAGATGCGCCGTGATCCGCACATCGTTCGCGCGGTGGAGCGTCATCCGCACCGCGTCTCCGCTGGGATCGCACGTCTCCAATTTCGGCGCCGGACTGGTTTCCACGAACACTGTGCGCCGCGGATCGAATTGCGGAGAGTTCAGCGCGTCGCGCGGCGCCATGCCCGCGGGCAGAGCGATGGACTCGTGGACCGCCCACACCCGCGGGTAGGCCGACGGATTCTCGAACACCTTCACGCCGCTCGCGCCCTGAAACACTTCACGCTCCCCTTCCCGCGCGGCCGTTTTTCCCAGCGAATACCGGATGCCGAAAAAATCCCGGCCCCGCGGGCTGAACAGATTCAGACGCCAGATGTTGGCGGGCACGCTGGCGTCGTAGGCGGTGAAGGTGTCCAGACCAAACCAGTCTCCGAAATTTTCGGGAACCACCTGGTCGTCGTATTCGATCCGCGCGTCAGCGCCGACTCCGCGCAGGTACATCGCAATGTCGGTGTGTTCCGTAAGCCGCTTCAGAAAAACATTGCGAGCGGTCAGGCTTTTGTGCGGCAGCCCGTACGTGGAAACGTCGGCCAGTTCGAACAAGATCAACGCCAGTACCGAAGCGGCCCCCGCGCGCCGGGAAATGACGCCGCTGCGCCAAGCTGCCAGCACAGCCGAGCCCAGCAGCGCGCACAGAGCTGTGATCATCAACCTCCCGTCGGAAATGGCCGGCTCCACCCTCGCCAAGAAGAACCCCAGAGTGACCGCCGCGAGCAGCGCTCCGGTCCATCCCATCACGCGCCCCACGCGCCGCGACCACGCCTGGCTCGACACGTCCGGCAACGCGTCTAATCCGAAAGCCGCCAGGGGCGCGAGCCCTAGCGCGAAGAGTAACGTCGCTGCACTGGGGGAGCGCGCTTTGTCCAGCAGCGGCACGACGCTGTACAGCACCCCGTGGAGCACGCTGTTTCCGCCCAAGGCGAAGAGAATCCCGCCCACTGCCAGCGTGACCAGCCATCGCACTTGCCTCTCACGCCACGCCAAAATCGCGCCCAACGCCGCCAGGCTCAGAGCCACCACACCTACGAACGGATTGCTCGGATCGTCGTCCAATTGCGGCAGGATCGCCCCCAACAGCGCGATGGGCTTCAGCGCGTACTGCGCGTGAACCGTGTAGGGAACCGTTTGCGCGGCGGTAACGGGATCGTTCGGCGCTCCCACCCATCGCACGGCACGCGCACCGTACTCGAGCATCGGCAGCGTTTGTAAGCCGCTCGCCAGCCCCGCCACCAGCAGCGATGCAGCCGCTAAACGCACGCGCTTGGACCAAGCCCACAGTGCGACGACAGCTAGCGTCAGGAACAAAGGCGCCTCGTGATGCCCGCCCAGCCACGTCATGCCGAGAAAGAATCCAGAGAGTGCGGCACTCGACCACGCCCGTTCGCCACGGACTGCGCGGAACAAGAACAACAGCACCAAAGGAGCCCACACCACGCCGTTTACCTTCTGCGGCCAAGTCATGTCGGCGATGTATCCACCAAGCGCGAACACGCATCCTCCCATGATCGACGCCGTGCGCGTCCGCCCCAAACCTCGGCACAGCGCGTAACAGTTCACCGCGGCTAGGGCGCGAATCAGGACGAAATACCAGTCCAGCGCGCCCTCTCGAATCACACCCGCGCGGAAGGGCATCAGAAACAGCAGCCAGTTCAGCGGGTACGCCGCGCCGGGTTGCGCCTGCCCGATCAAAGTCTGGCCCGCGAACCCATTGGGGTCCCACAGCGGAATGCGGGAGTGGTGCCACTCCACGGCTTGAAACTGAAACCACGGCAGCACCTGATACGCCAGATCCGGCGACTCCATCCAGGAATACTGATCGGTCAGGGTGAGCTTCCAGTAAAACAGGATGACAATCAGGACCAGCAGCGCGGGCGCAGCCCATCGCCGCCACCCGCCTTGCGGATCAGTCATCTTCGCGTGCGGCCTCGGCCAGCTTGGGCGTGATCATCCAACGCAGCACCCCGCGCGGCTCGGCGCCAAGAGTTTGAAAATCGATGCGCACAAGCGCGGACTTGCGGAAATCGACCACCACGCGCGCTGACCCGAGCATCCACGATGCCAGCGCCGAAAACAGCGGTTCATGCCCCACCAGCAAAATGGATTCCTCGCCGCGGTGTGCGCGCAGTTCCGCCCACGCATCGCTCGGAGACGCGCCCGGTGTGAGCCGGTCGGTCTTGAGAATCTCCTCTTTGTACTCCAGGACACGACCGGTCGCGGCAGCGGTTTCAACCGCGCGCACGTAGGGACTCGAAAGGATCAACGAAGGCTTCACGCCCGCTGCCGCGGCCAGCCTGGCGACATGGCGCAGCTTGTCCAAACCCTCCGCCGTAAGTTTCCGGTCGGCGTCGCGCCCCGTAGCCGAGCGGTCCTCCGCGATGGCGTGACGCAAAAGGTAGAGCTCCATCGGACGTTCATCCATTATGGACTTTTCGGGCGCAACGTGGTATCCCTATCGAGCGGAGCCTCTCATGCCATCCAAAAAGACAAACAGCCGAATTAGCCGCCGCGAATTCGCCCTCACCGCCGGAGCCGCGGCTGGAGCGCTGGCGCTGACGCCCGCTTCGACCCTGGCCGCCGACATCTCCACCAAAACCGCCGCGCAGGCTCCGCTCGACATCGCCGAGTGGAGCTTCTTCTGGGTCGGCGTCGAACGCATCGACCTGGGCAAGGGTCCCGTGGTGAACGGCAAGCAGATGTACGTCGAGTATCAGGTCCCGGCCAAGGTGCGGCATCCCTATCCGATCGTGCTGGTGCACGGAGGCGGCGGGCAAGGCTTGGATTGGATGGGCACGCCCGACGGCCGTCGCGGATGGTCCACCTATCTGCTGCAGGAAGGCTACCGCGTCTACGTGGTCGATCGCCCGGGCCATGGCCGCTCGCCGTATCATCCGGAACTGCATGGACTGTTCGGACGCGCGCAGACGCTTGAATCGATCTCCGGCCAGTTCACGCCGCAGCGCGCGAAAAACGCGCAGGGTCCGGCGGCCGCACTGGCGAAGCTGCATAACCAGTGGCCCGGCACCGGTGCGGTGGACGCTCCCGAGCTGGCGCAACTGGTCGCTTCGCAGGGCGGCTCTTACGGAAACGGACCGGGCACGGGCACCGACCCACAACATCTGGTCTGGCGGCAGCGCGGCGCCGAATTGTTAGACAAGATCGGACCGGCCATCATCATGACCCACTCGGCGGGCGGACCTTTCGGCTACCTCGTGGCCGAGGCCCGGCCGAAACTGGTCAAAGGCATCGTTGTGATTGAAGGCGCGGGCAATCCCTTTGCGCAGGGCAACCGCTGGGGACTGTCGTCGATTCCAGTCGAATACGATCCGCCGGTGTCCGATCCGTCGCAGATCAAAACCAAGAGCGTGGATGCCAGCGAGGCCGACGCCAAGCTGGGGGTGCGGCCGTTTCTGATTCAGGAAGAACCCGCGCGGAAGTTGAAAAACTGGCAGAACATTCCCATATGCCTGGTCACCGCCGAGGGTTCCTTCGCCTCGCCCGGCGCGCCGGGAGCGCTTGCGTACCTGAAGCAGGCCGGATGCGCGGCCGATGAGCTGCGCCTGGCCGATCACGGCATCCATGGCAACGGCCACTTGATGATGGGCGAGAAGAATAATCGAGAAGTGTTGCAGCCCATTCTGGATTGGATCGGCAAGAACGTCAACGGGAACGGGGCCAAGGCAGCGGCAGCGCACGGCGCTGCCCCACAGGCCAAGGATGACTCGACGGCAATGAAACTTGCCGATCAAGGCTACTTCTGGGTTGGCCTGGAACGGAAAAAGATGGACTACGGTACGATCCTCGTAGGCCAAACCTACGTGCAGTATCTGATCCCGCAACAAGTAAAACATCGCTACGCGGTGTTGCTGGTGCACGGCGGAGGAGGGCAAGGCACGCACTACATGGGCGTCGGGGACGGCCACGCTGGCTGGGCGCATTACTACGTACAAGCCGGCTTCCGCACGTACATCCTGGACCGGCCCGGCCACGGGCGTCCGCCGTATCATCCGGATGCACTGGGCCCCATCACGCCGGTGCTCACCTATTCGACCGTTACCAACGACTTCAAACGCGCTGCACAAGATCCCAATCGCCGCTGGATCGGCACAGGCGATGTGGGCGATCCGGTGATCGACCAGTTCCAGGCGGGGCAAAACTCCGCGCCCCAGGACAACGTTGCGATGCACAAATACTGGGCCAGCCGCGGCGCGGAAGCGCTAGATAGGATCGGACCCGCGATCGTCAGCGTGCATTCGGCGGGCGGCCCATTTTCGTGGCTGGTGGCCAATGAGCGGCCCACCATGGTGAAGGCCATCGTCAACGTGGAAGGCGCCGGCGCGCCGTTCACTCCGGGGACTCCGTGGGGCTTGACCGACGTCCCGCTGGCGTTCGATCCGCCGGTGTCCGATCCCAGCGATTTCAAGACGCGCGAAATTGCGGCAGCCAACGGCCAGCCCGCCTACAAGCTCCAAGCCGAGCCTGCGCGGAAGCTCAAAAACCTGCAAGGCATTCCGATCGCCTACGTGACCGCCGAGCGCTCCGGACGCAATCCGGTACCCGTTGTCGACTTTTTGAAGCAGGCGGGGTGCAACGCCGAAAGCCTCGCGCTGAAGGATAAAGGCATCCTGGGGAACGGCCACTTCATGATGCTCGAGACCAATCGCAAGCAGGTGTTCGACACCATCCACGCGTGGATCTTATCGAAGGCTCCGGCGAAGGCGTAGTGTTTAATCCAGCAGACGGTTCAGCACCGGCAGAGGCACGGCGCTTTCCTTCAGCGCCCGCTCGTGGAACTCCTTGAGCGAAAACGCAGCGCCCTCTTTTTGTTTGAACCGTTCGCGCGCATCCAGCCACCCTTTCCAGCCGGCGAAGTACGTCGGCAGCTGGCAGGACGATAGTTGGGCGCGCTGCAGCTTGGCGGTCGCCTCTTCCTTTTCCTGATACGTGTCGTTGATCATCAGGTCCAGCGCCTGCTGATCGGTCATGCCCATAGTTTGCAGACGGATGTCCAGGATCGTGTTGGCGATCCCCCGGAGGATCTGCTTGTACAGCGTCAGCTTGATGCCGGGCTGGTCGGCCATGTAGCCTTCGTCGACCATCATCTGCTGCGTGTAGAACGCCCAACCTTCCACGTAAGGTCCGTTGCCGAAAATACTTCGCAACGCCCGGCGCGATTGCGGCTGCACCTGGTTGGCGTATTCGAACTGAACGTAGTGCCCCGGCATAGCCTCGTGGATGGTCAGGTGTTGCAGGCCGAAATTATTGTATTCGCGCAGCTTGGATTCGACGCGGTCTTTACTCCAATTCTTGGGAATCGGCGTGACCCAGTAATACGCGCCCAGTTGCGGTTCGAGCGCGGGCGCGGGGTTGAACCCGCCGACAGCATAGATTCCGCGCATGAATTCTGGCGTCTCGATCACCTGCAAGTTGCCCTGCGTGGGCAGCGTCAGCAGACCCTTGTCGCGCACGAAGGCGGTGGCTTGCTCCAGCGACTTCTTGGCCTCGGCCATGTAGGTGTCCGGCGTCGCGTGCTGCTTGGCGATTTCGTCCAACGCCTGTTTCACCGTTTTCGGCGCGGCCAGCTTGGCCATCTCCTCCCGCGTGTTCTTCAACTCCGCTTCGGCTTCCGCCAGCAGTTGCTCGGGCGGTTTGCCGACCGCCAGCGTGAACTCGAACTTGCGCGCGTACTTGTCCTTGCCTAAACGCCAGTCGCTGGTCTTCTTGGAAAGCTTGTTCTTAAGGAACGCGTTGAAGTCCCGCAGCGCGGCTATCGCTTTGGTAGCAGCGGCTTCGTAGGCCGCCTTCTGCGGCGCCGGCACGGCCGCGCGCAGATCCTTGTCGATCAGGTCGATATTGCCGGCGTTCTCTTCCTGCGCCACGCGGTTCCAGACTTCGGGCGCGTCGACAAGATTGGCTTTGGCTTGCTCGAACAACGCCGGCATCTTTTCCAGCCGCTTGGTGATGTGCTCGAAGCGCTTTTCGACTGGGGCGTAGTTGAGCTGATAGGGCGCGAACAGCGCATTTCCGGCCAGTTCGACGTAGACGGTCGGGTTGTGTTTGTAGCTCTGAATGGAATCGAGCTCCAGCAGGCTGAGGCCGATGTTGCTCTTGATCACATCGAGGTCGGCCGCCTGCTCCTTGTCGAGAGACTTGAGATCCAGCGCGTCGATACGGGTCTGAAATCTTGTAAGCACCGCCCGTTGTATCGCGATACCGGCCGGGCTGAAATCGTCCAGGGCCTCGTCGAGCGCGACGCCGGTATCCGTGTGATAGCCCGCCTGCGTCGCGGATACCGGCGATAGCGCCAGGTTGGCGTACACGAAATTCCCGGTGAGTCTGTCGAAGGCGTTCGCTTTTTCGGCGTCAGGTTTGGTCATACTGCAGCTCTCGCATAACAGCCCGAGACAAGCGACGCCGAGGGCGCTCCAACGTTGGGGGGTCATATTGTTCCTCCGAAGTAACATCTTAGCCGCGCCGACTATGGGGCGGGCAATTCTGCCCGCAGCCGGCCTTCTCGCCGGCTGGACCCTGCGCGAGAAGTGGGTCCAATTTTAAAGGGACCGTCAGCGACAAATCTGGACAATCTTAAAGGACCCGCTCGAAAGCGGGTCCGCAGGCTAAAAGCCCGCCCCACACTAAAACCCGAAGCCCACCAGAAACGCTAACTGGTTGCGATGCGATTGCAAAACGGCCGGAAATACGCCAGACGTTGCAGCGCCCGGCGCCGAAGTATCGAAGTTGCGGAAAAACCAACCGTCGTAGCGGATCTCGGGCGAGAGCTTCAGGTTGAGCAGATGGATCTCCACGCCGCCGCCCCCCACGATGCCGAAATTCTGCGTGTGATTCACCACCAGCCCGCTCACATCCGAGAGACGGCTAAAGGCCAGCCCCGCCTCAAAGTACGGCTTGAACGGCCCGGCCAGCATCCTGTGCTTGACCACCACGGGAAACTCCCACGAACCGGAATTCAACGAAACGCCTGCCAGGGAAAAATCCAGAGCCTGGTGCAGCGCGTCCACCTCCACCGAAAGCTGCGCGGGCAGCCGGACTTCCACATACGGCCCCACCACGAAGCGCTGCGGCGAGGCCTGAAAGCTTTGCGTGGAGATGGATTGGAACGCATCGGTAAACGGAACCCCCAGCTTGATCCCGCCACCGACGGGCTGGGCTCCGGCGATTCCGGCGGCGAGTCCTACTACTACACAAACAGCAAGAAATGTTTTAGACATCCTGTCTCTACTGTAACCCGCAGGGCTTAACTCTGCATGCGCGCCGCCTGCGTCGCCAGCTCGTCGCACCGATTGTTGTCGGCATGATTGGAGTGGCCCTTGGTCCAGGTCCAGCTCACGGTGTGGCCTTCACACAACTGGTCGAGTTCCTGCCACAGATCCTGATTAACTACAGGCTTCTTGAAGCTGGTTTTCCAGCCGTTGCGCTTCCAGCCGTGAATCCATTGGGTGATGCCGTTCTTCAAATACTCGGAATCGGTAACCACCTCGACTTCGCACGGCTCGCGCAGTGCACGCAACCCTTCGATGGCCGCTGTCAGCTCCATGCGGTTGTTGGTGGTGTGCCGTTCGGACCCGGACAGCTCCTTGCTCAATTGGCCGAAGCGCAAAATACAAGCCCATCCGCCCGGGCCGGGATTGCCCAGACAAGCGCCGTCAGTGATCAGTTGTACGCGTTTCAAATTTGGTTGCGCGATTTGCTCTTCGGGTCTAGCTCACCGCGGGAGCCAGCGCCAGTTCCCGCTCGAAGAACGCATCTACTTCGTCGAGAATCTCGCTCATGCCGGTGCGAGCGTAAATCTTCGCGCGCAGGAGCGATCCGTTCCGCACGCCGTGAGTGAAATAGGTGGCGAACTGCTTCATCTTGCCCACGGCGTCAGTAGCCGCGTGATCCCGCAGCATCGAATAATACCGCCGCATGATCTCGTAGCGCGCCATTTCCGGAGGCGTGTCATACCGCCCCGTCGCGGCATATTCCGCAATTTGCCGGAAGATCCACGGATTCGACGACGCCGCGCGCCCGATCATCACGGCGTCGCATCCGGTTTCGCGCACCATCCGCACCGCGTCTTCAGGCGTCGTGATGTCGCCGTTGCCGATCACCGGGATCTTCACCGCGGCCTTCACTTCGGCGATGCGGGACCAATCGGCCTGGCCGCTATAACCTTGCTCGCGGGTGCGCGGATGCAGAGCGATCGCGCTCAACCCGCAGTCTTCGGCCAACTGTGCCATCCGGATCGTGACCAGCTCGCGATCGTTCCATCCGGCCCGGAACTTCATGGTCAACGGAATCGAGATGGCCGCGCGCACCTCGCGCAGGATGCTCTCCACCAGCGGCAGATCGCGCAACAGCCCGGAGCCGCCGTTGCAGCGCACCACCTTCTTCACTGGGCATCCGAAGTTGATGTCGACAACGTCAAAGCCCAGATTCTCGCAGTAGCGCGCGGCGTCGGCCATCACCTTCGGATCGGCGCCGAACAGTTGCGCCGAGATGGGATGCTCGTCCGGATCGAAATACAGATAACGGAACGTGCGCGTGGGCTTGCTGGCCTTGGACGTCGCCACGATGCCGTGCGAGCTGGTGAACTCGGTCATGATCAGACCGCAGCCGCCCTGCGAGCGGATCAGCCGGCGGAACACCGTGTCGGTGACGCCGGCCATGGGCGCCAGCACTGTGGCGGGCTGGATGCGGACATCGCGGATTTGGAATTCGCTCGGAACCATTTGGGAGCCGTCCCGTTTGGGGGGGCTCTTTCTATTTTACGCGCCAGTGCGACCCGATTCCGCCGGCGCGGGCCGCGGGCCTTTTGGTTCCTCCAAGAGAGAGCGCACTTCATCCGACATCGCGAACCGGCCTTGTTTTACGTACTGCTCGTGATTGCGCTCGATGCGGGCCGGTTGATAGGCATAGTTCACCATCAAACCCAGGGACTGGCGGATGCCGCGTTCCGACAGATCGCCCAGCCAGTTGATGTGCTCGATGGAAGCTCCGTTGCTCATATGCAGGGCCGCTACGGGATCGTAGGCTCGCCCGTCCGGACGCCGTGTGGTCAGGTAACGGGCGCACATACGCAGCAACTCCGGACGCAACGATTTGGTCGCGCGGCCATCGCTAAGCGCGGCGCGGGTGAAGCCGCCGCGCAGTTCCAGTGGGCTTCGCAACGAAGATCTTTGCGACTCCAGCCACTCGCGGAACTGCGGAATCGGCGAGAGGGTCACAAAGTTCTTCAGGCGCAGATCCTCGTTCTGGAGTTCTTGCACCACCTGCTTGATCAGGAACGCGCCGAAGGAAATGTTGCGCAATCCATCCAGGCAATTGCTGATGGAGTAGAAAACGGCGGTGTCGGCTTCGCCCGGGTCTCCCGGCTGAGTGGTCACATCGATCAGAGGTTGAATCGCACGCGCGATTCCACGGGTCAAGGCGACTTCCACGAAAATCAGCGGCTGGTCCGGCAGTGCGGCGTGGAAGAACGCGAAGCACCGGCGGTCCCGCTCCAGGCGCCGCCGCAAGTCCGGCCAGCCGTGAATCTCGTGCACGGCCTCATGCGCCATCAGCTTTTCGAGAACCAGGGCAGGCGTCCGCCAGTCGATGCGGCGCAGTTCGAGGAAGCCGCGATTGAACCAGGAAGAGAACAGGTGCACCAAGTCGCCGTTGATCGGTTCCAGGCGCGGGTGTTCCGGCAACAGCGCCAGCAAATCCCGGCGAAGGTTGACCAGCGCTGCGGTGCCGTGCAGCCCAGTATTGATGCGCCGGAACAGCTCCACGCGCCGGGGCTCCACCACTGGAACCAACTTGGCCAGCGCGGCGGCGTCGGGCCGGGCGTGATACTGGTGCGCCAACCGTAGAATCGCCTCGGGGTCGGCCAGCCAGTTCTCGCCCAGGAGTCCTTCGAAGAATCGCAGCTGCTCGGCCGAACCGAACGCGCGATAGCGGTTGCTGATCTCCAGGGCAATGGCGGTGCCGGAGGCTTGGCCGCGTTCCGACACCAGATCCTGGCACAGCTTCTCGATCGGGGTACGCGAGAGGCTGTTCAGAAACGTGCGGCCGCGGTCGGCGATGGAATTTACGAGCCGTTGGACAAGGTTGGAAGCCGCCCCCATGGTTTCACCACTCCGACGCTTCAGTGCTTCATCTTCCCCATCGGGTGTAAATCGGCTGGAACCGGGCGTGGCTTTAACCGGCAATCGATTTCCAGTTTTTCGCCAGGTGGTCGGCCGTCCGCCACGCCAGCGCTTGCAGCGTCAGCGTGGGATTGCGCGCGCCGTGCGTGCACGCGACCGATCCGCCCAGCAAACCCAGATTCGGCGCCTCGTCGGAGAAGCCCCACTTGTCGACCACGTTCGTGGCCGGGTCGTTGCCCATGCGCGTGCCGCCGAGGGCGTGGGTGCTCAACCCCGGACCGTTGGGATTGCCCTTAACGACATCGATCGCGCCGGCTTCGCGAAACCATTGCTCCATCTTGTTCTGGCAGTACAGCGCGGCCAGGCGCTCGTTCTCCTTGGGGCCACTGGTGACGCGCAGCACGTTGTCGCCGAGCGGGTCTTTTACCTCGGGGTCAAGATCCAGCCACGTGTTTTCGTAAGGAAACGTGTTGGTCTGAATGTAGGAACCCAGCGAGCGTCCCGCGCTCTCATGAATGAACGCCTTCCACTTCGAGCCCCACTGCGGCGCGCGCCCCCAGGTGCTGCCGGCGGCGGCTCCAATCGGATGTTTCTCAGTGTTCACCTGAATGCTGCATCCGCCGATGAAGCCCAGCCCGCTGTGATCGAAATTGTCGTCGGCCCAATCGTCGACGGTAACGCCCTGTGCGATCGCGCCGTACCACAGGTTCAGATCTTTGGGAAACAGCGCGGTGACTCCCGTGCCGCCCTGCGCGTCCCAGTGCGCGAAGTGGTGTTTTCCCACCTGCCCGTGATTGTTGGCGAGCCCGTTGGGATACGCCTTAGACTTCGACAGCAGCAATAGCCGGACGTTTTCGTAAGTGTAGGACGAAAGCAGCACCACTTTGGCGGGTTGAAAGTATTCCTTGCCGTCGCGAATATAGTTGACGCCGGTGACTTTTCCGTTGTTGTCGGCCAACACACGCGTCACCTGCGCGCGATCGAAAATCGTGAGGTTCCGGGTCTTGAGCGCCTCCGGAATCGTGGTCACAGCCGTCGAATTCTTAGCGCTAATGTGGCACCCGCCGCGGTCGCAATAGCCGTGGTACGCGCACGAGGGCCGGCCCTTGTATTCTTTCGAATTGATCGCCGCGGGCTGATGGAACGGATGAAAGCCCGCGCGTTTCGCTGCCGCCGTCATCATCTCGATGAAGTCGGTGGTCCGCAGCGGCGGCATCGGAAACTCGCGCCGGCGCGCTCCTTCAAAGGGATTACCCAGCGGATCGAGCTTGCCCTGAATGTTCCCCGCCTTGCCCGACACGCCGACCTCGTATTCGACGGTGTCGTAATACGGTTCCAATTCGTCGTAACTCAACGGCCAGTCTTCGAGCGTCGAGCCCTTGGGAATCGAGTTAGGACCATAACGTTTGATCGACGCCGACTTGGCTTGAAAATCCCACGGACTGAAGCGCCAGCTCTGCGCGTGATAGTGAATCGACGTGCCGCCGACCGCGTTCATCATGGGATGATTCGCGCCCTGGCGCGCCGGCTGATTCGGCTTGGCGCGGAACGTCGGAACCTCACGCTTGGCCTTCGGCACCGAAGTGACCAGCGAGCGCACGTTGTTGTAGATTTCGTCGGCGTGATAATCCTTGTGCGGTTGGAGCCAGCCCCCCGCCTCGATGCCCGCGACCTTCAGCCCCGCGCGAGCCAGCGGCAGCACCGCCACTCCGCCCGCCGCGCCCAAGCCCACCACCGCCACATCGACGGGCTTGAGGTTAATGGCCATGGCGTCTAGTGACCATATTTCGTTCCCCACGCCGAAACGCGGTAGGGCTTGGGTTCCACGTTCATCTTTTGATCGTCGGGGCTCGTGGCCAGGCGCGGGCCGGGATAGCGGATCAGGTCCCATCCCGCGAAGTTCTTGTTGCCACCGTAGTAGGGATCGCCGAACATGCCTTCGAGCGTCAGCCGCCGCGCGCGCCCGAAAAACTGTCGCGCGTTGGCGAAGTCCCCGGCGGTTCCGTTTTCAAAAGCGGTGATCACGGCGTCACGCTTTTCGGGCGCGAGCTCCACGAAAGCCGCGCCCTGCGAGCTCTTGGCGAACCCATCCATCGCAGCGAGGCCTTCCACAAAGCTCGCCTTCTCGCCGGCGTTGGGCCCAGCCAATACACGATCGATGTAGATTTGCGCGCCGGCTTCCGCCGCGCTCGGGCCCAGCTCGTCTTTGGGAATCAGGCGCTCGACGAATGCTTCCAGGATTTTCATCTGCGCCGGATTCAGCGCCGACGGAGCCGCTGTCGCCGCCGTCTGCGCGGCAGCCTGACTCGTCCCCGTCAAAGCCACCAGCGGCACGAAAGCCGCGCTTGCGATCAGATCCCGCCGCGAGAGTTCACGATCGTCTTTGTCGTCGGGGAACATGGCTGTCTCCTACCGATGGAACATGCCGATGTACACAGCCTTCGCCAGCACGTGCCCGTTCATGGCCTTCAGCAAATCGTCGCGCGAAGAGTTCGCCGGCAAATCCAGCTTGCTATCCAGCGCGAAGAACTCGAAGGTATAGTGATGCGGAGCCGGAGGCGGCGGGCACGGACCCATGTATCCGGGATTGCCTCCCAGGTTGTTGGGTTGCCGCGTGCCGTCTTCGAGCTCGGGCTTTGTGGCGACGCCTTCCGGAAGCGAGCGCGCGGTGCCCGGAATATTGAAAATCGCCCAATGCAACACGTCGCTGGTGCCTTTCGCGAGCACCGGATCGGGATCATGGAAGATCATCGCGAACGTAGCCGTGCCCGCCGGAACATCGCTCCACGACATCGCGGGCGATACCGCACCCGGCACCGCACAAGTGTATTTCTGCGGGATTTCCTGGCCGTCGCTGAATCCGGCTATGGTGAGCTTGATGGGCGGCGGAATGTTCGGCCCTTTGCCTTTGGCCTTGCCCTTGTCTTGCGCCGCCGCGCTGACCAGACCCAGCGTCAAGACCACTGCCAGCGTCGTCCACATCGGTGTGATTCGCATGCTCATAGTTCCTCCCTAAATTAGGCTACAACAATCACAAGATCAGCATGCAATCACCATAAGAAAAGAAGCGATAACGCTGCTCCACCGCGTGACGATAGGCCGCCAGCATCAGATCCTTCCCGGCAAACGCACACACCAACACCAGCAAACTGGACTTTGGCAAGTGGAAATTGGTGAGCATCGCGCCGGTGCGGCGGAAGCGGAATCCCGGGTAGATGAAGATGCTCGTTTCGCTTTTTCCCGGGTCGCTTTCCATCGCACGCACGCTGGTTGTGCCGATCGCAACGACGCGGCGAGCCGCATCCATCGCTCGCACCGATTCCTGCGGTACGCGGAAGCGCTCCGCATGGAGATGGACTCCCTCCAGCACTTCGCTGCGCAGCGGCTGAAACGTTCCCAGCCCGACGTGCAGCGTCACGCGCGCGATCTCGGTTCCGGCTTGGCGGCACGCTTCAAGAATCTCCGGCGTGAAATGCAATCCCGCGGTAGGCGCCGCGACAGAGCCGCGTTCCTGGGCGAACACCGTTTGATACCGCTCGCGATCCGCCGGCGTATCGGGCCGCCGAATGTACGGCGGCAACGGAACATGCCCCACGCGATCCAACACCTGAAACAAATCGCCCTGAGGATGTAGCCGCACCGTGCGCTCGCCAAATTCCCCGCGCCCGACGATTTCGACGCTCAGCTCCGGCGAGATGACAATCCGCTCGCCGCTCCGCATCTTGGGCCCCGGATGCACCAGCGCTTCCCACGTCAACCCATCCGACGACACGGGCCGCGTGAGAAATACCTCCACCTGTCCAGTCCCATGCTCGCGCCGCCCCAACAGCCGCGATGGGATCACCCGTGAATCGTTCATCACCAGGCAATCGCCCGTGCGCAGGTACGACGGGAAGTCCCGAAACATGCGATCTTCCCATGCACCCGTGGACCGGTCCACCACTAGCATGCGCGCCCCCGCGCGATCGGCCAGCGCCTCCTGCGCGATCAAATCATGCGGCAGTTGGTAGTCGAATTCCGAAAGCAGCACCCGCGTTCCCCCGACCCTTAGACTAAAGGAACGTGCGCATCCTCGGTATCGAATCCTCTTGTGACGAAACCGCCGCGGCGGTAGTCGAGGACGGTGCGCGCATTCTCTCCTCCGTGATTTCGAGCCAGATGGCCACTCACGCCCCTTATGGCGGAGTAGTCCCCGAGCTAGCCTCGCGCGAACACCTTCGCGCCATCGTGCCCGCTGTTCGCTTTGCGCTGGAAGAGTCCGAAACCAACCCCCAACAACTCGCCGCGATTGCGGTAACGGAAGGCCCCGGGCTAGTCGGCTCCCTGCTCGTCGGCATCACCTACGCGAAGGCTCTCGCCATGGCCTGGCGTCTTCCTCTGATCGCGGTGAATCACATCGAGGGCCACATTCACGCGGTCGCCAGCCAAAATCCTATCGAGTTTCCCGCGCTAGCGCTGGTGGTGAGCGGCGGCCACACGCATCTCTTTGAGGTCCGCGCAGGCTTCGAATATCGCCTGCTCGGCAAGACTCGCGACGATGCCGCCGGCGAAGCCTTCGACAAGGTGGCCAAGCTCCTGGGCTTCGGCTATCCGGGCGGTCCCGTGATCGACATGCTCGCTCCGCAGGGCAATCCGAAAGCCGTGCACTTCACGCTGGCCCACATGAAA
The DNA here is from genome assembly GCA_035604115.1 of Bryobacteraceae bacterium. Taxonomy (GTDB): domain Bacteria; phylum Acidobacteriota; class Terriglobia; order Bryobacterales; family Bryobacteraceae; genus Palsa-187. The sequence continues at coordinate 2,663 of DATNJC010000099.1, read as the reverse complement.
GGTAACACCCTCGACTTCAGCTTCAGCGGCCTCAAGACCGCAGTGCTCCGTTGGTTCGAGGCCCATGACATGGAAGATGAAGTGGCCGCGCGGCGCGATCTGCTGGCCGCCCAGCACCGCCCCTCGCTCGAACAATGGCTGCACGTCACGCCCCGCGCGACACTCGACGTGATCGCATCCTTCCAACACACCGTCATCGAAGAGCTGCTACGCCGCGCGATCCGCAGCGCCACAGAAATCGATGCCGCCAGCGTTATCGTCTCCGGAGGCGTCGCCTGCAACTCCGGCCTGCGCCGCGCCGCGCAGCACGCGCAATTCCCCTGCCCCGTTTTCTTCCCCGAGCCCGGCCTCTCCACCGACAATGCCGCCATGATCGCCGCCGCGGCCTTCCCCAAACTCGCCCGCCGCGAGTTCGCCGATTTCGGACTGCGCGCCCAAGCCAACCTCACATTGGCAAAGTAGCACGGGCGTCTGTGGGGTCAGGCCTTCCGGCCTGCCGCCGCCCTTCGGGGCGGCGTCCGGAGACGCGGCAGGCGTGTGCCCCACACAAACATCCCTGATAAGATAGCGAGCATGCTACGCCGCATGCTTCCGCTCACCATTCTTTGCGTTGGCTTGGTCCAGGCCGCCGTCACGCGCGTCGAAGTCGCCAGCCGCGCCGACGTGCCCAACGTACCCGGCTACGAACGCGTCTCCGGAAAGGTGTTCTTCGCCGTCGATCCCAAGCTCCCCGCCAACCGCGCCATCGCCGATATCGATCTCGCCCCGCGCAATGCGCAAGGTTTGGTCGAGTTCTCGGCGGACATGCTGGTGCTCCGGCCCAAGGACGCCTCCAAGAGCAATGGCACGGCGCTGCTCGAAATCTCCAACCGTGGCAGCACGTCGCTGGTCGCGGCCCTGAATCTCAACGATCAGTTCCTGCTGGAACGAGGATTCACCGTGGCCTGGATCGGCTGGGAGTTCGACGTGCCCGACCGCGCCGGCGTCATCAAGCTTTACGCGCCGCACGCCATGGGCGTCACCGGCCCGGTGCGCGCCGAGATCATCGTGCAGAAGAAGTCCACTTCGGAAAACCTGGGCGATCGCACCATGATCCCATACCCGGTGGCCGATCCCTCCACGGCCGTGATGACCGTGCGCGACAGCCCCGACGGCCCGCGCACGACCATTCCGCGCGCGCAATGGCGTTTGAGCGCCGATGGCCACCGCGCCGAATACGATTCGGGCTTCGAGCCGGGGCGCATCTACGAAGTCGTCTACACCAGCAAAGATCCCGAGGTCGCGGGGCTCGGAATGGCCTCCGTGCGCGACTTCGCGGCGTATCTGAAGCACCGTCCGGCCGGCCAGGAAGGCAGCGACATCAAACGCGTCATGACGGTGGGAAATTCGCAGAGCGGGCGCTTCCTGCGCACGTTCCTCTATGAAGGCTTCAACGCCGACGAGCAGGGGAAGCAGGTGTTTGAAGGCGTGTGGGCCCACATCGCCGGTGGCGGCATGGGCGGATTCAACACGCGCTTCGCGCAGCCCTCGCGCTCCAGCGGCGAATACACCGCGTTCGACTATCCCAACAAATTGCCTCCCTTCACCACGGAAGAATTGCTGGCCAAATCGCGCGCCGCGGGCGTTGCCCCGAAGCTGTTCCTGACCAACGGATCGCAGGAGTACTGGGGCGGCGGCGAAGCCCTCATCCACACCACGCCGGACGGCAAGCGCGACGCTCCCATTCCGGCCGACGCGCGCATCTACTACGTGGCTGGAACCTCGCACGGAACCAGCAACGCCGATTTCACCGGCACAGCCCAAATCACGTCGGGCAATTCTATGGAGTGGAAATTCTTCCAACGAGCGATGGTCGTGGCGATGAACGATTGGATCACTCGCGGCGTGGAGCCGCCGCCTTCGCAGGTTCCTTCCATTTCCAAAGGCGAGTTGGTAGAAGTGGCCGCGCTCAAGTTCCCCAAGCTGCTTGGCGTCAACACGCCCAAGTACGCATTTCATGCGCCGCGGCTCGACTTCGGGCCGGACTTCGCGTCGAAGGGCATCCCCGCATTCGAGCCGCCCAAGCTGGGCGCTCCGTTCCCCGCGTTGGTGCCGCGCGTGGACGACGATGGCAACGAAACCTCAGGTATCCGCATGGCGGAGCTGCGCGTGCCGCTAGCGACGTACACAGGCTGGAACCTGCGCGATCCCAAAACCGGCGCGCCCGAACATCTGGTCCCGCTGACGGGCGGAAAAATTCTGTTCCCCAAGACCCGCGCCGATCGCGAGAAATCCGGCGACCCACGAAGGTCGATCGAGGAACGCTACCGCGACCAGCAGGACTATTTGTCGCGCACCGAAGCCATCGCGCGCGAGTTGGCGCGCCAGCGCTTCGTACTAGAAAGCGACGTACCGCTGGTGGTAACTCTAGCGCGCCAGCACTTCAAAGCCTGGACGGGCACACCGCAAGCCCAGTAGAGTTCGTGGCGCACGCACTCCTGCATGCCGCGTCGCCACTCGTGGCGACGCCCGGCGCGCAGACGTACTAGACCATTTTCTGAGATAATATAGACCAGCTCTGGCGATCCGGCTGCAAGCAAGAGATGGCGAAGGCCTATTCTGACGATCTACGACGGAAGTTGTTGGAGGCGCATCAGCAGGGGGAAGAGAGCCTGGAAGAGTTA
>DATNJC010000098.1:0-7303 GCA_035604115.1 Bryobacteraceae bacterium | reverse complement strand
TCCTTGGGCTCGCGCCAGCGGAAGACCACCGTCTCGATGATGTCCTGGGCATCCAGGCTGACGGAGTACTGGGCGTTGATCAGCGGCACGTCCGGCGGGAATTCGCGGCGCACGCGTACCCAGGAAGCAATGGGCGCATCGGGAGCAGTGGAGCGGCCGCGCGCGATCTCGAACTCCGGTCCGAAGCGGGGAACGGCAGGAATGCGCTCCAGCGCGGAGACGATTTCCTTTTTTTCGGCGTCGCTGGGAGAGCAGACGTTCATGTAATTGACGCGCACCTTCAAATCGCCCTGCTTGGGCATATCGCCCTGCTTGGGCTGCTGTTGCGCCGGCACGGACGCCGCGCACAGAATCAGGAGCACCAACCATTTCAGCGGGGACACGAAGCGATTCTAAACCAGTTACCCGTTCTGAGCCGGCGGCGGGCGGTGGCCAGGCGGATTCCGGCAGCGATCTACTGGCCGCTAGCTTTCTGCTCGTGAGCGTTCAAATGGGCACGGATAACGCCGAGGAACTCCTGGATATCGACCGGCTTGAGCAGGACCGAAATTCCCAGGCGCTGGGCGCGGTCGCTGATGTCCTTGCCGGCGTAACCGGTGAGCAGCAGCGACGGCAATCCCGGTTGGCAACGGTGCGCATGCTCGATGACCTCAAAGCCGGAAGCCTTCTGCCCGAGCGACAGGTCGCACAGCAGCAGGTCGAGTTTCTCGCTCTCCAGGGCGCGGCGCGCATCCTCGGACGACGAGGCACCAACCACTTCGTAACCCTTCTGCTCCAGGATCATTTGGTAGGTGAGGAGCACCGAGGGTTCGTCATCCACCACCAGGATGCGGTACTTACGGGCGCGAGCGGTCATCGACGCACCACCGGACATCCAATTTGAACGCCGTGAAATCCGGCGCTTCGAACGTACTAAACACAAAGATTCTACCTAAACACAAGACTCTACTGCGAACCTTGCGGCGGGTGGACACGTATCTCTGTGTCATGACGACCGAGCCAGAGCCTAGCGGCCGTGCCCGTCCGGCGGTCGCACCATGCGTCTATAATCTTGCGAAGCTCGGCTGAGCAAAGCTCCCGATGAAAGATCCCTCCTACCATTTGTTGCGTCGCAAGCTGGCGCGCCTAGCGCCCACGAGCGGGTTAGGCCGCTTCACGCTCTACCTGCTGCTGGTGGACCTGTTCATCTACGGACTGAGCCGGCTGCGCTCCGGGCGAAGTGGCGCGGGAGCCCTGGATGTTTGGGTCGGACTGCTCACCAGCGCGCTGATCGTGCTGGGATTCATCCTCGGCCTGCGCTGGTTCCGGCGCCGGTTCATGTGGCGGCTGCGCAACCGCCTGATCGTCACCTACACCTTCATCGGCGTGATTCCGCTAGTGCTGGTGTTGATGATGGCTCTGATCGCCGGCTACCTGTTTGCCGGCCAGTTCGCGACCTTCCTTGCGACTTCCGACCTGAATTCCGAGCTGCGGACGCTGGAGGCGGCTAACTCCGCCATGGCGACCGAACTGGCGACGGTGGCGCGGGTCCGTGGCTCGCCCACCAGCAAGGACCTGCTGGCGTCGCAGGAGTTCCGTCCCGACGAACACATGAAGACCGCGGAAGTGGTGGCCTGGTATCACCCACCCCAGCAGACCAAAACCGGGTTTGCTGGGGGCCCCGGACGCGGGCAGCGCATCGTACTCTATGCGCCTGGCGGTCGAAATGTCGGCGAGCTTCCCGCCTGGCTGAAGGATGATTTCCAGGGGATTGTCCGCGATGAGGCCAGGCTTTATCTGCGAGCGGTCAACACCGTGTCTGCCAACGGCGCAACCCTGACCGTGCTCTCCAGCATGCCGGTAGATGGCGCGCTGCTGGAGCGGATCGCCGGCGACATCGGCGAGGTGACGATCTATCCCGGCAGACGGATCCGCAGTCGCGCCATCGGAGATCGCGCTCCCGAAGTCTCCGTGGATAGCGGGGACGAGCCAAAAGAGGAGGCGCGAACACGGCGCATCTCGGGAGGCTCGCTGCCACCCCGGGGCCGGCGCCTCGACCGCGAAGTCACTTTCTTCGCTCCGCTGGCGACCGTAGATTGGAAAACCGGGGAGACGGTGCGCATCCCGTTGCGCGCGACCACCCGGCTGTCGCTGCTGTACGCACGGCTGTTCCAGACCATGGTGGAATTTGGCGGCGCCATCTGGACGCTGCTTATCGTTCTGGCCCTTGTTTTCGCAATCATCGAGCTGATCGCGCTGATCGTCGGCTTGGGGCTCACCCGCACCATGACGCGGTCGGTGGCCGAACTCTACGGCGCAACGCAGCACATCAATCGCGGCGACCTGAAACACCGCATCACGGTCACCACGCAAGACCAGCTCGCGGCCCTCGAGAGCTCGTTCAACTCCATGAGCGAGTCGCTGGAACAACTGATCGCCGAGCAGAAGGAAAAGCAGCGTCTCGAGAACGAACTGGCCATCGCCCAGGAAGTGCAGTCGCAGTTGTTCCCCAAGGCGATGTCAGACCTGGAGTCGCTCGAGGTCCACGGCGTGTGCCGCCCCGCGCGCACCGTCAGCGGCGATTACTACGACTTCCTGCCCTATGGGCCGGATCGCCTGGGAATCGCCGTGGGCGACATCAGCGGCAAGGGGATCTCGGCGGCACTGCTGATGGCGACCATCCACTCCGCCGTCCGCGCTTACGAGATCGGACGCATGCCGGCCATGACCGCGCACTTGGTGGCGGCGGGAGGCGAGGCCGGCGCTCCCACCCACATCTTCGAAGCGCGCTCGGGCAGCGATGACGAGTTCTCTCCCGCCCAGGTGCTGAGCCTGCTCAATCGCCAGTTGTATCGCAGCACCCCGGCGGAAAAGTACGCCACGCTTTTCCTGGGCGTGTACGACGGCCGCTCGCGCGCGCTCACCTATTCCAACGCCGGACATCTCCCTCCGGTCATCCTGGGGCAGGACGGGTCGCTCAGGCGGCGTCTGGACACGCCCGGGCTGGTGATCGGCCTGTTCGATGACCAGGGCTACGAGGAGCGCACCATCGATCTGCGGCCCGGCGACATCTTCCTGGCCTTCAGCGACGGGGTCACGGAACCGGAGAACGAGTTCGGCGAATTCGGCGAGGAACGGCTGATCGAGATCGTGCGCGACCACCGCCACCTGCCGCTGGCCCGCATCTCGGAGATGGTCACCTCGGCGGTTAGCGACTGGATCGGCGCCAACGAGCAGCCCGATGACATCACCATAGTGCTGGCGCGGGCACGGTGATCCGCGGAACGTCGTCCGTTCCTATGTCATCCTGAGCCGCGCGAGGGAGCCCGCCGCGGCGGGCGACCGAGCACGTGCGAAGGATCTGGACGCTGCTCTTTTGAGCCCATGCCGTTCGCTGAGGCGGGACCGTTTTCCTGCCTGCGTCAACGGCAATCTTGTTCGGGCACTCTCAAGATCCTTCGCGCGCAACCTCGGCGCGCTCAGGATGACAACCAGGTGAAAAGTGTCGCCATGGCGGCAACATCGCCAGTCCCAATGTCACCTGAGCTCTACTCCTTCGGCATCCCCGTCGGCACCTGCAAGTCCGGCACTCCCTGGGCGTGCATCAACTGGTTAAGCGCGGGCAGGTCCTTGCTGACGATCTCCTGCCATTTCGTTAGTTGCGCTTCGAGCCTGCGGTTGAGCAAGTCGAAGACCTGATACATCTGCGCGGTGGGAGCGGAGTCGGCGGTATCCTCGGTGTGGCTGAGCGAATCCAGGGCCTCATTGAGTTTGTTGGGAAACCCCAGATTGCCCTCTGTGCTCTTCATCTTCACCTGGATCAGCTCTTCTTCGATGGGGGTCATCTTCTCGCCGAACTGCCGGGCTGCGGCAAGGACCGGCTGGGCTTGCGGGCTGTCGCCGGCCCATTGGCGCAGCGTTTCCAATTCGCCCCCCAACTGGCGGATCTGATTGACGGCAACGTGGAGGCGGTTGTTCGCCTCACGGATCTTCATGCCGAGGTCGAACTCCTTCTGCAAGTCGGCGGCGGAGACACTCGTCACTCGCGGATCGAGGCGCAACTCGAGAGGCTGCGTCCGGCTTTGCCCGTCAGCCGTCAGTTTGACCTGATAGCTTCCCGGAAGGGCGAGAGGACCCAGCGGCCCGATATCGCTATAGAACGCGCCGGGGATCTTGACTGGGTGCTCGTAGCGAATATCCCAGGGAAAGCGGTTCATACCCGCCTCGGCCGGAATGACTTCCTTCGGTTTTTCCTGATCGGGCCATTCTGGCGGTTGCTCGGCGATCTTCTTCTCTTTACTTGAGTAATGCCGCACCAGCCGGCCCTGGCTATCGAGGATGTCGAGCGTCACTTCCCCGGCCGGCTTGGTCTTGAAGTAGTAGTCAATGATGGCTCCGATAGGAGGATTCTGGCCCACCGGCCGCCGCCGCTCCACCTGCTCCGGAAAATGCAGGCGGATCGCAGGCTGCGGCTTGTAGAGGTGAAGGCTGGCCTGAGCAATCTGCGGATTGAGTTCGCGCAGGGGCATGAGGTCGTCGAGCACCCAGAAGGAACGGCCGTTGGTGGCGATCGCCAAGTCGTCGTCGTGAACAACCAGGTCGGTGGCCGGTGTGGACGGCAGGTTCAATTGCAGCGGTTGCCAGTGCGAGCCGTCGTCGAAAGATACGAATACACCTCTTTCGGTCCCGGCATACAACAGGCCCTTGCGCTTGGGGTCCTCGCGGACGGCGTGGACGAAATAGCCGTCGGGGATGCCGTTGGTGATGGCCGTCCAAGTCTTGCCGTAGTCGTTGGTCTTCAGGATGTGCGGACGGAAGTCATCGAGCTTGTGGCGGTCCACAGCAACGTAGGCGGCGCCGGCATCAAAGGGCGACGCGTCGATGAGGCTGATCATGCTCCATTCCGGCAGCGACTTCGGGGTAACGTTCGTCCAGCTCTTGCCGCCATCGCGGGAGAGTTGGATCAGGCCATCGTCGGTGCCGGCCCAGAGCAGGTCCTTCTGCTTGGGGGACTCAGCCAGGGCAAAGATGGTGTCGTAATACTCGACGCTGGTGATGTCGAGAGTGATGGCGCCGCCGGAGGGCTCCTGTTTGCCCTTGTCATTGCGGCTGAGGTCGGGACTGATCGCCTCCCAGCTCATGCCCCGGTCGCGGCTGCGGAACAGGCGGTTGTTGGCGGCGTAAATGGTGCTGGGATCGTGAGGCGAGATCATCAGCGGCGAAGTCCAGTTGAAGCGGTACTCCAGATCCTTGGCGCCGTGGCCGGAAACGTCCAGCGGCCAGACGGAGACGTCCTGCATTTGCTGGGTGCGTTTATCGAAGCGAAAGACCGTGCCTTCGTTCCCGCCGTAGATGATGTTGTGGTCGCTGGGATCGGGAGCGACGTAGCCGGTCTCGCCGCCGTAGTCGAACCAACTCCATCGGCCGATCACGCCGGAATCGTCATAGGTGGCAATGGCGACACTGCTGTTGTCCTGCTGTGTTCCGTAGAGATAGTAGGGCCACTGACGGTCGTCGATCACGTGGTAGAACTGCGCGGTGGGCTGGTTAGTTTGCAGCGACCAGGTGCGGCCGCCGTCGACGCTGATGGTGACGCCGCCATCGTTGCCGTTGATGAGGCGGTCGGGGTCGGTGGGATCGATCCATAGCCCGTGGTGATCACCGTGGGGCGCGGGCAGAAGGTTGAATGTCTTGCCGCCATCGGTGGACTTAAACATGCCGGTGTTGAGTACGTAAACGGTATCCACGCTTCTGGAGTCGGCGAAGATGTGGGTGAAGTACCAGGCGCGCTGGCGATAGCGCTGGTCGTCATTGACGCGCGTCCAGGTGTCACCGCCGTCGTCGGAGCGGTAGAGGCCGCCTTCCTTGGCCTCGATCAGCGCGTACACACGATTGGAATCGCCGCCCGACACCGAAACCCCTATGCGGCCCAATATCCCCTCGGGGAGGCCATGGCCTTCCAGGTGCTTCCAAGTAACGCCGCCGTCAATGGATTTGTAGAGACCGCTGCCAACGCCGCCGCTGTTCAGACTCCAAGGCGTGCGATACACCTGCCAGAGAGCGGCATAGAGGATGTTGGCATTGTTGGGGTCGAACACGACGTCGATGCCGCCGGTACGGTCGTCCTTGTACAGGACTTTTTCCCACGTCTTACCGCCGTCGGTGGTGCGGAAGATGCCACGCTCGGCATTCGGGGCATAGGCGTGACCCAGGGCCGCCACGAAGGCGATGTCGGGATTCCTGGGATGGATGACGACAGCGCCGATGTGACGGCTGTCGCGCAAGCCGACGTTCTTCCAGGTCTTGCCGCGATCGGTGGACCTGTACACGCCATCGCCGTAGGAGATGTTGCCGCGGATGCAGGCTTCGCCCGTGCCTACATAGATCACATTGTGATCGGAATCGGCAACCGCGATGGCGCCGATGGATGAAATCGACTCCTTGTCGAACAGCGGGGTCCAGGTCGCGCCGCCGTCAACGCTCCTCCACACACCGCCCGCGACCGCTCCGAAATAGAAGACGTCCGGCTCGCCGGCAACGCCGGTCACCGCCAGAGCCCTGCCGCCCCGAAATGGACCGATCAAACGCCACTTCATCTCCTTGAACAGATTCTGGTCATAAGCTGTCGTTTGGCCTTGCGCCTTTCCTGGGACAACGGCCAGAAATGCCAGCGATAAGACGAGGACAACCAGCGGTCTCGAGCGCATGCGAAGAACCCTCCCGAGCGGTTGAGCAAAACCAGAGATCGTACCACGACCACAACTCCGCCTTGGCAGCGCCGGGCTCCGGGCTTTTGGTTCTGAGCCTCAGCGTCAAAATGATCCGTTTTGGTATGCGGCAGACGCGATCTCCAAAAAGGAATTCCCCAACCGCCAATCTTGATGTCAATTGCGAATTTCCACAGAGTCCAAGCCTTTACCTTGGATCGGCACAGGCTGCAAACCGGAACCCCGTTAGGGCAAGTTCCCGCACAAAATCTATCTTCATTCGGCTTGATTATGAGAATCGCACTCTTGGCATGGGAATCTCTTCATTCCATTCCCGTGGGCGGTGTGGCGGCCCATGTCACCGAGCTGGCGGCTGCACTGGAGCGCAAAGGACATGAAGTCCATGTCTTCACGCGGATGGGAGCATGGCAGCCGCACTACGAATGCATCCATGGCGTGCATTACCATCGCTGTCCGTTCCGGCTAAACTCGGACTTCGTCGAAGAAGTCAACGACATGTGCCGCTCCATCGCTTACCACGTGTGCGCAACCGAGAATTTCATCGGTGCGTTTGACGTGATTCACGCCCACGACTGGCTGACCGGCAATGCCATGAT
>DATNJC010000097.1:0-3122 GCA_035604115.1 Bryobacteraceae bacterium | reverse complement strand
CAAAGAAGCCCTTCGTCTCGGAGGTGCTCTGCTTGGGAGCGTCAGGCAGCCGAGAGGTCTCTTTATCCGCCTGTTGTGCCAGACAGAGACTGCACGATAAGAACACGACGACTACGCATAGAAGGAAGAATTGGCAGAGGCAAAAGTTGTTGTCTGGACGCATGAAATGCGGTGCCACTCAAGTCTACAAGGTCGCGCTCCAATCCTTGCTCGTTGGCGCCGAAGAGGCGCCCTATGCTAAAGCAGCGGGGCAGGACGGGCGTTGCCCTTCAGTTGGGGAAATGGAAGTGGATGTCGTGCTGCGAGGAGATGGGCACGCCATCCTGGGTGGCGGGAGTGAACCGCCATCCCTCGAGGGCGGCCAGCACCTTCTCGTCGATGCCGTAGCCGAGCCGCTGCAGGATCCGCTTCTCGACGATGTTGCCGCGGGCGTCGATGGTGACCTCGACCACCACGTCTCCCTGTACGCCGGGAGGCAGCTCGGAGCGCGACACCTGCGGGTTCACGAAGGCCACCGGCAGAGCCGGCCGGATCTCGCGGCCGTCGGCCGGGCCGTCGGCAAGCGATCCGTAAGGCGAACCGGCACGCGCTGTCTGGAGGACGTCACCCGCCCGGTCCTGGTCAGCCTTGAGCGGAGCCTTGCTGCTGCGCCTCTGGCGCGGCGCTTTCGATTTCGCTTTCGACGCGGCCAAGTTCAAAGAAACGCGCGCCTCCGTTGCCGGATCGGAGTGGACGCCGCGGTCGTACGGCAGGTACAACGCTGTGACCGATGTCCCACCAGCGCCCGCAACCACCGCCTGCGGCCACACAAACACCGGCGCCGGCGGCCGCAGCAGCAAGCACACGGCCAGCAAGTGAGCGGCGGCCGAGGCGCTGAGCGCCCATCGCCACCGGGCGGCCATGCTACGTTGTATCAGTTGGAACACCCCCACCCCCTGCTACATGCCAGTTAGACGCGCGGCTGCCGGGGAGGTAACCGCGTATCACTGCCCATTAGTACGACTCTACATCAGCACCCTTTCCACGGAACTATTTTCATTGTGGGACAACGCCGCGGCCTGCCGGTTTGTCTAACAACCTTGGGCTGACATTGGGCACGGTTTAGAATGCAAGACGAAGGGGGACATCCATGACCGATTATGAGCGCTTTGGAGACTATCAGCCGTCGGACCGCAGCACCGCCAGCACCGCCGTCACCTTCCTGTTCATTGGCCTGGGCGTGGGGGCGCTTGCGGCGCTGCTGTTTGCGCCCAAGTCGGGCCGCCAGATGCGCAAGCTGCTGCGGCGGAAGTATGAAGATGCGCGCGAGCAGGCGGATGGGCTGATCGATCGCGGCGCCGAGCTGTTGGAGCGCGGCAGCGAATTCGCCCACACCGCCTCGGAGAAGGTAAAACCCATCGCTCGTGCCGCCGCCAAGCACGTGCGGTAGCGCCGAGTACCAAGTAACTGATACCGTGTACCGAGCAAAAGGCAAAGGCCCGGAGACCATCCGGGCCTTGTGATTTTGCGGATTGGAGCCAGCCCATGACCACGTGCAGTGGACCTCGTCCCCTATTCACACGAAGAAGCTTTGTCAGATCGGCGGCGTTTGCCGGAAGCGCCCTGGCGTTTGTGCCGCGAAGCGCCGCCTTCCAAATGGGTGATCGGCCCAGGACTGCGAATGGCGGGACCGATCCTTACCCAATCCCCTGGTTGGATAAGAATGGCAGTCACAATCAGCCTGCCGGTCCGAACCTCGAGCCTTCGCACATTTATCACTTCCAGGGACGAGTGGCGCGCTGCAGCACCTTCACCGGGATGGGCACCGACAATGACGGAAATCGAATCGCCTTTGGGAGCCCGACCACCGATTATGGCGTGATGCAGGGAGAATACTGGGCAGGGCGGTCGGCCCAAACCGGAGCCTTCACTCATATATGACTGACCTTGTTTCAGGGACCGGCGGTCCCTGCGAACCAGATTCACGACTTCCACCCACCCATTGCTCCATCCGGGCTCTACTGGGTTGTGCCGGTGCCGGCGAACGGACTGACGATCAGCAATAACGGCGAGGCCTTCACTCTTGAGATGAAGGACGTGCCGGTGGTGGATCAACCACGCTGGCCGACTCTTGATTCCGTCGCAACCCCCGCCCGCATGACGTTCAAGATGGTTTGGAAGTCGACGGGGGAAGCGGTCCTCTACGATGATCCGGCGAGGCAATTTCGCTTTCGCGGGAGTCGCGCTACGTGCCAGCTCGAAGCCCGGGTGGAGGTCCCGTCGATCGGGTTCTCCTGGAAGTCCGACCCGCTGGAGAAATCGCGGGCAGACTTCGCGATCGTGGGCGAGGAAGCGAACGGACGGTATTACAAATGAGTCCCGATGCGTGCCGGGTGGCTCAAGTAACGCACATGGGCTAACGCTGGTCTCGGCACCGCAAGATGTTCATCGCCTTGAGGGTCATCACGACCTCTTGATCCTGATTCAGCACCTCGACCGAACTGCGCACCATGCCGCGATCCGGCTTGGAACGGGAGCGGTTGGCCTCGATGATGGACACGCGGATCGACAGGGAGTCGCCCGGCCGCACCGGCCGTGTCCAGCGCAGTTCGTCGATGCCAGGAGAAGCCATGCTGGCAACATGCGACAGATAATGGTCCACAAACAGGCGCATCATCACCGCCGCCGTGTGCCAACCGCTGGCGATCAATCCGCCGAACGGCCCTTCCGCCGCGGCCCGGGGATCGGTATGGATGAATTGCGGATCGAAGCGCTCGGCGAACTGCACGATCTCGTCCTCACTCAGCGTGATGCTTCCGTACTCGAATACCGAACCGGGAACATAATCTTCGAAGTAGCGCTCGCCGACCGGGACGGCGATATCTTCTGCCTTCTTCATGAGAGATAAAGACTCCTGGTGTTTGTCATCCCGAGCGGCTTCGAGCCGCAAGGGATCTTGGTTCCAACTGACAAACGAAACTGCCGTATTGGATTCGCCGGAGGGGAGAAAATCGCAGGTTAAAATTTTGAGGAAGCCGCACTCGGTACTGGGTACTTGGTACTACCGAGATCCTTCGCGACCGTTTCCCGCGCTCTGCCCCAGCACGCCAACAGCGGGCGTGCTGGGGACCCCGAAGGCGCGC
>DATNJC010000096.1:0-4855 GCA_035604115.1 Bryobacteraceae bacterium | reverse complement strand
TTGCGAGCTTGGAAGATCCGCCAACTGGAATTGCTGGAGCATGCCGTGGCCGCGGCCCTTACTGCGGTGAATTCAGAACACGCAACAGCCCATTTTCGCCACTGCGGCTATGGTCTATAAATACTCAGAAAATGGTCTAACTTCGCCCGAAGCTGGTCTCCTAAACCGGCTTCTCCCAAACGAACGCCGAGAAATTGCGGCGGGTTCGGAACCCCATCCTTTCATACAGGCGGACGGCGGACTGGTTGGCGCCAGTCACGGTCAGGCTTACTGTACGGCAGCCGCTTGCGGCCAGCGAGAGCAGAGACCGCCGCAAGAGCTCATACCCCAGTCCGGTGGCCCGGTGCTCCGGGTCGACACACACTTGGGTGATGTGGCCGACTCCGTCCGCCACGATGCTAGCCAGGCACAAGCCACAGAGAATCCCCGTGTTGCGATCTTCGGCGACATAGGATGCCGGTGCAAAGAAGGACCCGCATCCGGGGAATTGCACGATGTTAGTAAGGAAGCGGCCGGCGCCGGCGGCGGAGCGGTACTGGTCGTTGATCTGGCTATCGATGTGGCCGCGGTAGGCGGCAGCTAGGGTTGCGGCTGCCTCCTGCTGCCGGCGTTCGGACCAGGGCAGGATCACCGCGTCGGGCACCTGGCGCGGGGGCAAGTTCACCGCCTGGGTTCGTGGCGCTGCGGCCAGCGGGGCTTCCAGGAACAGGCGCGGATAGCTGCGCAGCCACTGCGCGAAGGGCATGGGACGGGCTGCGGCGGCCACTGTGGTTCCGGGGCCCCCAGTTCCGGGTCTTCCGGTTCCGAGCGACATTCCGAGCATTAAGAGTTGGGCTTCCACGCGGGTGGTTCCGGGCGTCCGCCAGAGGGCGTCGAGCACCGTGGCTAACAGGAGGTTTTCCCGCTCCGTGGTGCGCTGCGCGGCGCGCACGTAGAGGTCGCCGATCAAACCTTTGCCTTCTTCGACGACGTAGTAGGAGTAGCCAGTCACGCCGGTCGAGTCCATCAAAGCGAAGCCGGTCAGCGCGCGCATTTCGACGAAGCGGCGGACCAGCTCGGCCGAGGCGGCGAAATCCCAGTCGAGGCTGCGGCGCCACTCCGAGATTTCTTCTTCCAGGAGCGCGGAGATCTGGTGGCCGGTCAGCTCGTGAACGCTGACCAAAGAATCGGATTGCCGGTCTGACCGGGCGGCCGCCATGCGCCGATCTTAACAGATCGAGCCGCTGATGGCTGCTGTTGGCATCCAGAAAGACTGGCTGGCCCGCGCTGATCGCCGACAAACTGGTACGCTACTCACCATGTCATCGAACACCGGGGTCCGGCGCGGCATCGGGCTGTTGCTGCTGTTGGCGTCGGGCGAGGTGCTGGCGCATACGCTGGTCAATCACCGCTATGGATTTTTCCGGGACGAATTGGGCACGCTGGGCGATGCGCTGCACTTGGCGTGGGGCTACGTCTCGTATCCGCCGCTGGCTCCGTTTGTGGCACGGATCGCCTTGGAATTGTTCGGGCCTTCGCTGGTGGGGTTGAGGCTGTTTGCGGCACTGGCGCACGGCGCGGCGATGGTGCTGGCCGGCCTGATGGCGCGTGAATTGGGCGGCGGCCGGAGGGCCGAGGTAGTGGCCGCGCTGGCGGTCGGGATCGCTCCGGTGGCGGTGGCGACCAGCTCGCTGTACGAATACGTCTCGTTCGACTACCTGTGGTGGGTGCTGGCGGCGTATTCGACGATCCGGCTGCTGCGGCCGGGCGGGGAGCGGCGCCCCGGCCCGGAACGTTGGTGGCTGGGCATCGGCTTGGCGCTGGGATTGGGAATGATGACGCGGTACACCATCGCCTTCTTCGCAGCGGGCCTGCTCGGGGGACTGCTGCTCACGCCCGCGCGGCGCCTGTTGCTCTCGCGATGGCTGTGGCTCGGAGCCGCGTTGGGATTGCTGTTGTGGCTGCCCAACTTGTGGTGGCAAGCGCGCCACGATTTTCTGTCGCTCGAGTTCCTGCGGTCCATCCACGCGCGCGACATCCGCATCGGCCGCACCGATGGCTTCTGGTGGAAACAGGCGATTTTGGGCGCCAGCCTGTTCACGATTCCACTATGCGTGGCCGGATTGCGGTTCTATTTTCTAAAACCGGAAGGGCGCGATTTCCGGGCGCTGGGATGGGTCTTCGTGCTGGTGCTGGGGTTGTTCGCCGTGGCGCGCGGCCGCGATTACTATATGGCGCCGGCCTATCCAATATTGTTGGTCGCCGGAGCCGTCGCCGCGGAACAGTGGTCGCGCGTGGCGCGAGGTCTGACGTGGGCCGCGCTGGCCGGTGGGGCCGCTCTCAGCGCGGCTTTTGCGATGCCGCTGGCGCCCGTGAATTCGGCCTGGTGGAACATCATGGACAAGAACAACGGCGATATGCGCGAGGAGATCGGATGGCCGGAATTGGTGGAGGCGGTGGCCCAGGTCCGCGATTCGCTGCCCGCCGAGGAGCGCGCTCAGGCCGTGATTCTGGCGGGGAATTATGGCGAAGCGGGCGCAGTCGATCTGCTGGGGCCGCGGTTCGGATTGCCGCGCGCGATTAGCGGCATCAATTCCTACTGGCTGCGAGGCTTTGGCGACCCCCCGCCAGACACGCTCGTCGTGATCGGGTTGAACCGCGCGGCTCTCGATCGGGATTTCGAGTCGTGCGAAGTGGCTGGGCACATCGCCAACCGTTACGGGGTCCGCAACGAGGAGACGCTTTACCACCCCGATATTTTCGTTTGCCGCAGGGCGCGCCTGCCGTGGCCGGAGCTGTGGGCGCGGCTCAAGAGTTTCGGATAGACACAGGCTCAAGCCTGTGCTGCACGCTACCGCTTCAGCTCGACCATCAAGCCATCGAGGCCGCGGGTCATCTGGAGGCCCTTGGGGTCCCAGCCGAACTCGGTGGTCAGGACTTTGGCGACATCGTCCTTGCTCGATCCGCCGCGAACCAGGCCGGTGACGCGGGTGCGGAGCTTCTCCACGTTGTTGCGATAGGTCATGATGTCCGCTTTCTTGCCCACCGGGCCGTGGCCGGGGATCATGGTGTCGAAGTCGAGCTTCATGATGCCGTCGAGCGTCGCGGCCCACTCGACCAGGCTGCCGCCCCCGCCGTAATCGATCAGCGGGCTGTTGCCGGCCACCAGGTCACCGGTGTGAACCACGCGCAGGGCGGGGAAGTAGACCGCCGCGTCGCCATTGGTGTGGCCGCGTCCGAAGTATTGCATCCGCACTTCCTTGCCGCCCAGGAACACGTCGGACTCGGTGGTGAAGGTCACGCGCGGCGCGCCGGGCTGCTTGCCTTCGATGATGTTTTTGCGGGCGTTGAGCGTTGAGATGATCTCGGCGGTGGGCAGGAACTTGGCGTTGCTGCCGGTGTGGTCGCCGTGATGGTGGGTGTTGAGCACATACTTGATGGGTTGATTGGTGACGCTCTTGACCTTGTCGACGATGTCGTTGAAGTCGTATTCGAACTTGTCGTCGATCAGGATCACGCCTTCGTTGGTGATGTAAAACGCGACGTTGCCGCCGTCGCCTTCGATCTCGTAGAGATCGTCTTTGAGCTTGTTGAGCTTGTTGGAGGCTTGCTTGCCCTGCTGCGTATAGGCGACCCATGCGCCCACCAGGAACAGAGCTGCGGCGGAGAGGCGGATCAGAAGTGTCCGGTTCATTTGTTCACCTCGCGCACAGGTGTGCGCCATGCGGAACACTATATCAAGAAACGCGCTGAGATAAAATCCAGAGATACTGCGGCGATTCCCAGCACTGGCGCCGGTCCGAAGTGCGTCCGCGAGTTTCAGGCTGGCGCGTTTGCGCGGCTTGCACCGCGCCGCTTCCGGCCGGTGACCGCGAGCGCGAAACCGAGACTGTGTACCGAAATTCTTTGCCGAGCTCAGGATTCGGGCGCTGGCGGAAGATCGAACGTCGTTAGCGCGTACTCCAATTCAGCCACGCTCGCTCGAATCCTTTCCCTATCGGCGGTCTCGAGAAGATCCTCGATCAGCGGCAGGAGGCGGTGCGCGGCCTCAACGGTTCTCTCGGCTTTTTCCTTAGCTGACTCGCGCCCCTGGCCTTCTATCCTCGCGATTTGGAGAAATGTTAACGCGATGGCGATGTCGGCTCGGATGGATGCGCTTTGGTATACGGCCTTCCGGCGCAGCAGCTCAAGTTCGTTGGGGTCGTCTTCCGTAAGCCCGTCCGCATGCTGATTCGGCTTCAGCATTCACATAAATCATTATGCTGACTCCGCTTCAGCACTGTCAATACGCGGCTGAAGTTCGTTGAAACCGCTAGCATCAATACAGTGGCTCGCAAAACGACGGTTTCGAAATACTTGGCTGGGATCGGCCGCAAGGGCGGAAAAGCCAGCGGCAAGGCCCGCATGGAGAAGCTCACGCCAGAGCAACGCGTGGCAGTCGCCAAGACGGCCGCCGCCGCCAGATGGGCGAAACCGGTTACCCAAGAAGATCTTAAGCGGCAATCAGTGCTTCAGGTCGCTGAATGGACCGCGGACCGCGCTGCACAGATGGGCGCGGAGGATATCAACGCGAGGATAGCGGGCGGGTCCCCGGTGAAGCCCGGGAAGTTGACGTTTGACAAGAAGCTAAAGATGGCGACGGCGGCGAAGAAGGCCACCGCGCGCCCCTCCGTACCTGTGGTATCCGCAAAGAAAGATAGCGGCTAGTGTAGTGTCCACTAAATAACTGGACAGCTACTTCTTCCGTTTTCTGGTCGGTGGGCTGGTGCAGCCGGGTTGAATCTTCTCCAGGGTCTGCCGGCAACGAGAGAGTTTCTCCGTGATGGATTCCACGGTTGCGGTCCACACAAATGGTTTCGGGTCTTTGTTCCAAGCC
>DATNJC010000095.1:0-52285 GCA_035604115.1 Bryobacteraceae bacterium | reverse complement strand
ACTAGGAGCCTGTCCGAGAATCCCGCAAGATCGAGGGAACAGAGCGAACGGAACTGGCACATAATGTTTTATGCCAAAGGGCTACCGGGCCTACCTTCCTGAGCAAGAGCTGCTGTTGCCACCGAGCCTGCGCCAATGGTTGGATGAAGACCACTTGGTGTACTTCGTCAGCGATGTCGTGGACCAGTTGGATCTGTCAGCGATCCACGCGGTGTACGCGCAGGAGAAGCGAGGGCAACCGCCGTACGATCCGCGCCTGATGACGAAATTGTTGGTATACGGTTACTGCACGGGAGTGTTCAGTTCGCGTCGGATACAGAAGCGGTTGCAGGAAGACATCCCCTTCAAGGTGTTGGCGGCGGGCAACCAGCCGGACTTCCGGACCATCTCGGACTTTCGCAAGATCCACATCGAAACGCTACAGAACCTGTTCGAGCAGGTCTTGGCGATGGCGCTGGAGTGCGGGTCGATCCAACTGGGCCGGGTATCGCTGGACGGGACGAAGTTGAAGGCCAACGCCAGCAAGCACAAGGCGATGAGCTACGGCCGGATGAAGGAGAAGCACCAGCAACTCAAGGAAGAAGTGCAGCAGTTGCTGGAGCAAGCCGAGGCCGCCGATGAGGCAGAAGATCGCCAGTACGGCAGCCAACGGGGCGACGAGTTGCCGGAGGAACTGCGGCGGCGCGAGACCCGGCTGGCCAAGATCAAGGCAGCCAAGAAAGTCCTGGAGCAACGAGCGCGGGACAAGGCCGCGGCGGAAGGCAAGAGCGCCGCAGAAGCCAAGCCGGAGGACCAGGATCAATACAACTTCACCGACCCGGAGTCGCGCATCATGAAAGGCGCTGACGGTATGGTGCAGGGCTACAATGCGCAAGCGGTGGTGGAGCCGACTTTGCTGCTGATCGTCGGGCAATCCGTGACCGAAGCGGCCAATGACAAACAGCAACTGAAGCCTATGGTGGAACTCATCGAGCAACAGTCCGGACAGCGTCCGGAAGCGATTTTGGCCGACAACGGCTATTGCTCCGAGGAGAATCTGGAGCACTTGGAATCCGCCGATGAACCGGAGCGTAAGATCGAGGGGTTCCTGGCGACCGGCAAGCACAAGCATGGCGAGCATCGCTTACCGGCGAAGCGCGGACCGTTGCCGAAGGGCGCGACCAGGGTGGAGCGGATGAAACGGAAACTGCAGACCAAGGTGGGCAAAGCCGTCTACGCGGCGCGCAAGTGCGTAGTGGAGCCGGTATTCGGGCAGATCAAGCAGGCGCGCGGGTTCCGTCAATTCTTGCTCCGCGGAAAAGAAAACGTGAAAGGGGAGTGGGCGCTGCTGTGCCTGACGCATAACATTTTACGGCTCCACGCGGCGATGCAGTGCTGATGGAAGGCATGGAGGAATGATTTTCGTTCAAATTCCAGTTCCAAGCGGTCCTGGAGCACGAATCGGCCGGCCACGGCCGTCAACCACGGCCAGCCCCCCGCGAAATTCGCATTACCCAGCCACTCAGCTTTCAAGCCCTTCACGCGTTACTCGGACAGGCTCCCAGTACATGGTATGATGCACCTTTCGGACCGGGAGGAGTGTGTCCGATGGTCAAACAAATTCTGGGATTGGGCGGGATGAGCATCGGGCTCGGCCTGCTGCTATGCCAGATCGATCAACCCGCCGCCGCACAACAACCCGCGGCGACCAAAAACTACACGCCACCCAAAACCCCGTGGGGCGAGCCCGATCTTCAAGGCATCTGGCCCCTCAACCATCTGATCTCCACACCCTTCCAGCGCCAGCAGAAGTACGGCGACCGCCGCTTCATGACCGACGACGAATTCGCCGCCGCGCAGAAGAGTGCGCAGGCCCGCAACAAACGCTTCGAGTCCGGAGCGATCCCGCAAGCCGACTCCGGTACCGAGGTCTTGCGCCTAACGTCCCTGCTGAGCGATCCACCCGATGGCCGCTTCCCCGAGCTGACGCCCAAGGGCAAGGAGCTTTACGAAAAGATGCACGGGAGCTACAAGCCGGGCCAGACCGTGTTCGATAGCCCCGACGACTTCGATAGCTGGGACCGCTGCATCACCCGCGGCATGCCTGTTTCGATGTTGCCGCGCAACTACAACAACGGCATCCGCATCATGCAGTCCCCCGGCTACGTCCTGATCGTGCTCGAAATGGCCCACGAAGTCCGCGTAATTCCCACCAACGGCCAACCCCCGCTCGACAAATCCGTCAAAGAATGGCTAGGCGAGTCGCGCGGTCACTGGGAAGGCAACACGCTAGTCGTCGAAACGGGCAACTTCAACGGCAAAACCGATATGACCAACGCCGGCGTCCCCGGTTCCCCGCCGCTAACCCCAGCCAGCGAAAACCTGCACATCACCGAACACTTCACGCGCACCGCCGCCGACACGATCGACTACGAAATGCGCGTCGAGGACCCGGAGATCGTGACCAAGCCGTGGGCCGTCGCGTTTCCGCTGAAGCTGGATAACAAGTACGAGATGTACGAGTACGCCTGCCACGAAGGCAACACCGCCATCCGCGGCTACATCGAAACCTCCCGCTACGAGCGCGCGCACCCCAAGGCGAAGTAAGCATCCATTCAAGCGCGATGGTATCCTCTCCGAACATCGGCGACAATTGAATTGCATGTCAGGCATCAGCGATTTCGAGAAACTCTTGCCAACGCTTTCCCCCGGCGAAAGAGCGCAGATCCTGAAGTGAGTCGTTCAGCAGCTTGGTGACTCGTTCCCTGGGATAGACTCGCGGCCGGACGTGTGCGGCGGAGTGCCCTGCATCGTCCGGACGCGCATTCCCGTATGGCTTCTCGCACAGGCGCACCGCCTTGACGCCAGTGAGCAGGCGCTCCTCGCGGCATATCCGACTCTGCGTGCGGAAGACCTTGTAAACGCTTGGGCCTACGTTCGTTCTCACACTGCGGAGATCGATGCCCAGATTGCCGAGAACGAGGCTGCCTGAGTGGCCCGTTTCTATTCCAACGAAAACATCCCGCTGCCGGCCGTATCGGAATTGAGGCGTCTGGGGCACGACGTGCTCACTTCAATGGACGCGGGAAATGCGAATGCCTCCGTGCCGGACTCCGAGGTGCTGGCGTTCGCCGCCCGCGAAGGCCGAATCTGCTGTCGCATAATCGCCGGGATTTCCTGCGTCTGCATCTCGCACGGACCAAGGATCACGCGGGAATCGTGGTTTGCTCCTTCGATCCGCAATTTCTTGAATTGGCGCAGCGAATTCACGCGGCGGTGGCAGCCGCCGGTGACATGAAGAATCAGCTGATCCGGGTGAACCGGCTCGTGTGAAGCCCCAGACTGGCATGACCAATGCCGACGTTCCCGGTTCCCCGCCACTCAACCCGACCACACAAAACCTGCGCATCACACGAACCGCGGAGGTCGTGATCAGGGCGTGGGCCGCCGCATTTCCGTTGAAGCTGGATAACGAGTACGAGATGTACGAGTACGCCTGCCACAAAGGCAACACCGCCATCCGCGCGGCTCACCTGATCTATCACCTTGAAGCGCTCAGGCGCGTGCCATGCCATAGGATCTGCAGAGATCGAAGGCAGGCCGACGCGTGCCCTCGTTTCTGGCTGAACCTAGAATCGGTCACCTTGAGGAGGCAGCGCGATACGCACTACGATGATAAAGGGCCCTTGCATGAACGCCGCTCGACAGAAGGAAATCATGGCTCACGCGGAGGTGCAATTCAAACATCAATGGATCACGCTGGGAGACCAGCACAGTCGAGAGCTTAGAGAGTCACAGTTCCGCGCAAGGCAAACTCACAATCGCGGGGCAATGCTTCCGGCTGAGGCAGCTTCCTACGTCTCTCACGCCAGGGCGCTGGTAGTTGCGTGGGCTAAGTGCATCGCGGATGCGTACACGGCTTTTGCCGAGCCCGCGGGACCAGAAGCTGACGTGGAACTGTCGGACTTCTTCTCTGCGACGGTAGCTGGACGCAGGTCTAGCTTCCAAGCTGAGGCAGAATTGCGTCGAACAAGAACCCGTGATCTGAGTACTCAGAGTCAAATGACAGGATTGCTAGGAAGCTTTGAGCGCGAGGCTAGTCTGGCGCTCTTGGAGGCTCGGGCCATTTTGGATAAACAGCGGATCGAAATGAAGAAAAAGCCGCCGCATTCGGTGGTCTTGACCAAGTATGTAGTTGACACCTGCGTGTTCAATTGGCTCGCGGATTCTTCGATTAAAAAGCATTCGCTGCCGTCGGATGGTGGGTTTGCGATCACACACATTCAAGTCGATGAGATCAACAAGACAACAGATGAGGAGCGTCGGGCGACACTGCTGCTGACGCAGGCGTCCCTGCATTGCGAACTACTGCCGACTCAAACCCTGGTCTTCGACGTTTCGAGATTCGATTATACAAAGCCGGGAGATGGGAAACTCTTCACATCCCTCAAAGCGGAACTAGACACCTTGAACAAGGGCAAGAAAAACAACAGCCGAGATGCTCTAATAGCGGAGGCAGCCATTGCCAACGGATACGTGCTGCTAACCGCTGACGGAGACCTCAGATTGGCAACAGAAAAGCACGGGGGCAAGGTGATTTTCTTTGCACGCTGAGCTGGTCGCGTGCGTTCCGTTACGAAAGCAGCGCGTTCCAAGGCCCGCACGAGCTCTGTTCCCGTCGGACGCGGGAGCGTGCTCATGCCGCGATAGTCACTCGCTGGATGCCAATGAACTCCAAGCTGCTGGGCTCCTGGCCTTCCGCTTCAAGGCAAAGCTCAATGGCTTCGCGAATCTCTACCATGAGTTCGTCGAGCGACGTGGCATCGGTGTGGCATCCGGGCAATTGAGGTACCGAGGCCACGTACATACCCTCTTCATCCCGCTCGATCACGACATCAAACTGGCGTGCCATGCTCTTTAGTCTAACTCTTCGAAGCGCACAGCCTTAAGTGGTCCCAGCGATCGATGACATCGTTTCGTGTGAGAACCAGAACGGGTCGCCGTTTGTCCGGCAGACGAAACGTGTACCAGCGAATCTCGCCACGCTTCACCCAGGGCCCTCCCAGCCCTCGGCTTCCCAAGCAAGCGGCTCATCGTCTGTCGAGAACTCGTCGCCCGAAGGTGGCAGGGACTGGTAAACGGGCGCGTCCGCACCCTTCGGCGAGGTCATCAACCGCAGCAGACGGACCCGTTCTTGAGGCGTCAGCGACGCGACCAGCGGAAGAATATCATCGGCCGTTAGGGCCTTGGCCATCGACTGCATTCTAGCAGGATCACCCTCGCGTCAGGCGCCAGCCGCTGACAGGGACGCCCGCCGATTACTTCTCCGGTCCTTCCTTAGTCCCCGACCCTCCGAGATCCATCTTCCTGCCGTCCGGAAACTCGATGTCCCGCGAACTGCCGCGCAGTGACCCGTCCTTCGCCTGGAACGCGGTGACTTTGATCCTGGTTCCGGCGGGGAGCGAATTCCGGTTCCAACCCAGGCGGAGCAATACCGACGGCGATCCGCCTTCGATTTTCCAGCGTTCCACCGTGCCGTCCGCCTTGGTCACGTCGATCTGCAGCCAGGAATGCGGATTCACCCATTCCATCTGGACGACTTTACCTTCGAGCGTGACCTGCTTGGTCGAGTCGAACTCCGCGGAAAAGGAATGATGCGCCGCCACGGGCAATGCGACCGCGATCAGCGTGCCGGCACTCGCGAGAACCTTCAGCAGTCTGCTGTACATCGGTCTGACTCCTTCTCTTCTCTTAGTCTACTGCCTCGACTGGAGCAGGTCATGATAGAGCAGCGGATCGGCGTACGGAACGCACTTGTGCTCCAGCAACTGCGCATTGTTGTCGATCAGCCGGTATAACGGCATCTCGATCGTCCAAGCCCGTGAGAACGTCTGCGGGTCCTCCAGCGTCGCCTCATACGACATATGGTTCACGTCCAGAAGCCTGAAGCGCTCGGTGACCTTCAACTGATTGGTGGCAAAGTTTCCGGCGCGATCCAGCCACGACTGGCCGTTTTGCGAGGTGGTCGTAACCACCAGAACGTCGCCCTCCCAGGTGCCGTTGGACTTGCCCATCCACGAATCCACCGGCAGGTCGGAATGATCCTTCATATAAATGATCCGGTTCGTTGCGGCGAACGGGTAGACCATGAGCAGATCCGCGTCGCCCTGGAAAATCTGGAACGGAAGGTTCTGGTAGGTCGAGCGCGGAATTCCCAGCATGTAACACTTCGCCTCAGGGTCGGCCTCGGGCCACTTGGAGCGGTTTTCGTCGCGCTTCTTGAGCGCTTCGGGCAGATACGGAATCGTACCGCCTCCCTTCAGCACGCTCTTCCCCGGCGGAATCACGGCGACAGCGCCGAGCTGCCAAAAGTCTTTACTGAATCCTTCGACCGAGTGGCCTTCCAGATTCCAATACGCCGTGTTCAGAGCCTGCCAGATCCCGTTGAAGTTCGGATGCCCCGAAATGGTTGCCGGACGATCCAGTTGCTGCGATTGAGCGGCGCTGCCGGCGAACCATATCGTTGCTGCCGTCATGATCGTGCGGATGAATCGAGCGTGCAATCTATAATTCCCTTTAACTATGAGAGTCCGTCTTCCCGTTATGGATTCTAACGCACCACGCCTCCCGGCATTCGAACCGGAGACCACACCCCATCAATTCTGTTGATAGTTGCTATGAGCCTACGCGAAGGGCGGATAAGTTATAGAATCTCTATAGGAAACATGATTGTCTTACGGGACGTAATGCTCGCCGCCCTGGCCGGGGCTGTGTCTCTCGCGGCGCAGCAAACCGCGGCCATCCAAAAGGCCACGGTCGACAAATACTGCACCACCTGCCATAGCAACGAGTCGCGCACCGGCGACCTGTCGCTGCAGGATCTGGATCTGAACAAAGCCCCCGAAGCCGCCGAGACGTGGGAAAAGGTGATCCGCAAGCTGCGCGTGGGCGCCATGCCGCCACAAGGCATGCCCCGGCCGGACAAGGCCACAGCCGACGGGCTCGCGTCTTTTATTGAAACGTCGCTCGATCGCGCCTACGCGGCGAATCCGAATCCCGGCCGCGCCACGATGCATCGGCTGAATCGCGCGGAGTACGCCAATGCGATTCGCGACTTGCTCGCGCTGAATATCGATGCGACGGCGTTGCTGCCTCCCGACGACGAAAGTAGCGGCTTCGACAATATCGCGGACGTGTTGAGAGTATCGCCCTCGCTGATGGAGCGCTATCTTTCCGCATCCTGGAACATCAGCCGCGAAGCGGTCGGCGATAACCGGATTGTCGCAACCACCGCGACCTATCGCGTCCGCCCCGACCTTTCGCAGGACCAGCATATCGACGGCCTGCCGCTGGGAACGCGCGGCGGAATCGTGGTCCCGCACACGTTCCCTCTCGATGGCGAGTATGTGATCAAGCTCCGGATGTGGCGCAATACGTTCGATCTGATGCGCGGAATGGAAGACGCTCATGAAATCGAAATCAATCTCGACGGTGTGCGGATTGCCTCGGTGACCATCGGCGGCCGGCCCGATTTCGTGAAGATGGGCGAGAATCCCGGCGCGTTCGGCGCGGAGCTCGATAAGAAGCTGACGGCCCGCGTACACGTGAAGGCGGGGGTTCACACGGTTTCGGCGGACACAGTTCTGCGCAGCCATGCGATCAAAGACGACCTCGTAAAGCCGTTTCTCCGGACCACCGTAGATGGCCTGGACATCACCGGCGATCCTTCCGTTGACCGGCTCACGGTGGAGGGGCCGTTTAACGCGACGGGCGTCGGCGATACCGCGTCGCGCAAGCGCATCTTTGTGTGCCGGCCCGCGGACGCGACCCCAGCAAACGCAAATGACGAAGTGCCCTGTGCGCGGAAGATCCTTTCGGCTCTCGCGCGCAGCGCTTTCCGGCGGCCCGTTGCGGATTCGGATCTGGAAACGCTGCTCAGCTTTTATCAGCGGAGGCGTAACCAGAACGCGGATTTTGACGCGGGCATCGAATCGGCCCTGCAGCTCATCCTGGCGAGCCCCGAATTCCTGTTCCGTTTCGAAGCCGATCCGGCGGGCGCGGTCGCGGGCACGAATCATCGCGTGGACGATCTGGCGCTTGCATCGCGTTTATCGTTCTTCCTGTGGAGCAGCATTCCCGACGAGCAGCTCCTGAATCTGGCCGCACAAAAGAAACTCCACGAATCCGCCGTACTGGAGCAGCAGGTCAGGCGGATGCTGGCCGATCCGAAGGCGGATGCGCTGATCGCCAACTTCGCCGAGCAGTGGCTGTTCCTCCGCAACCTTAAGAGTTCGGCTCCGAATCTGGATGCTTTCCCGGATTTCGACGACAATCTTCGGCAAGCCATGAAGCAGGAGACGGAGCTCTTCTTCGGTAGCATCATGCGCGAGGACCGGAGCGTGATGGATCTGCTGACCGCGGACTACACGTTCCTGAATGAGCGCCTGGCGCGGCACTACGGAATTTCAGGCGTCTACGGCAGCCAGTTCCGCCGCGTTCATCTCGACGATGAGAACCGCCGTGGGCTGTTGGGCCAGGGGAGCATCCTCACCGTCACTTCCTATGCTGCCCGTACATCGCCGGTGCAGCGCGGCAAGTGGATCCTGACCAATATTCTGGGCGTGCCACCGACGCCGCCTCCGCCCAACGTCCCGGAGTTGAAGGACAACGGCGACGACGGCAAGGTGCGTTCCTTGCGCGAGCGGATGGAACTTCATCGCAGCAACGCCGTCTGCGCAGGCTGCCACAAGGTAATGGACCCGATCGGATTCTCGCTCGAAAACTTCGACGCCGTCGGGCATTGGCGAACCGCCGATGACGGAGCCGCCATCGATCCCTCCGGAACGCTATTCGAAGGTACGCGCGTCGACGGACCCGTTGCTCTCCGCAAGATGCTGGTGTCGCGGCCTGAAACGTTCGTCGGCGTGATGACGGAAAAGCTGATGACGTACGCGCTGGGGCGCGGCCTGGAATACTACGACATGCCCGCGATAAGGAAGATCGTCGCGGACGCCAAGGTACACGGATTCCGGTTTTCTTATCTGGTCGACGGCGTGGTCAACAGCCCCGCCTTTCAGATGAAGAAGGCCGCGGCGAAAGAGAGCACGGTCGTTGCCGTCGTGAGATCGAAGTGACAGAGTGAATTGAGGGGACATCCATGAGGCTGATCACTAAGAAACATATTCCGCGGCGTGCGTTTCTCCGCGGCGTCGGCGTGACGCTGTCGCTGCCGCTTCTCGATTCCATGATTCCCGCGCAGACTCCGCTCGCGAAAACCGCGGCCAAGCCCCAGTTCCGCATGGGACTCTGCTTCATGCCGCACGGCGCGGTGATGGCCAACTGGACTCCGATCGGCGACGGCGCAGACTTCAAGATCTCGCGGACCCTGACGCCTCTGGAGCCCTTTCAGAACAACCTGGTGGTGGTCACCAACCTGGCGCACAAGAACGCGGCCCCGGCCGGACCCGGCGACAATGGCGGCGATCATACTCGCTCTCCTGCCGTGTTTTTGAACGGCGTGCATCCCAAGCGGACCGACGGCGCAGACATTCGCGCGGGAGTCACCATCGATCAGATCGCCGCACTGAAGATCGGGCAGGAAACGCGGCTGCCTTCGCTCGAACTGGCGATCGAAGATTACAGCGGCCTAGTGGGCTCCTGCGACGTCGGATTCAGTTGCGCGTATATGAACACGATTTCCTGGCGCACGCCCACGACGCCGATGCCTATGGAGATTAATCCGCGCGTGGTGTTCGACCGGCTATTCGGCGACGGCGCCACCGCCGAGGAGCGCCTGGAGCGCATCGAGCAGGAGCGCAGCATCCTCGACGCGGTCACCGGACAGGTTCGCCGTCTCCAAGGAAATCTGGGAGCGAACGACCGCAATCGCGTGGCGGAATACCTGGATACGGTTCGCGAAATCGAACGCCGCATTGTGCTGGCGGAGAAGGAAAGCGGCCTCTCCGGGATCAATGTGCCTGCAACGCCGAGCGGCGTGCCCGACGATCACCAGACCCATACCAAGCTGATGTTCGACTTGATGGCCATCGCATTCCAGGCCGACATCACCCGCGTTTCGACGTTTATGATGGCTCGCGAGGTGAGCTACCGCACCTTCCCGATGCTCGGGTTGACCGAGGCGTTCCATCCTTCGTCGCACCATCAGAATAACGCAGCGCGCCTGGAGAACCTGACGAAGATCAACACGTACCACGTGAGCTTGGTTGCGTACATGCTCGATAAACTGCGATCGATTCCGGATGGCGACGGCACTCTTCTGGATCACACGCTCATGCTTTACGGAAGCGGGATGAGCAATAGCAATGTCCACAATCACTGGCCTCTGCCGATTCTTGTCGCGGGGGGCGCGGCGGGGAATCTCAAGGGCGGACGGCACCTCAAGTATCCCGATGAGACTCCAATGGCGAACCTGCTGCTTTCGATCCTGCACAAAGCGGGCGTGGACCAGCAAAGCATTGGCGATAGTACGGGTCCGCTGACGGAGGTTTAGCTCATGAAAACCATCGTTACCCTCGCGGGTTTCAGCCTCGCTTGTTTCAGCTTGACGTGTCCCGCATTCGGGGCCCCCAGCGACGCTGCCGACGCGGCTCAGCGCCGCGACTGGTATACCGTACGCGCGCTTGCGGGAAAGAAGGCCGACGTGAATGCGGCGCAGCCGGATGGGACCACGGCGCTGCAATGGGCGGCGCATTGGAACGACCTGGACGCCGTCAAGGTGCTGTTGAGCTCCGGAGCGAATCCGAAACTTGCGAATCGCTACGGCGTAACTCCGCTTTCCGAGGCTGCGGCGGTGGGGAACGCCCCCATGATCGAGGCGCTCCTCTCGGCGGGCGCGGATCCGAACACGTTGACGACGCGGGACGGCGAAACAGTGCTCATGACAGCGGCTCGCAGCGGCAGCCCGGACGCGGTGAAGATTCTGTTGGCCCATGGCGCTGAAGTTAACGCCAAGGAAACCTATCGCGGGCAGACGGCGCTGATGTGGGCCGCCGCCGAGCATCATGCCGATGTTGTGAAGATCCTGTTGGAGCATGGCGCGGATTGGAAGGTGCAATCGCTCGCGCGGGAAACCGGCATGCCCAAGCTGAGCGCGGCTTCGTCGGTAACGCCGATGGCGCGCGGAGGGATCACGGCTTTCCACTTTGCCGCTCGCGAGGGAGATGTCGAAACCGGCCGCGTGATGCTCGACGCTCGTGTGGATATCAACCAGGTGGACGCGGATAATACCAGCGCGCTGGTGGTCTCGATCCTCAACAAGCGGTACAGCTACGCGAAATTCCTCTTGGATCGCGGCGCGGATCCGAACATCGCCGATGCCCGCGGGCGAACTGCCTTGTACGCGACCATCGATATGCGGAACGAAGATTATTCCGCGCTTCCGAATCACAAGGAAACCGACCCCATGTCGAGCCTCGATCTGATCCAGGCGCTGCTGGATCGCGGCGCGAATCCCAACGCGCAGTTGACCAAAGCGCTGGCGGGGAGAAGCGGAATGGACGCGGGCGACACCACGTTGGGCGCCGGGACGACTCCCTTGATGCGCGCCGCTCGTGCCGGCGATGCCGCGGCCATGCGGGCCTTGCTTCGTAAAGGCGCCGATCCGAACCTGACCACCAAAGATGGCAGCAACGCTCTGCAGTTCGCGGCGGGTGTCGGATATCGCGATAAGAACACGAAGGGCTCGGAAAGCGAGGCGCTCGAGGCGCTGAAACTTACGGTAAGCCTCGGGATGGATGTGAACCGAGAAAACAGCCGGGGAGAGACCGCGCTCCACGGAGCAGCGGGTCGCGGAGCCGACACGATCGTTCATTACCTGGTCGAGCAATCCGCCAAACTGGACGCAAAATCGAAGCAAGGCTTAACCCCGCTCGATTATGCGATGGGCAAGAACGTGGTCTCTCAGTTGCCTGTCCCGCATGACAGCACCGTGGATCTGATTCGCAAACTCGGCGGGCTGGAAGGTAAAGGCGCGAAGTAATCTCTAGATCCCTGGCGCCGCGCCAGTCCAAGCATCCGGGTTGATACGCCGTATCAACCGAATTGATACCCAGTCTTTGACACCCTTCCGAAACCGGCATACGATAACTCCCATTGGACCGCACAGCTTCAGGTGGCGTGTACAAGATCCCGGGAGGTGCTCGATGAAAGTTCTGATTGGGTTGTTGTTCGTGGTGTCCGCCGGCTGGGCGCAATCGACCGCGGAAATCAGCGGTACCGTAAAAGACCCTGCTGGCGCGGTGGTGGCTGGCGCGGATGTGACCGCGACCCAGACCGAGACCGGAGTCAAACGCTCCGTCAAGACGGACGCGGCGGGGTCGTTCACGTTGCCGAATCTGGCAATCGGGCCGTACCGGTTAGAAGCTGCCGCGCCAGGATTCCGCACCTACGTGCAGACGGGAATCGTTCTCCAGGTCGCGGACAATCCAGTCATCAACCCGACCCTGAGTGTCGGTCAGATCAACGAACAAGTTCAGGTCGAGGCAGCGGCGGCGCAGGTCGAAACGCGCGACACCGGAGTCAGCCAGGTCATGGACAGCAAGCGCGTCGTGGAGTTGCCGCTCAACGGCCGCCAGGTCACCGACTTGATCGTGATTTCGGGCGCAGCAACCGTTTCTTCGACCGTCAGTTTTGTGCGGAACTATCCCACCGTCAATATCTCCGTTGCCGGCGGGATGCACAACGGTCTGACCTTTTTGCTCGACGGCGCGTCCCACAACGATCCGATCAACGGGCTGAATTTGGCGCTTCCGTTCCCCGATGCGCTTCAGGAGTTCAAACTGGAGACCAGCAGCTTGTCGGCGCAATACGGCCAGCACTCGGCCGGCGCGGTCAACGCGGTTACCAAGTCCGGCACCAACGAGTTTCACGGCGACGCGTTTGAGTTTTTACGGAACGGCGCAATGAACGCGTTGAACTATTTCGCTGTGGTGCCCGATCAGTTGAAACGGAACCAGTTTGGCGGGACGATCGGCGGGCCGATTCTTAAGAACAAATTGTTCTTCTTTGGAGGTTATCAGGGTACCCGGATCATCGGAACCATTACGCCCCAGTTTGCGTTCATGCCCACTCAGGCAATGCTGCAAGGCGACTGGACTACGATCGCATCGCCGGCCTGCAATGCGGGACGGCAGCTTACCTTGAAGAGCCCCTTCGTTGGCAACAAAATTTCCCCCGCGCTGTTCTCGCCCGTGGCCGTCAAGATCATGAATAGCGGGCAGCTTCCGATCGCAACCGATCCGTGCGGGAAGGTTCAGTTCGGCATCAAGCCTGTGACCAATGAAGATTTCACCGTCGACAAGGTGGATTATCAGCTCAGCCAGAGGCACTCGATTTTCGGCCGCTACGAGTTGGCCCGTCTGATCGACCCTCCCGGTTATGTACCCGGCAACCTGCTGAGTACAGGACAAGCAACCAATGGCCCCTACACGACCTACCCCGTTGTGAACAATTGGCAGACTCAAACGTTCACGATCGGCGACACCTATCTTTTTTCGAACAACGTGGTCAACACCTTCCGTGCGAGCGTGCTCAGGCCAACCAACAGCCGTGGACAGCCGCCCAAGGAAATCGCACCGGAGGACGTCGGCATCGCGCCATACTATGAGCCCACCGACAACCGGATTCTGGGACTCAGCGTCTCCGGTGGCTTCAGCATCGGTGGACAGGGCGGCAATGTTCCGGGAGTCACCAACGCCACTGGGTTTCAGGAGTCCGAAGATATCAGTTGGGTAAAGGGAGCGCATCAATTAGGATTCGGAGTGAACAACATTCATTCGAAGCTCGCGGTAACCGGATGGACCAGCTCCGACGGCGTGTTCGCCTTCAGTTCGAACAACACCGGACTGGGTCTGGGCGACTTCATGATGGGCAACGTCAACACGTTCACGCAGCAAGGCGTCCAGAGCATCGGCTTTCGCAGCGACTATTTCGGAGCCTACGCGCAGGACACCTGGAAGATCAGCTCGCGTCTCACCATGAACGGGGGCTTGCGATGGGATCCGTTCCTGCCGTTTTCGTGGGGAGACGGCCAGGCTTTCCAATTCAGCCAGAGCGGTTTTCTCCAGGGATCGCGCAGCACGGTCTATCCGAATGCTCCGGCGGGCGTCCTCTATTCCGGCGATCCCGGAGTGCTTCCGGATGGCAAGACCAATGCGAATCAGTGGTGGCACTTCTCGCCGCGCCTGGGGCTGGCCTACGATCCCTCCGGCAAGGGCCAGATGACGATCCGAGCGTCCTGGGGGTTGTTCCGCGACTATCCCGACTTCTATGAATCGCAGCAGGTGAAGATTTCGCCGCCGTACAACTTCACGATCGTGACCACGGCCCCAGGCGGTGGAAGCCCGGCTGGGTTCGCCAATCCGTGGGTGGACTATCCAGGCGGGAGCCCGTTTCCGAACACGTTGTCCAAGAACACCACGTTTCCGACCAACTCCGGCTGGGTCGTGATCCCTCCCAATCTTCCGGCTGTGTACGTCAATCAGTGGAATCTCAGCGTCCAGAGGCAAATCAGTACGAGTTGGTTGGTCACGGCAAATTACCTGGGCAGCGAGGCTACGCACATCCTCAGCAGCGTCGAAGCCAATCCGGCCGTCTACTTGCCGGGCGCGAGCTGTGGAATCAATGGCACCAACTTTAGCCCGTGTTCGTCGGTGAATAACACCACCCAGCGGAGGTTCTTGACCCTGCTGAATCCGGCTCAGGGAAAATACTACGGCAGTATCGTGCAGGAAAATGCCACCGGGACCATGAGCTACAACGGGCTGTTTCTTACGGCGCAGCGCCGGGTCGCGAGCGGCCTGGTCGTTCAGGCGAATTACACCTGGTCGCACTGCATCAACACCGGTACGCAGCAGCTTATCGCGATTCCGATCATCGCGGGTATTCATTCGGTTCCTTCGCGCTCAGGACTCCGGGGAAATTGCGCCAACCTCGAGCAGGATCGGAGACACAACTTCAATCTGTCGACGGTGTACTCGACGCCGAAGTACTCGAACCAGGTACTCCGAGTTCTGGCCACGGG
Organism: Bryobacteraceae bacterium; assembly: GCA_035604115.1. Classification (GTDB taxonomy): domain Bacteria; phylum Acidobacteriota; class Terriglobia; order Bryobacterales; family Bryobacteraceae; genus Palsa-187. The sequence continues at coordinate 37,266 of DATNJC010000095.1, read as the reverse complement.
CTGGCAGATCTCAGGAATCGTGCGAGTGCTCTCCGGCGACTACTTCTCGCTCGCGGCGGGCGTCGACCAGGCCTTGACCGGAACCGACGATCAGCGGCCGCAGCAGGTGGCTTCGAGTCCATTTGCCCAAAATAAGAATATTCGACAGTGGCTCAACCCCGCTGCGTTCGCTCAGCCCGCGTTGGGCACCTACGGCAACATGGGCCCCGGGACGATTTTGGGACCGGGATTCTTTGGCATCGATATGGGACTCACGCGAAGGTTCGCTATCTGGGAGAGACACGCACTTGAAGTGCGCGGAGAAGCGTTCAACATAATGAACCACGTGAATCCCCGCGATCCTGTTAGCACGCTGAGTAGCAGCACCTTCGGACAGATTCAGGCGGCCAACGATCCACGGATTCTGCAAGTGGCGTTGAAGTACGTGTTCTAGGTTGATAACATAGCGAGCGAGGTACAGGCGATGAAGCGAAAGGTTCTCGCAGCAGGCGCGGTGTTCGCAAGCGCCCTTCTCACCTGGTCCTGGGTGGACCGGGCGCGGACCGGGGCCAGGTTGATTTCCATCCAGGACGTGCCGGATCAGGGAGACGCTTGCTACCGCCCGGACAGCGCCGCTGCGGTCCCGGGTTCGTCGAATCAAAATCTGTTTGTTGATTTCGATGAGACTGTCCACGCCCAGGATGCCACGCCCACGGTGGACATCACTCGGCCTCCTGTGCGGGACATTCTGGATACCGCTCCGATTTATAGTTCCGTGGGTGTGGATGTCGAGCACAACGAGGTGTTCCTGCAGGACAGCAACACCTGGAGCATTCGCGTGTTCAGCCGGCTGGATAACGCCAAGCCCGGCGCGCCTCCGACCGAACCGCGACGCGTCATCTCCGGCCCGAAGAGCGACGTGCAATTCAACAGTTGTGTTTATATCGACCCGGCCAGCGGCGACGTATATTCGGTCGAAAACGACATTGGAGACACCATCGTCATTTTTGAACACGACGCGACCGGCGACCCGGAACCCAAGAACAAGTTGAAGGTGACTCACCGGGCGTTTGCCATGGCGCTGGACAACGAGAACCAGGAGTTGTTCCTCTCGGTGCAATATCCGCCTCAAGTGGCCGTGTACCGCAAGGGAGCCTCCGGCGATGAGAAACCCAAGCGGCTCCTGATCGGAGACAATACCCGGCTTTCCGACGCCCACGGCCTGGCGATCGACACCAAGAACAAACTGTTGTTCGTGAACAACTGGGGCAACATCAGCGATTATCGAGTACCGGGATCGGGCCGCTTTGAGGCCCCGTCGATTACGGTTTTCCCGCTCAACGCGGATGGCGACACACGTCCGCTGCGCGTGATTCAAGGCCCGAAGACGCAACTCGATTGGCCCGGAGCGATGTCCGTGAATCCCGACACGGGCGAGTTGTACGTCGCCAACGACATGGGGCAGTCGATCATCGTGTTTCGCGGAACGGATGCAGGAGATGTGGCCCCGGCTCGCGCGATCAAGGGCGCGAAGACCGGCATCAGCTACCCGACCGGCGTTTTTGTGGACGCCAAAAACAAAGAAGTCTGGGTCTCGAATCTGGGAAATTCCTCGGCGACCGTGTATCCGGCGATGGCGAACGGCGACGTTGCTCCTTTGCGAATCATCCGCAGCGCCGATGAAAACAAGACCTCGCTGAGGTTCGGCAAGACGCAGGCCTTGGTTTACGATCCGATCCGCGAGCAAGTCCTGGTGCCCAATTGAGTGAACCATCCGCAGATTGCGGCCTTCGCCAGGTTGGCGGGGGAAAACGCGGCGCCGGTGAGAGCATTAGAAGGACAGAAAACTCTCATCAGCCGGACGATGCATGGTTTTGGGTTTGATGCGATTCATGACGAAATCTGCGTAACCAGTCCGCTCGCGCAGGCGATCCTGTCGTTCCGCGGCGGCGCGAACGGAGAGGAACCGCCGGCCCGGGTGATCCAAGGACCGCACACGCAGATCAAAGGCACGGCGTACGGCGCCAATGACAAGGTCAGCGTGGACCCTGCCAATAATGAGATTTACCTTCCGATTGACTCCGGGGCCGTACTGGTGTTCGATCGCACTGCGAACGGAGATGTCGCGCCCAAACGCAGGCTCAGTGGTCCCGACACCCAGATTCGAGGCGTCCCCTCGGTCGCCGTGGACCCGGTCCACAACGTTCTGGCGGTGAACAGCGGAGGCCGAATGCTGCTGTTCGACCGGACCGCGAATGGGAACACGAAACCGAAGGCCGTGATCGAGGGGCCGAAGAGCGGCATGGCGAATATCAGCTCCTTCCAGATTTACGCCGCCAAGGGTTGGATCATCGCCGGCGGCCAAGGCGGATTCGTGGGCGCGTGGAGCATCGAAGATAACGGCGACGTGCCGCCGCGCTGGAAGATTCCGGTGCAGCAGCTAACTGGGTATGTGGCGTCGGGAATCGCCCTCGATCCCGCTCACAAAGAGATCATTCTGAGCGCGGCCGGACAACGGGTTCGCCCGAGCCGTGGAATCATGAACACAGTGATCACGTTCTCCTGGCCGGAGATCTACTAGCGTCGGCCACCAGAGTGCGTCCGAGCGCGGCTTCCGCCCGAGCGTCGTTCCAACGCTCTTCGTACCGTTGCGGCCGGTGGCCATGGTTGTTCCTTCGAAAAACACCAGCAAAAGGCCCTGCGAGTACAACAATTTAAGTTCGTCCTTCGTCCCATCCATCCATGTTGATTCACGTTCATTCATGGCCAAGAAGCAGCCTTCCGAAAAAATCGCTCGAATCTTTTTTCATACCCTGTTGTGGCCGAAGGCCGTGGGGCATTCACGCGACACTTCAGTGCCGGTTCCGCCATGTCTTGTGCGACTTAGCGTTCGCGCGCGCCCGCATCCTTGGCGCCCGGGTGTAGCTTGAAAGTGCGGTAAGTGCTGCAGCCCATCCACTGGGGCGGCAGCTACCAGGGCGAGGATCCATGGCTCTCCTCTGGCGTCTGGTCGTGCGGTGGGCGTGCGCTGTCCCAAGTTAAGAGCAGCCGCAGTTGTCAGCTCTGCGTAATAAACGGAGACTCCAGTACGTGATCTGGGTCATGAAGCACGGTAAAGAGGGGCCCCTTAAAAAGAAACCGCGATGGCACGAATCGTAAGGAGTAACGACAGCGGCGGATATACGCTTCGAATTCAGCTTCGGATACACTGAAGGGCGGAGAAACTTGACCATGTGTAGGATCGGTGTGTTCATTTTGATGTTCGTGACACTACTCGCCGGACGCGCCCACGCCCAAACCGGCAGCGCCTCAGCCAAAGAACCGCTCAAAGGCCGCTTCGAGCGCGGCCATTTCGAGCGCATCCAGGTCCACGGCAAATCCCTAGAAGGCAATCTCGCTGGCGACTCGCCCGATCGCGACGTCTCCGTCTACCTTCCGCCCAGCTACTCCACCGCAACGGCGCGACACTATCCCGTGGTGTACTTGTTGCACGGCTACACCAACAGCGACGAAGGCTGGTACGGACCCGCCGTCAAGTCGGGATTCGAGAGCGCCAAAACCACGCTGCCCGAAGCCGCCGACCGCTCCGTAGCCGCTGTTGGTGAACATGCCGCGCGCGAAATGATCCTGGTCATGCCCAACGCCTATAGCGTCTACCAAGGCAGCATGTACTCGAACTCGGTCACCACCGGCGATTGGGAAGCCTACATCACCCGCGATCTGGTCGCTTACATCGACGCGCACTATCGCACGATACCGGAGCGCGCCAGCCGCGGACTGGCCGGCCATTCCATGGGCGGCTACGGAACCATCCGCATCGCGATGAAGTACCCGGAAGTCTTCTCCAGCATCTACATTCAAAGCGGCTGCTGCCTAACGGCCAATCTCAATCCGCGCGCCGAGAATCTCGCCAAAGCCGAAGCCATCCACAGCCCCGCCGATTTGGCCAACGCCGACCGCGGCCTGATGACCACGTTCGCCGAAGCCGCCGCCTGGTCGCCGAATCCGCAGAACCCGCCCTTCTTCTTCGATCTCCCGGTCAAGGACGGCAAGATCCAGCAAGCGGTGGTAGCGCGCTGGGCCGCGAATGCCCCGCTCGCGATGATCGATCAATACGTGCCCAATCTTAAAAAGCTCCACGCCATCGCCATCGAAGTGGGCGATAAAGACGGACTCGCCGCCAGTAACAAAGAGTTGAGCCTCATCCTCACCGGCTACGGCATCGCCAATACTTTTGAAACCTACGACGGCGACCACACCAACCGCATCGCCCTGCGCGTCGAAACCAAGCTGCTGCCGTTCTTCTCGGAGAAGCTCGTCTTCGCTCCCGCGCCGGGGAAGTAACGCGCTGAAGTTCTGCCCTCCTGCCGCCGATCCAACAAGCAGGACCACCCAGCGTGACCATCGATGCCGCTACTCCTCGCGCGCCAACAACCGCGGTGGAATCCGTTTCTAATCCCGCGGCGTCACGACCGCGGTCGCCGCGCGCGCTTGGCCGGCGGCGAAGTCCGAAATGCGTCCCGGGTCTTGAACAGATGCTGATGCGCGGCCATGTCGATGCGCCTGCCGCGGAAGCGCACGCCTTCCATTTCCAGAAGGAACCGCTGCTCGCGCCCAGCCGCGCCCGGCAGCTTGATCGCGCCTCCGGCGCCGACCACCCGTTGCCACGGCAGCGTCCCTCCCGCCGAGCGCAGCACCTGCACCACCTGCCGGCGATACATCGGATAACCAGCCGCGGCCGCGATCTGCCCATAGGTGGCCACTTTGCCTCGCGGGATCTGGCGGACGGCGTTGCTTATACGAGCGATGCGCACAGCGGCGTGGCGCGTCTCACTGGCCCCTGGCCCCCGGCCCCTGGCCCCTGGCCCCCGGCCGCTGGCCCCTGCGTTTCCGGTCATTACGCGCAGGCTACCACGCCGCGATGCGGTCTGCCATGATAGACAATGTGAGCTTTTACGACCAGTTCGAGCTGCTGGATCTGGTGCGCGACGATGGGGTCAAAAGCTTCCGCGCGCGCGAGTTGGCGACCGGCCGGATGGTCGAAGTTCACGTGTTCGCCAATTCGCTGGCGCCGATCAGCCGCGCGCTGCTGCACAAACTCGACAAGCTCGCAAGCGCGGACTCCGCCGCAGGTCCGGCCGGACAGTCGGCCCCCGCCATCCTCGATCGCGGCGACTACGAAGGCACTCCTTATGTGGTTACACTGCCGCTCGACGGCTTTTCCAGTCTGCACGAATGGGTGTTCGCGATTTCCAATCGCACACCGGCGGATCCTGGCGACCCCGACCGCCTCAGATTGAGCGGAGCCGGAGCCTGGCGTGTCACGCCGCCTGGCGGATCGCCCGTTCCGCCTCCGATTCCAGTCGCGGAGCCCGCGCCCGAGCCACTCCTCGCGGGCCTTTCCGAGAGTGACGAGTTGATTCCCACCCGGGAAGCGACACTCCGCCCCACTCTTCGTCCGCCAGCGGTTCCGGAGGCGGTTGCGCCCAATTCAGCATCGGAACTGCCCGCGGAAGTGCCCGGCGCGGAAATGCCGGCCGCCGAGCCCAGGCTGGAACCGGTGGCTGCTGCGCCAGCCCGAGGCGGCGTGGCGCTGGGCGAGTTCGCGCTGGCCAGCGAACCAGACGAGGACGAGTTCGCGCGGCTGTTCGGAGCCGCTCCCGCACCCAGCGCTTCGAAGCCGGAACCCAGCGCGCCGGAGCCCGCAGCGTCGGAAAGCGTCGCGGTCACTCCATCCACCAGCACCTCCATCAGCCAGCCGCCCGGCGAGTTCACCCGGATGATCCAGACCGTCGCCCAGCCTCCCGCGCCCGCAGAACCGCAACGCGAGCCGCAACCCGAATCGCGACGAGAACCCCAACTGGTTCCGCAACCGGCCAGCCCGCCGCCCGCCGCGGCGAAAGAACCGGGCGAGTTTACGCGGCTGCTGCAAACACCCGCGCAGCCTTGGCCGAAGCCTGCGCCGACCCCCACCCCGGCCCCAGCGGCGGCCCCAGCCGCGGCCAATGCCGCCGAGAACCAGCCCGGCGAATTCACGCAGATGATGCAAGCCCCCGCGAGGCCGTCACTGAAGCCCGAGTCGGCCCCCGCCCCGGTCCCAACTCCGGCCAATGCCGCGGAGAACCAGCCCGGCGAATTCACGCAGATGATGCAAGCCCCCGCGCGGCCGTCACCGAAGTCCGCGTCGGCCCCCACCCCGGCCCCAGCCGCGGCCAATGCAGCGGAGAACCAGCCCGGCGAATTCACCCAGATGTTGCAAGCCCCCGCGCGGCCGTCACTGAAGCCCGAGTCGGCCCCCGCCCCGGCCCCAGTTGCGGCCAATGCCGCCGAGAACCAGCCCGGCGAATTCACTCAGATGTTGCAAGCCCCCGGGCGGCCACCAACAGTTCGGCCGACACCGCCCGCCATGCCCGCGCCCTCCGCCACCACACAGCGCAGCGACCACTCCAGGACACTGCAGATGCCCGTCCGTCCACCTGCCGTGTCGCCCGCGCCGGAGCCGTCCGTCACGGCCCCCGCCGTGAACCCATTCACAGCGCCTCCCCCGGCCGCGGCCCCACCCCCGATGCCCACGCCGGCGCCGACGCAACCGCCCGGCGAGTTCACCAAGGCGATCCAATTGGCGTCCACCTCCAGCAACCTTGCGAGGGTGAATACTCCGGCGTCCAATCCCGTGGCGTTTAATCCCGCGGCGTCCAATCCCGCCGCGCCCGGAGCGTTCACTCGCGCCATTCAAACCGCGATGCCGTCCGCTCCGCCGCCCCAGCCTTCCGCTTCGGCCCCATCGGCCGAGTCCCCGGGCGAGTTCACGCGGATGATCCAATCCCCCGGCATGTCGGGGCCGCTTTCGAACGCTCCACCTTCGAGCGCTCCCCCAGCCGGCGCCGGAGGCCGGGCGTCGTGGAATTTACCCACGATGCAGCAGCCGAGCGCGGGTAATCCGGCGGGTGGCGCCCAGCCCGGCGAGTTCACCAAAATGTGGCAGGCCCCCGGGAGCGGCCCGGGCAGCGGTAGCCCGGGTAGCGGGAGCCCGGGCGCTCCTCAATTCGGAGCCGGGGGGATTCCCGAAAAAGCCGGCGCGATCGATCTCAGTCAGTATTCGCAGATCCCAGCCGGACCCATGCCGCAGAGTCCCTCGGTCCAGCGCCTCCAACCACAGAACCCAGGCGCGGGAGGAAAGCCGGTGGGCGAGTACACGCAGTTGTTCGGATCGCCCAACATGCCTGCCAGCCCGCAGCCAGTGGCGGCCGCTCCCCCTGCCGCCGGGCAACCCGGTGCTGGGGCGACCAATTCCTTCGCCGTTCCACCGGCCCCCGCTTATCCGCAATATCCGCCCGCCGCGGGCGCCTATGCGGGCTACAATCCGTACGATCCCTACAACGTTTATGGAACCGCGAAACCCCCCAGCGAATTCACCCAGAAATTCTCCGCGCCCGCGCCAGGGCTGACGCTAGGCCAGCAACCGCCGAAACCTCCCCAGCAACCCGGGGCACCCCAGCCGCCGTACGGCGCGCCCCCGAATCCCTACGGAGCTCCGGCCGCCCCCTATGGAGCGCCCCCCGCGCCAGCCTATGGAGCACCCCCCGCGCCGGCTTATGGAGCACCCCCCGCGCCAGCCTACGGAGCGCCCCCCGCGCCAGCATACGGAGCACCGCCCGCGCCGGCATATGGAGCACCCCCGGCTCCGGCCTATGGAGCACCTCCGGCTCCCGCGTATGGAGCGCCGCCCGCGCCGGCGTATGGAGCAGCGCCCCCAGCTTATGGGGGTCCACAAGCCTACGGCGCACCGCCGCCCTACGGAGCGCCGCCACAGCCCTACGGCCAGCCCGGCGCCTACGGAGCCCCGCCGCCCCCGAAAACAGGCGCATTCAGTGGGTCGAAATTGCCCCTCATCCTGGGGGGAGCGGGACTTCTTGTGGCTGTCATCCTGTTGATCCTATTCTTAGTGACGAAAAAGTGAGTTGTGGCCCTGTAGTTGCTCCAGCGTGGGTGGATCGGGAATCGCGGCCGCATTTCGGCACAAAGAATTTACACTGAAGAAACCCGGGTAAGTAGCTATACTAGGTTGGGGAATGCGATTCTCGGTCGACGCACACGCCATTGGTTGTCACCTTACGGGCAACGAAGTTTATATCCGTAATCTGCTGAAGCAGTTTGCACGGATCGACCGGGACAGCGAATTCATCGCCTACGTGTCCAAGCCGGGCGCGCCGGAGCAGCTTCCCAGCCGGATCGCCACCCGCTGGGTTTCGGAGAATCCGTACAAGCGCCTGGGCCTGGATATTCCGAGGCTGATACGCAAGGACCGGCCCGATCTGCTGCACGTTCAGTACACCGGACCGGTGGTGTGCCCGGTTCCGATCGTGGCCAGCGTGCACGACGTAAGCTATCTGGAATTTCCGCAGTATTTCACGCCGTTCCGCGCCTGGCAATTGCGTCACACCGTCAAGCGGACGGTAAAAGCGGCGGCCTGTGTGCTCACGCCCAGCGAGTTTTCGCGCACCTGCATCCTGCGCCACTATGCCCTCGACGAGAGCAAAGTGGTCGTGGTGCACAACGCCGTTTCCAGCCACTTCCGGCCGATCGAGCGAGACGTGGCGCGGGCCGCTGTGCATCGAACGATGTTGCAGCGAGCGAGGGTTCAGCAAACGATGGCGCAGCGCCCGATGGTTCAAGGCGCGAGTAAGCTGGGGCCGAACGTGCCCTTCGTATTGACCGTGGGCGATTTGCAGCCGCGCAAGAATCACCTGGGCCTGCTGCGGGCCTTCGAAGAGGTTCTGCGCGCGTATCCGCAGCTGCCACATCATTTGTTATTCGTGGGCAAGGAAACCTGGTATTCCAAGGAATTGCACGCGGCGGTCTTGAAATCCGGCATCGCCGAGCGGGTCCATTTCACGGGCTTCGTCGAGGACGACGAATTGGTGCACTTCTACGCGGCCTGCGATCTGTTCGTGTTCCCTTCTTTCTACGAAGGTTTCGGCTTGCCGATTCTCGAAGCCATGGCCTGCGGACGCGCCGTGGCGTGCTCGAACTCCTCGGCCATGCCGGAGGTCGCCGATTCCGCGGCGCTGCTGTTCGATCCGCATTCGACCCAAGCCATCGGCCAAGCCATCAAGGACATCCTGCTGGACGCGGAACTGCGCACGCGGCTGGAGCGTCTCGGCTCGCAGCGCGCGGCGGCGTTCAGTTGGGAGAAGGCGGCCGAGCAAACGCTGAATGCGTATTATAGAGTTACCGGAAGTACCGCCCGCCCCGCCGGCCGGCCAAACGTGGAGAAGGCGCTGAACGCTCGAGTGTCATGAAGTACCTTGCTGTCTCGCTTGCTACCGCTTTTGCGGTCCTGATTCCGGTTCGCGCCGAAGGGTTGACCTACGTCATCAACTGGCCCAGTGGTTTGAACCTGGGCGAGGCTACGCTCACCTCCACGCAGAAGAAAGACCCCGCCGACGACCATTCCTCCAGCAAGGCCGGCGGCCCGTGGTCCTTCAGCCTGGACCTGGATGCCAGCGTGCCGGGCTTTGCGATCCGCGACCATTACGAGTCTCGCTCGGATGCGGGGTTCTGCGCGGCGGAGCTCCAAAAGTCGGTGGCGCACGGCAGCAAGAAGAGCGAAGAGAAGATCACCTTCGATCAGCACAACCATTCCGCGAGCCGGGAAAGCGGGCATGGCGGCGGCAAAACCGAAGTGGAGATTCCGGCGTGCGCGCGCGATCCGCTGACCTTTCTGGAGTTCGCACGGCGCGAGCTGGCGCAAGGCCGCATGGCGCCGCAGCAGCCGGTGATTTTCGGCTCGGCGTACCAGGTGCGGATGGTGTTCAGCGGCACGCAGCAGATCAGCGTGGGCGGGAAGCGCATGGACGCGGATAAGATCCAGGCTAGCGTCAAAGGGCCGGCCAGCGACTTCACGGTGGACTTGTACTTCGCTCGCGACGCCGTGCGGACTCCGGTGATGGCGCGAATCCCGCTGCCGCTGGGCGCGTTCACCGTGGAGTTGATGCCTTAGCGGATGGACCAGAATCCGCGTAACCGCTCGCTGGGCCTTCGTGATTCATCTTGGCGAGCTCGGCGCTTTGGCGAGAGAAATTCCGGAATGGACTCTCGCCAAGACGCCAGGCTCGCTGAGAGCTGCGGCGCTCTCCAGGAGCTCACAGGGAGTTCTTTGTGAGTCAGTCCAGGATTAGAATCGCGTTTTTTTCGCCGCTGCCGCCGGCTAAGAGCGGGATCGCCGACTACTCCGCTGCGGTGCTCGAACATCTGCCCCGCTTTGCCGACGTCGAAGCGTTCGCCGCCGCACCCGGCGCTTTCGACGCGTCGCGGTTCGATATCGCGGTGTATCAGCTCGGCAATAATCCGTTTCACACGTTTGCGTACGAATCGGCATTGGAGCATCCCGGCGTAGTGGTGTTGCATGAGGCCAATCTGCACCACTTGATCGCCGACCTGACCATCCGGCGGAACGATTGGGACGCATATTTGCGCGAGGTCGAAATCAACGGCGGCCCGGAGGCGCTGGGTTACGCGCAACGCTACGTGCGGACGCTCCAGCGCGGGCCGGATTACGACATTCCGATGTTGCGCGGCATCCTCTCGCGTTCGCGCGCGGCGATCGTGCATTCCGACGCCGTCGCGAGCGAGCTGCGCGCGCACGGATTCGCCGGACCCATCGCGAAAATTCCGCATGGCGCCTGGCTGGTGAACGGCGACCGCATGGGCTACCGCACCCGCCTGGGCTTGAACGAAACCACGCCGCTGATCGGCATCTTCGGATTCTTGAAGCCCTACAAGCGCATCGCAGAGAGCCTGAGGGCGTTCCGCAGATTGGTTCGGCTGGTGCCTGAAGCGCGCATGATCCTGGTGGGCGAAGCGCACCTGGAGCTGCCTCTGGCTGCGATGATTCAGTCCATGAACCTGACCGCGCACGTGCGGCATCTGGATTTTGTGCCCATCGAGGAGTTCAATGGATACTTGTCGGCTTGCGACATCGTGCTGAACTTGCGGTACCCGACGGTGGGCGAAAGTTCGGGCACGCTGCTGCGCGCTCTGGGAATGGGGAAGGCCGTGGTGGTCTCCGATGTCGGCAGCTTTCGCGAATATCCGGATGAGATTTGCTTGAAGGCGCCGGTCGATTCGAGCGAGGAAGAGCATTTATTCGAGTACTTGAACTTCTTGGTTTCGCGTCCGGAAATGGCGCGTAAGCTGGGCGATTGCGCGCGCCAGTGGGTGGAGCGCGAATGCAACTGGGAGTCGGTGGCGCGGCGCTATGCGGAGTTTCTGGCGGCCGTCGCGCAGGGCAGGGAATGGAAACCGCCCGCCGCGGCGGAACCGTTCATGCCCATCGCGGAAGCCTCTACATCAGCGCCCCCGCATGAGGCCCCGCACGCGAACGGCGACTACATCGCCGGTTGGGCGCCGGCTGCCGACGGAGCGCGGGGGTACGTCGAGACGCACCGCACGCGGCTCGAAAAGACGCTAGCGATCACCCCGCCCGGCTCGCCCGAAGAGCGCATTCTCGAGATGGGCGCGTATCTGCAAATCACGCCCGCGCTGCACACGCGCCTGGGTTACGGCGAGGTGCGGGGCTGCTATTACGGACCCGCCGGAACCACCCACCGCCGCACGGCGACCAGCGAAACCGGCGAAACATTTTCGTGCGAGATTGATTTGTTCGACGCCGAGAAAGACCGCTTCCCATATCCCGATGGCCACTTCGCGACCGTGCTGTGCTGCGAGCTGATCGAGCACCTGCCCAGCGATCCGATGCACCTGATGAGCGAGGTCAACCGGATCCTCAAACCCGGCGGGAACTTCGTGCTGACCACTCCCAACGTCGCTTCCATGAGAGCGTTGGCGGGAATTCTTCAAGGCTTTCATCCCATGCTGTTTCCCGCTTACATCCGGCCCAATCAGGATGGCGAGACCGACGCGCGCCATGCACGCGAGTACACGCCGCGCGAGATTCAGACGCTGTTCGAAAATTCCGGGTTCGAGGTCACTCTGCTCGACACCGGTCCCTTTCGCGCCGAGCCCAACCCAGAGTTCGGCTGGGTGGAGCACCTGCTCGACCGCTACATTTTGCCCAAGGAACATCGCGGCGACGGCATCTACGTGGTGGGGCGGAAGACCGGCCCGGTTCGCGAGAGGTATCCGGCGTGGCTTTATAGTTGAAAGACAATGGCACGCTTTGAGGCGGTCGAGGCACGTGCGGAAGGCTCGGGCATACGGGTGCGATTCACGCTCGACTCACCCGGTATGATCGGCTGGCAGCTCTTCGACCCCGGCTCCGGCGCGTATCTGGCCGAGGGCGAATGGTCAAAGGTGAACGGCAACGGCACGGGTCACACCGGCGTGGATCTGTTGGTCGACCTGCCCTTCGGTGACGGGCCGTATCGCGTGCAGGTGGCGCCAGTGGCCGACCGCGCGCGCTTCATTTTGATCGATGCGCAGGTCGATGGAACCCGCGTCGAAATCCAGCCTCCGCGCGTCACGACCGCCGGACGCGAGCGGCGGGCGCGGCTGCTGACTGCCGCGCCGAAGCTATTCACGTATCCGCTCGCCACCATCTGGCGAAATCGTAAGCTGATGTCGTCCATGGTCAAGCGCGATATTCTGGCGCGCTATCGCGGCAGCTTTGGCGGAGCGCTGTGGACCTTTCTGAATCCGCTGCTGTTGATGCTCACGTATTTCTTCGTGTTCGGCGTGGTCTTGCACGGCGCCGACACCAGCCGCTTCGGATTCGTGCTGTATCTGCTGGCGGGGATGCTGCCGTGGCTGGCGTTCGCCGAAGCGGTGGGGCGCTCGCCGCAGGTGATTCTGGAGCACCGCAATTTCGTCAAGAAGCTGGTGTTTCCCATCGAGACGCTGCCGGTGAACATCGTCATATCGGGAGCCGTCACGGAAGCGTTCGGATTGGTGGTGTTCTTGGCGATGTTGCTCGTCGCGCGCGGGGCGATCCCGTGGACACTGGTGTGGGTGCCGGCCGTGTTGATCCCGCAATTGATGCTGACGGCGGGGCTGTGCTGGTTCCTCGCCGCGCTGGGCGTGTTTGTGCGCGACCTCACGCAGATCATGGGATTCCTGCTGACGCTGTGGTTTTTCCTGACGCCCATCTGCTATCCCGAACCTGCGCCCGGACAGCTTCCGGCCGTCGCGGCTCGCATCCTGCACGTGAATCCGATCTACGTGCTGGTGCGGGCGTATCGCGCGATTCTGCTCGAAAACCAAGCTCCGCAACTGTTCGCGCTGGCCGTGTTGTGGATCGTCTCGGCCGCTGTGGCGCTGTTCGGCTTCGCTTGGTTTCACAGGTTACGCAAGAGTTTCGCGGACGTGGTTTAGTGTTCTTCTGTTCTGTTGTGTGTGGAGCACGCACTTTTGCGTGCCACGTCGGCACTCCTGCCGACGCCCGGCGAGTTTGCTCGAAGACCGCCAGGCGTCGCGATGAGTCGCGACGTGGCACGCACGAGTGCGTGCTCAACGGGGGCTCACAAATTTACACTGCCAGTAAGAATGCGCGCGCGGGCATTCCGGTGATTTTCGACAACGCGAACGCGTACCACTGGAGCTGGCGCTCATACTGCGTCCGATGCTCGCCCACGTCGGCGTCGGTTTTGAAATCGACAATCACCCACGACTTCTTCTCGACAAACGCCAGGTCGATGACGCCTTCGAGCAGCCTGCTGGATTCGAGCCTGAGGCGGATCGGGTACTCGCGATGACAACGCTTCGATTTCCGCGCGCGCTCAAGCAGATGTGTCGCTAGCGCGTTGGCCACAGCTTGGCACGCGGCTTCAATCTCGCTCGCCGGTGCACCCGTCAGCCGCGCGTGCAGCTCGGCCATGTGGCGAATCTCGTCCGCGCCGGCATCGAGCGCCACGTCGCGCAACACGCCGTGGACGAGCACCCCGAAGCGCCTTCCACTCCCGGCGCCGCGCTGACCGGCGGTGATCAGTTCCACCGAAATCTCAACGTCCGGCGGCGCTTCGGCGGCCTGGCTGGCAACGAACACGTCGAATTCCGGGTGCGATCCCGCATCGGTAGCCGCTTGCCGCTGATCGCTCCAGGCTCGATACGCCGCCAGGCTCGCACCGCCGTCGTCTTGCAAGATGCGCTCCTGCCGCAATCCGAAATGACCCTCTTCGCCGAGCTTGAGCCGCGACGGGTCCCACCACACCACTTCATGCGCGCCCTGGCGTGGCGTGATCAAGCCGGGGCGCACGGAGAACTCCGGCTGATGATCGTATTCGATCGGGCGTTCGAGCACGCTCGATGCGCCGAATTCCGGACAACCTTCGGCCGCGTGCGAATCCCGAAATTGCTGAGGGAGCGGATACAGAGCCTTGTAGAACGGTTGCAGCCATCCGCCTTGCGGGTACTCTTCATCGCCCACCGCGGGGACGACCAGCAAGTCCCGCGCGCGAGTGGCCGCGACGTAGGCGATGCGCACGCCCTCCGCCTGCTCGCGCCGGGCTTCCTCGGGTTCGTGCTCCAGCAACTCGACCGGAGCGCAATCCAGCAGGCGCGTGGCGGCCATGCCGCGCGCGCCGTCGATGAATTGACCCGGCTGCCGCGGCGCCAGTTTCGCGGTCGAATCCGCCAGCACCACCACGGGAAATTCGAGTCCTTTGGCGCCGTGGACCGTCATCATGCGCACGCCGTCGGAGTCCTCTTCGAGCACGGGCGCTTCGGAAGCCTCCTCTTTTTCCGCTTGCGTGTTGAGTTCCTCCACGAAGCCGCGGAAAGAGAAGCCGCCGGTGGTTTCGTAGGTGCGCGCGAGATCCGCCACGCGCAGGACGTTGGCCAGAACCTGGTGCCCGCCGGGGCGCAGCACGAATCCGGCGTGCGCGCGCGCGGCTTCGAGCAAGGCGTTGACCGTCGCGGCGAAGGGCTGCCGGTTGCGGCCACGATGGAGATCGGCGAGGATCTGCAGCGCTTCTACCACCGGACTGACGACGCCTTCCGCAACGTGAAAGGGATGGAGGCGCCCATGCTGGTGCCGGTAGACCAGCAACGTCTCATCGGCGATCGCGAAGAGCGATCCCTTCAGCGCCGCGAACACGCTGAGCTCGTCGTCGGGCCATTCGATGGCCGCCAGAGCTGCTCGCAACGTTTCCACTTCTTCGCGATGATGGAACGATTTCGATCCGGCGAGGAGATGCGGCACGCCGCGAGCTTCCAGGGCGCGGGCGTATTCGCGCGTCAGGTCCACGCCGCCTTGCGTGCGCCGCCGAAACAGGACCGCGATATCGCGTGCGCCGTAGACTTTGCCCTCCGCGTTCCGCCAGCCACTGCCACCTTCAGACGCCGGAGCCACCAGCCAGGCGACGAACGCTGCGATGGCGTCCGGCAGGCTCTTGTTGACGGCCTCCTGGGCCAGTCGCGTCTTGTACGGGCGCGGGACGGGCAGCGCGATCACGCTGGGCCGTCCGGGGATTTCGTCGCGGTGTCGCTCCAGCGGACGCCAGTCGGCATGACCATCGCCGTCCATTTCTGTTTCAAACGCAGCGTTAACAAAATGTTGAATGTTGGGGACGGAACGGAAACTCTTGGTTAGAGATAACAGTCCGACGCCGCGCTGGGACAGACCCTCGCGAACTTGACGGTAGAGTTCGATGTCGGCGCGGCGGAACTTGTAAATCGATTGCTTCGGATCGCCCACCAGGAATAGCTTTCCCCGCGCGGGACGCACCTGTAACCAGTTTGCTTCGGCCGGGTCGTCGGCGGCCAACAGCAGGAGGATTTCCGCCTGCACCGGGTCGGTGTCTTGAAACTCATCGACGAAGATGTGGGTGAAGCGCTGCTGGAGATAACTCCGCACATGCGCTTGACTGCGAATCAGATCGCGCGTGCCGATTAACAGGTCGACGAAGTCCAGCTTGCCGAGGCGCTGCTTGCGCTCATTGTATTCGTCCACCAAGCCGGACATCTCGGCTCGCAGCAGGACTGCCAGCTCAGCGTCCGCGCGGCGGCGGAAATCCTCGATCCATTGCAAAAGATCTTCGCGCCGTTTCAGTAGATCTTCGCGCAGCACCCCGCCGCCGTAGTCGCCGGAGCCCTTGCGCACGTTTCCCCGGCCCAGGTCGCGAGAAAGCTTGAGCAAGCGCGCTTCCAGGGTGTCGTGATCGCGGGGGCCGGCCAGGTCCGCGTCGCGGATGGCGCGCGCGAGCAGCCGTACCGGTTCCAGCCCGCGGTACAGATTGTCGTCCACGCGGCGCGGGCGTGCGCTGGCCTCCGCCAGTTCGTTAACAAGGCGGACCAGCGTCGTGATCTCCTCTTCGCGGGCGAACGGCTGGCGCGTCCACGGAGCTTGGTAGTCGCGCCATTCCAGCAGCTTCAGGCCCGCATATTGAAGTTGTTCCGTAGGTGGCGACTCATTCCACGACCAGGCCATCCGCGCCAGCGCTCGGCGAACGCCCGGCGAAGGTTGATCCAAACTCCGCTCCAGCCACGCGCGAAACGACCGCTGGTAGATGCGGTTAGCTTCGGGCTCGCTCAATTCTTCAAACGCGGGATCGACGCGCGCTTCGACCGGGCGCTCGCGCAAGACCTGCGCGCAGAAGGAGTGGATGGTGCCGATGGAAGCCTCTTCGAGATGCCCTAGCGCTTCTTCGAGCGCGCGCCGGATAACAAGATTGTCTTCGGAGGCGTTGGCTTTGGCTTCGGGGCCGCGGCGGGCTTGATCGAGTTCCTCGCGCAGCCGCAATTTCAGTTCGCCCGCGGCTTTGTGGGTGAATGTGACCGCGGCGATCCGGTCGATGCTGGTCCGCCCTGCCGCGAGCACCGCGACGATGCGCTTGACCAACTCCGTGGTCTTGCCGGTGCCGGCCGCGGCCTCTACGATCAGGCTTTCGTCGAGCGAAGTCCGGATGCGCTCGCGCGAGGCCCGATCGGATTCAAACGCGCCGGCTTCAAACGCTGGTATCACGCCATCCCCCGGATCTCGATCAGCGCTTCCATGCGCTCGTCGCGGCGGTCCTTGCGTACTGTGCGCTGCTCTTCATAAGGACCGCACACCACGCGGTAATCGCAATACTCGCAGGCGTCCTTTTCCGGTGCGGGCGGGAGGAAGCCGCCGGCAATCGACCCATCCACGTCGCCCAGGAATCGCGCCAGAAACCCGCGCGCGCGATCGTTCACCGGGACACCCATCTGCTGATATCCGCCGCGCTGCGTGGAGTAAAACAGTCGCCCGCTTTCGACAGGCTGGCCCAGCAGAATCGATGCCGCTAGTGAATAAAGCAACGGCTGCAGCGCCTTTCCGCCGCCGACGAAGGCGGGCGGGCGTTCGAGCGGCTTGCCGGTTTTGTGATCCGTGATGCGCAGCACCTGGCGCGCGGTGTGGCGCTCGACCAAGTCGATGGAGCCGCGCAAGCGTACCCCTTCGGCGAGCGAAACTGGTTCGCGGGCGCTGGCCGGGTCCCGGACACTTTCCGGGCCGCGGGCGCCGCTCCATTTCAACCCCAGGCCTTCTAGTCCAAACCCGAGTTCGAAGTGTGCCGGCATCCACTCTTGATCGTTCTGTGCGGCGTGTTGCAGCCAGCCTCGCAGGTCGGTGCGGAGATCTTCGATGCCGGATCGCCATACGCGCGGGATGGCGGGCGCGAGTTGCTCTTCGTACTCTCCAGCGACGCGCACCAGCGCGGCGTCGGCGTGCTCCAGAGCTTGTTCCAGATGTGCCGGGTCCACGGGCAACAAGCCAGCGTCCCGCAGGTCCCCAAGGAGCGCGAACTGCACCGCGTGGAACAGCGCACCGCGCGTCAACGGATCGAGTTGTTCGAGCGGCGCGGATTCCTCGCGGGGCCGCAATCCGTGAATCCCGGCCAGCGCGAACCGGTACGGGCACACGGCAAATCGTTCGAGCGCCGAGGGCGACCACGGCCTCGCCGTGAGCCGGTGTTCGGCCAGCGCGTCAAGAGCCGAGCGCTCGGAAGTGATCAAGCCATCGGCCTCCTTCCACGCGGGCTTCCAACGCGTCCATCGCGCGCGCAGAGAACGGGCCAGGTGGGCGTTGGCTTCCACCAGGTAGCGCGCG
Organism: Bryobacteraceae bacterium; assembly: GCA_035604115.1. Lineage (GTDB taxonomy): Bacteria > Acidobacteriota > Terriglobia > Bryobacterales > Bryobacteraceae > Palsa-187. The sequence goes on along the minus strand of DATNJC010000095.1, from coordinate 19,262 downwards.
CCGCCGGGCGATCCCGACTGCGCCTTCTCGATCGCGACCACATCGTATTCGGCGTCGTCGATGGCATCCGCGATGTCGAGCGGAGCGGGGCGATTGAGCCGCGCCGGAGCGGCTTCGCGCGCCAGCCGCTCGAAATCTTTCAACGCTGGGAGCGATCCCTGGATGGCCCGCGGCAACTCCAGCGCGTAGAACGACGGCACGCGCGGGCGCGCCTCGGCCACGTCCATGCGCGAATACGAAGCGATGAAGAAATCGCGCGCGGCGCCCGCGGCACCATGCAGCCTCAAGCGTTCTTCTTCGGCGCGGCTGGCGCGCAACGGCAACTCTGCATTCAGTGCGCGGCGGAAGTCGTCGAGCAGCAGCGGATCTTCCAAAGCCCGGCGCGGGAACAGGCCCTCCGACAATCCGGGCAGAAACACCACGCCGAACTCGCACCCGCGAGCTTCCTCCACCGGGCCGACGAACACGCGGCCCCAGCGCCGTCGGGGCGGATCGCGCCGCAGGAACCGCAGGCGTTCGCTCAATACCTCGAACACTTCTTCGAGAGATGCGGGCCCCACGTCGCCCATGGGCTCGAACTCGGCCAGCACCGCCAGAACCGGATCGGGATCGCGCAAGACCGTGCGGGCCAGGCGCTCCAAGTGGTGTTGCCACTCCGACCAGGGCGCCGCATCAGGCAGCGCGGCCAATGTTTCAATCACCGGGAGGGCGAAATGTTCCAGATCCCCGAGCGTTTCCAAACGCCGCACGATAGACGCGGCGCGGTCGGGATCGGTTTGCTCCAGCAATCCTTTTTGCAGTTCCAATTCCGCCCGCAGGCCCGCCAGGCGGCGCTGCCAACGGTCGCGGCTGCCGATGACCGCAGCGTCCACCAACAGTTTTTCCCAGCCGTTCAAGGAACGGGGCCGCCCCGTGGAGGTATCTTCGGACGCTTCGGCTTCCGCGCGGCTGGCCGCCCCGAGCAGTTCGTCATCCGGCCCAGGCTCGGCGCCGATCCATGTTAGAGGCGACGCTGGCGGCGCACCCGCCGGTTGCGGCTCCGGCACTTGCCCCAAGGACAAATATTCGGCGAAGCGCGAGGCCGAAAGTCTCTCGGCTGCGCACGCCAGCAGCGCCAGAAAGGCTCGCCCCGCGGGTTCCGGACGCGCGGTGCCGCGGCTGAAGTACGCCGGAATGCGGGCGCGCCGCAGCGCCTCCTCGATCATGGGCTGATACCGCTCGGGATTGCGCAGCAGAATCGCCACCTGATCGAAACGCGTGCCCGCGCGCGCCAGGCGCAGAATGCGGCGCGCGATCTCGACCGCTTCCAGCCCTTCGCCCGGGGCGGAGAACATTTGAAAACGGCCGTCCTCCGGCGCGGCTTCGGGGGCCAGCGGGGAAAACAAGAACCGGCGCATATGTTCCAGCGAATTCCGGAGCGCGGCTGGGTCCAGATCCTCCGCGGGCACGCCGAGAATCTGCTCGGCGTAAGTATCAGTGGCCGGCACGGCGGCCAGAACGTGCGGCGCGTGCGCAGTCACCGCCCGCGCCAATTCGCGGTGCGCGGGCGTGTCGAGTGACGCATCGAGCATCGCCACGGGCAGATCCAGCAACCGGTGCCGGGATTCATGCGCGGCCTCGGCCGCCAGCGCAAGTACGTCCGCCAGATCCACCAGACGCCGCTCGAGCAACTCGTCTTCATAGCGCCGTAACAAGCGGCTCAAATCATCCGCCGATGCGGATGTGCCGGACAGGCTCGCGGGACGGACGCCCGCCAGCCGCAGTTCCGATACGGTGCGAGCCAAGGCGCGTGCGAATCCTGGCGACTTCGCCACTGGCCCGAAATACTTGAGCTCGCGCTCGGAATCCGCCGCATGGATGACTCTCGCCGCCACTGCTTCGCGCCCCAAACGGCTCAGCGGACCCAGACCGCGGGTGGCCATGGCCGGACGCGCCAACTCCGCCGCAAGCTCGACCAGCGTGATCGCATGCACACCGGCGGAGGCGGCAAGATGGTGTGCCATTTCTTCGCCTGCCATCCGGTTGGGTAGGAGTAGCAGCGACTCAGGAAACGTTTCGACGAACCCGGCGACGGCGGAGACCAGTATGCCGTTCGACCACGATTTGACGACGCGCGGGCGGCTCTCCATAGGTGTTCCGAACAATCTGCAGGACGCCGCAAGAAAGGCCGGAATTTTTTTACGGCGCGGTAACCTCTGCGACGGCGTTAGCGTTTCTACAAATAACTAAATCCCCGTTACGACAGCGGGCGCTCTCACCCCTTTTCACCCAAAAGAAGCGCCCGCTTTTCTTCTGTCCTCACTCAATCCCGTCGAACAGCACCGAGCTCAGATAGCGCTCGCCGGAGTCCGGCAGAATGACGACGAAGGTCTTGCCCTTCATCTCCGGTTCTTTCGCGACGCGCACCGCCGCGGCCACGGCCGCCCCGCAGGAGATTCCGGACAAAATCCCTTCTTCGCGCGACAAGCGCCGCGCCATATCGATGGACTCGTCGTCGCCGGCGAGTTCGACGCGATCGACCATTTTCAGATCCAGCGTCTCCGGAATGAATCCCGCGCCGATGCCCTGAATGCCGTGCGGCCCGGGCTCGAGCGGCTCGCCGGCCAGGGTTTGCGTGATGATCGGGCTGCCCTCGGGCTCCACGCCGATCGACACGATGCGCTTCTTCTTTTCGAGTTTGAAGTAGCGCGAAATGCCGGTGATGGTGCCGCCGGTACCAATACCGGCCACCAGGACGTCGACCTTGCCGCCGGTGTCCACCCAAATTTCCGGACCGGTGGTTTTGAAATGAATCTCGGGATTGGCGGGATTGCGGAACTGCTGCAACAGCACGAAGCGGCCGGGATCTTCGGCCACGATCTGCTCGGCGCGCTCGATGGAAGCTCCCATGCCCAGCGAACCGTCGGTAAGAATCAGCCGCGCGCCCAGCGCCCGCAGGACCTTCCTGCGCTCGAGCGACATCGTCTCCGGCATCAGCAGCGTGATCTGGTAACCGCGCGCCGCGGCCACGAAGGCCAGGGCGATGCCGGTGTTGCCGCTGGTGGGCTCGATCAATTCCTTGCCCGGCTTAAGCACGCCGCGCCGCTCGGCATCCCAGATCATGTTCGCTCCGATGCGGCACTTCACCGAGTAGCCCGGATTGCGCCCCTCGATCTTGGCCAGCATCGTAACGGGCGCGCCATCGGTGACGCGGTTCAGCTTCACTACAGGAGTGCGGCCGATGCTGAAGGAGTTATCGGAAAAAATCATGTCATTTTTCACTGACCGCTCAGATCTGCCAGTTCGGGACGTAGCGCGACTGCGTCTCGCTCCAGCGCCGGGCCAGGTCCGCAAACGTGGTGTGATCCAGGATCGCGCTGACGACGTCGTCCACCTGGGTCCACATATCGGTGAACGCGTCGGGGGCTTTGCGCTTGGATTTCTTGGTCGCCTCTGAGAAACGCAACACCTCGGCGACGTTGATTTGCGACGCCGGACGCGCCAGACGATAGCCTCCCTCGGCCCCGCGCCGGGACTCCACGAATCCACCTTGCTTCAGGCTGGAAAGAATCAATTCCAGAAACTTCTGCGGGATGCGCTGGCGCCGGGCGATGTCGGCGATCTTCACCGGCTCGCCGTCCGGCTGCATCGCCAAATCCAGAATCGCGGCCAGAGCGTACTCGCTCTTTACGGAAATGTTCATTCGATGTCTTGCGCGCACACAGCGGACTCTCGCGTGTGCGCTCCAATCCAGCGATTGTAGCGCAGGCTTGCAGGGCGAGGTCCGGGGGCGGCGGGGCTGCTGTCAGCCTGCCGCCGGCTTTCGAGCCGGCGCCGTCCCCCTTTGAAGTAGAATCGAAACGAAGCGCCGAGGACCAGACATGACCTTCATCGATACCACCAAACTACCGGCCATCGAGCGTCTACCAGGCTGGAGAGGCCGCTACTTCGATTCCCCCAGCATGACCTTCGCGCACTACGAATTCGACGCCGGCGCATCGATCCATGAGCATTTCCACCCGCAGGAAGAGGTTTACGAAGTCACCGAGGGCGAACTGGAGATCACGATTGCCGGAGTTACGCGACGCTTGGTTCCAGGCTACGTCGGAATCGTTCCCTCCAACACGCCTCATGCCGTAAAAGCGATATCCAGCGGGAAGGTTATCGTCGTAGATTTTCCCTTGCGCAGCGCTCCAGTCAATCCGGCGCACTCTTAGGGGAGCAGCCCCCGGCTCGGGTTCCTTTGGCTGGCCAGAGCCGCAGCGCCGCGACGCCGGCGAAGCTTACTGCGAAGCCCGCGACCACGTCCGCCGCGTAGTGATAACGCCCGTACACGGTGGCCAACGCGACTCCGCATCCGTAGATCGCCATCCAGCGGCCGAGCGCTGGCCGCTCCGGGACCACGGCTCGCAATCCCCACGCCGCCGAGAAGACCGAGGACACGTGCGCGCTGGGAAACACACTCGAATGGATGCCGTAGCCACCGAGGATCCTCAGGTTCACTTGGCGCAACCAGGTCGTCACTTGGGGCAGGTTCTGGCCCGCGAACGCCGTGCGCGGAGGTTGCGAGGGGAACCACGGCAACAGCGCGTAGGCTCCCAGCGTTCCGGCCAGATACACGAGCCACCACCTCCCGATGCGGTCGCGCCCGCCGTGCTTCAGCAGCGCCCACAGGGCGACCGGAGCGACGGCGTACACCGTCAAGTAACAGGCTTCGAGAATGCCGGGCACAAGCCGACCCGCGCTTTCGATCCCGGCGCGCAGGCCGCGATCGAGCAGCCAGCGGTCCCAGCCCACAAACGTCAAGTCGAGGTGATGATCCGCCAACGCAGGCGTGAACCAGTCCATCTGGCGATATGCCGCCAAAGTGAACAGCAGCGGGAGCCAATCGCGGGCAATCCGCGCGCCGGCGCCGTGATGCCGCGAAAGCCATGCCCAGGTCCCGGCGACGGTCGCCGCAAGCAACCAAGCCTGCCAGGCGCGGCCCCGGGCGGCAGGGAAGAAGGACGCGAGCCCAGCGACGTAGACAAAATAAGCGATGGCCAGCCACTCCGCGGGTCGCAGGCGCGGCGCCGCCATCTACACCCGAGACAGGCGGCGGCCCAGTGTCAACGGCAGAGTCACCAGAGCCCAGATCAGTTCGAGTACGCCACCGACGGCGATCCCGACGATGCGGAAGGGCAGCAGAAGCAGCCACACGATGGGATAAAGGAACAGCGCGGCGAGGGCCAGCGGCCAGCACAGGACGAACAGAATGCACCACAGCAGGAAGGCAATCATTTCCGGCTCCTTCATCCTAATACGCAGAACACCAGACGGAAGTTCCCCCGCGACGCTAGGCCACGGCATCCGCGGCATGATACGAGCTTCGCACCAGCGGGCCACTTTCCACATGCCGGAAGCCCATCTCGTAGCCCGCGCGTTTCAGGTCCGCGAATTCATCGAGCGTCACGTAGCGCAGGATGGGCAGATGCTTGGGCGACGGACGCAGGTACTGGCCCAGCGTCAGGACGTCGACGTTGGCCGCGCGTAGATCCCGCATCACCGTTAGCACTTCGTCGATAGTTTCACCCAGGCCAAGCATCAGCCCGCTCTTAGTGGGCGTCTGCGGCCGCGTGTGTTTCACGTACGCCAACATGTCCAGCGAGCGCTCATAACGCGCGCCCAAACGGACCTGGCGATACAACCGCGGCACCGTCTCGGTATTGTGATTCAACACGTCCGGCGCGGCTTCGAGCACCGTGTCCATGGCCGCATGCGAGCCTTGAAAATCCGGTACTAATACTTCGACACCGCACCCCGGCAGGCGCTCACGTATGGCGCGGAGGGTGAGCGCGAACAGTTCCGCCCCGCCGTCCTTGCGGTCGTCGCGATTGACGCTGGTGATGACGGCGAATTTGAGTCCCAGTGCGGCGCAGGCCTCGGCGACGCGGCGCGGCTCGTCGTAATCCACCGGCAGCGGTCCGCCTTTTTGCACCGCGCAGAATCCGCAGCGGCGCGTGCACACGTTGCCCAGGATCATGAAGGTGGCGCTGCGGCGATTCCAGCACTCGCCGATGTTGGGGCAGGCCGCGCTCTCGCATACCGTGTGGAGTTTCAGGTCCTGCACCAGGCGCTTCAGTTGGCTGTAGTTCTCGCCTACAGGAGCCGGGGCGCGCAGCCATTTCGGGCGTTGCGGAGTTTGGTCGATCGAAACGAGCATGCTCAATTCATCGTACCAACTGAGCGATGCGCTCCTCGACGATCCGCGTAAGATTGAAGTTCGCGGCGTTCTCGAAAAATCGAGGAGCCGCCTGGTACGCGCGGCGCGGAATGAAACCGATCAGTTCACCGCCGATGACGTGCGTGCCATGCTCCTGGGCCGCGGCGCGGATGGTTTCATAAACCTCATCGAGCGGCGTTTCCGCGAAATTCGTCAGATTCATGGAAACCTGCGCGGAGCCGCGCGATTGGAGATACAGGCCCATGGCCTTGACGAAGCGAAATCCTCCGGAGGACTCGCGAATCCGCCGCGCAATGCTCTGCGCGACCGCCGCGTCGGAGCCCGCCAGATCCACGTTGTAGGCGATCAGGAATCCGCGCGCACCCACGCAGGACGCGCCCGCGGTGGGATGCGCGGCGATATCGCCAACATCCGGAAGAGCCCCATCGAAGCCCGGCCGCCGCACTCTTTCGAGCCGTTTTCGTTCCGGCCGCCGTGCCGCGGCTTCGTAAAAATACACGGGTACGCCGTAGCGCCTCCAGATCTCCTCACCAGCCTGGTGCGCGGCGGCAACGCAATCTTCGATCGTTGAACCCTCGAGCGGCACGAACGGAATCACATCCGCCGCCCCCACGCGCGGATGCACACCCTGATGCTGGTCGAGGCGAATCAGCGCCGCCGCCTGCCCCGCGCCGCGAACCGCGCCTTCCATCACCGCGCTGGCGGGTCCGGCGAACGTCACCACGCTGCGGTTGTGATCCCGGTCCGATTCCGCGCCCAGCACGAGCACGCCCGGCGCGGAAGCGATTGCGTCCACAATCGCGCCCACGGTAGCGGCATCCCGCCCCTCCGAGAAATTGGGAACGCACTCAATCATGACTCTCCAGGCGTGGAGCGGGCTTCAGCCTGCAACGGAGACTTCAGTCTCCGCTTCGGCACGCCGTACGATCATAAGAAGTGCCGCCCCCGCTCCGCAAGAACGCCGTCAGTAAAACCCACGGCAAGAGGACTCTCGACCGCGTGTTGTCCCGCGCCGGAGCCGGATCGCGCACCGACGCGCGCCGCTGGATTTCGGACGGGCGCGTAAAAGTGGACGGCAAAACGATCACGACGCCGGATACCTGGATCGATCCGGCGCACCAGCGCGTCACCTTCGACGGCCGCCCGCTCCGGCCCGCCCGCAAGCTCTACCTGCTGTTGTACAAACCCAAGGGCTACCTGACGACCTTCAAAGACACCGAGGGCCGGCCCACCATTTACGATCTGATTTCCGATGTGAACGAGTGGGTGTTCCCCGCGGGGCGTCTCGACCTGGACACCAGCGGCCTCCTGATCCTGACCAACGATACGGCCTTCGGAGATACCATCACCTCTCCGGAATCGCATGTGCCCAAAACGTATCTGGTGAAGTCGTCGATGCTTCTCAGCGACGAGCAACTGGATCGCCTGCGCAACGGCATCGCGTTGGCGGACGGGCCCACGCGCCCCGCTGGAGTTACGCGCGTCCGGGATTCCGGAAAGTACACTCACTTTGAGATCACCATCACTGAAGGCCGAAACCGGCAAGTGCGGCGCATGGTGGAGGCTCTCGACGCGAAGGTGCTGAAGCTGGTCCGCACCCGCATCGGACGGATTGAAATCGGTGGCTTGGAAATCGGGAAATATCGTCCGCTTACGACCGCTGAGGTGGCCGGTCTGCGGGCCGGACCGAGGTAGCGGTTACGACGCCGAACCGGCTTTCCGCCGCGCGGCCCTGGCCGGTTCCCGATCCGACATCTGATGGGGCATCTGGTGAAGAAACGGCGTCCGCACGCGCGACTCTTCCAGTTCTCCGCCGCGTCCGTATCGGTTCAGCGCGGACGCCGCGAAGCTCAGGCCGAACGCCACGCCCAGCCACACTTGCCAATGCGAAAATAGCCCGGAGATCGGAAATTCGCCCGCCATGCCCAGATCCGAGGCCAGCCGCCACAGACTCAACACGTAGGCCATCAGTGCGATGGGAATGAGCAGAGCTCCGACGGCTGCGGCGAGACGGCGGTTCTTCCCGCGCCGCCGAGTTACACGACGACCCTCCCGAAAGCGAAATCGAACCTTCATTTGAGCCTAAATCGCAGTCTATCACTGAAACGTCGCGAGTCCAGCCCGGATCATTCCTTCAGTGGAAAACCTTGTCCCCGTTCTACGATTGTTCTGCGACTAGACTCGCCAGAGTCTTAGCTCGATTGATCCGGCGGTGAATTCGCAGCGCGCACGGCCAGTGCCGCGAAGTGCGCAAGGTAGTGATAGAGTAGAATCCACGAGGGGAGGGAGAAGCTGCACATGCCACTCTCTAAGGAACGCGGACAACGGTCCAGCCGGGGAAACGTGACGGGCGCGCTCGCCTTGCTGATGTTCGCCGCCGGCTCCGGCCTGCCCGCGCGATGCCAGGATTTAGCCGCCGACGCGTGGCGCTTGGAAAGCCGGGGCGAAGCCGGTCAAGCCCAGGAACGTCTCAAGGACGCGGCCGCATCCGCCACTGCGACGCCCGCCGTCCTGCGCGCTTGGGCCGAGTTTCTTGAGCGCGAGCACGATCCCGCCGCTCGCCAAGCTTACGAGAAGCTGGCGGCAGCGCTCGATCGCACCGCGGCTCCGCGCGAACAACGGGCTGCCGTCGCCCGCCGTCTGGCGATTCTCGACCTGGAAGCAGGCGACCGCGATGCAGCCACGCGCGCCTTGAATGATTTCACCTCGGAGGGCGGAACCGGGCTATCGCTGCCCCGCCAGTCCGCCGCGGCTGCGCAGACGTACATTGAGATCCCCGGGCCCGTCCGCTCGTTCGCCCGCATGGCTGCGTTATCCACCGACCTTCCACCGGACGACGTACTGCCCGCGCTAGCGCGCAACATCGTCACCAACGGCTACCAAGCCGCCAATTCCAACGAAGCCCTGGAACAAACCGAGTATCTGAAGCTGGTAGTCCGCTACCTCTCGCAGGCGCGCGAGCTCGAGAAACTCTCCGGCGCGAGCAAGATCATCCAGATCGACACCTGCGAGTCCACCGCCACGGGCGACCTGCTCCGCGTCATCGGCTACCGCATGCGCGGCGGCTGCGGCTCGGATGTGGTGCTCGAAACCGTCAACGCCTCGCGCGCCTTCCTCACCACCGATTCCGGTTTCCCCCTGGCGGAACTGGAGCAAGCCCTGCGCACCAATCGCCCCTTCACGCTCGACTATCACCCCACGCGCCTGCCGATCCTGTATGGCGTGGAGTACTGGCAGTCGGCGAAAGACAAAACGATGGGCGAGTTCATCGACTACTTCATCTCCGATCCCTCTTTGTGCCGCCTGTATCTGGGCCTGTCCAAGCTCGATCCGGAAACCGCCGACGCCCTGCGCAAGGCGGTTCCCGCGCCGCGCCTCAAAATCTACGCGCACGTTCTGGACTTCTTCGGAGGAATGTTTGAAATCCGCGAAGGCAAGGCCGTCGTGCCGGGCGGCGCGCGCGCGGAAAAGACTTGGGCCGAGCTGGCTGGAAACCTCGATCCCGCCCGCGGCCCGCAGTTCTTCGAACGCTTGATCAGCCGCGACGACGGCTGGCTCGCCAGCTACTACGACGCTCTGGCTCGCATTCAGGGTCCGGTTCGCGATTACCTCACCGACCCCGAACGCCTGAAGCGCTTCTACCTGGCGATTCGCGGGAAGGTCACCAGTCCCGGCCCGGCGCGGCCCGTGTTCCGCTCCAATACCGACATGCTGCTGCTGACCACGCGCCTGCATATCGACGCCGACGGCAAACCGCATCTGCCCGGCGGTCTGGACGTGTGGAAGAATCTGTTCGCCAATCATCCGCAGGGCAAGTACGACGCCAAGCTCACCCGCGCCGCCGGCGGATGGAAGGACGGCGAGGACGTGCTCGAAGCGCTCTTCGGCCTGGCTCGCAAGGTGGTGGAGAATGAGCCGCTCAAGATCTTCATGGCGCTGAGCGATATCGACCGCAACCGCGCACGTCCGCTCGAATCCAACACCATGGATCGCCTGGCGCGGGAATACCGCACCATGAGCGCGCAGTATCCGCTCTTCGCGGAGTCGCCCATGCTCTCCGACAAGACCATCCTGGCGTTCATGGACGTGTCGCACGCCACCAGCTCGCTGCATGACTTGGGTCTCAAGGCCGATACCGCCGGCACAGTGCAGGCGCTGGTGGGATTGTGGCAAAGCTTCACGCGTCAGGGATCGATTCCGTCCACCCAAGCGGATGCGGCCCTGGCCGATATTCTGGCGCCGTTCGCCAAGATCCAGAATGAGCGCGAGGTGTTCGACGGCGGCCAGTCCGGCGTCCGGACTCTGCTCAAGGCTACTGGCACGGCGGCCAATGCATCCCCGCAGGACCGCATGATCGATCTCCTCGCTGGCACTGGGACCACGGACAACAACTCCATCGCCCACGAGCGCGTGATCGAGGACATGATCCGCATCTTCGAGAGCCAGCGGCTGGTGTCTTTGAAGGATCTGTTCGATCTGGCCGACAATCTCGACAGCGTCAACAAAGGCGAGAAGCTCAACACCGTGTTGACCGGCCGCCTGGCCACGCGCATCTCCGAAATCCAGTTGCCCCGCAGCGCCATGACCGGCACCGAGAAAAACTCCATGGCCTTCGGCTATTGGACCGAACGCCACCTGGACCAGCAGCGCAAAATGAACTTGCGCGCTTCGATCGACAAGAGCGCCAACGACGCCAACAAGCTCAAGGAACTGCGCGGCCAGCTCGCGCCATTCCTGCGCGACACCTTGGTCGGCTTCAACTACATCCACTACGCGCCGCCCGGAGCGCAGGTCTTGCACACCAATCCTCTGTTCGTGCGCAGCCACGATTTCATCGGCATCCAAGGCGCCGACCACACCTGGAAGGAAACCACAGTGTTCGGCACCGGATGGCCCGCCAACGCCGGCGGGCGCTTGGTCGGGTCGCTGGCATCGCTGCCGTACGCGTTGGCCGAAGCCGAGCAGAACTTCCTGATTCCCACGCGCCAGCAGGCCCTCATCTGGGGCGACCTGGTGCCGCAGATTATCCAGACCGCGGTGATTCCGCGCTGGTGGAACGTCGTGCCGTCGCAACTGCACTGGGTAGGATTGCATATGGCCTACGGAGAGTCGCTGCTGGCCGAGAGCGCGCTCGATAGCGCGCGGCGGGCGCAGGTGCTCGACGCGCTCAGCCGTTATGCGCCGCCCGTCCGTGTAAAGAAGGTCGAACTGTTGCTCGACTCCGCCGACGTGCGGGGAGCCATCGAAAACGTTCTGCCGTCGGAGCTATATTGGGTGGCCGTCAGCCTGTCGGCCGCGGATCGCGAGTCGCCGCTGGCGGACGGCATCCGCCGCATGGCCGCCGATTCGCCGGACGCCCTGAGCCAGAACGCCATATCGCGCGTCTTCGGCACACCCAAGCCGACGCTGGCCAACTCATATCAGCCCGAGTTGCTCAACCTGCGAACGTTCCCGACCTTGATGGGTTACTCCAGCCGCATTCTGGCGGAAAGCTGGGAATCGAATCTGCTGTACTACGGCGCGCTGGCCGATGAGATTCACGCGTCGCCGTCCGAGTTGAACGTGCTGGTTCCGGAATGGACGCAGCAGACGGTGGAGCGGATTTTCGCCACCCATCTGGAGGACTGGCCGGCGCTGTTGCGCTCGCTGCGTCTGGTGGGCGAAGATGTCCGTCAGAACGCCAGAAAGCAGCAGGCCCAGGCAGTGAATTGAAGTAGTGCAGACTTCAGTCTGCTGCCGGGTTTCAGCCCGCGAATCGGATCGGAGGAAAGGAACGGCATGCATAAACCCGCGTTGCTTCGCACCACGGTAGGCGTTCTCATTCTGGTGGCCCTGGCCGCTGCGCAGGACCGCCCCACCTTCCGCGTCAAGGTGGACATGGTGGTGCTCAGCTTCACCATCACCGATAGCAAGGGCAAATATGTCAACGGACTCAAGCCCAAAGATTTCCGGATTCTCGAAGACACCATTCCGCAGAAGCTCAACAGCTTTTCGGAAGGCAACAAGCCTCCCGTGCAGATCAACCCCGACGGCACAACGCAAACCATCGTGATCGACGGGGCCAATCCGGCCAACCCGGACGCCGTGCGCTCGTCGGATGCCTTCGTAGGCACCAACGTGTTCGTATTGTTCGACACCAGCAATTACATGTACCGCGGCTTCGTCTACGCCTCCGACGCCATCGCCGATTTCATCCGCGGACTGGACCGCGCCGACTCGGTGGCCGTCTACACGTACAGCCGCAATCTGTCGCGCGCCGCGCCGTTGACCAAGGAACGCAACCAGGCCATCTTCGGATTGCGCAACGCCGTGGCGGGCGACGATTCCGCGCTCTACAACTGCCTGCTCCTGACGCTGCGCGATGCCGCCAAAGTCCCCGGCCGCAAAGTGGTGATCGTGTTCTCCAATGGCCCGGATAACGCGAGCATGGTCGCGCCCGACGACGTGCGCGCCGTGGCCGAGGACGAGGGGATTCCGATCTACGTCATCTCGACCAACGACGTGAGCAAAGACCCCATCTCATCGAACGTGTTCAAACGCATCGCGTCGCGCACGGGCGGCAAGTCGTACTACGCCAAGACCTGGCAGAAGCAGGTAGAAGCGTTCGAGGCCATCCGCGAAGATCTGGGCAACTCCTACACCGTGACGTACTATCCGCAACCCAATCCCAACGAGGGCTTCCGCAAGATTGCAGTCGAAGTCGTCTCGGACGTGGGCAAGAAGTATCGCGTGCAAGTCCGCCCCGGGTATCGTCCCCGCGGCGGGTTTTAGCGGGAATTCACCGGCTTTCTCGAAATCGCGCGGCTGTACTTGACCGCGCAGACAATGAAGTATGTGAGCAGCGCGGATGCGATCGCATTTGGCGCGGCGAAAGCCACGGTGTCGGCCCAAGCTTTAGGCAAAGGCAGATGTTGGAAAAGGGAAGAGAGCGGAAGAAAGATCAACATTCCGGGAATAGCTACGATGGCCGCCAGTGGGCTGCCCCGGAGGACGAGAGAAACAGCGGCGATCCATACAAAGTTGCTCGACAGCGCCGCACAAGCCATCAGAATCCAATTTCCCTTACTGGGCCGACTAAAGAAGCGTGGGTGTGGCGGGCTCACTGGCGTTCCCGCCGGCCTGCTGCCTGAAACGAACTCGTGTCCGCAATCGCAGTAAAGCGCAGAGGGCGGGTTCTCGAGTTTACAGGACGGGCATCTCATTTGAGTTCGCGCCTATGCTTCAGTAGATTATCGGCGTAACCCCGACGATGCTGCACGCCGAAGTTCGGGATCAGACTCAGCTCACACGGAAACGCGATTTGAGTGCTTCAGCGTTGGAAGCACCCGTATGGACTTTCCGACTTTCTTTTGAGCCACGCGCAGGTCGTAGAGACTTTGCAGACTAAGCCAGAACTCTGCGCTCGTGCCAAAGAAATGGGCCAGACGCAAAGCCGTGTCTCCGGTGATGGAGCGCTGCCCGTTCAAGATGCTCGTGACGCGGTTGGTCGGCACACCCAGCTTGCGCGCCAGCTCGGCGGCGCTCATCCGGAGTTCTTTCAGTTCCTCGGCCAAGTGTTCCCCGGGGTGAATCACGGTCATGGCGTTCTCCTAGTGATAGTCGACGAGCTCCACGTTCGCCGGTCCCAGAGCACGGTTTGGCCACTCAAAACAGATCCTCCATTGGTCGTTCACCCGGATGCTGTACTGTCCTTTACGATCACCGGTCAGAGCTTCAAAGCGATTCCCGGGCAAAGCCGCAAGGTCCCTGAGCGCCGCAGCCGCCTCCAGCCGATCCAGCTTCAAGCGCGCCGAGCGTTCGATCCCAGAGAAGACTTTCACGCGCTCTCCGGCGGCGAAATCTCTAGTGCGCTTGTCTCGATAGCTGACGATCATTCACCAGGATATCGATCGTTATGCGTTCCGTCAAGCGTAACGAATTAGAGGAGACCCGTGCCGTGACTCCGCGACGCACACGGCGGTACAATCGGACGCAGCGGAGGAACACTCGAATGCGCATTCTGCTGACTATCGCCCTCGCCGCCCTTCCGGCGTTCGCCGCGGACCCGCCCAGTGTCACGCTGACCGCCGGCCAACTTCGCGGCGCGGCTCTCGACCGCACCGGAGCGGCCTTCAAAGGCATCCCGTTTGCGCAGCCTCCGGTGGGCGATTTGCGCTGGCGCGGTCCGCAGGCCGCCAAAGCCTGGGCCGGCGTGCGCGACGCCACGGCCTTCAGCGCTCCGTGCGCCCAGAACAGCGGCGGCAAAATGATGGAGTCGAGCAGCGAAGACTGCCTGTACCTGAACGTCTGGACTCCGGACTGGCCCCCGAGCGCGACCAATTCCAGGAAGCCGGTGATGTTCTGGATCCACGGCGGCGGCAACTATGGCGGCACCGCCTCCGGCGCGAATTTCGATGGCGAGAGCCTGGCGCGGCACGGCGTGGTGGTGGTGACGGCCAACTACCGCCTGACGATTTTCGGGTTCTTCTCGCATCCCGAGCTGACGCGCGAGTCGCAGAATCACGCCTCCGGCAACTATGGGCTGATGGATCAGATCGCGGCGCTCAAGTGGGTGCACGACAACATCGCGCGTTTTGGAGGCGACCCGGGGAACGTGACGGTGTTCGGGCAGTCGGCCGGCGCCGTCGATGCCAATGTGCTGATGACCTCGCCGCTGGCCGCGACCCTGTTTCAGCGCGTCATTGCGGAGAGCGGGACGGTCACACGCAATCCCGACGCGGCCACCATGAACATGACCGCGCTGGGCGTGCTGATGAAAGTGAAGGCGGGGCCCGTCACCTATTCCGACGCGCCTCTGCTGCTCGAAGCCGAGCAGCGCGGAGAAGCGCTGGCCGCGTCGCTGAACGCTCCCGTGCCGGGAAGCTTGAAATATCTGCGGGGGTTGCCTACGGCCGAGTTGCTGAAGCCGGTGGCCGCGCCGCAGATGAGTATCGGACCCGCGAACGGAATCGTGGTGGACGGCTACGTAATTCCCAAGCCGCCCGCTGAAGTGTTCGTCACCGGAAAGGAGCTCAGGGTGCCGCTGTTGATCGGAAACAATTCACGGGAGCGGACACCGCCGCAAGTTACCGCGGCGGATCTGACCGCAGCCGCGAGCTCCATGTACGGGCCGCTCGCCCCGCGCGCGGGCACGCTCTACGGGTTGGGCGGCGCCGATACGGCGGACCCGCTCTACGGCGGCCAGGCTGCGCAATGGGTGGTGGACACGATGTACCGGTGCCCGGTGGTGGCGCAGTTGAACTGGCATGTGGCGGCCGGGAACGCAGGCTTCGAATACCAGTTCGATCGCCCAGCGCCGGGCAGGGAAGCCTTGGGCGCGACCCACGGCGCGGAGGTTCCCTACGTGTTCGGGAACCTGGGTCCGGCTGACGGCCCGAATGCGCGCTATAAAGACGCGGACCGGGCGTTATCGGCGGCCATCGAAGAGTATTGGACCAACTTCGCCAAGACCGGAGCGCCCAGCCCGCCGCAGTCGTCGCTGCCGCGATGGCCGAAATACGACGCCTCGGCGCGCGGGTACATGGAGTTCACCGATAACGGACCGGTCGCACGCGAAGCTCTGCGGCGTCCGTTCTGCGATCTGTATGTCGAGAACACCAAACGCCTGGGCGCGCGGTAGGTGTAGCCCAGCGCCGCCGACTATTGCTCGGAGAACACGACGGCGTTGGAGACGCCCGAGCCCGCCTTGATGTACAGACGGCTAAAAAGCGCACCGGCAGGAAGCTGCACGTTGATCTGCTGCACTCCCTCGACCTGATCGGGAGCATCGCCGGCATATTGGACGTTGGCGCTGTCCAGTTGTGTGTACGGATCTGTAGGCTCGTGTCCCAGGAAAACCTGGATTGGCAAAGCCGGTTTTGATGTCGCCGCAGGCGCGATTGTTCCGTCGACCGGCGCTGGT
This sequence comes from Bryobacteraceae bacterium, assembly GCA_035604115.1. Taxonomy (GTDB): domain Bacteria; phylum Acidobacteriota; class Terriglobia; order Bryobacterales; family Bryobacteraceae; genus Palsa-187. The sequence goes on along the minus strand of DATNJC010000095.1, from coordinate 3,159 downwards.
GTCAGGGGGCCGAGTCCGGTGACAAACAACGAGATCGTCGAGCCCTGCGTTGCTGGATTATCGCGTCCATTCGTCGTTGCATCCTCATTCAAGATGAGACCTGCTCCGCTTTCCGACGCAAAGATTCCAGGCAAGGAAGCCACTTTTGTTGTGGTCAGCATTAAGGGCGTGGAGCTGCCGGGATTGTGCACCTGCACGGCAGCATCAATCGCAAAGATCGACCCGGAAGCTTCCATTGACAACGAAAACGGCGACACCACGTTGATCTGATTCTTGGAGGCGAATAGAATCGGCGCGGCTGTCCCGTCGATGAGCACTTGAAACCCAACAAGGTTCGACGACACGCGTCCGGCGGAATCGAATTCGAACCCCACCGGCTGATCGGGCCCGATCGAGACGCCAAATATGAACAGGATTTCTCCAGGAGCGATGTAACCTGGCTGGCTCATGCTAGCGGCATTCACAACGGAGGTGATCAGAGGCGGTTTCGGAGCCGGCGATGGAATGTTGAAGTCATGAATTTGGAAGAAATTTACGGAGTCGGATACGAGTGCCACGCCTGGGGCTGCGAGGGCCAAGAATTCGGCCAAATAGGTTCCGTAAAGTTGCGGGCTACCGTCGGCGGAAATGTGCTTCAAATATGGAGGCGTTAGATAAATGTTGGAGAGGCTCGGCTCCAGCGCGTCGGGTGTGTTGAGCACACCGCCGTAGGCGCTCTTACCAGCGACCCAGACGGAGCCGTCGGAGGCCGCGGCCAAGGCGCCGGGGATTCCAGCGTGGCCGTCAGCCAGGTAGGTGAGGTAGATCCGGGCGCCATTGTTTCCGTCGAACTTTGCCAGGAATCCGTCCGCTAACGATGGCTCGAAGGATGTCTCGAACGCTCCCGGGTTGACCGGCAAGTCTGGGGAGCCCCATCCGTCGATGTACACATTCCCCGAAGAATCCAGCGCGATGGCATTGGGTATCGGGTGGTAGCTCCCGCCAAACAGCAACGCAAAATCGAGAGTGGAAAGATCGGCATCGAGCTTGGCCACGAAGACATTCACACGTGCCTCGGGTGTGCCCGGACTGTAGAATGCTCCCGGCGTGACGGGGAAATCCTTCGAAATCGTGTAGCCAGTGACATACACGTTACCAGCGGCGTCCATCGCCAGGCCGGTTAGCAGATCCTGATCCGATCCTCCGATTAGAGTGGAGCGGACGATGGTATTCGTCTGCGGGTCCCACTCCAGAACGAACCCGTCCAGACTTGCGTTAGGACGGGCGCTCAGGTACGCTCCTGGCGTGGTGTGAAACGCCGTTCCGTCGGTCGTGCCGAAGAACACCAAGTTCCCGTCAGGCATGAGCTCAGTTCTGGCGGTGGTGGGACCTTGATACCCGGGAAAACCGAATCCGTCACAGAAGAGTAGCCGCTGGCCGTCCGGCGACAACGCGAGTATGAAGGTACCTGCATTCCCCGAAGGCGGCAACCCGGAGATAGAAGCTGTAGCGGGGAAATCCGTGGAGGAGGTGTCTATGCGGAGGAATAAGGTTCCCGAGGAGTCAACGCCGACGGGATGAGCGAAGTCGTTCTGGCTTCCCTGGATGTAAGTTGCATACAGCAACTTCGATCCGTCGGCCGAGATTTTTGCAGCGAAGCCATGGGAGCAAGGGATCGGGCTCCCTGGCCCATGGGGAATCGCGTACGTGATTCCACAGGTACCGCCGTTGAACTTAGTCTGAAAGGCGCCCGGCGTAACCGGCACTATGTCTTGGGTCACCGACCCTACGACGTAGGCGTTTCCCTGGGCGTCCCTCAGAATGCCGCTGTTCGACATCCACGCGGGCGCCGTGGCAAACGAAGGCAGCCCAGCCATCAGGACGAGTGCGACGTGAATAACTTTGGCCGATGTGGACAGCTGCCGCATTCGAACCCCCAATGTAGCGGATTGGCGCCAGGAGCGCAGGTGCGAAGACGCTCGAGGTTCGGTAGTGCGCTAAATCTGTGTCCCTCGTTCGGACCGAAAGCGTCCGCCCATTGCGGGGGTGTACAATGACTCGCGGGGAGCGGTGGTCAAACGGCATGGCAAAACTGATCTCGATATTCAACAACAAGGGCGGAGTTGGAAAATCAACGATCTGCTGGAATTTGGCGGATGCCCTTGGCAGACGTGGAAAGAAAGTTCTACTGATCGATTTTGATCCTCAGTAGCCTATCGATAGCGATGCTCGGCGATGATCTCTTCGTCCGAACGCTGCCGACAATGAATGTTCCATATGGAACGACGATTAGATCATTCCTCCAGCGATTCCTCCAGAATACCGGAGGGGAGGAGATCTTCCTCCATCCCGGTCCGCAGACCAGCTCTAACGTCAGCCTTATTGCTGGAGACTTTTGGCTGAATGTATACGCCGACTCGCTTAATGTTGGTGCCGATCTGTTGACTGGTACTGGTCTTAGCCGATACGTGGCACTTCAGAAGATCGTCGCAGCGGCGGAAGCGGCAAACGCGTTTCCATTCGACTTTGTAATCATCGATCTGCCCCGTCATTCGGGGCGCTTGTCCGGGCTGCTTTTTACTCTTCCGATTACTACATCGTTCCGTGCACTTCGGACAACTTCAGCGTCTACTGCGTAGGGCTGATCGGCCAGATGGTTCCTTCGTTCATAGCAGATTGGGAAATAGGGCTGCGGAGGTTCAAGGCAACGAATCCTCACTTTACAGACTTCGACAATCTTGGGAGGCCAGTATTTTCTGGTTGGATGTTTAATGGTTTCGACACGGCGAGGAAACGAAGGGCCTTTGCTGTCGGTGCTCCAACCGGAGAAAAAGAAATGATTCAGGCGGATCGTACGATGCATGACCGTGTTTCGGAGGCGATCCGGGATGATTTGGTCGGCAGTCTCAACAGGAACGTTACAGCCTTCCCGCCAGTGGCGGCGGGGCTTCCTGCAAACTATCGGATAGGCGATATTGAAGACGCTAACGTTTTGATCCAAAACAGCCTTTGGCTGAGCGTTCCGTTGGGGCAATTGGATCAAAGGGGGTATTTACTTGACTCAGGTGGCCCCAACCTGTAGCATGGCCGGCTGTGGAGGAGTATCCCCGGAGTCTGGCCGATTTCGAGGCTCGGTTCGACACCGAGCAAGCGTGTCGGGACTACCTGTACCGGCTGCGA